>NZ_LT605205.1:3071654-3743308 GCF_900095135.1 Proteiniphilum saccharofermentans
AAGCTCTCTAAAATATGTATCAATTATGGTTATAAACAGTCAAAGTATCGTAGGTAAAATCGTAGCTGAGAACTACAAAGCAGCATCAATATTCAAGAAATACAATATAGATTTCTGTTGCAATGGGAACAGGACAATAGCAGACGCATGCAATAAAAAACAGATAGATGAAAACAGGCTTATCGATGAACTTTCTGAAACGATAAATACTAAGGAGGCCGGTGATATCGACGTGAAATTGTTTCCTCTTGACCTACTGACCGATTATATAGAGAAAACACACCATCGCTATGTGGAGAAGAAGATTCCGGAAATCACCCCGTTCCTTCAAAAAGTGGTCAGCGTCCATAGCGGCAGTCATCCCGAATTAATAGAAGTGGAACAACTATTTTTCGACTCGACAAAAGATCTTTCGGCTCATATGAAAAAAGAGGAATTGATGTTGTTTCCTTATATCCGCCTGTTGGTAAAGACCCAACTGTCTGATGGAAAGAAACCGCAGACGGGAATAGGGTCGGCTGCCACCTACATCGAACAGATGGAACAGGAACATACTGCCGAAGGGGAACGATTCAGGAGGATCAGCGGGTTGACCGGGAACTATACTCCTCCCGAAGATGCCTGCAATACCTACAGGGTGACACTGAGCTTGCTAAAGGAGTTCGAAGAGGATCTGCACCGCCACATTCATCTGGAGAACAATATCTTGTTTCCAAGATCAATTCAGTTGGAGCAACAACTGGAAAGATAGTTATGAGTTTTTTTAGTAGCAGGAGAATTTATGCCGGCGGTTATTTTTCATTAGCACATCTTTTATACCTTTGCATTAACTGTTGCATTAAATGGAAATAGAACCAAAGCTGTAAAAGATGAACAAAAACAAGACCGTCACAACGGTAATTATTGCCAACGGGCGGTTTCCCAGCCACCCCGTTCCCCTCTCCTGTATCAGAGAGGCAGAGTATATTATCTGCTGCGATGGAGCGGCCAACGACTTCATCGCCCGGGGAGGGGTACCCGATGCCATTGTAGGTGACTGTGATTCGATCTCGGAAGAGAACAAGATCCGTTTTGCCGATATCCTCCATCCCAACCCCGACCAGGAAACAAATGATCTCACTAAATCAGTACAGTTTTGTGTTGAAAACGGCAGACAGGAAATTATTATTGTAGGTGGAACCGGAAAACGTGAAGACCACACCCTTGGGAACATATCGCTATTGGCCGACTATGCAGAGTTAGCAGAGGTCATCATGGTGACCAATTGGGGTATCTTCACACCCATTCACTCAATCACGGAGTTTAAAAGTTACAAGGGAGAACAGGTTTCCATTTTCTCCATCGACCCTAAAAAGCTCACCACACATAACCTCAAATATCCGGTCGAGGGAAGAATATTGACAAACTGGTGGCAGGGGTCATTAAATGAGTCGTTGGGAGATTCTTTCAGCATTGATCCTGAAGGAAGAGTTATTGTTTTCCAGGCATATAAACAATAGAAGTTAGAATAGGGAAGTCAAGAAGTGGAGAAGTCCGAAGTCAAGAAGTGGAGAAGTTTGACTCTTAGTTTTTAGTTTTAACCACCTATCCCAACTCCCGCAAGACTTCCAATGACTTCAATGGTGGAAAATTGTAAATGTGCAACCGGTAATAGTCCAGCAATTGATCCACAATCTCATTGCGGTTATTCCGCGATAGTTTAAAAAGATGCATATTGCTGTAGTTGATGCGATAAAGATCGCGCAGGTAGTGACTCTCTTTCCTGTCCAGATAATAAGAATGCATCGGTTCATTTACCACGAACTCTCCATGCTGCAGATCAAAGAAAGAATAATTCCCTGTAAATTCCGTGTTGGGATAGATTCCCAGAAAACGTGTCAATCCCATCATAAGCGCCAGATGGAAATTCGCTAATCCCTTTTCTGTGGCCTCTAATGTCTCTATCGAATTTTTCAGGTAATCGAATGTCAATTCGTTGTTGTCCGATTCGCGGAGGATGAACGATAAAAACTCCGAAATAAAAAAAGCAAGAGAGACCTTAGTCATGTTAGTACATAGTCCGTATAGCGGAAATTGCCTCTCCACCTCTTTCAGCCTCTGAACATCTCGTAACGGCATATGCTCGACTTCCAGATACAACACCGACAAAGGAAAGAAAAGTGAGTTCCGGATTTTCGTCTTTTTCCCACGCGATATAGGCAACAGGTAGGAAACCCGACCAAAATCACGCGTAAAAAGATGAGCGATGGAATAGGTGTCACTGTAGGAAGTGGCACCGAGTACTATACCTTCTGTTTTGAATAACATGCTGCAGGTTACCGATTATAGAATAGCAGGGCAAATATAGTGAAAGCCGAAAGAAAAGCCAAGCTTGCTTGAGTTTTTCCGAGGCACATCTTATATTCTGTAAAAAAATAAAAAACCCCGAATAAAAAATCCGGGGCTTATGTATTGTGTACTGCAGTATATCAATATACTTTTTTCTTGATGCGGGCAGCTTTTCCACGCAGTTTGCGCAGATAGTACAATTTTGTCCTGCGTACTTTACCTTCGCTGTTAAGAACAATATTATCAATAAAGGGTGAGTTCATCGGGAAGATACGTTCCACACCGATATTATCAGACATTTTTCTTACGGTAAAACGCTTGGCGTCCCCGTGACCGGCGATCTTGATCACCACTCCGCGATATTGCTGTATACGCTCTTTGTTCCCCTCAGCAATACGATAAGCCACTGTGATCGTGTCACCGCTCTTGAATTTGGGAAATTCTTTTTTTTCTCCCGCGAAAGCTTCTTCCGCGATCTTTATTAAATCCATTTTTATCAAGCTTTATGTTAATAATTAACCCTTTTGAACGCAATATAACGGCCTGTTGCCGACAGAGATTACGCAAAGCGGATGCAAAGGTAGAAAATTTTCTTTAATCTTCCACACAAAACACAATTTAATGTTTATTTTTGATCTACGTCTTGACGCACAAGGTAAAAAAATGTACTTTTGACCTGTTTTATACAATAACATACAACATGCGACTAAAAACAATGTGGATTGCCTGTATGGCAATCTTGCTTCTTTCTTGTAATCAGCAATACCGGATCGCGGAGATGTCCGGCACTATTGTCGAGATGAATTCTTCTTTCGACACATATCCTCACCGGCAGATGGAGGAGCTCGTGCAATCCTATAAGACAGAACTCGACCGGGAGATGAACGTAGTAATCGGCAGATCCACTCAATTCATGGATTACAAGAGGCCTGAAAGCCTGCTGACCAACCTCACTTCGGATGTTATGAAATCATATGGGGATGAACATTTGCCGGGTGGAGCAGATATAGGAGTGATGAATGTCCACGGACACCGCGCGACCCTCCCCGCGGGAGATGTGACCATAGGTAACCTTTACGAAATATACTCTTTCGACAATACCATCACCTTCCTGGAACTGAAGGGAAGTGACCTGAAAAAGATGTTCGACGCCTATGCGCGCATAGGAGGGGCTGGCATCTCTTCGAATGTGAAACTGGTTATCGACAAGAGAAAAGTAAAGAGTGTTACTATCGGCGGGCAACCCATTGATAAGAACAAAATTTACCACATCGTCACACTCGACTATCTGGCTGAAGGTAACGACAATATGAGTGCCTTCCGTGATGCTGTCAGCAGCGTTAACACTGGCATTACATTGCGTGATGTGATGATCGACTGGGTAAAAGAACAGACCCGGCGTGGTAACGAGATCGAGTCCGCACTCGATGGACGTATTGTAATTCGCTGATGTGCTTCGCACGATGAAAGTTTTTCACTTTTAATTTTTCACTTTTCACTCTGTAGAAATATGTATTCAACAAATCGCCTTATCATACTCTGCCTCTCCCTGTTTCTTTCTTTTCAGGCATTCCCGCAAAAGAAGATTGTGATTCTTCATACCAACGACAGCCACAGTCGAATAGAACCTCTGCCTGAGACCGACAGGACAGCTGCCGACAAAGGAGGTGTGGTACGACGGGCCTCTTATGTGGATAAAGTCAGGAAAGAGAATAAAAACGTACTTCTCTTCGATGCAGGAGATTTCCTACAAGGTACACCCTATTTCAACCTTTTCAAAGGAGAAGTGGAAGTGAAAGCAATGAATCTGATGAAATATGATGCTGCCACGCTGGGTAACCATGAGTTCGATTACGGGATGGAAGTGCTCGAGGAGGTGGTACGTAAAGCCGATTTCCCTATTATCACCAGTAATTACGATTTTTCCCGGACAGCATTGGCAGGACTCGTTAAACCCTATATTATCCTGAAAAAAGATGGCGTTCGTATAGGTGTCATCGGTATCGGCGTGCGTCCGCAGGGATTGATTGCCGTAGAGAACTATAAGGGAATGGAATTCCTTGATCCGGTGAAGACAGCCAACAAATTGGCTGAACAGCTCCGGTCACAACATAAATGTGACATGGTGATTTGCCTCTCCCACCTGGGTTACCCGCAGGACCTCATGTTAGCAGAATCAACCCGAAATATCGATCTGATCATCGGCGGGCACAGCCACACCTATATGAAAGAGCCGGAAATACGCAAAAACCTGGATAATAAGGAGGTAATGATCTACCAGACCAACGGTCGCGGAATCTATGTAGGGAGAATAGATGTAGAATTGGAGAAAACAAAGCGGTGAAAAGGTGGGAAAGGCAGAAAAGTGCTGATTAGTAATTAGTAATTGGTAATTGGTAATTAGTAATTACTAATTGAGTTAAGTAGAGAGCGATATGAAGAGACCAATGAGGAAAAAGATGCTTTTTTTATGCATTTCTATTATATACCCGGTGCTTGTATCAGCGCAGGTGTCTACCAATCTGTATGAACAGACGGACAAGGAAGGAATGACGCGGTGGGTGGATTCGGTATATACGAAAATGACCCTCGACGAAAAGGTTGGGCAGCTTTTTATGCCCATAGTAGAACCAAATAGTAGTTGGAAGGGCAGAATATCGGGGTATATCCGGAATCAGAAAGTAGGAGGATTACTCTTTTCAAAGGGAACATTGGCTCAGCAGGCCGATATTACTAATTATGCCCAACAACTTGCGGACATACCGCTTTTGATTTCCCTTGACGGTGAGTGGGGTTTGTCCATGCGGTTGACAGACGCCCCGAAATATCCCAGGAATATGATAATCGGAGCCATACAGGATGAAGAGATAGTGAAACTATACGGAAAGGAAATAGCACGCCAATGCAGAGAAATGGGTATTCATGTAAATTTCTCCCCTTCACTCGACGTCCATAGTAATCCTAAAAATCCCATTATCGGTACACGTTCCTACGGAGAGAATCCGGTCAATACGGCAAAGAAAGGAATTGCCTATGCAAAAGGATTGGAGGAAAACGGCGTGATGTCAGTAGCTAAACATTTCCCCGGTCATGGCGACACCTCTGAAGACTCTCACAAGACATTACCGACTATCCCGCATAACCGCGAACGATTGGAACAGATAGAACTTTTTCCATTCCGTGAGTATATCAATGCCGGACTGTCGGGAATGATGACAGGTCATCTGAACGTGCCGGCATTACAGACAAAAGGTATGCCTGCATCGCTTTCCCCTGAAGTAGGCATACACCTTCTCAAAAAGGAAATGGGTTTCACCGGACTCACTTTTACCGACGGTATGGCTATGAAGGGCGTCTCTGATCAACCCGAAGCAAGCATAAAAGCCCTATTGGCCGGCAATGACATCATATTAGGAGTTGTAAACCAGGGAAAAGAGTTCGCATCGGTGAAAAAAGCAGTCGAAGACGGTACAATTCCAACTTCACTCCTCGAAGAAAAAGTACGGAAAATACTTTCTTACAAATATATCCTTGGTGCAAACGAGTTTACCCCTATCAATACCTCAACCATTCATAACAAAGTAAATGCCTCTTCTGCAGAATGGATACAGCGGAAGATTTATGATGGTGCTGTCACGCTTCTCAAAAATGAGAATGAGTTGATCCCGGTGAGGAAACTCGACCAGACAAAGATCGCAGCCGTTTCCATCGGTGCTCCTGCTGACAACACGTTCCACAAGTATCTGAAAAAATACGCCCCCCTAACCACTTTCAACGCTCAATCCACAGCAGCACTCTCCGAAATAAAAGCGTTGAAAGAGTATGACCTGATTATTATCTCCATCCATTCAAACAATGCCGTTGATGCGGCAGCGTTACAACAACTGACAAAAGACCGGAAGACTATACTTGCATTTTTCACCTCACCTTACAGGATAGATAATTTTCAAGCATCATTCAACAACACCACAGCAACCCTTATAGGCTACGATGCTACTGATTTCGCGCAGATGAGTGCTGCACAGGGTATTTTCGGAGGAATTGGTATCAGTGGAAAGCTTCCGGTATCGACTACTGCTATTAAGGAAGGCACAGGCCTTAACACAGAAAAGATACGCCTGGGCTATTCTATGCCCGAAGAGACAGGGTTAGTTTCGGAAAGATTCAGTGAGATAGAGAGTATTGCAATGGAAGGGATCAGACAGCGGGCCTATCCCGGATGTCAGATCCTGGTAGCAAAAGACGGGGTGGTGATCTATGAAAGGGAGTTCGGCAAATTCGATTACGGGGAAAGCCCTGAAGTGACGGACGAAACAGTCTACGACCTGGCATCGGTTACCAAGGCAACTGCGACCCTCCCTGCTATCATGAAATTGTATGACGAGAAAAAAATACGCCTTCAGGATCCGCTCAGTAAATTCGTCTTGGAGACTAAGGGTAGCAATAAGGCAAATCTTACCATACGTTCACTGCTATTGCATGAAACAGGGGTAATTGCTTTTATTCCTTACTATGCCGCAGCTATTGACGAAAAGAGCTACTCCGGTTCCCTGTTCGGCAAGCAATCGGCAATCTATCATGCCCGTTATGCAGGGGCCTGGGGCCGTACTGACTATAAGTTCCTACCTGAACTGATCTCTACACGTGAATCGGAACAATTTTATCTTCCCGTCGCCAAAGGACTGTATGCAAGCAACAAGATGCACGACAAACTGTTGAAAGAGGTCATCGATACTCCGTTGAGCCGGAAAGGGAGCTACAGATACAGCTGCCTTAATTTCATGCTTTTGAAGGAAGCAGTGGAGTCTGTGTCGGGAACGGATCTGGATACTTACGTGAAACAGAATTTCTACTATAAGCTGGGAGCATCTACTACTTTCCAACCGTTAAAGCATATACCCATTGAAAGAATTCCTGCGACTGAAAATGATCCTTTTTTCCGCAAACAACACGTACGAGGGTACGTGCATGATGAAGGTGCTGCCCTTTTCGGCGGCATATCGGGTAATGCAGGCCTTTTTTCCAATGCCAATGACCTGGCCAAGCTCTATCAGATGTGGCTTAACGGAGGAGAATATGGAGGAGAACGCTATTTGAGTGAAGAGACGGTCAGGCTTTTTACCACGACGAAAAGCAGCATCAGTCGCCGTGGCCTGGGATTTGACAAACCCGATCCCACCAACAGCCGATACAGCCCGACCAGTCCGGGAACCCCCATCGAAGTATATGGCCATACCGGCTTCACCGGCACCAGCTTCTGGGTCGATCCTACCCACAATATAATTTATATCTTTCTCTCCAATAGGGTAAATCCATCAAGGACTCCCAACCGCTTTTCTACTCTTAGCATCAGAGAGCGTATCCAGGAAGAGTTATATCACGCCTTGAAGACAATAAAAAGTCCAATAACAACCGATTAGAAATATAAGCTATGCAGCAAATCATCAAAAGCGACCATCTTATAACCGATGTAGAAAAAGCAATTCAAAACATCAGGCACGATAAACTGTTTATTCTCACAGACGAAAATACGCATACTCATTGTTTTCCCCTACTTGCGGGCATACCATTAATGCGGGATGCCAAAGAAATTGTAATCCCCGCCGGCGATACCAACAAAACAATTGAAAACCTCACCAGGGTATGGCAACTCCTCACTGAAAACGGTGCGACACGCCATTCATTACTGGTAAATCTGGGAGGAGGCATGGTCACCGATTTGGGAGGATTTGCAGCAGCGACCTTTAAGCGAGGCATCAGCTATATTAATATTTCCACTACGCTGCTCGGAGCGGTGGATGCAGCCGTAGGCGGGAAGACCGGTATCAATTTCGAAGGATATAAAAATGAGATAGGCTCCTTTTATCCCTCCGAGGCTGTAATCATCTCATCTGATTTTTTCCATACACTTAGTCACTCCGACATTTTATCGGGATACGCGGAGATGATCAAGCATGCGTTGATCCACTCAACTGCGGAATGGGAAGAGGTACTTGCCTATCCTTTCAATGAGGCAGATTATTCAAAGCTGAATGAGCTCGTTTTCCGGTCAGTGAACATCAAGCAGGATATCGTGGAAAAAGATCCATACGAAAAAAATATCCGTAAAGCATTGAATTTCGGACATACTACAGCCCATGCGTTTGAGAGTTTTGCCATGAACAGCGAGAAGCCTGTCCCTCATGGTTATGCCGTGGCATGGGGGATGATCGTGGAACTCTGGCTATCATACAGGCTTTGTGGTTTCCCGAAAGAAAAACTACAAAGGAGTGTTCGTTTCATTCAGGAGCACTATGGCGCATTCCCCATCTCATGTGACGATTATGAAACATTGTACGAAATAGCCCGGCACGACAAAAAAAATATAGGTGATACCATCCATTTCACACTGTTGAGCGATATAGGAGATGTACAGATTGACCAGACAACGGATAAGGAATTGCTTTTCGAAGCATTCGATTTCTACAGGGATTCGGTGGGGTTATAATGATCCCTGATTTTAATTTAAATTATTAAACAATGAGACGGGAATTTATTCAAAAAATAATTTTTCTATTCCTGTTGGTCGTGGTTTTTCTGTTTGATTCCTGTAACTCTAAAAGGAATGAAAATATTGCCGGAACAAAACAAGCAGACTCAACCATGCTTTGTGTCGGGAACTATTGGAGCGAGGCTGAAGGGAAAGAATTTCTGGAAAAACAACGTAAGGAATACACAACCACCGACGACTGGAAGAAACGTTCGGAACAAATAAGAAGACAGATTTTAAAAGGGACAGGATTGGAGAAATTCCCCGAAAAGTGCCCTCTCAATCCTATTTTTGGGGATACACGGACATACGATGGTTATCAGGTTCAGAATGTTGCTTTCGAAAGCCTACCCGGAGTATATGTTACAGGAAGTCTCTACACTCCGTTAAACAAGAGTGAAAAACTGCCGGCTATTTTAAATACCCATGGACATTGGTCAGATCTTGATGATTATGGCCGATATCGCCCCGATGCCCAAAAACGATTCGCCGTTATGGCCCGGATGGGGGCAATGGTTTTTGCATACGACATGGTTGGATACGGACAACTTGCCGAAGAATACGAATGGATCCATAAGCATCCGGAAGCATTGAAACAACAATTGTGGAATAGTATCAGGAGTGTTGACTTCTTACTTTCCATGGGTGCGGATCCTGATCGAATCGGTATTACCGGAGCCTCCGGTGGCGGAACACAAGCATTCATACTTACAGCGGTCGATGACAGAATTTCGGTATCTGTCCCTGTAGTTCAAGTCTCTGCGCATTTTTTTGGCGGATGTGTATGTGAAAGTGGAATGCCGATACACAAGACAGAGAATTATCAGACCAACAATGTAGAAATAGCGGCATGTGCAGCTCCACGGCCGTTAATGCTCGTTTCTGACGGTGATGACTGGACAAAAAACACCCCTGAGGTTGAATATCCTTTCGTCAAATATATTTATGAGTTATACGGTAAATCGGATTTGGTTGAGAGCGTACATCTGCCTGATGACAAACATGGTTATGATTATAATAAGCGGGCTGCTGTATATCCGTTTTTAGCGAAACACCTAGAGCTTGACTTGGCAAAAGCTATCAATCCTGACGGTTCGTTGAATGAAAACACTATTGTAATAGAAGATATTAAAACATTATATCCTTTTGATGAAAAACATCCGTTTCCTTCCCACGGTATAAAGAAAAACGATGATGTAATCTGGAATTAAATAAGAAAAGACAAAATTTTGGCCGGATAATCATTTATCGCTCCGGACATTTTGAAACGAACATACTACATTATTCCAAGCCTCTGAAACACCCCAGTATATAGAAAAAACGTTAAATTTAATTTTTAAATAATACTTTTTACTTCTACTCGTGTTTCCTTTTACATATCTTTTGTGGAAAGTATCTATGAAACGAGCACAAGAATTGTTCGTTCACAAAAACATGATCAAAGCGAGCTCCATACGATACCTTTGAGAATAAATCGTTTAATCGTATGAAAAACGAAGAGAACAAGTTGATAAAAAAATTAAAGGCCGGTGATGAAGGAGTCTTTAAAAGGATATTCTATCTCTATAGTGACAGGCTTTTCGTCTGGGCATACAAGATAACTGGTGACTCCTTAGCATCGGCAGATATTGTACAGGATTTTTTTATCCGTTGCTGGGAAAAGAGGGATATACTGCCTGATAAATGTTCTTTTAAAGCCTACGCTTATAAATCCGTTTACAACGCATCATTGAATTACCTCAGGGATAATAAACGTTTCGTGTACGGTTATGAAATCACAATAGATCTGATTGACGATGATGTACGAGATGAGGACATTGAAGAATTAAAAAGGTTACTCCTGAAAGCCATTGACGAATTACCGGACAGATGTAAGAAAATATTTGTAATGACAACCATGGAGAAGAAGAAATACACTGAAGTTGCCGATTTATTGGGTATATCCGTCAACACTGTTAAAGTACAGGTATCCAAGGCTTATCGGATTTTAAAAGAAAAAATAGGATAAAGACTCTGGATTTAAATAATACTTTTTCAAAATCATTGTGTTATCGTATAAATAAGCATACAAGTATGTTGAAACGAGCACAAACAGCACCTCCATCTAACAAGTTAATTAAAAGATAATTACACATACAAACAAGAAAGAAATAAGTTAATCGTATGAAAATAGAAAAAAACATCATTGATAAATGGAAACTGTTATTAAAAGTATTAAGCGAAGAGATACCTGAAGATGACAGACATTTTCAACGTTGGCTTAATGAAGATACAGAAAACAGAAAGCTTTACCTGTCATTAAAAGAGGGAAGGCAAAACGAAGAACTATTTGATAAGGATAAAGTTTTTAATACTATCTCCAGCAAGCTCAGTCTGAATACTGGAAAAAGAAAGCCCTTATACCAAAAAAAATGGTTTAAATACGCTGTTTCTTCTGTTGCAGTCATTGCACTATCTATTATTGTACTAAACTATTTCACTTTTCAAGAGAATACAACTCCCGAAAGAATAGACAAAAATATCTTTGATCCGGGCTCTAAAAAAGCATATCTTCTTTCAATGCAAGGTGAAAAGATCGATCTGTCCGAATCTTTTGAAGTAAAAAAAGAAGATGGCACCATTATTTCAAATAATAGCGAAGGGGTTATAAGTTTTCAAAAGACAGCACCTGTTAAAAAAACAATAGAACACCAAACGATATATGTACCTAAATCCGGTGAATATGAACTGATATTATCAGATGGATCTAAAGTCTTTCTTAATTCAGAGTCACAATTGACATTTCCTTCTTATTTTGAAGGAGACACACGTAATGTAGAGTTGACCGGAGAAGCTTATTTTGAAGTAAAAAAAGACGAGAAACCATTTATTATCCAAACTCCGGATCTTATGATCGAAGTACTGGGAACCTCGTTCAATATCAATGCATATCAGACAAATCCGTATGTCAATGCCACTTTAGTGGAAGGCAGCATCCGGATCCATCTGTCTGAAAACCAAGAAACCTTTTTGCTACAACCCGAACACAATTTCCGGCTGGATAAATTATCCGACGAGATATCCGTTCAGCAGGTAAATACAGATGTGTATACATCCTGGGTAAAAGGAGAGTTCGTGTTCAGAAACCAGCCTTTAAGTGAAATATTTGTCCAGTTGGAAAGATGGTATGATTTCAGGATCGTCTATGAAAGCCCGGACATAGGGAAAATGCGGTTTACCGGAAGTGTAGAGAAAGCAAGACCGCTTAATTATTTACTGGATCAGATACAAGCGGTTACAGACATTGGATATAGACCTGAAGGTGATAAAATAATTCTATACAAATAATATAAAAGGCTACCCGATCTTAGGCCTTTCAGGTAGCCTTATGCATTAAAAGAATCGTTATCTTTTTAAAATTCATTAATCAACAATTCATTTAAAGCGCTCAAATTTATGAAAAAAAAGAGACTTAAACAAAAATTCCCCCTGCGGGAATTTAAAAAACTGTTTTGTATCATGAAATTAGTTTTTTTCTTTTTGCTGTTGAGTTCCAATTTAGTTTGGGCCGGACAGACTTATGCCCAAATCACATTGTTAAATCTGGATCTTAATAATGTACCATTGGAAGAAGTTTTCGACGCCATTCGTAAGCAAAGTGAATTTGAATTCTTCTATAACAACGATCAGGTGAACACCTCAGTAAAAGTAAGTGTGAAAGCGAAAAATGCCGATATTAACACAGTATTGGAACAGGCACTTCCTGATACTTATGAATACAAAATTAATGACCGGTATATTCTGGTAAATAAACGGAAAGAAGTTGCTCCTGTACTGTCGGCACATCCTCAACCACAACAAACAAAAAAGACAATCACTGGAACAGTTACCGATAAAGAAGGGGAATCCATTATCGGTGCCAATATTGTGGAAAAAAATACTACAAACGGAACGGTAACGGATGTAAACGGGAATTTTTCTTTACATGTGGAAGAAGGTGCAACTATTAAAATTTCTTATATAGGTTATCTTTCTCAGGATATTAATACCGCAGGTAAAATACACTTCGATATTATTTTAAATGAGGATAGGCAAGCATTAGATGAGGTAATAGTTGTAGGATATGGCACGCAGAGGAAAGGTAATCTCACCGGTTCTGTCGCCTCAATTAAATCCGAAAAACTGACTATAGCTCCTATAACTAATGTTACAAATATGTTAGGAGGCCAACTTGCCGGCTTAAAAACCAAACAAACATCGGGAATTCCTGGCTCCGACAATGCCTCCCTTAATATCAGGGGTTTCAATTCCCCCCTTATTATTGTGGATGGAGTAGAAACCAGTTTCAACAATATTGATGCATCTCAAATTGAGTCTATCTCAATTCTTAAGGATGGTGCTGCATCGATCTATGGAGCCCGTGCCGGCAACGGTGTTGTGCTGGTAACCCTTAAGCGGGGCAATGAGTCTAAAGTTTCTATCTCTGCCAATACATCATTAACTTATCAGAATTCCACAAATTTAATTAAATCAGGAAGCTCCGGTCAAAGGTCGGAATGGGAAAGAGAAGCACATATTAATGCAAATCTCCCTTCATCACAAATACCCTGGACACTTTCTGAAATCGAAAAATTCTACAGCGGAGACGATCCTGACTATATCAATACTGATTGGTTCTCATCCGTTGTTCGTCCCTGGGCCCCACAACAAAACCACAACCTGTCAGTGAGTGGAGGAAATAAAAATCTAAAATTCCTGTCATATCTCGGATACAATGAGCAACGAACAATCTCGCGGCATGATGGAGGAGGATACGATAGAATAAATTTGCAAACTACGATTGATGCTAATCTTTTAGATGGACTTACTTTATCTTCAAGCGTAAACTATATCAAGGAGATGCGAAATTTCACTGCGATGAACCTGTTCCATTCCAATTACTATTACGCAATTTATGATAGTGATCCGCGCTATCCTCTGCACTTTCCCGACAGGTCAAGGCTATCCTATGCTGGTAGTTCTTACGGGAATGCCCTTTTTGTATCCAGCAGATCGCTTGCAGGATATAGTTCAAATAATAACCATAGTTTTAGGGTAAATGGTTCATTGACATACGACTTTAAAAAAATTGAGGGACTAAAACTGAAAGCTTTCGTGAACTATAATGGATATCAAGGGTTCAGCAAACTATTCAGAAAACAGCCCGATTTCTATTCATATAATTCAGCAACGGGTGATTACATCTTCGAAAGGAAGGCACAGGATCCAACGGTACTCTCTCAAGGAGGGTCATATAGTGAAGACTTCACACAACAATATTCAATATCATACGATAAAACTTTCAACACCGATCATACTTTCTCTGCATTACTACTTCACGAAAGGATCAATTACAAAAATGAGGGATTCGATACACAACGTGGAAATTTCAAAACCAGTACAATCGATCAACTTTTCGCTGGTGACCCCACCACTGCATCCAATGATGGAAAGGCGTCAGAAATGGGTAGATCCAGTTTTGTCGGTCGTTTAAACTACGGCTATAAAAACAAATACCTGATTGAGACCATTTTCAGAGCAGATGCTTCAGCTAAGTTCCCTAAAGATGGGCGTTGGGGGTTTTTCCCAAGTGTATCGGTTGGCTGGGTCGTTTCCGAAGAGGATTTCATGGATAATTACTCAGCATGTGATAATATTAAGGTCAGGGGAAGTATCGGGCAATCGGGTGATGATGGGATCGGTAATTATCAATATTACGCCGGTTATGCATTCGATATGTCTTATATCTTAGGCAATGAAATTATCCAAGGGATCTATTCTACCGGGTTGGCCAACTCTATTTTGTCATGGGAGAAAATTTCGATCTACAACCTCGGCATTGATTATTCATTTTTTAATCGAAAGTTATTTGGGATTGTCGAGGGTTTTTACCGCTTAAGGGATGGAATTCCCGGGTATCGTACCAAATCGCTCCCATCCACTTTTGGAGCAGCCTTACCGCTTGAGAATTTAAACAGTATCGACACAAGAGGATTTGAATTTGAAATTGGCACCTCTGGTAAAATCAACGATTTTGTATACAACATTTCCGGAAATATTGCTTGGGCAAGGAGTAAATGGGTGAAATATGACGAACCTGAATATGAAGATGCTGATCAAAAACGCATTTACGGTGTTACGGGAAAATGGACTGATGAGCGTTATGGATATATTTCCGACGGCGTTTTCACTTCTCAAGAAGAAATCAACAACCTGGACTATACTTACGTAGAACTGGGAGGGAACGAATCGATAAAACCAGGTGATGTTAAATATATAGACGTGAATGGAGATAATATTCTTGACTGGAGAGATCAGGTAGAAATAGGTAAAGGCACCTTACCTAACTGGATGTATGGTATCAACACAAACTTTTCTTATAAAAATATTGACTTAAGTATACTGTTTCAGGGAGCATTTGGCTATACCACTTATATTGATCTCGAATCGGCTCCTACTGTCCTAAAGTTTGAGAACCGCTGGACAGAAGAGGTCAATAGTAAGAATTCTCTTGTACCCAGACCGGGAAGTAAGAATCCTGCAAACTGGTGGTATTCAGATTACAGAAACCATAATACATCCTATATCAGGCTAAAGAACATGGCCATAGGCTATTCTTTGAGTTCAAATTTACTGTCAAAATACAAGATTGATAAAATGAGGGTATACATAGCCGGTACTAATCTGGTTACCTTTAGCAGCCTCAAAAAATTTGGTGTAGATCCTGAAGCACCGGAAGGCACCCCGGCATATTATTACCCGCAACAACGTACTATCAGCTTTGGACTTTCAATCACTTATTAATAAAAAAAATCTAGCGATGAAACAGTTAATATTTATAGTCACAACCGTTTTTCTGGCGTTATTATCCGGATGTTCCGACGATCTTTTGGACAAAAAGCCATTGGACAGGTATACCGATGCGGTAGTATGGGAGGATCCGGCACTTATCGATGCTTTTTTGCTTTCGCAATATGCATATACTCCTGTAATGATTAATGATGCTACCACCATATTCTCCAGTTGGGAAGGATCTCCGATGAACAGAGATCCACGTGCAGAAAGTAATCTTCGTTACTGGTTTGGGAATAGTGCACAAACCTTTGGACCGGGTTTATCGATTGAGATCAGTGATGAAGCTAAATATACTTCCGGAGCCTGGGCAAATGTTGTTTCAGAAAAAGCGCACGGAATTCCATCGGACGGTGGGATGATGGAGTGGTGGGAAAACGCTTATTATGTAATGAGAAATCTTAATGATTTCATTCAGAGAGTACCTTCATCCCCTCTATCTGAAGATATCAAGGAAATCCGTATCGCAGAAGCCCGATTTTTAAGAGCTTTCAGTTATTTTGCCATGGTCAAGAGATATGGAGGTGTTCCTCTATTAACCGAAGTTCCTCAGTTAGATTCCCCGGATGAACTACTATACCCTTCGAGGAATACAGAGCAAGAGGTCTGGGATTTTATTCTCAAAGAGACAGAGGAGATATCAAAGATTTTACCTGAAGTCCAGGATGAATACGGCAGGGCTACCAGTTGGGCTGCACTTTCTCTATATACGCGCGCTGCACTATATGCAGGAAGTGTTGCCAAATATGGAGAACTGGCTGAGAACAAATTAACAGGTATCCCACAAGAGTTGGCCGAAAACTATTTTACTAAAGCATTTAATGCATCAGCTAAAATAATTGAAGAAGGTCCTTTTGATTTGTATAAAGCGGATATAGTCGAAAATAACACCAATTCAAGAATAGAAAATTTTAAGAATATATTTCTGGTAAAACGGAATATTGAAACAATTTTTGCAAAACAGCATGGAGGACAAAGTTTTGATCCGGGTGGCGGAACCACAACCTGGTCGTGGGATATCTGCCATGCCCCGCGTCCATCGGTCTGGGGGCAAGGTAACTATCAAGCTCCCTACCTGGAATTGATAGAAGCCTTTGAATACATTGACGGGAGACCAGGAAAAATCGATCGGGAATATGTTGAGTCAAAACTATGGACTATGGATGAGCTGTGGGCAGGCAGAGATCCCCGTTTTTATGCTTCAATCTGGACAAACGGCACACCATGGCGCGATGCTGTAGCAAGTAATTTCGGCAAAGATACGATCAACTTCCATCGAGGCTTAATCACGCTTGACGGAAGGACACTGACATCATTCAGTCAGTCGTACAATGGAATGCCCGTAGTGGGCGATCAAGCATTTTTTCATGCATCCACAGGTATCGTAAATACCGGTTTCGGCATAATGAAATATCTTGATCCCACTGCTAATAATATGATTTGGTTGATGGAGTCAAGAACAGATTATTCTATTTTCAGATTTGCGGAGATATTGCTCAATTATGCGGAGGCTGCTTATGAAATTAACAGGCGAGAGGAGGCACTTATCGCAATTAACCGTATTAGAGAACGCGCAGGAATACCACTTCTTAACTCTGTGAATATGGAACAGATTCGCAATGAGAGAAGGGTTGAACTGGCATTTGAAGGACATCGCTACTGGGACTTAAGGCGATGGAGAGAAGCTGAGGAAAAACTTACCCGTTCTTTCAGTGGAATACAATACGTATTGGACTTTGCCACAAGAAAATACAAAGTGATTATTCACGACGAAATTGATGGTGATCAACGCCCTACTTTCCCCAAAAGAAGCTATTACTTCCCGATAACTAAATCGAGAATAGGGCAAAATCCTAATTTAATTGAAAATCCCGGATATAATTAACCCATACAGGAATAAAGAGTTATTTCAAACACTCCAAAATAAATTTGTATGAATTTCTCAAAGATTATTATACTGGTTTCATCCTTTTATATTTTTTTCCCTTCGATAAAATCGCAGCCGTTACATTTGATCCCGTATCCGAACGAATTGGAATTATTGAGCGGACATTGTGATCTATCTGGAGGGATAAATTGCTCTTCCAACAGCCCTGCAAGTGAGCAACTTTATAAATATCTCAGTGGTGATTTTGATATTGTCCAAAATAAAAAAGGGATACCGGTCAATTTTGTTACCTCTGAAGAAATAAAGAACGAGGAAGGGTATCAATTGATTGTAAATAGAGACAGGATTATAATCAAGGCTTCAGCATATAAAGGAAGTTTCTATGCTATCCAAACATTGCGACAACTTGTAAAAGACAAGAAAATCCCCTGTTTACATATCACGGATGAGCCCCAATTCCTCTGGCGGGGATATATGCTTGATGAAGCAAGGCATTTTCATGGCAAAGAAACAGTAAAGCGTATTCTCGATGATATGGCTTTATTGAAGATGAACACATTTCATTGGCACCTAACGGATGATGCCGGATGGCGTATTGAGATCAGGAAATATCCCTTATTGACAGAGATAGGTTCCCGTAGGGATAGTACCCAGATTGAGGATAAGGATCTTATCGCACCTCCTGAAACGGGAGATCCGGCTTACGACGCCTTCCTTCGCAGATATAAAAGTGAGAAATTCGATAATAAACCACATAGTGGGCATTATTCACAGGAGGAAATTAGAGAGATTGTCAAATATGCAGAAGGACGCTGCATAAAGATAGTTCCCGAGATTAGCATGCCAGGTCATGCTTCCGCCGCAATTGCTTCCTACCCTTGGTTGGGTACAACAAAAAAGCCAATCGGGGTACCTTGTAAATTTGGTGTTATGACCCAGGTCTATGATCCATCTTCCCCTGAAGTAATACAATTCTTTAAAGATGTCTTACGTGAAGTAAACAACCTGTTTCCTTCCGGGTACATCCATATCGGCGGAGACGAGGTTAAGTTTGACCAATGGCAGGCATCACAGTCAATACAGCAATACATGAAAGAAAATGACCTCAAAAACTACCGCGATATCCAGATTAAATTAACTAATGATATTTGCACATTTATCGAAGAAGAACTAGGGAAACAGATGGTAGGCTGGAATGAAATACTGGGAATAAATCCTCATCAATGGCAGAAAGAGGTAGACAATTCCCATGTGGAATTATCCAAAAATGCAATCGTTCAGTTTTGGGCAGGAAATAAGGATATTCTTTCGTATGCGATCAATAATGGATATAAAATAATCCACACTTTCAGTCAAGATACCTATATCGATTATTCTTATGAACAACTTCCGCTGGAACGTGCTTATAATTTCTCTCCCGTTCCCGACGGATATGCTAAGGAATCAATACTGGGATTGGGATGTCAGATGTGGACCGAGTGGATCCGCAACAGAAAGGATCTTGAATACCACACATATCCCAGAATAGCCGCCTATGCTGAAACCGGCTGGACAGCAAAAGAAAAGAAATCATATGATCGGTTTAAGAGTTCTCTGAATCCATTACTTACACACTGGCGAGATAAAGGTTATAACCTTCCAAAAATTGATTTTTAAATAAATATAAATATGAAAAAGTTTTTCTTTAGATTTTCCATTCTTTTATTTAGTTCTTCTCTATTATTTATCGGTTGTGAGAAAGAGGAAAACAAAATCGATATTGAAGAGCCTCCCAAAGAGGCTGATTACAACTACGATGTATTGAGTCTTGGCGAGGTAGCTGTCGGGTTATGGGTAACCCCGCCTGCCAACTATCAAACAAGCGAAGAGTATGCAAGAATCAGGGAATGCGGTATAAACTTTGTCAATGGGTTTCACTATTTTGAAAACAGCAACAGTAGAATCTTGAAAGTTCTGGATTATTGTGAAGAAAACAATTTAAAGTTCTTTGTCAACAAGGCAACAGTAGCTGAAGATATTGTCAAATATTCGAAAAATGCCGACAAATCATTACTGACCAAATTTATAAATGAAATAAAACCATATGCGGAACATCCTGCTTTTGCCGGTGAGTTACTTATGGATGAACCGGGCAAGCCCCTTTTCGGAGCGATCTCTGCTTTCACCAAAGCGTTTGAAGAGGCTTATCCCGACAAAATGTGGCATGTGAATTTATTTCCTTCTTATGCTACCGGAGGAATACAGGCTCCAAATTATAATGATTATATTAGTAATTGGTTATTGACAGTTCCGTCCAAACATATCTCATATGACAGTTATCCTTTGCTTGCTACAGGCGGAATCACCAACGACTATTTTTACAACCTTGATATTATCCGCTCAAAATCGAGATTCAGGAAAATCCCTTTCTGGACTTTCATACAAACACTATCAATTGCCGGTACACCCGGGGTTCCTGATAAAAGAGAGCCGAGTGAAACGGATATTCGCTGGCAGGTATGGACAAACCTGACATTCGGAGCCAAAGGAATCCAATACTTCTGCTATTGGTCGCCCGGCAATGGTAGCGAACAGTTTGGCGAAGCTCTTATTGGCCTTAACGGAGAAAAAACCGTCAGGTACGATTATGTCAAAAAAATCAATAACGATATAAACAGGATTGGTAAGATTCTTCTCAATTGCCATGCAGAAGGGGTTATTTTGACTTCAGTCAAAGAGTATCCAATGTTCGAACAACTGTACAATTTTGGGATCATAGACTCGGTTACGGGTGATGAGAGTATTGTAGGTTGTTTTGAAAATGAAAAAGGTGAAAAAAAAGTCCTCATTACCACTCTGACACCTGACAAACCATCAAATGTGATTCTCCATCTTTCGGAAAATTCCAGAAAGATAAAAGTTTGGATAAACGGCTCTTCTCAGGAGAAGGTTGTAAATGACAAGAGTATCTCATTTCAGATTAAAGAGGGAGAAGCAGTTTTTGTTGAATTCTTAGATTAAAAAATAAAAAATATTTTAATCGTATGAAACAATTAGATACTATACAGTCATTACTTATCATATTTCTATTAGCTTTTTCCATCCTTAGCTCGACGGCTCAAACAAAGGCACTCCCCATCAATAAGTACGACGTTATGAATATGAACAACTTACCTGTTGGAATGTGGGTTACACCACCTGACCAATATAGGAATGATATGCAATATCAGAGGATAGCCAAAGCCGGAATAAACTTTGTCAATGGGTTTGGTTTCTATGAAAACACATCGGATGAAATAATAACTGCGCTTGATTTATGTGCCAAATATGGCTTGAAATATTTTGTAAACAGGAATGACGCACATAAAGCCATCCTAACATACGCTGACAATCCGGACAAAACAATCATAGAGAATTTCATGGCAGGTGTAAGAGATTATTTTAAACATCCGGCCTATGCAGGAGAACTTCTTCTTGATGAACCCGGAAAACCCTTGTTTTCATCTGTAGGGGCTTTTACAAAACGGTATGAGAAACTCTATCCCGATAAAATGTGGCATGTAAATCTATTCCCGACTTATGCTACAGGAGGAATCAAAACCGCAAGTTACGAAGATTACATCTCTTCCTGGTTGAATGTCATTGATCCTAATTATTTGTCTTTTGACAGTTACCCTCTTCTTAAAACGGGAGGAATAATCCAGGATTATTTTTACAATCTGGATTTTATCCGGGCTAAGACTTTGGAAAGAGGAATTCCCTTCTGGACATTTATACAAACCCTTTCCATCGCTCAAACTCCCGGGGTTCCCGATAAAAGAGACCCTTCTGAAAAGGAAATCAGATGGCAGGTGTGGATAAATCTTGTATTTGGAGCAAAAGGGATACAATACTTCTGTTACTGGTCGCCCGGAAGCGGTACCGAAGTTTTTAGCGATGCCTTAATCACCCGGGAAGGGAAAAAAACAGATAAATATGACTATGTGAAACGAATCAATTCCGATCTCAGAAAGACAGGAAAAATTTTACTCGAATGTGATGCTGCAGGAGTCATCCAAACAACAGTAAATCCATACCCACTCTATGAAGGGAATCGTAAGAGTTTCGGACCGGTAAAAAAGGTGGTCGGTGATGATAATATCGTAGGGTGTTTTACCGATAAAAATGGACATTATCGTATCCTTATATCACCGCTCACTCCGGATAAAGATGCGACTGTAAAACTTGTATTGGAACGTGATATTGATTATGTAACTGTAATAAAAGGAAAAAAAGAGAAACGAATCAAAATAAAAAATCAAGAATTAATTCAAACTCTTTCCGCCGGAGATGCTGTATTGGTGAAGTTTTAATTTGTACATCCGATGGTGAAAAGGCTAAAGATAGTAATTGCAACCGGAATAGTTGTTTGCACATCATTGTGGATAATTAAACATTCCGATATCATTCTTTTTACCGGGACAGAAGTCAAAGGTAGCACAAATTATGCACGAGATCGTGATCAGGAAATTTTACTGAATAATGTTGGTATGAAAAAAAACAATATCAATTCTTTTTGGAATAGTTTTGATTTTTCAAACAATAATTATCTGAATAACCTGGCTTTATTAAAGCAACCGACCCTCACCTTCTTACAGCTGTTAGAGCAATTTCCAGAAGAAAGTGAAGTTGCTCTCGGTTTATTGATGGATAAAGTTCTTGAAGCAGATAGCATAATTATTCAATATATGGTTGATGAATTATTTGAAAAATATTTATATCGACCAGATTCTCCGATTCGAAATGATGGCAATTACCTGAGTATACTCGAACAACTTATAAAAAGTAGAAGAATAAGTGATTTGAATAAAACCAGGTTTATTTATCAACAACAACTTATCAGACAGAATCAGGTTGGATCAATCGCAAATAACTTCGATTTCAACACCATAGATAATCAACGGGGAGAATTGATGAATATAAATGCTGAATACTTGATTCTTTTCTTTAATAACCCCGAATGCAGTAGCTGTAAGGATATAACATCAATTTTGAATGGATCTAATTTGATCAATGAGGCAATTGACACAGAGAAGTTAAAGATTCTATCGATCTATCCTGAGAATAACAAAGATCTATGGAAAAAAACGGTTTACCCTTATAAATGGCTCAATGGTATAGATCTTAGCCAGATAATTTATAAGGAGAATTTATATGATTTACGTGCAATTCCAAGCCTCTATTTGCTGAATGTGGAAAAACGCGTATTGATTAAGGACGGGACGGTAGAAGAGGTATTACACTATTTACAAAATAGCATTAAATACTAATAATGAAAATATTAAGATGGGAAAACAAATAGAAAAGGTGTATTGGGATCAATGAATTAAAGTAAGGAGAATAAGACAAAAAGGTAAAAAGGTATAAAGTATGTAACAAGTTCAATAAGCAAAACAGATTAACTAACTTTTTTAATTTAATTATTATGATTATTATGAAAAGAGGTATTGGATTATTCCTGCTTGCAGCAAGTATCATTTTTGCTGTAACGAATTGTAGTAAAGAAGGTGATGAAAAGAAAGAAGCCATTGACCTGAAAGTGACAACCAACGCTGTAGCCGATTTAACAGCTTTCACCGCAACAGGAGGCGGAGAAATTACAGGTACTGAACCGATCATCAAGAGAGGAATTTGCTGGAGCACGAATGCAGAACCAACGACAGATGACAAAGTAGTAATAGATGTTGATCCCGTTGTAGGAGATTTTATTTTAAAAATGTCTGACTTGGAGCCCGGCACAAGTTATAATGTACGGGCGTTTGCTGTCACGCATGCCGGTGAAACGGTATATGGCAATACAGTGAATTTTTCAACAAAAACGGTAACACCACAGGTAGAATCAAACAGCTATATCGTCGGTTATAATGATGTTGTGGTCATACCTGTCTCCAGGGCCAACAAATCAGCGTTAGGAGAACTGATCGCTTCCGGCGATGAAATAACTGCTGAATTAATATGGATGGATAATGAAGATGTTATTGAAGAAGTATTCACTTATGGAAAAGGGGGCACAGGCAATATAGTTGTCGCCACCGGAAGTATCAATGGAAATGCAGTAGTTGCAGTGAGGGTAAATAATAACATCGTTTGGTCCTGGCACATATGGGTTGATGCAGAACCTTCAAAAATCGGCACAATCAGAATGCCTTCCGGGGCAGTTTTAATGGATAGGAATCTTGGCGCCACCTCAAAAGCCGTAAGTGAGATAGGTGCGGTAGGTATTCAATTCCAATTTGGGCGTAAAGATCCGTTCACCGCATCGGCGTCCTTCGGCACCCCGTCAGAAGTCCTGCTTTATGATTTATCCGGGAGAAATCCGGAAATCAAAACAGTTGATGGCCCTAAGGATCTGGCATTCGCTGTAGCAAATCCCCATACATACATAAAATCATTGTGGGTCGACTGGTGTGATGAGAACATTACAACTTGGTGGCAAAGTGAAGATGGAAGCAAAACCGTGTACGATCCTTGTCCTGCCGGCTGGAGAGTTCCCGCTCTTGAGGATTATAGCGGACTTGCAGACGAACATTTTAATAAGAATGTGGAGGGTGGTCATAACTTTATCTTTGACGGCCAGTCGAACTTCTTCGCGTTTACCGGCTACCGTGAAGTAGAAGGAAATATGGACGCCACAGCGAACTATGGTACATTTTGGGTTAATTCTGTAATTTCCGGGGATGCCGGCATTGGTTCGGCTCTGTCGCCCTCTTTCGGTGTAGGTGGAACTGCTCCGATAAATGGAGCTCCCAAAGCAAGGGCATTGTCAATCCGCTGTATTAAAGAATAGCACTATTTGGTCTAAAGTATTTTTACAGCTTTATTGTAAAGAAAGAGCAAAATCTCATCATTAGTGTCCGGTTATAAATAAAACAAATTCAATTGTTTAATCAACGTTACAAATAAATTAACATTCGATTAACCGGATACTAATGTATTTTGTTATACATGAAACCTTCATACATGCGTTAAGAAGATTGAAGACACCACCATCTATCCGCAAATCTCACTGATAAACCGGGCTTCTGCCTGGTGAACCCACTCCCTGAAATTGCTATCTGGGGTATAATCGGGGACAAACTCGATCAACTTGTTCAATTTGAATTTCTTGGCCGAGATACCTACACCCGAGAGACCCGAGTCGTAAGCGTTGAACTCCTGCTCCACATGCACAGGCACCATGAGAGTAGGCTTCCGGTAATAAAGGGCCTCACAAAGAGATTCGAATCCCGACGTGGTGGCATAACCCATACAGCCGGCCATGCTCCGCAGGAAACGTTCATCGTTCAACTTATACAACGTGAAATTATCATCGATCTGAGTCACCTCCTCGGCATCTTTCTTATCCCAGAAAAAACGTAATGGAACTTCGGGATGTTTTTCATGCCACTCCGACACCTCGTCAAAATAGCCGGCATTCAACATATAACCGTGGATATAATCACCATCGGATGGCACTATTTCAAAAACCTCCGATCGCAATAGAGGCGGGACAGTCACAATCTTCTTCTTTTTCGATCCCGGCATATCCCTGAAAGAGAGCGCCAGTATTTTTGATGCCCGTGTGGAAGTGATCCTTGAGAGCATCCGTAAAAAGTAGTATTTCATGTCCTGTTCTGCAGTCGTTTTATAGTGAGGATTAAGCAATACATACTGATGCGCAAGGGTAATCATCTCTATCCCCATCTTCTTATCAAAGCGGTAGATACCATAAGCCATACCGGTAATCATCTCGTAGAAATTGATCACCTTGTCGGGTTTCAACTCTTCTATCTTATGTTTGATAAATTGCAGGCTATCCTTGAAAACAAAAGGCCGGAGAAAATTATTCGCCATGCTGATCAGGATATTGGGACGTTTCTGCTTGTAGAAGGAGGTAAAACTGGGGCTATCAAATTCAAATATGGGAGCTCCAATCTTATCAATGAAAAAAGCCGGCGTCTGCCTGGAATCACTTTTACCAATAAGCACGGCAACCACCTCGTGGCCATGCTTACGAAGTACGGCAGCCAGGGAAAGTGCCTGTGTAAAATGGCCTCTCCCCTCACCCTGCACAGTAAACAGAAATCTCACTCGTCAAGATTTTTAAATAAAAACTTCAGCGCAAAAATACAAAATTGCCTCACAATCCACAACAAAGAGGGTTAATTATAATTTCGTCTTCCCCCTTTTATTACTTGCCTATCTTTTAAAAGCAAGTACAGAAAATGCATGCGCCTTATGAAATTTGAATTATTTGTTGAATTCAAGCGCCTTTCCTAACACGTTTTCAGTCAAACTGCCGTTTTGATAAACAATATTCCCGTTGACGAAAGTCGTGTGGATTGAACAACTGAAAGTATTTCCCTCAAAAGGCGACCAGCCGCATTTGTAAAATAGATTTTCAGGAGTGACGGTATATGGCTTAAAGGGATCAACTAATACCAGATCGGCATAATAACCCTCTCTAATAAACCCTCTCTCACGTACTTGAAAAAGTTGCGCCGGCGCATGACACATCTTCTCAACTACCAGCTCTTTATTATACAAACCTTTTTTCATCAGCTCAAACATCACCTGCAGGGAATGTTGCACAAGCGGTCCTCCTGAAGCAGCCTGCAACACCCCTCCCTCTTTTTCGCTCAACAGGTGAGGCGCATGATCGGTAGCCACCACATCAAGCTTACCTGTTTTCAATCCTTCCCTCAAAGCCTCTCTGTCTTCCGCAGTTTTCACAGCAGGATTCCACTTGATCCTTGATCCCATCTTTTCATAATCAGCATCTGAAAACCAGAGATGATGCACACATACTTCCGCCGTGATCTTTTTCCCATCTAATGGTTTCGCATCAAAAAGGCTAAGTTCACGGGCAGTAGAAAGATGCAATACATGCAATTTCGAACCATATTTATCTGCCAACTCCACAGCATGTGCCGACGACTGATAACATGCTTCCGCACTTCGGATCAGCGGATGGTATTGAATAGGGATAAAATCTCCAAATTCTTTTTTATAGATATCGATATTTTTTCGGATAATCTCCTCTTTTTCACAATGTGTGGCGATCAGCGTATCAACTTCAGCAAAGATCCGTCGCAGGGCCTTATCATTATCCACCAGCATATTTCCGGTAGAAGAACCCATAAAGACCTTCACTCCACATACCTGCTTCAGGTCTGCCTTTTTCAGTTCCTCCATATTATCATTGGTTGCCCCAAGATAAAATGAAAAGTTTACGACCGATTTTCCGGCAGCCATCTCCATCTTCCGGCAGAGGGCATCCCATGTGACCGTCTGAGGGTTGGTATTGGGCATTTCCATATAGGATGTCACTCCACCTGCTACCGCTGCCCTGCTTTCGGTATGGATATCCCCTTTGTGTGTCAATCCCGGATCCCGAAAATGGACCTGATCATCAATCACACCGGGCATCAGCCATAAACCACGTGCATCAATCACCTGCCGGCAGGTATTCAGCACAGCTTCGGGCACGTCCCCCTTGAAAATACGGGAAATCCTCTCCCCTTCCAGAAGCAGCGATCCTGTAAAGCTGTTTCCCTCATTAATTATCGTCGCTTTATGAATAAGAATCATGTCAAGCTGTTGAATTGTTGAATTGTTGATCAACCCGGTCATTTTTCAGGGTGGGGTTTTATTTTACCGGTTGCCTTACGTCGTCGGAGGTCGATCACTCCAAAAAAAGCTTCGCCGAAAATACTCGTGTTCATCTTAGAGGTGCCGAGCTGTCTGTTTACAAAAATCACCGACACCTCTTTTATCTTGAACCCGAGTACATGAGCCGTATATTTCATTTCGATCTGGAAAGCGTATCCTTTGAACCGGACACGATCGAGATCAATAGTTTCCAACACCTTTCTACGATAACAGACAAAGCCGGCCGTAGTATCCTTAATATTAAGTCCCGTGATAACACGTACATATTTTGATGCAAAGTAAGACATTAACACACGTCCTATTGGCCAGTTTACCACATTTACGCCGGTGACATAACGCGATCCGACGGAAAGATCATACCCTTCGTCGTGACAGGCAGCGTATAGTCTGGGGAGATCTTCCGGATTATGTGAGAAATCGGCATCCATCTCGAAAATATAGTCATAAGAACGCATCAATGCCCATTTGAATCCGTGGATATACGCCGTACCCAAGCCTAATTTCTCTTTTCTCTCCTCAATAAACAAGCAACCTCCAAACTCTTCTAACATTAAACTCTTCACTATGGAAGCTGTCCCGTCGGGAGATCCGTCATCGATCACCAGAATATGAAAATCTTTCTCCAAAGCAAAAACTGCCCTGATGATGTTCTCGATATTCTCTTTTTCATTGTAAGTAGGTATGAGTACTATACTATCTGAACTATCTGACATAAAGGAGAAATTTTTTCAAAAGTACGATTTTTCGGCCACAAATAAAAAAGTTCGGGGATTATTTTGTATTTTAAATAAAAATGTCTATCTTTGCAGTCCAATTAAGGAAAACAGATCGCGGAGTGGAGCAGTTGGTAGCTCGTTGGGCTCATAACCCAAAGGTCACAGGTTCGAGTCCTGTCTCCGCAACACTCGAAAAAAGCCGGCTTTCGTAACAGAGAGCCGGCTTTTTTTGTAGGGTTATCTTGTCAATACTGAGTCATTAGGGACTCTGACACTCCCTATAGTTTTACCACGGGTAATGACCAATGCAAACGTACGGCAAAAAGCCGAATGGTAATAATGGATATAATGGTAACCAAATAGATTATGTTCTGGGTGAATCCCATATATTGAACCAGAAAAAATATACCTCCGCCGATAATACAGGGAGTAGCATATATCTCTTTCTTAAAGATAATAGGCACTTCGTTACAAAGTGTATCCCTGATCACCCCGCCAAAACAGGCTGTTACCGTACCTAAGAGGATGCATACTATGGGGTGCAATCCGATTAACAACCCTTTTTGTATCCCTATAAGTGTAAAAATACCGATCCCCATTGTGTCAAACAGTAAAAGAGATGTCCGAAGTTTATTCAAACTTTTCCGGAAAAAGATCGTAACAATAATAGTAGCAATCACGATGTAAAGATATTCAAGATGCTGCAACCACATTACCGGAGTATTCCCGATAAGCATATCTCTCAATGTTCCGCCACCTATAGCCGTCACGGCTGCAATAATAGCAATCCCAAAAATATCGAACCGCTTCTCTATGGCGGTAAGCGTTCCTGAAATGGCAAAAGCTATCGTACCGATTATATCTAATACTGAAAACAACATTTTTGATTCCAATTTGATTTTTAAATTTATCTGTCCTGCCGCAATCTAAAACACACGCTGTTATTGCTCGTAACCTTGTAACAATCCGGCTGCCACAAAAATAAGGAAAAAAGTTGATATGGCTGATTTTATTTTAAAGACCCTCTTTATATACAAAAAGTGCCACCGAAAAAATTCCGGCGACACTTTTTCTGATAGTTGATATAACTTACTCCTTTTCGTTAGAGAACGAATAGGGAAAATCGGACTCATTGATGCCGCGTGTTTTATTGGGTGTGGCAGACATGGAGAAATCAATTTTGGCTCCGTTCATCAACTGGTCATGCGTAAAGTAGTTCTTGGTATACTCCTTTCCGTTGATCCTGATGCCGGAAACATACCTTGTTTCCTTGCTGTTATCCGGTGCATTGATCTCGATGGTATTCCCATTTTCCAGATGAACGGTCATCTTGCTGAACAACGGGGAACCGACCACATACTGGTCGGTACCGGGGCAAACCGGATAGAATCCGAGTGCGGAGAAGACATACCACGCCGAGGTTTGTCCATTGTCCTCGTCTCCGCAATAGCCGTCAGGATAGTGGTTATAAAGTTTATCCATCACCTCGCGTATCCAATACTGGCCTTTCCACGGTTCACCCGCATAATTGTAGAGGTACAGCATATGCTGGATAGGCTGGTTGCCATGCGCGTACTGTCCCATATTCATCACCTGCATCTCACGGATCTCATGGATCGGAAATCCGTAATAGCTGTCGTCGAAAACAGGAGGTATTACAAAAACGGAATCGAGCATATTCACAAACTCTTTCTTACCGCCCATCAGGTCGATCAGTCCCTGCGGATCATGGAAAACCGACCAGGTATAGTGCCAGCTGTTGCCCTCCGTGAAGGCGTCTCCCCATTTCAAGGGGCTGAAAGGGGACTGGAACGAGCCGTCTTCGTTACGCCCGCGCATCAGCTTATGCTCCGGCGAATAGAGGTTCCGATAATTCTGGCTCCGTTTGGCAAACAGGTCGATTTCCTCCTGCGGGCGGTTCAGCGCCTTGGCCAGCTTATAAATGGCCCAGTCGGCATAAGCATATTCCAACGTACGGGCCGCATTCTCGTGGATACCCACGTTATAAGGCACATAGCCCAGTTTATTATAATACTCGTGTCCGTAACGTCCCGTGGCGGAAACTTTGGGATGCACATTCTCGGTACCGTGCAGCATCGCCTCATAAAGTGTCTCGATATCATATCCGCGTAATCCTTTCAGATAGGCGTCTGCCACCACCGAAGCCGAATTGTTGCCGATCATGACTCCGCGATGACCGGGGCTTGCCCACTCCGGCAGGAATCCACTCTCCTTGTATGCATTGACGAGCCCTTCCTGCATCTCCACGTTCACCGACGGGTAGACAAGGTTCAGGAACGGGAAAAGGGCACGGAAGGTATCCCAGAATCCGGTATCGGTATACATATATCCGGGAAGGACTTCTCCGTTGTAGGGGCTGTAATGGATGATATTTCCCGCTGCATCGATCTCGTAGAATTTGCGGGGGAACAGCGTGGAGCGGTAGAAGGTGGAATAGAACGTGCGTCTCTGGTCGGGGTTTCCGCCCTCTATCTCTATTTTACCGAGCACTTCATTCCATGCGTCACGCCCTTCCTGCTTCACCGTTTCAAAATCTTTTTCCGCCACCTCTTTCAGATTTTGCCAGGCCTGTTCGTGGCTGATAAAGGAAGATGCTACTTTTGCTATTACCTTTTCCCCTTTTCGGGTGGCAAAACCGATAAAGGCGCCTGTATGGCCGGCTTCCACCTTATCACCCTGCGGCAGGATCTCGCCATCTTTTACCACATGTTTGTATTGGAACGGTTTATCGAACACAACCACAAAATAATTTTTGAAGTTTTCCGGCACACCTCCGCTGTTGCGTGTTGTATAACCGATGATGGCATTCTTTTCAGGAAGGATTTCCACTGCCGATCCCTTGTCGAATGCATCCACGAGCACGTAGGACCTGTCTGTTTCGGGGAAAGTGAAGCGGAACACCGCCGCCCTTTCGGTGGGCGTGATCTCCGTGGTGACATCATAATCGGCAAGATAAGCGCTATAGTAATAGGGTTTTACCACTTCCGCCTTGTGTGAATACCAGCTCGCCCGCTTTTCCTGGTCGAACTCCATTCTGTCGGTCATCGGAAAGATGGAGAATTGCCCGTAGTCGTTCATCCACGGGCTGGGCTGGTGCGTTTGTTTGAATCCGTTCAGTTTATAGTCGGTATACACATATTGCCAGCCATCGCCAATCTTGCGGGTCTGGGGGGTCCAGAAGTTCATTCCCCATGGGACTGCTATGGCCGGGTAGGTATTACCGTTGGAAAGGGAAAACTCCGACATGGTACCCATCAGCACATTGACATAATCCACAGGGGTATCCTCCGCAGAAACATCACTGTACGATGAAGTGCCCGTAGTCCCCACGCAGGATATCATCAAAATGAGAATGGCCGCTATAATCAAAGAATTTTTCATTAGAATATTTTCGTGGTTTAATTTTATATCGAATTGACTAAATCCATTTTTCCTTTGCCTTCCAGATCCACGATCAGTTCGCCAAACAAAGTATTTACCCATGCAAACCATTTCCGGGTGAATTTAGCAGGATCATCTTTATGGAACGACTCATGCATAAAACCTGTATCTCCATCGGTATCACGCAGCATCCGCAGGCAATCCCGGATCTCATCGTCACTGTCACTGGTTTGTGCACGCATAATGATACTCATCGGCCAAACCATATCATATCCGATATGTGGGCCTCCGATTCCTTCTCCGGCAGTTCCTCTGAAGAAGTAAGGATTATCTTCACTCCATACCAGTTTACGTGTGTTCTGATAAATAGGATCGCTTTTCTCAACCCCATCAAGATAAGGTAGCGCTAACAGGCTGGGTATATTGGCATCATCCATGAAGTAGGCGTTACCAAAACCATCTACTTCAAAGGCATATACTTTCCCATATTTGGGATGCTCCACAACGGCATATTGCTTAAGGGCATTATATACTTCATCGGCCAGCGCCTTGCTTTCAGCCGCCAGTGCGTTATCACGGACAACCTTTTCTGCAATTTCAGCAATCTGATTGAGTGAAGTTACGGCAAAAAAGTTGGATGGTACTAGAAACTGAAAAGTAGTAGCATCGTCGGAAGGACGGAAAGTGGAAACAATCAGCCCCACCGGTTTTACAGGATTACCATATCCATCGTTGTTCACCGTATCTAACTGACGCTCCGTTACCCTTTGAAACTTGTAAGGGCCAAGACCATCCTTACGTTGCTGCTCTTTGAACGTCTGTATCACAAGGCCCATTGCCTTTTTCCAATCAGCGTCAAACACGGAAGTGTCGCCAGTAGTCTTCCAGTAGTGGTATGCAAGTCTCACAGGATAGCAGAGTGAGTCTATCTCCCATTTGCGTTCATGCAGCATTGGAGTCATTTTGGTATAGTCTTTTTGCCATGAACCCTCCGGCCTGGGTTCATTGTAGAAAGCATTGGCATAAGGATCGACCAGAATGCATTGTGTTTGGCGGTTGACTAATCCTGCGATCAATTGCTTCAGTTTTGCATCGGACTTGGTGAGCGGCAAGTAAGGCCATACCTGTGCCGACGAATCCCGGAGCCACATGGCATCGATATCGCCGGTGATCACAAAGGTATCCGGTTTGCCGTTCTTCATACTGAAACTTACCGTTGTATCCAACGTATTGGGAAAACAGTTCTCAAACATCCATGCCAGTTTCAGATCTTTTATTTTTGCTTTCACCCTTGTGATAGTCTGTTCTACAGCAACCGAAGTAAAATGCCGGTCGCCCGTTACAGGGCGGTTGGAAACAAATTTTTCCTTCATAGATGTACCTCTTACCGGTGAGGCAGCCCAGGCAGGATGAACAGCCAGTGCAGTTAACCCTACTGCGGTTTTTTTAATAAAATTTCTACGCGTTGTCATAATTATGCTAGTTATTATACTATTCTGATCGGATTTGGAAGTTATAAAACAATAAATGGAGTATCGTTATTCCTGTTACTGAAACGATTTGAAAAACGGGGACTAAAATAGAAGTTCCTGCGAAGGTATGCAACTATTTTATCTCTATATTCATGATTGATTGTATTTATTAAGATTTTAAAACACCTACTCTCCGATACGTATCAGAAAAAGTCACATGTCATGATCTCTTTCCCCAATTTGCAGGATTAAAAGATGAGATTCTTTTAATAAAAAATAAGATTGCCCAAAATTCAGATCGTTATTCGGGCAACCTTATTCATAGTTGTATTATGATGTTACCGAGTCCTTACCATCCCGGATTTTGCACCAATCCCGGGGTTCGTTTCAATTCATCCGTCATTATCGGGAACAGATAATGTCTGGGCGTTTCGAATACCCGTCCTTCCTGAATCTCAAACCGTTGCATCTTATATTTTTTACCGTTTACTTCGATTTTCCCATTCTCATCTTCAACAGGTCTCATTCCATGAGACCAACGTTGTGTTTTAGGATACGGCCAGCTATCGGCGTTCACATAAGCATTTTCAAGAGCGATTTCAGCCGGATCATCGGGCTCCAGATATAACCGGGCATGCCATATACGATGATTCTCATAGAATAATTCAACACGACGCTCCCTTTGTATATATTCGTTCATCAACTCTTTGTCCGTTCTTGCCTCCGGCGGAATGGGAGCCATAAAAGAGCGTGCGCGTATTTCATTCAATATATTATAAATCTCTTCATTGGGGCCGGTCGTCTCATTTACAGCTTCGCAATAGATATACATTATCTCGGGAAGACGCCAGATAGCGGGACCGTTGATTATATGGGATCCGTCCCCCCTGGTCCATCCATCTTTGTAAAATTTACGTAAATAATAACCTGTGTGCGATGCGTTATCAAGATAACTTCCGCTTACAGCGTCATTTCCTTCAGCGGTGTTCAATGTTGTACCCCGATAAACAGAACCGTGGTAACGGATATCCCGATAAAAGCGGGGATCACGCTGGACGCTCTCATAAGGATTTCCATCATCATATCCGTCTGAAACGGCCCTCTCGGTATACACTGGATACCCATATCCATCCGGAGCAATATATTCATATTCATCTACCTGCTGCTGAAGAGGCCGCTGTCTTGCATGCCCGCCTTGCGACGGAGGCAATACGTCACCCGACCAACCGGTATCCTTGTCTCTCGTTACAAACCAAACCCATTCGTTCTGAATTGCATCCATATCATAGAACATATTCCACAAACGCCGATGGACCTTACTATTGCTTGTATTATCGTTGTTAAGGTCCCCGAAATCGGTTTTATCATGTTTTGTATACAATGAATAACGTAATCCACCGCTGTTATCTTTGGCCTCCATCACCGCTTTTGCTGCCGTTTTAGCCGCTTCCCACCTTCTTGTATCGTATCCGTATTCATCTTTATATAACCGTGTATCGTTCGGAAAGTTACCTCCGTTATACATAGGCGTGGCAGCTATCCACCTTGCCATCGCTTTCAATCCGAGACAGGCTCCCTGATCTACACGACCAAAATCCTGTCCTCCATTAAAGGCTGCAACCCTGGCGTATGCCTCATCGGCATCGGCACAAATACGTTCCACTATTTCATGTGCCGATAATTGAGTGAATGACATATCATCATCAGGATTTATCACATGATCCACATAGGGAACTTCACCATAAGCACGCAACAACAGAAAGTGAAGATACCCACGCAGGAAATATGTTTCTCCCACTCTTTTCACAATATCTCCTTCCCGCCCCATTTGCGGATTGTCAGGCGTATTGTATTTTTCCACGCCTTCCAGTATAATATTTGCTTTACGTATCTTAGTATACAGATCCCACCAATATTGTCCTACACTGCTACGATCAGGCATTCCCTGAGACGGGCCGTAATTTCCGATATGAAACTGATGCGGGATAGCAGCTTCATGGCTGCTGGCACTGGCTTCATCTGTAACAGCAGCAGTACCGAAGTGATTGAAATATATGAGCGGTTTATTGGCCGATTTAGCTCCTTCATACAAATCTGTTACCAATTGATTTACATAATCAAAACGGGTGAATACTTCCTGTTCGTTTACTTTATCGTCCGGCATTCTATCCAAATAGTCATCACATCCCATGAATAAAAGAAACATAGATGCTATCAATCCGGCAAATAACTTTATCTTGTTCATTGTTTTTATCTGTATTAATAAGTTATATCTATTCCAAAATTGAAAATACGTTGTACGGGATACCAGGAACCGTCACCGCTTCTTGTTTCGGGATCAACGTCAACTTCTTTGAGATTATCAAATGTAAGCAGATTCATTCCCTGTATATAAACTCTTACAGTCTGTAATCCGGCGAATCTGATGGCTTTTCCCGGTAAAGAGTATCCGATTTCAAAATTTTTCAATCGCAGGTACGACGCATCATATAAGAACAAACTACTTTGTCCGTTCTTATTGTTATTATTTGCACCGATAGTAAGACGCGGATAAGTAGCCGTATCTTTTGTTTCTTCCGTCCACCGGTTGAAATGCATGGGTTTCACTTTTCCTGTCTGATCTTGTTCGTATGCCGGAAAATCCCATACGGCCGCACCGTTCAACAGCACACTGCTATTTGTCGCACCCTGGAAAAGGACACTCAAATCAAACCCTTTATATTGTATTCCCAAAGGGATCCCAAATTGTATTTCCGGAGTCCTTGGGTATCCCATATTCATGCGGTCTCCTTCATCATCTATCCTTCCGTCACTATTCAGATCCTTATATACAACATCGCCGGGATAAAGCCTCCCCCACGGTTGAAATCCGTTTCCATTGTTCATTGCATTCAGACGATCGGCATCCTCCTGATCATAGACAAAACGGTCGAATACATATACAAAATGCTCATCAATCCGTTTACCGGTATTTCGCCTATATTCCTCATCATAAGGAATTTCATTCATAAATTTTATTTTGTTGCGCGCAAAAGTGAAATTAGGCCTGATATAGTATCTTATATCTCTTCCTATACGCCCGTTCCATCCTATTTCAAAATCAATACCACGATTTTCCACAATTCCTGAATTGATAAAGGGAGCATCTTTCCCTACAATATCAGGAAATCCCAGTTTATCTCCTCCGCTTAAGCTGGTGATGATATCATACCGATACTCATTAAAATAATCAACAGAAAAATTCAAGCGCTGCCTAAGGAGTGAAGCATCGATACCGATATTCAGTTTCCGGGCCTTCTCCCATGTAAGGTTCGGATTGGCAAAATTTCCTTCCCGTAATCCACTGAGTCCGCTTCCAAACTCATTTATACCAAAACTGTATCCGCTCCCGCCTACGTAAAATTGTAGGTAAGCAAAGCGATCATCATTGGAGTCCGATATTTTATCGCTTCCCACTAACCCGTACGATCCTCTGATCTTAAGATTGTCCAACCAGCTTTTCGTACCGTTCATAAACGATTCTTCAGAAACTACCCATCCCAATGAACCGGCAGGAAACGTCCCGTACCGTTTACCGGGAGCAAAATTTTCTGAGCCGTTATACCCGATATTGAATTCCGCCAGGTATTTATTCTCAAAAGCGTAGGTCATCCGTCCTGTTATACCTTGATAACGGTATTCCACCCTGTTGTCATAACTCCGCGTTGAGCGGTTAAATAAAACCAGACCCGACACATCATGTTGTCCTCCGAACTGACGCAGGTATTCCAGTTTCAACTGATAATAGGTCTTACTCTGCGCGGCATTATGGCTTAAACTGTTCCCTATTGTTGCATCGGTATCATACCAGGGATTGCCTAATATATACCTACCTTCATAAAAGGTATTATTCATATAGAACGCACCGTGATTGCCTTCTGCAGGCTGAAAGGTGGCATACCGACCATAACTTGCATAACCGTCGGCACGTGTTTCAAGCACCCTTCTGATCCAACGTCCTTCTTCAGCATCATAAGAGAAGATCCCCTCTATTTTTAAACCTTCGGTAATAAAATCGAGCTTATGTCCTAATGCAAAAGAACCGTTCAAAAAAGTTTTCTTTTCGTTCAAATAACCGGTACGCGACAATTCTCCTAATATATTGTAACGATGTAAAAAATCACCATATAGCAGGCCATACGGATTATTCAAAACATAGACCTCATTATCCGGATGCCCGTTATCCGGCAAGGTGATCGGCAGATAAGGCGGCTGGGTATTGGCAATAGCAACCACTCTGGAAGCCGTGGTTCCGGGTGCGTTCCTGTCCGTAATACGTGCACCAAGATCCACTTTTACATAAAAATCTTTCGTAATATCGACATCCACATTGGCACGGAAATTATAGCGTTTGAATACCGCCTGGGTATCGTATTGTGTTAAATTGGTATGTTTATAATTTCCGCTTTGCTCATAGTAATTCCCCATCACGAAATAACGCGCCTGATTGGAGCCACCTCTGACGGAAAGACTATAATCCTGCTGGATTCCCGGTTTAAAAGCATAATCGAAATAATCCCAGTTATATCCCAAACCATCCGAATTATCTCCTTTTGCTTTTCTGAAGTTTTCTATGGATTGCGCTGAAAACAAAGTAAGAGAGGAAGGATCCGTATTCGGGTTACTGTTTATCATCGCTTCATTATAAAGCGTCGCATAATCGGCCGAACCCAAATATTGAGGAAATTTCACGGGATGATTCGTACCTACGGATGCTTTAAAGTTCACCGTAGCTTTTTCCTGGGCCTGTCCCCGCTTTGTCGTTACAATAATAACACCATTTGCACCTCTGATACCATAAGCAGCAGTAGCAGAAGCATCTTTGAGTATTGTAAAAGTCTCTATCTCTTCCGCAGACAGATAACTCATATCCCGCTCAACGCCATCAACAATTATAATAGGGGATTTATCTCCGTATGTCCCCATACCCCGGATATTGACATCGGCCACATCTACTCCCGGTTCTCCTCCGCTGAATTGATTGACCATTAATCCCGGCATACGCCCTGCCAAAGCGTTATTGATGTTTGCAGTGGGACTTTGCTTTAGGTCTTTAGTGGTTATAGTCGCCACCGAACCAGTTATGGTTGCTTTCCTTTGTGTGGTATAACCGACAACCACCACCTCTTCCAATGCTTTGCTGTCTTCTACTAATTGTACGGTTACATGATCCCTTCCCCCAAGCGCTACTTCCTGCGGCTGAAAACCTACAAAAGAAAATACCAGGATTGCATTCGCATAAGGAACTTCGAGTCTGAAATTACCGTCAATATCCGTAATGGTTCCTGCATCGATTCCTTTTACCCGTATATTGACACCGGGAAGAGGATCTCCCAAATAATCAGTCACAATCCCGGTCACGACCGGTCCCGATTGACGTATGGCAGCAATATTTTCCTGCTTTTTAACCAAAAGAATATTTTTCCCTTCTATTTTTGATTCAATATCTGTGTTGAAAAAAATATCCTCCAGCACCTTATCAATAGACTCATTATTAGCACGCACTGAAACTTTCCTATTGGTACTGATCTCATCGGAACTGTAAACAAATAAATAATCTGTCTGCTTTTCTATTTCCGTCAATACATCTATAACAGGCTTGTTATTAATCGTTAAGCTCACCTTTACATCCTGAGAATTTGCACTCAGAGAATACGTGAATAAAGTAAATATAAGAAGTACCGAGACACGTATATTATGTGTATAGAGTCCTCTCATTTTCTTACGAATGTTCACTCTTTTCCTATTGATATGTTCCATTATTCATTAAATTGATTTTAGATTATTAATAATTAGTCATTTTTACTCATGTTCTTAAATTGTGATAAAATATCTCTTATTCCATAGGCATTCATTTAATTATAATTGTTTTATCTTCCTGATACATTTTGTATGAAAATTTATTTTGAATCTGAAGTACATTCAAAATGTGCTCAACTCCGTCCTGAATACGGAATTTTCCGGTATATTTTTTATGTTTTTCAACGCTATTTTCCTCTATTATGAATTTGGTATCGAAGTATTGCTCTAATACTGGTAGGATTTCATAAATGGATTTATCATCAATAAAAAGAATTCCTTCCCGCCACAAAAATTCATCTTTATTAAAAGAGGTGATATTCAGCTTGCTGTCTTTTCCGATGGCCCGCTCATTCGGTTTCAAATACAGGTCTTCCGAGGTTTGTACCGATCTTACTATCACACTTCCTTTCAACAGAGATGTTTCAAAAAGCTGTGATCCCTCATAAGCACGGACATTGAATTCCGTCCCCAACACCTCTATACTATATTGCTGCGTTTCAACTTTGAACGGACGACCGGAATCGTGAGCTACATCGAAATATCCTTCACCAGAAAGTTGCACAACTCTTTCCGTACCGGTAAAGCGGGAAGGAAAAACAAGTGTCGATTTAGAATTAAGCCAGACGTTTGTCCCGTCATCCAATACCAATTCAGCATTTTGTCCGGTGGGGACACTCATTTCCTGCATCCCGGCATCGGATTGCCCAACTATCCATTCAGTATCGCTGTCCGATACCTGTTGATAAAAATAAAATAAAGCCATAGCCAGTATGCATGCTGCCGCAATACGTATAAAAACGCTGACATTCCGTTTTTGAACTTTTTCCCGTACAACCGGTCCAACAACAGCATCATCCCGCCATATGGCAATATCATGCAATCGTCTTAATGCCTTGAATTTCTGCTCATTTTTGTCTGACTGTCTGATCCATTCAAAGACATCCCTGTTTTCTATTCGATTGGTATCTCCTTCGAGATATTTTTTTAACAAATCGTCCATCTCTCGCAAAAGCAAGTTAAATTACCGTCGTTGTAATAGATGACGTATTACACCCCGGCAACCCTAAACAAAAAATCTGTTTTTTTTAAAAAAGAAAAAGGAAATAAAACAAAGGAAGGTAATCTTTCAGGTTCTCACGAAATAGATTCAAGGCTTTGGTAATATGGTATTCAACACTTTTCACACTGATATTTAACTCTGCGGCAATCTCTTTGTTGGAATAATTCTCATAGCGACTCAATATAAAAATCTTTCGGGTTTGCGGAGACAATTGTGCCAGTGTCGCATCAATTATACTTTGTATTTCTTTGGAAAAGATCAGACTGGGATCACATTCCTGTAAAGTGGATATCCGGTAATTCAGTTCCTCATAATCCGCAGTGGAATAATCTGCATGGGCTTTATCCCTGACAGCTTTTTTACGCAGATAATCCAACGATTGGTTTTTCAATAAAGTCAATAAATAAGCGGGAATACTCTCAATCTCTTCTTTCTGCAGTTTCTCATACAATTTCATCAACGCTTCGGAGGCGATATCTTCCGCTACATATTTGTCATGGACATAGGATTTGGTAAACAAAAAGGACTTTTTATAATAAGCACTGTATAACTCAGCAAATCTATCCGATGGAAATATTTTTTTCATTTGAATTAACCCTAACCTATCTTATACTTCCAGGAAATTCTCGATCCATTTCTTATATAGACAAATCTCTTTTATATTGCCACTACAAGAACCGTATCTTACAAAAGTAAAACAAATATTCCTTTCTTTTAAAAAACGACGCTGTATATCTTTTATTTTAACAAATTCAGAATACTACTGTAGGTATAAAGACCATACTCTGATATGCAGATAAAAAATAACGTGGCTTTATTCCGCCACGTTATTTTTTATTCAGATTGCCCTGGCTAATTGCTTATGTTTTCAAAACATTTTATTCATAACCGGGATTCTGCACCAGATTCGGATTGGCAGCCAACTGGGTATGAGGGATGGGATAGATCTCCCGATTCGGATCGTTCGTCGGTTCATGATCCCACCAGCTAGCGGTCGTAAATTTACCGAAACGGATGATATCCGTACGTCGCTTCCCTTCGAAAATAAATTCCCGGCCGCGTTCAGCCAGCAACTCATCCATTGTTAACGTGGAGGTTGTATATTGTGCCTCCTCCCAATCTTCATTCGTGAATGCCCGTCTTCTGGATGCATTCACCAGATCCACGGCTTCCTGTGTAGCCACACCGTTGTTCTTCCGCATCAATGCTTCCGCTTTATTAAAATAAATTTCCGTCAACCGGTAGATCATATAGTGATTCTCCCGATAATCCGGATCGCTCGTCCGGCCGCTCTTATATTTATGAAACCGGGCCCCGCTGTTCTCTTCTCCCTGATCCATGCCTCCTTCGCTCGTAAGGTCACCCTGACTTTCCTGGCGGATGGAATTGACATAGATGAAAGGTTGTCCGTTATACTCTTCTACACCCAGGATCGGTTCATCGGTACCGTAAACGTACTGAGGCCCGAACAAAAACCACTCCTCTTTCCGCAGATCATTATCCTGATAAGCATCAAAAGCCGAAGGGATTACCACAAAGGCATTGTTCCCGGAATAACCTACATCAAGCGCCCGGCTCATATTGGAATACCCCATAAAAAAACCTGCCCAATCGAATGTAAATCCACCTAAACGGCTAAATGCGAATTGAAATAATGCTTCTCTTGCATTCTGATTGGCATTGGAGAATGTTTCCAGCAAGTCGGGTGCCAGCTCGGGAGTACCGTTAATACCTCCGGCTTCTCCACTGATAATTTTGTCGCAGGCAGCGATACATTCATCATACATGGGTTCCCCGATAAAATACTCGGCATTCAGATATAACTCCGCAAGCATAGCGTACCCGGCAGTTTGTGAGACACGCCCTACCAACTCTTCCGAATAAGGCAGAAGATTGGGTACATGGGTTTCCAGTTCCGTTTTAATAAATTCAAACACTTCGGCTTTCGATTGTGTCGGAGGATTAATCGCTTCTCCTACGGTTGTGACAATAGGTACATTTCCCCATAGTTCCATGATTTTCATATAATGAAAAGCGCGCAACACATATAGTTCACCCAAAATGGCAGCCATTTCCTCGTCGGAAATATCTATCGCTTCATTATCCACCTCCTCCAGGTCTGCAATAGCAGAATTCACATAACCGACTCCTGTCCACATCAGTGTCCATGCCGTACGCATGCGTCCCTCGTTGGATGTCCATGTATGATAATGTTGACGGAAATGATCACCGCTATCGTATCCATGACGCCCTTTCTGCGGCCATGCCAGCTGATCGGCCGACAATTCCGCATGGTAATAATATCCGTTCTGACCGGTGGGCGCCAGCCAGGCCTGCATATGTGTAAACGGCCTCAAAGCGGCTTGCAGCACTTCCAACCTGTTATTATAGAAATTCGACTCATGCAATTCACTGTAGAGATTCTCATCCAGATCGGTACAGCTATTCATTCCGGCTATGAGTATCGTCGCCAAAATGAGAGCAGATATATGATATATTTTATTTTTCATATGACTAAAATATTTATTTTCAATGGTGTCATATGGAACTCGCATTAGTCATGATCTTGTGTGATAATGATTATCATGCTCGTTTCATACGACTAAAACTTTTTTACTGTTAAAATCCGATATTCAACCCAACAGACCATGAGCGTGTGCGGGGATAATAGTCCCGGGCATCCACACCGGCCTCAAATCCCGTATCCTGCAACTCAGGATCCGACCCACTGTATCCAGTAATGGTAAACAGGTTTTTTCCCGTCACGTAAACCCGTAAATTCCGGATATAGGAGGTATTCAATGGGACATTATATCCCAACGTCAGATTGTCGAGCTTCACAAAATCCCCCTTTTCAAGATAGTAGTCTGAGTATTGAGGATCATCGTCTAATTGATCATGCTTTGTAACAGCACTCTTGAACAGGTTATTCGGCAGCCATTTTTTATTCCCGAAATATAGTTCCTTCAAATTCAGGATATCGAAACCGAATTTACCCCGGAACATAAACGTCAGGTCAAAATTTTTATATGTAAAGGTGTTCGTGAGCGATGCCTGAAATTTCGGGACACCGTTCCCGATAACGGTCAGGTCGTCATCACTCATTTCAGTGGCTGTTCCGGTCGATCCGTCCTGTTTATAGAACAGCCATTGTCCATCTTCCGTAAATCCGGCAAAACGCTTGCCGTAGAAATTACCGACCGAACCACCTTCTTCCAGACGGAATGCATCTCCTAAGTTACCTGGGGAAGGAAGTCCGTAGAACGAGAGCCAATTAGCCTCATACAGATCACTGGAAAGTTTCGTCAACCGGTTACTTTGGGTATTTGCCGTAAAATCAATATTCCAGTTGAAATTATTCTGTTGTAGGGGTATAGCAGAGATCTGAAACTCGATCCCCGAATTCCTTAATGTTCCTACATTGGTATATATCAGATCACGTACATACGGTGGTTGTTGTGCGTTATAATTGTATAACAGATCCTTTGTATTCCTGTTATATATATCGATGGAACCACTGATCCTCCTTTCCAGAACAGCGAAATCTACCCCGAAATTCAATTCGGCTTTCTGCTCCCAGCGAAGGTCCGGATTCGGGTTGCGGGCAGCACCGTAGGTTTGATAATATACGCCATTCTGAGGATATACTCCCCCGGTGCCCAAAGTAACCAATGACTGATAATTGGGAATCCCTTGGTTCCCCGTAACACCATAACCCACACGAAATTTCAACTCATCCACAAAATCCACACCATCCATAAATCCTTCTTCGCTGATGGTCCACCCAGCCGACACGGCAGGGAAGTTACCCCATTTATGATTCGCCCCGAAACGGGAGGAGCCTTCCCGTCGCAGAATTCCCTGCAGGTAATATTTATCCGCAAGAGAGTAATTCACACGGCCAAAAAAGGCGACCAGTGTATTATCCTGCTTTTCGCTACCCATTCCCGGACGCGGCAAACTGGTGTCATTGATCGCGCTTCCCGCACCGAGATTCCAGTCTAGAAAAGCATCTGTAGTAAAACCACTATTGTTTACATTAAAATTTTCAAATGTTTCATATTGATAACTGTACCCTGCCATGGCCGTGATCGTATGTATATCGTTGAATGTTTTCCGGTAGTCGGTTGTCGCTTCAAAAGTTTTTGTCCAGGCCAGATGATTTGATTTGGAAGCATATCCCATTCCCTGAAACTCCGTTCCGGCACGATTATCCCAATCTTTTGAAGAACGGTAATAACGATCATTGTATGTATTACGCATATACGAACCAAAGCCCGAAACCGACCACTCATCCGTCAGTCGCAGTTGCAGGCTGAGATCGGCAGAAGTTGTTTGCTGGTTTCTTTCGGAAATACGATTAGCCAGACGGGACAACGGGTTGTAATTGTTAAATGCTTCCGTTTCGAAAAAACTACCGTCTTCATTATACAAAGGGGCTGTCGGATTCCGTTGAATAGCCTGTTCGAAATCGCCGCTTGCTCCACCCAGCATATTAGCCTTATTGACGTTTGTGGCAAGATTCAACGACATCGTCAACAAGTCCTGCAACCCCTTCTGGTTAATATTGATACGCCCTCCGAACTGTTCACGGGAATTTTCTTTGGCAATACCTTCGAGGTTACTGTAAAAAACCGAGGCACGGTAATTGGTATTTTGCGTACCTCCCGACGCGGAGAAGTTATGATAATGACTCAGATTATTTTTATTGATCAGCTCATCAAATAAATCGGTGGATGCACCAAAATCCTGATCGGCATCGATTACTCCCTGACTGATCAGGTCGCGGAAATCCGTAGCGCTCAAAATACCCGGCTTATCACTCACCCTTTCATGTTGCAGATAGGTCGAATAGTTGAATTGCGGTTCCCCGGCCTGTCCTTTTTTCGTGGTGATAAGAATAACTCCCGCATTGGCCCGCGTGCCGTAAATAGCGGCGGCAGAACCATCCTTTAAGACATTGAACGATTCAATATCATCCTGCTGCAACAGATCCAGATTACCTCCCGGTACACCGTCAATCACAATTAACGGAGTTCTTGTCCCGGTAAGGGATGTAACTCCCCGTAGCTGGATATCTACGCCGGAATTGGGGTTAGCTCCCTGCGTCCGGGTCATATTCAATCCGGCCACTTTTCCCTGGATCAGATCAAGGGGATTACGCGCGCCTCCCGGATTGAAATCACGGGCACTCACCGTTTTTATGGCAGACGTTACTTCTCGCCTGTCCATCGTGCCATATCCTACTACCACCACTTCGTCCAGCAGTTCCGTATCTTCCGACATGGTTATCTGAATGTTAGTCTGACCGTCTATGGCTACTTCCTGTGATTCCATCCCTACATAAGAAATCTCCAATATTCCATCCGGCGCTACATCATTGAGTGTAAAATTACCATCCATATCGGTAACAGTACCATTGGTAGCTCCCTGTACCTGAATAGTCACCCCGATCAGCGGTTCTCCGCCGGCATCGGTTACCGTTCCGGTAACGGTAATATTCTGTGCAAACATACACAAGGAAAATGTCCACAAGAATGTAAACAAAATTCCTTTTACTAAATTGGAATTTAGTCTTTTCATACGATTAAAATTTTTGATTCTCAGTTTTTAGATTAATAAATTGGCTGATCTTGTTTATCCAAGTCCATCCATGCTCATCCTTTTTTCTTTTTTATTTTTTCTCCCCAACCTGGTTCCGTATTGTATAGGGACTGTTTTTTACAATACGGTTGCGCATCATATCATCACTGTGGTGCTGATAACAACTGAACGAAAAGTCCAGATTTGTTAAATTCTTCTTGATTCATATATCTTCTCTTAAATTTTACTAACTTTACCATGTAGTAGGTGTAGTAATTTTTGAATCACTGCAAATATAGATGATAATTTTCAACAAACAAGTAGTAACGAAGATAATTTTACCTAAATGAAGAGCATTTTATATAGAATCCAGCAAATAGCCGATTATGAAAATGTAAAAATAACGGCTCTGGAGAGAAAAATAGGAGCCAGTAAAGGCGTTTTATCACGGGCCATTAACAATGGCACCGATATACAAGCGAAATGGATTCAATTAATAGTTGAAAATTATCCCCGATACAATACAGAGTGGCTGATCACGGGAAGAGGTGAAATGTTAAGATCAGCACCTCTCCGGGAGGAAGAAATATCAGATAAAACAGTCAACAGGTTAATAGAGGAAATAAAACAACTGGTTACAGAGAATACGATGCTGAAAATAGAGAATAAAACGTTAATGGATCAAAATGACCAATTGATAGAAAAACTCAATAGCGGGAGTACACTCTATAATTTCCCAAGTATTACCAAGCCATAACTCCCGCAATGACAATCTCAAGTGCCATCAAGTCCTTCTACCTATAAGACAGGTGTGAGAATAAAATTATTTATCAAAGAAAATCACGCCTCTTTTTCAATAAACTGAATAGGCAATTTTTTCCGGAATCCTTCTTTAAAACATATCAATGTTTCGGTTCTTGACAAACCAAGAGGTTGTAACTCAGTATGGATGATGCGCAACAGGTCTTTGTTGTTTTTCGCGAACACTTTGATTAAAACATCATATTGGCCGGTAGTATAATAACACTCCACCACTTCAGGTATTTTTTCCAATTCTTTTACAACATACTCAAAAGTCGAGGGAGAAGTAAGGAATATCCCCACATAAGCGCAGGTCTCATAACCGATCTTTTCGGCATCCAGAAGGAACTCCGAGCCTTTGACCACTCCTAATCCGGTAAGTTTTTGTACCCGCTGATGGATAGCCGCACCCGAAACACCACATGCCCGTGCTACCTCCAGAAAAGGGATACGTGCATTATCCACTATCATCCTGAGGATTTTTTCATCCAGTTCGTCTAATTCATGATGTGCCATAGATCGTTTTAAATTGAATATTATTAGTGTAATTGATGTATTACCAGTCCAGAGCGCAATTTCGGTTCAAACCAGGTAGTTTTGGGAGGCATGATATTACCCGTATCGGCAATATCCATTAACTGTTTCATTGAGACAGGATATAAAGCGATGGCAAGCGCCATTTCCCCGCTATCTACCCGTTTTTTCAGTTCCCCCAGGCCACGGATACCACCCACGAAGTCGATCCGTTTATCACTACGAAGATCTTTGATACCCAATATCTCATCCAGTATCAGGTTGGAAGTAATGGTCACGTCGAGTTGACCGATAGGGTCATTATCGTCGTATGTACCGGGTTTTGCGGTTACGCTAAACGAACGTCCGTCAAGATAGATAGAAAATTGATGGAGGTTTTGCGGTCTCTGTATCTCCGATCCGGCAGGCTCTACAACGAAGTTTTTCTCTAATTTTTTTATGAATTCATCGGGAGTGAGTCCGTTGAGATCTTTCACCACCCGGTTATAATCGATAATGGTAAGTTGACTGTCAGGAAAACAAACCGCCATAAAATAATTGTACTCCTCATCACCTATGTGGTTGGGATTGCTCTTTGCTTTTTCGGCGCCCACCAGTGCTGCAGCGGCAGAACGATGATGACCGTCGGCAATATACATTGCCGGAACGGCTTCGAATATCTCCGTGATCCGGCGGATAGTTTCCTCATCCGATATCAACCAGAAGTGATGCCCTACCCCGTCGGCCGAAACAAAATCATATTCAGGTTCACGGGCCTTAACTTTATCCACGATTCCATTCAAATCCTTATTGTCAGGATAGGCAAAGAAAACAGGTTCCATATTGGCATCGGTCACCCGCACATGCTTCATGCGGTCCTCTTCCTTATCGCGACGCGTCAACTCATGTTTCTTGATTTTCCCGGTCATGTAATCCTCTACATAAGCTCCCACCACCAAACCGTACTGGGTTTTGCCATTCATTGTCTGTGCATACACATAATACATCTCTTCATCGTCCTGCACGAGCCACCCGTTATCCCGGAACATCTTCAGATTTTCGGCGGCTTTTTCATATACATCTGCATCATGCTCGTCCTTTCCTACGGGGAAATCGATCTCCGGTTTGATGATACGATACAGTGATTTCTCATTTCCCCCGGCCTCTTTACGGGCCTCTTCTGAATTCAGCACATCATAGGGACGTGATGCCACCTCTTTTACCAGTGATTTCGGCGGGCGAATACCCTTAAAAGGTTTTACTTTCATCTTAGGTTTATTCTTAAAAGATTATTGCGCAAATATAGCTATTTTCTCCCGAATAAAGGGACAACACAAAGCCATTTAAGAAAAAACCGTTACATTTGTCATGGAGAAACAGGTATACGACACAAACAGGTTTAACTCCTGCATAATAAGCTTCTCGCACAACAATTAAACAAGGATCACATGATACAGATTCACGAAAACAAACTTATTGAGGCTGCTGAAAAAGGGATGGACGAATTTCTGAAAGTATTTATCGATGCTTATCTTGAAGCATTGGACGGGGAGATCACAGCAGAAAATATGGATCGTCTGAACGGGTATCAGCACACGCTACTGGCACTTCGTTTCTTTACCAAAGAAGTGAATGAAGGCGGATTCGTACAGCTCATCCAGAATGGCTACGGAGGATATATCTTCGATAATCCGGTTGCGAAAGCATTAAAACAGATGGGGGCGAAAGGATTTTCAAAGATACTCTATAAAGCCAAAGAAATATACGATACCCATCGTACGGAACTGGAACGGGAAACGACGGAGGAAGAATTCATGGCGATGTATACCGACTTTGAACAGTTTGATGAATTGGAGGAGAAGTTCTTCTATATAGAAGAGGAAGAGATCTCCATTATCGCGCAATATGTGGATGAGAATCTGGAAGATTTTGCAGAGATCGTGAAATAACCTATTTTGCAAAAACGAGTGAAACTTATATAAAAAAGTCGATGATCCTATTTTATACACGAGCCCGTGGCCTTGACACCCACAAAGATAGCATATTCCCGGAACTCACTGGCATTTATATACAAAAAAAGCCTTGATAATCAACATTTACATATTGATTATCAAGGCTTTTTAATTTCGTCGGGGTGGCGGGATTCGAACTCGCGACCCCCTGCTCCCAAAGCAGGTACACTAACCGGACTGTGCTACACCCCGAAATCGGATGCAAAAGTACAACTATTTTCCGATAATCTCAACATCTAAGCGGTTTTTTTATTTAACTGCGTGATTCACGCGAGAATTGTGTAAATTTGCAGTCCAATATATCAAACGATAATATCTTATGTACAGAAGCAATACATGCGGCGAACTCCGGTTGGCCGACATAGAGAAAGAGGTTACTTTAGCCGGATGGGTATCCAAAATCCGCAAGATGGGGGGAATGACCTTCCTTGACCTGCGCGACAGGTATGGCATCACACAATTGTCATTCAACCAGGAACTGGATCAGGATCTCTGCGACCAGGCCAACAAGCTGGGACGAGAATGGGTGATCCAGATTACTGGTACCGTCAAGGAACGCAGTAGTAAGAATCCTCATATTCCTACCGGGGACATCGAAATCATCGTCTCGACTCTGACTGTACTAAATGCTTCCAAAACACCTCCCTTCACTATCGAGACCGACACCGACGGAGGGGATGAATTGCGGATGAAATACCGTTACCTGGACCTGCGTCGTAATGTGGTAAGGCAGAATCTGGAACTGCGTCATAAGATGGCTTTCGAGACACGCCGTTACCTCGACGAGAGAGGATTCCTGGAAGTGGAGACACCGGTACTGATCGGATCCACCCCCGAAGGAGCTCGCGACTTTATTGTTCCTTCCCGCATGAATCCGGGTGAATTCTACGCGCTGCCGCAATCTCCACAATTGTTCAAGCAGTTACTGATGGTATCGGGGTTCGACCGCTATTTCCAGATCGTCAAATGCTTCCGTGATGAGGACCTGAGAGCCGACCGTCAGCCGGAATTCACACAGATCGACTGTGAAATGTCATTCGTCAACCAGGAAGATGTATTACAAACCTTTGAAGGATTGACAAAACACCTGTTCAGGTCGATCAAAAATATCGAAATACCCGATTTTCCCCGTATAACCTATGCAGACGCCATGCGCTTATACGGATCGGACAAACCGGATACCCGCTTCAAAATGACATTAACGGAGATAAAAGATCTTACCCCCGGGCGTGAATTCGGCGTATTTGATTCCGCAGAATATGTAGGAGCTATCTGTGCTAAAGGGTGTGCTTCTTACACACGCAAGCAACTGGATGAACTGACCGACTTTGTAAAGCGCCCCCAAATCGGAGCTAAAGGATTGATCTACCTGCGGTATAATGAAGACGGTTCGTTGAAATCTTCTGTCGATAAATTCTACACCGAAGAGGATCTCAAAAAATGGGCGGAACGATGCAATGCCCAACCGGGTGACCTTATACTGATTCTGGGTGGAGAGACTGAAAAAACGCAGAAACAATTATGTGAACTGCGATTAGAAATGGGCACCCGTCTGGGATTAAGAGACAAAAACAACTATAAATGCCTGTGGGTAACAGATTTCCCATTATTGGAAAAAGATGAAGAGTTGAATCGATTTTTCGCGAAGCACCACCCTTTCACCTCGCCCAAACCGGAAGATATTCCGCTGCTGGACTCCGATCCCGGAGCTGTTCGTGCCAATGCTTACGATATGGTGATCAACGGTGTGGAAATAGGTGGCGGCTCCATCCGTATTCATGACAGCGGATTGCAAAAGAAGATGTTCTCCGTACTCGGATTTACAGAAGAACGGGCGCAGGAGCAATTCGGATTTCTGATGAATGCTTTCCAATACGGTGCTCCTCCGCATGGCGGGATTGCTTTCGGGTTGGACAGGTTTGTTTCCGTCTTTGCCGGACTGGATAGTATCCGCGATTGCATTGCCTTCCCGAAAAATAATGCCGGACGCGATATGATGATCGATGCTCCCTCCCGTGTAGAGCAGGAACAGTTAGACGAACTGGGTATCATACTGTCACAAAAAAAGCTGCCTTAAGCAGCTTTTTTTGGTTTAGTCATCTTCGCATTAAAGGATATATCCTTCATTATAGGTTTTATTGAACAATCTGTTCGCATCTGCCTCGGGATCATCTACAAACTTCTCTGCTGCCGGATCCCATTTAACGGGGCGCCCCAGGTCGTAGGCAATATTTCCCAACGTACAAACCGTACAGGAACGGTGTCCTATTTCCACAGGAACTACCGGATCGGTATTTGTTTTCACCGATTCAATAAAATTCACGAGATGAGGGATCTTTGTCTCGTAAGCACCTTCTGTATTTTCCGCTACAGGGGGCAGCAAACTGTCATCAGAAGCCTTGAAATGGCCTCTCGACACCTCGATCCATCCTTTATCACCCCAGAATTTGACTCCCTTGGTCTGTTTTTCGTCGAACGGTTCCTCGGTCATCACCACCCCGTTGGCATATTTGTAAGTCAGGTATTTGGTATCCTCATATCCTGCCGGAATAATCTCCACGGGACCGCTTCCGTCCATTCCAAGTCCCCATTGGGCGATATCGAACATATGTGCACCCCAGTCGGTAGTAAAACCTCCACCCAGTTCCTTATACCAGCGCCATGCGCCCCAGAACTGTTCATTCTGTTCGGGATCGAGCGAAATAGGAGGGTTCAACTGGGAATTATAATGCACGTACTCTGACGGGCCTAACCACAACGGCCAGTTCAAATCTGCCGGCACGGGCTCTTCAGGCAGGTCGTAAGGTGTAGGAGGAGCGCCTACATAAGCATTTACCTTCTCAATTTTTCCGATTTTCCCTTCCTGTACCATCTTTACAGCATGCTGGAAATTGGCATCGGAACGCTGTTGGCTGCCTACACTTAAAATCACCCCGTTGTCACGCACCGCTTTCGTTAACATTTGCCCCTCTTTAATAGTAAATGTCAACGGTTTTTCCAGATAAACATTCTTTTTCGCATTACAAGCCTCAATAGCCATAAATGCATGCCAGTGGTCGGGTGTAGCAATTACCACAGCGTCGATATCCTCGCGGGCAATCAGTTCTTTGTAGTTTTCATATACCTCTACGGCTACTTCCGACTGGTTTTCTGTATAGTGCTTGTTCACTCGTAGCAGAAAACGCTCCCTCTTGACACCATACACATCACTTCCGGCTACCACTTGTACTCCCGGTATACCGATAAAACCATTCAACAGGTACATTGCCTGCTGACCCAACCCGATAAATCCCAGGCGAATAATTCCATCATCTGTTCCCGTACTCTTGTTTTGTTTACACGAGGAGAGGAACTGCGGGAAAACAGCCATTCCAACTGCACCTACAGCGGCCGTTTTAAGAAACTTTCTTCTTGTTAATTGATTACTCATGACTTTTAGATAATATGATAATGAATAGTTCTATCAAATTAGTCGTTTTCTGTTGCAAATATATGGTTTTATTATCAATTCCTTTATTTTTAACGGAAAAATATATAAAAACAGGTCAAAACAAGCAGTGTTAACGTATAATACCCCCGCCAAGAGCCTTATACATATCTACAGTAGCAATCAATTCATTGAGGGTTGCGTCATTGAGGGCAATCTCCGCGTCAAACAACTGACGCTGGGAGTCAAGCACATCAAGATAACTCACTAGACCATTTATATACTGTAGTTGCGCCAATTGATGATATGAATTGGCAGAGTCATAGAGTTTCTGATGCGATAATCTCATTGTCCTGGCTTTTTCCAGTGAAGAGATAGCATTGTTCACTTCGGCAAATACATTCAATACCGTTTTTTCATATTCATATACTTGTGCTTCGTAAGCAGCCTGGGCAGCAGCATGGCGAGCTTTGTTTTTCCCGAAATTGAAAATGGGCCCGGTCAGGAAACTTGATATAAACCAGGCAGGGCTCTGGAGAAAATTGCCCAGTTCGTCACTCTCCCCACCTAATTGCCCGGTAAGACTGAGTTTTGGAAACATATCGGTCAATGCTGTGCCTACCATGGCATTCATCTCGATCAACTGCTGTTCTGCCTGCAGGATATCAGGACGACGACGCAACAGGGAAGAAGGCAAATCCACAGGAAGTTCACCCGGAAAGTCAATCTCATCGATACGTTGTCCCCGGGGGATGAAAGAAGAGGGGAAATCACCCACCAGAATTGCAAGATCGTTCTCTTTCAATTTGATCTCATTTTCAATATCAGGAACCAACGTTTCAGTACGTGCCAGCTCTACCAAACTTTGCCGGTAGGGTATTTCTGATATAAGTCCACCCTCATAACGGAGTTTGGCAAACTGCACTCCCTGTTCTCTCGATACCAGGGTTTGCCTGACAATGGCCAACTGCCTGTCCAATGCCCTCAACTCGAAATAAGCCTGAGCCACCTCCGCCACAATTGTCAGGTGTAAAGCACGTTGTGCCTCAACTGACTGCATATAGGCTGCTAAAGCTGCATCATTTTTCCAGCGTAGATTTCCCCATATATCGAGTTCCCAACCGATATTCATATTCACCCTGAACTCCGGATCATGCTTTGGGTCGTCTCCACCATAATTGAGCATTTCCTTTTGCCCTCCAGCTTCTACCGAGACTTCCGGAAGCATGGATGCAAAACTGATCCGTTTGCTGGCGATCATCTCTTTGATACGCGCCGTAGCAATGAGCATATCCTTATTGTTTTCCAGCGCCTTGTCAATAAGATTCTGCAAAACGGTATCCTGGTAAAGGGTACTCCACCCTATATCATCCGTAGATAATCCCGGCATTTGCACTTCTTTAGCCCCATTGAAATGCTCCGGCATACCTGTGTTCTCTATACGGCTGAATTCGCGACCTATTTTACAGGAACTCAACAAAAGGGCCAGCACACATACAATTACTATATAACCGTTAAATGGTTTCATTGTTTTTTGCCTTTCTTGTTGTAAAATACTTTGATTTTATCTTTCATCTTGGGAAATCTCACCCAGGCAGGCAGAGATACCTTATTCTTCAACCTGTAAAGAAGTACAAAGAAGAACGGCACCGCAATAATACCCACCACTGTTGCAAAGATCATCCCAAAGAACACTCCCGTACCAATTGAATGGCGACTGGCTGAACCTGGCCCCGAAGCGAGTACAAGAGGAACAAGCCCCAGAATAAATGCCAATGAAGTCATCAGGATGGGCCGAAAACGTAGTCTTGCCGCATTTATAGCCGCATGGACAGGCTCCACACCTTTATCTACCTGTACTTTGGCGAATTCAACGATGAGTATGGCATTCTTTGCCGCCAGACCGATCAGTGTAACCAAACCTATCTGAAAGAAAATGTCATTATTCAGTCCCACAATCCATATCCCCAGATAGGCACCTAATGCAGCCACAGGGAAAGAGAGAATAATAGCCATAGGGATGGACCAGCTTTCGTATAAAGCTGCCAGGAAGAGGAACGCGAAAAGAAACACCAATGCCAGGACAAGGAACGTATTGCCCTGTGCCCTCTGTTCCTGAAACGAAAGTCCGCTCCAGGAAAGCCCGATATTCTCCGGGAGATGTTCTCTCACGATCCGTTCTATCACAGCCATGGCTTCTCCGGAACTATAGCCTGCGGCCGGTGTAATCTGGATCGATGCCGAAGTGTACATATTAAACCGGGATATATTGCCGGGGCCGGTAGTATAATCCATGGAACCGAGAGAGGTCAGTGGAACCATGGTTCCATTAGAGGCACGAACAAAGAAAAGGTTGAGGTCATCACCCGTCATCCTGAAACTTTGGTCGGCTTGAATATAGACCCTGTATACACGGTTGAACATGTTGAAGTCATTCACATACACTGCACCCAGATAAGCCTTCATCGTAGAGAAGATATCCGAGACAGGGACGCCCAACGCCATAGCCTTATCGCGGTCGAGATCGAAATACAGCTGTGGTATTTCGGGTTGCAAAGAAGCGGAGATATTGGCCAACTGGCGACTGTTATTGGCATAATGCAAAAATGTATCGGTCGCCGCCACCAACTCATCCCAGGAAGCTTCTGACCTTGCCTGCAATTTCATCTCGATTCCTCCCGCTTCTCCCAGGCCAGGAACTACAGGCGGCCTGCTGGCAAAGACTTTAACCTCGGGATAATGATAAAACTCCTGTCGTATATCATTGATCACATCATCTACTCCCATATCCCTCTCTTTCCAGGGCTTTAATATCACGACCAGGGTTGTACGTCCCTGGTTAATACCCACGCGAGGACTGGAGCCGGTTGTATTTTGCACATGATCAACGGCTTCATGACGGTCAATATACGCTATTGCCCTCTCTGCCACATTACGCATACGCTCGATAGTAGCTCCCTCAGGCATTTCCAGTTCTACGGTAAAGAAACCCTGGTCCTCCTGGGGAATGAAACTCGACGGAACAAAACGGTTCAACAGAAAGATAGCGACCAAGACCATGCCAAACCAGAATATGATTCTTTTGGGATGACTGATCGTCTTGTAAATACCTTTTACGTATAAACGGTTTCCTTTAGCAAACCAATTGTCAATCCGCCTGAAGATTATATTTTTCCTGCCATGCCGTGGTTTGAGGATCAGTGCACACATGGCGGGACTAAGCGTCAGTGCGACTACTGTGGATATGAATACGGAGACAACAATGGTGATAGTGAATTGCTGGTACATTGATCCGACAATTCCGCCCAGAAAACTAACCGGAAGGAATACTGCCGCCAATACCAGTGAGGTGATGACCAATGCTCCGGTCAACTGTCTCATCGCCTTATGGGTGGCCTCACGGGCATTCATCTTGTATTCCACCATAATGCGTTCTACATTTTCGACAACCACGATCGCATCATCCACCACTATCCCGATAGCGAGCACCAACCCCATCAGTGTTAGTGTATTCAGGGTGAATCCCATCATCAGCATAAACCCGAAAGTACCTATCAACGATATAGGAACCGCTATAATTGGTATCATTGCGGTCCTCCAGCTTTGCAGCGAAAGGAATACCACCAGTATAACAAGTATCAGCGCTTCGAAAAGCGTTTTATAGACTTCCTTTATCGATTCCGAAATATATTCGGTGATATCAAAAGGAATAAGGTAATCTAGTCCTTCAGGAAAATCTGTGGAGATGGTATGCATGGCATTTTTTATCTCATTGGCTACCTCCATGGCATTGGCTCCCGGCAACATATAAACCGTAAGGATAGCTGCATTTTTTCCGTCCAATCCACTTTCCGTGGTATAGGTAGATGCTTCTAGTGAAACCCGGGCCACATCACCGATACGGATAAATGAACCGTCGCTGTTGGCCCTGATCACCACATCTTCGAATTCCTGCACGGTGGACAGACGCCCCTGGGCGGTGATAGGAATAGAGATATCTACCCCTTTGACAGGTGGTTTCCCAAGTTCCCCCGCAGCAGACTCCCGGTTCTGGTCTCTCAGAGCCTTTTGCAGGTCCTGCACCGTAAGCCCGTAACTGGCCATCCGGTCGGGATAAACCCATATCTGCATACCGTAATACCGGCTTCCCACATTGGATACACGACCTACACCCGGAATACGGCGCAATACATCCAGCACATTGATAGTGGCATAATTACTCAGATATATCTCATCAAATTTCGGATCATCAGACACAAGCGCCAATGTAACAAGCTGATTGGAAGCCTGCTTTTCTACAGTGATCCCGTTTTGTAAAACTTCAGCGGGGAGACGTGCCTCAGCCAGTTTTACCCGGTTCTGTACTTCCACCGCCGCCAGGTCCACATTCGTATTTACATCGAAAGTAATGGAAATGGTCAATCCCCCGGTGTTATTACTGCTCGATTCCATATAGAGCATTCCCGGGGTTCCATTTAATTGCTGCTCGATGGGTGTTGCCACTGCCTGCGAAACAGTCGATGCATCCGCTCCCGGATAGGAAGTGCTGACCCTGACCATTGGAGGTGTTATCTGGGGATATTGTTCAATCGGCAACGAAGCAAGCCCTATAATACCGACAATTACAATAAAGAGAGATATGACGGTAGACAGGACAGGTCTATCTATAAAAAATCCCTGCTTCATATGCTGTCTCCTTGCATTCTATTCTGTTCATCCGCCTCTATCTGCTCACGTGTATGGGGAATTACTTTCTGTCCATGGGTAAGTTTATGATATCCCTCCGTAACTATTTGCTCGTCGGTAGACAATCCACGGGTTATAACTACCTTATTACCCTGCTCATAGCCGGTCTCCACAAAACGCCACTCAGCTATGCTGTCGGGACGGATAACAAACAGGAAAGCCCCTCCTTTCTCGATGATAAGGGATTTTCGCGGTGCTACCACCACATCCTCCAGTACGTCCAACAACAGATTTACCCTTGTAAACTGTCCGGGCAAAAGTTGCTGATCGGTATTGGGTATGGCGGCACGCACACCAAACGTACCGGTCTGAGGATCAACCAAGGGTGAAGCGAAATCAACGATTCCTTTCTCCTTATATATACTATTATCGGCCAGAGTGATGGTAACGGCAGGTTGCCATGAACGGGTAGCATCCAGCTCTCCCAGACGGACATTCCGCTGTTGGCTTCTCAGGTAATCCAATGCAGTCAGCTTGAATTCAACAAATACAGTATCACGCTCCACTACTGTGGCAAGCAATGATGATTGTGATTTTCCGACCAGTGTTCCCACATCTACGTACCGTTCACTGATATAACCGGAGAGCGGTGAACGGACAATTGTATAACTCAGTTCCAACTCAGCCTGCTCCAACTCGGCCTTGCTCATCGACACACTTGCATCAGCCATCTCCCTTGCTGCAATTGCATTGTCCAGATCCAAACGGCTTGCCGCATTTTGTTCATAGAGTGGACGGAGGCGCTCCTCATCTCTTCTTGCCTTGGCTGCCATGGCCTCATCTTTCTTCAGTTGTGCCCTGGCTCTCTCCACTTTGGCTCTATAAGTGGCATTATTGATATAAAAGAGGGGTTCTCCCTCTTCAATCCTTTTTCCTTCTTCAAAAGTCATCTTTTCCAGATAACCCTCTACCCTCGCATGTATTTCCACTTTCCTGTAGGCCCTGATAGAACCCACATAATAACCATGGATCTCGATATTGTCCCGTGGAACTTTTTCTATCTCTACGACAGGATATACTTCCGCTGTCTCTTTACATGAATAGAATGGAAGAAATGAGCATACAAGCATCAACCCTAAAAAGAATCGCCTTTGCATTATACACATAAATAGTTGTAGTTTGTTTGATTAAATAATACCCAACGGAATATACATTCCGGCTATATATAACAAGTCAGAATTGTTTAACACATCGGGATTGAACATGTTCAGTGCGTCCGTGGGTACTTTTTTCTTTTTTAATATTCGGATCAACTTCAAAAATAGAGTTACGAATAATCGTATTCTCCTGTTTTCCCCTCAATACGGGGTATATTATACTTTAAACGACAACAGAAAACCGGTCAGCAAAAACATTGAAAATCAGCGCCTCACAGACACCACACAATTACAACTGAACGATTTCCTGTATGACAAAGGTATAAATATTTTCTTTGAAGGGGTAAATTATAAAGGGGAATACTTTTATATAAGGAAGCAATTGACTTTTTTTAACTGGCAGGGATTCTTATTTCGTTTCTTTTCAAAAGATCACTTCAAATGATATTGACCGGCTTAGAAGCAAATTTAAACAGTCTCTTAACCCAACTTTCACTTACATTTCCACGCAATCCTGTCCAGAATGAGTCAGGACGATCCCCTTGGCGGTGACTGTGACCTACATATTTTTATTTTCTTGAACGGCGCCTGTTTCATCTTTAGGATGGAGTATATCCTCTCCGCTTGCTTTGTCGGCCGACTGCATTGTCTCAGTTCCACCTTCTCACCCAGGGCATTGACGGCTTCTGTAGTCACCAATTTCTGCGTAGACATGCGGCGAACAATCTCTGTCCAATAAGCGTTTTCTCCCGATTGCTTGAGTTGAAAGCGTATCGTATTGACAATCCAATAAGAAAGTAGTCCGAAGAATAAATGCGCATCACTGCGTTCATCCTTTTGATGATAGATGGGTCGTAGATTGAGATCCGTTTTTAGCTGCCGGTTGGTGCATTCTATCTCACGAATCAAATTATAATACTCCCAGGTCGTCTGTTCGCCAAAAGTCCGTACGTTGGTTCTCAGGAAATAGACTCCCGTGTTTTTGTCTATTGCGGTAATATCCTTGATCGTCCAGTTTACTTTTTGCATTTCAGCTGGTTTCCTCTCATTGCACAGGTACGTTATTTGATAATGTCGCGCGATGGAGGGATAACGCTCAATGGCTCTGCCGACTCGTTCAACTACTTTTTCGTAACGTTTGGTACCTCCTTTCCTTGTAATGGCCTCGTTGATTTTCTCCATCTCACCTTCAAAGCGTTCTTTCCATTGACGGTTCATGGAGGCTTCCGTCATTGCTTTTGAGGGAGAGGTGATCTCCAGATAATAATCCTCTTCAGGCCGGGTCTGCACTTCCCGCAAGGTAATCTCCTGTTTTCTGGTGTCATGTACGGTTACCGTCCGGTGATCCTTCGAGAGGCTGTAGTCTTTTAACCGTGTGCGGGATACGCAAAGATAATTGTATCCTTTTTCTTTTATGCCTTGCAGGTTCTCTTCGGTGGAGATGCCTGCATCGATTACAACCAAGGTCTTTTTACTGGTGACGGAGGTTTTGACAGCCAACTTGTCAATCATACCGGGAAGTGATTTGGGGTCTGAGGTATTGCCTGCAAGAATAGAGGAATAACGGATAAATCCCTCCCTGTTTATGCACAAGGCCAATACCAGTAATCGACAGTCGTTGCGCTTCTCCTTGCTGCGTCCGAAACGCGCTTTGCGACTTCCTGCTTTACGGCCTTCAAAATAGAAGTTGGTCAGGTCAAAAAGCACGATACGATTATCTATATTGAACAGGTTATCCGTCCTTTGGCAAAGATGTCGTTCCAATTTATCTTTGATCCCATAAAGACGATCCGGCATTTGGTAGAGTGCATTGATGCCCGGAGTCCAATCCGGAGTACCTGAATAAAGTTCGCAAGCAGCGGAATTCTCCTTCATGACACGGTGTGTAGCCCATTCCGATGGACTATAAACGGTTCGGACAATCAGATGGGAGAGAGCGGCATGAATGGCGTTTTCATTCCAGCCCTGGCCTCTTAGAAAATCTTCCAGCCCCAGGCGGTCAATGGTTTGTTTGCAAAGCCATTCCGCGCCGATGTTACGGGCATCGGTATGTTCTACTGTATCCAAATCTATATACCTTTCGGACTCTTCTTTGGATTGGTTCTCTTTTTGGTTGAACCGGTCGATCCCTCCTTCGGCAAGCATGCGTTGCCAGTATCGTTCGGCAAAGAGGCGCTCTTCGTGAGAAAGTCCATCCTTATTTTCCGGGAAAAGAGATCCATGATGCCGGTGTTGAAAACGCATAGTCAAGGCACGTGCAATACGTTTGACCTGGAGAGGCTTCAGGCATGGTTCAAAACCGATATTCAGTACAATCAGGGAATGCACATGTCCGCGCACATCTCGATAAGACTCCTTCAGTCGATAGTAAGGAGCTTCCTGTCCCGTGGCGGAATTGAAACGTAGTTGTACATTCACGTGCATGAGACAAAAATACAACAAGACTTGCATTCAAAAGTGTCCTACAATCCGGATTTGACATACTTCCGAAAAATACGATCGCTGAATATCAAATGGCTATCACATCAAAGGAGCATAAAACAGGCTCATTTTTTATCAAAAATAATTTTGAGGGTGAAAGTTGGGTTAATATCTATACCAACTCTTCAAGTTTTCTCCTGTCCAGCACTTTCAATTCTCTCTTATAAAGGGAAATCATTCCTTCCCTGATCATTTCTCCCAGGGTACGGGCCAGTGAAGGGCGTTGTACGCCAAAGTACTCAGCCAACTGGGTTTGGGTACGCCTTAATATAAAAGAATTGTACTGGGGAGTTGTATTTTCCAATATATAAAGGGATAATTTTCCTTTCAGGCTTTTGATAGACATCATCTGCACCTTTTTAGAAAGAAATACGGTCATATTGGAGTTGACCTTCATAAAATTGGCCATCAACGTTTCATTCTGCATCATCTCCTTCATCCACATCGATTTGGGGATCAGATAAAAAGTGCTTTTCTCGGCAGTGATCACATCTACCGGATAACGGTTCTCAGTGGCAACCAGAAAAGCAGGAGCAAGCGGCCTGACCGGTTCAATGAACTCAATCTCTAAGACATTTCCCTCTTTGGTCACCATTTCGGTACGCACCAGGCCTCCCATCAGCAGATAAAGGAACTGGACCTGGTCACCCTGCCGAACCACATAATTGCCTTTATCTACTTCCCTCACTTCGGATACCGAACGCTCCAATATCCCATCTATCTCCTCTTTGGACAAATGAAAGAAAAGGGGACAGGAAAATATATTATAATCAGCCATAACTATTTCATCATTTTGATACAAAATTAGATGATTTTCTTTTGTAAACCGCATAGGAGGATAAAATCCGGCAGGGTGTAACCACGGTTACACTTTTTGTCATGATGGGCCGATACCTTTGCAGTAAACAATTACACAAATCAATCTTACGAAATAATATGGAAAAAATGTTTTGCTATCAGTGTCAGGAGACGAGTAAGAACGAAGGTTGCACCATACAGGGTGTTTGCGGGAAAACAGCCGATGTGGCCAACCTGCAGGACCTGTTGATGTTCCTTTGTAAAGGCATCTCCCACTACACTGTTCGCTTAAGGAAGTTGGGGATTGAGATTCCCCAGATCAACAAGTTCATTACCGATAGTCTCTTCATGACCATCACCAATGCCAATTTCGACAAAAGCCGGTTTATCACACGTATCTTAATGGCTTATGAAATGCGGAATGCCGCTGAAGAGCGGTTACTCTCCGCAGGGGGGAGTAGGGCCGGAATTACTTTTGACGGAGCCTTCTGGAGAGGAGACACTGAAGAAGAGATGGCAGAGAAAGCAGTGGAGACAACCATTCTCACTACCGAAAATGAAGATATCCGTTCACTCCGTGAATTGACTATATACGGATTAAAAGGGATGGCTGCCTATGCCGAACATGCATTTAACCTGGGTTATGAAGAGAATGGAATTTACGGTTTCATGCAGCGGGCACTGGTAGATGTGACCAACGATTCACTGAGCGCAGAGGAATTGACAGGGTTGGTACTGGAAACCGGGAAGTACGGTGTACAGGTAATGGCGTTATTGGACAAGGCCAACACTTCGAGCTACGGTCATCCGGAAATCACAAAAGTCAGTTTAGGCGTCCGTAACAACCCCGGCATTTTGATTAGCGGGCACGACATGAAAGATATGGAAGAGCTATTGAAGCAAACCGGGGGAACCGGCGTAGATGTCTATACTCATAGCGAAATGTTGCCGGCCAACTATTACCCGGCATTCAAGAAATACAGCCATTTTGTAGGTAATTACGGTAGTTCATGGTGGCATCAGATTGAAGATTTTGAAAATTTCAATGGCCCGATCCTTTTCACTACCAACTGTATCGTACCTCCCAGAAAAAACTCCACTTACGGAGATAGGGTGTATACTACAGGGGCTTCCGGATTCGAAGGATTCAAACATATTGAAGACCGTAAGGACGGGCAGCCCAAAGATTTTTCCGCGCTGGTCGAACATGCGAAAAGGTGTGCTCCCCCCACAGAAATGGAGAGCGGAGAGATTATCGGCGGATTTGCCCATAACCAGGTCATTGCATTGGCTGACAAAGTGGTGGATGCCGTAAAGACAGGTGCTATCCGCAAGTTCTTCGTGATGGGAGGTTGCGACGGGCGTTTAAAAGGACGCAACTATTATACCGAATTTGCAGAGAAACTACCCAAAGATACGGTAATCCTTACCGCCGGATGCGCGAAATACCGTTATAACAAACTGCCATTGGGTGATATCAATAGCATACCACGTGTATTGGATGCCGGACAATGTAACGACAGCTACTCGTTGGTAAAGATTGCATTGGCGTTGAAAGAAGCTTTCGGGTTCGATGACCTGAACGATCTTCCCATCGCCTACAATATCGCATGGTATGAACAGAAAGCAGTGATCGTACTGCTGGCGCTTCTTTCACTCGGAGTAAAGAATATTCATTTAGGCCCCACCTTGCCTGCATTTCTCTCGCCAAATGTGGTCAACGTATTGGTCAACAATTTCGGAATAGCAGGCATCACCACTGTGGATGAAGATATGAAAGCACTGTTAAATGCTTGATAATAAGACAAAGTTGACTGTAAAAAAACCGGCTCCTAACAAAGCCGGTTTTTCATTGCAGAATATATTCTCAAACCTGTGAATTCAATCATCATTTAGTAAGCCTGTTTCTTAAAAGGAAGATCATAAGTACAGTATTATCAAAAAAAAGTTTAGTCATTTTAGGGATATTTTTGTTGTTTGACCTGTAGAATCAGGGATCGAAATCATAATATCTGATTCAGTAAGTTGGAATAAGCGCCAGTTATCAATATTGTCTCTAAAAGCACCGGTTATTATTTGTTTGAAGCTGAAATCTTCTGAGAAATTAAAATCAAACAAGTCGTTTCTATGTATGTGTCCAGCTACAATTAATTGAACGGAAGCATTATTCGTTTCTTTTAATACATCAAGAAAATCTTGAGTATTAGTTTTATTTACATAATCGTCATAGCTTAAAGAAGGATTCCCTTTTTTTTCATCTTGATTATCAGAAGTTGGCAATGGTATGTGCATAAAAATAATTTCTTTATCATCAGACGATTCATCTAATTGTGCCTGTAACCAGTCCAATTGAGGGCGATCAATAATGAAAGCAGCTTGTTCCTTGTGTGTCCTAACTGAAAGATAAGCATTATCTAGAAAGATCAAGCGGTATACTGTACTTCCTACGTTATATATTCTACTGTAATAAGTACCTTGGTGAAAAACAGGTAAATTCTTTACCCATGTTAATTTTGCAATATTTGCATGATTCTGATGATACCTATTTTTGGGATAGCTGGCTATGTCATGATTTCCTAATACTAAGTAAACGACAGAATTTGTCTCATAATTCATAATTTTGTGAAACAATTCTATTTGATTCCCCATTAATCCTCCTTCGGTTGATTCCGCCTCATAAAAATCTATCATATCCCCTGTTACAACTACAAAATCGGTTTTTTTTGCCATCGGATGGCTATTCAAAAACTTCACAAATGGCTGCGCATTTGGGAAAGATTTCCCAAATCGTCTTTGGACAAAGCTTGAGTCATAACTTATAGGATTTAAAATAAGATGTACATCAGTAAGATGTACAAATTTTAATGTATCATTTCTTTCTTTAGAAAATGCAAATACTGGAATAATTAGAAAAACCAACAATAAAATAAGAAAGTGGCAATATCTTTTAGCTATGCATTTGTGTAAATCCAACATAAGTTTGTTTTTTAGAATTACATAATTAAAGAGTTTCATACTAATATATCATAATTTATTTTCTTGAGGGATCAATGATGAAAGGCTTTTTATCATGACGGGTTCTTTTGAGGCTATGCTTTTTCTTGCGGCAATTCCCACCAGGCATGACAATGCCCCGTCCCTCACTTCGGCTGCTTGCCTGAGAGGATCTTTCGTATTGGGGATGAATATCTGATCCTTGAGAAGTTTGTCGCCACCCCCGTGCCCCGATCCCTGGGGTATCTGGATATATTCCCTCTTCCCAAAGTTCCTGAAAACCACTATCTCGTCATAATTTGCATCCGATGTGGGTTTTGACTCCTGGATCCAGGCATCCATCCGTCCTCCAGTTCCGTTGAACGCGATCCGGTACCCCTCGTAGGGTGAATAGGTGGTCAGGGAGTAGGACACCTGTACGCCGTTCATATATTTTATGGTTGCAGCCATCTTGTCATAAATGTTGATATCGTTCCTGAACACGCAACCGTCCCGATAGTATCCATCATATTTTTCGTTATCGACATATAACTGTTTGAGCCTTTCATTCCTTGTTATATCCCAATAGAAATTGCATTCTTTTGTATGGGGACAATTCCTGCAGTTGTCCGCCCTGAACGGGCCGTTTTTCCCGTAGAACTCCAGGCTGCCCAGTGCGTATACGCTTTCAGGGTCACTGCCGATCCACCAGTTAAGCAGGTCAAAATGATGGCTGGCCTTGTGTACCCAGAGTGAACCTCCCTTTTCCTCCAGCCTGTGCCACCTCCTGAAATAGTCCGCCCCGTGGGAAGTGTCGAGGTACCAGTGGAAGTCGACTGATGTCAGCTTTCCTATTTCACCCGAACGGAGGATCTCCCATATTTTCGCACGGTGTGGCGAGTAACGGTAGTTGAAGGTGACCCTACATTTCCTGCCCGTTCTCTTTTCAGCATCTATTATTCTTTGGATTTTTTTCTCATCAATGGCCATCGGTTTTTCACAAATAATGTCCGCCCCCATTTCCATCCCCTTTTCGATGAAATAGTCATGTGTGTCATCGTCGGTAGTGACTATAAGTACCTGAGGTTTGGCCTGACGCATCATCTGCTCGAAATCGGCGAATGTGGGGCAGTCAACCCCGATCATCTGCCTGCCGGTCTCGAGCCTCCCGGGATTCTTGTCACAGAGCCCCACGAATTCGATATAGTCTCCATAGTCTCTGACAACACTGTTTCCCCACATGCCTATCCCTCTAACACCGGTTCCCACCAAGGCTATTCTTGTTTTTCTGGTATTCTCTCTCATATCAATTGCGCTGTTCGCAAAGATTTTTGATTTGGGATCTATAATGGTTGTTCCTGCTATAGCTCCTGATACCGTTAAAAAGTTCCGTCTCGACATGGTTGGATTATTTTCTTTCATGTTCGTATGTATTTATTTTAGTTATTAGTTCTCTATCTATCACTATTAAATTTCCCAGACTTTCTTATATCTGTTCATCTGTAAGGTTTCCTTGTATTATCACTTTATGAATAAAAATTAGTTTTATCATGTTTAAAATCAATTTTCACAGTCATATTGATTGTAGAAATTATAATACATTTAATAAGTATTTTATTTCAGTGACTCATTTATTACTCTCTTGTAAATGCAATTCCATTTAAATTTGTTGAATATCCTCTAGTCTTATTTGGCCAAGTACCATTCTCGATCCAATCACAATACTGAAGAGCCATATTTGCATCTTCTTTCCAATTCCATTGGCCAATTGGAACTTTTCTATTATAATTTTTAATTATTCCCGAAATTTCTTTGCAGTCATCCAAAGCATTACCTATTATTTCTATCAGTTTAGGATTTTGATAAGATAGTCCCTTGGCATATATTCTATACCCAAAATATAAAGTGCTAACAGCTTTATGTAAACGGGCAGTTATTAACGTTCGATTAAAGTAATCAAATAGTTCCGTATATTGATCTTCTGATAGATATGGTTTTGCTTTAGTGATTTCAAATAAAGAAGCTTCTGCTAAAGATACACCATACTCTTTCTCGGTCATTACATATGACAGGAACTCCTCATTCATTTTTTCTCCGCGGGTCAACCATTCATTATCTATTACCCATGGAATTTCATACAGTTGAGTTCCTCCAGCTTTAGCCCAATCTGGAGCTAATATATTTATTATATCTCTCCAATAATGAAACCCACGATCAACTTCATGTTCTACATAAACTACAGGTGGATCGAGCCATTTTCCGGAAACATGACGTGCCCAATGTGATGGATAAGGGTCGTAATTTAGGCTTGAGTGATTTGCGGTGCTTGTCCCAAGTGTGTACAAGATTGATGTAATAATATCAAAAGAATTTTTGAATGCATTTTTAATAAAAGGAAGAGCTTCTTCGTTATACGTTAACGTTATGAATTCATCATAAATATCGTCGGAAGTTAAACTTCGATCTTCTAAATATCTCTTTAATGCATAAAGGTTGATTTCAGAAGGGCGCCCTACTATTCTAGTATCCCCATATCTATCAGTACGAGCTGTATAGCCTATAATATGATCACGGTTTAAAAAATCACTCCAACGATCTAAAATATGCTCGGGCCAAGTGTTTGCAATTATACCTTGACCGTTAAATTCTGCCCCCGTATCAAATTCTATAATTGTTGGTCTATTAATAGTACCGGCGAGAAAATCGTTTGGATGGGTAAGAAAGAAATCATGAGGTGTTTCTTTCATCATTAATCTGATTTCAGGGTATTCAAACAATTCAATTGCGCCGATAATATTTTCATACTCCTTATAGGTATAAGAGAATGTTCGTGCATATAGGTTTAACCCTCGTTCTTCAATTACTACTGAAGCAATAGCATTTACCACCGCAGCTAATTTTTCTTGATTACTTTTTAATTTCTCAGAATACTGATCTTCAACTCTTGCTCCAGTTTCTATAAATGTAAGAACTAGACCTTGTATATTGGGAGCTAAATTGAGCATTTCACGGTAGTCATCTTTAAACCATTCCCAAAAAGCGTCATCGTCTAAATTAATTGTACCTTTAGGACCTGTTTTAAACTGATCAGGATAATAATCCAATTCATATAGGGATCTATCCCATAAAACAACTTCCTGAATCCCTTTTGAATGAGCATATTTTGTTAGTATATCAGCCTTTTCTAACCTTTTAGGATCTCGAACATGTTTTAAATCATGAATAAGATGATGTGATATCTGTAAATGATTAATACTATAGTTGAGAGATTTTTCAATTACCAAAGAGTCCTCATGAACATCATCGGATAGAATAATCCATCCCTTGACAGTTTCATTAACACTAAGAGGTCTTGGACTGTTCTCTTTTGGAGAACAAGAAAATAAAATAAAAAAAAGGAGGGAAATTATATATTTGAACATAATAAGTAAATTGTAAACTATTGTAATTAGAGATTTTATAATCAATTAAAAAAGAATAATATGAAAGAATCTTTTTGTTATATAATTCTCTCGTTGTCTTCTATTTGATCTAAATTTAGGTGTTTTTTAGATAAATCTTTGTTCTATTTAGGCTTACCACTAGAATGATTCAAGTTATGAAAGATTTAAAAACCAGCGCCCGAAGACACTGGTTCCGGAAAATATCTTCTTTCTCAAATTCCGATATTAATAACCTGGATTCTGTTCAAGCACAGCTTCAACATTTTTATTGATTTCACTAAATGGGATTGCCCACAAATTTTGATGAGACTGAATAGTTGATCCAACAATTGGATTTAGCTTTTTAGCTCTATCAACGACTTTATTTAATCTAGCAAGTGTAATGATTCTAAGAGTTTCAAAATAAAGTTCTCTGAGTCTTTCATCTAAAATATAGTCAATATCAACTTCATTAGGTGTAATGCTTGGAGCATTCGACCTATTTCGTACAACGTTAATGTCCTTGGCTGCATTCTCCAGATCGTTATTACCTAAATAAGCTTCAGCTCTCAATAAATATGTCTCCGCCAACCGAATCATATAATGTTTTCTCCATGTGTGTTGAGCAGAGCCAAGAAGAGAGCCTGGTATTGTCTGGTCAGGATCCCAATATGGATCAGGATGTTTCCCCGGTGTTATTACCTTTCCAATAATTGGATAAAAATGCCGTGTCGTATCATCATTATGGGATATCTTTAAAGGTAAGTTATCTGCAATGACCCATTTACCATCATATTCGTTTCCTGGATTATTTACTTTTACATCCCGGATAATATTCCCTTTTGAGTTTCTAATATCTACATCATAACCACTTTTTTCCCACAAAGTAGTAAGAAAATATGGACTTGGCTTATTAAAACCTTGTCCTCGCCCATTATAATAAGTATTAGGTTTTGCAAGAACTGGGGATGTTCCCCCATCACTTTGAAATATATGTGCTTTGGTAAGATCAGGACCTACAAAGCGTTCTAACTCATAATTCTGATCACCTCCACCCGCTACATTATACTCATATTGAAGAACCCAAATAGATTCAGTATTACCAGCTGATCTATCCTGATTACCCTGTCTGAATAAATCCCAATATACATCTCCCTCATAGAAGTTAGGATCATTAAACAGATACTCTGTACTAGATCCAAATCGTTCTGTCATAAGTTTAGTGCCAGGATGATTAATAACTTTAGATGCCTCGTTAATAGCATCTTGCCACCTGCCTAATGATATATATACTTCAGTTAATACGTGGCTCGCAGCTAATTTATTAATTCGTGATTCGTCAACTTTATCAATATCATTAAGATTGGCAACTGCAAATTCCAGATCACTAGCGCATTGTTCATACGTCTCTTGTCGGCTTGCTCTAACAAAATCCCTCCTTGGTGATTTAATCTCTTCAAGTACGATAGGTACGCCACCATATAGGTTTGCTAATATATTGTATGCATAAGCTCTAAAAAATCGAGCTTCTGCCTGAAAATAAACTTTTTCTTCAGGTGTTAATTGGCTAATATCACTCTCCGAACGTTCTAATATAACATTAGCATCAAAAATCAATCGGTAACTTAACTCCCATATATCAAATGTCAATCCATGTGGGCCCCACAAAACACTATAATTGTGACTCCCATCAGTATCATATCTACTCTCAACCAAATCTGTTCCATACCACCCGATTCTTGGAAATCTTGATTGTGAACTCTGCCCCCATAATTGATCTCTCAAAGAGGAATGCAAACTATAAATGGCTGCTTCAAAATCTCCAGCTGTAACAAAAGAATTCTCTGGTGAATAAAAATCGATAGGAATTTCTTTCAAAAATTCATTTTCATTACAGGATAAAGCTAAAAATATTACTAGAATAAAGCTGAAAAAACTTAACAGTATTGAGTTTTTCTTGTTAAGTGACTTATTTTTATTTTTTTTCATTTCCATCAATTTTTAAAATTCCAGGTTTAAACCAAATGTATAACTTTTTAATACAGGACGGCCATTCCTACTTATTCCAGAACCGGTTTCAGGATCCCATCCCGGCCATTTTGTCCATGTATATAAGTTTTTCCCACTGATAAAAAATCTCAAGTTTTCAAGATTAAACTTATTAAGATATTTTTTTTCCACCTTATAGCTCAATGATACATCTTGTAACCTGACAAAATTTCTTTGTACAAAAGATGTTGCTAATAAATTACTTGAAATAGCCGTCCCAACTCTAGGATATCTTGCATTTGGGTTTTCCGGTAGCCAATAATCTAACCCAGTAGGAAAATTCAATTGATAATGTTGACCATATACATCCTCGCTATTTGAGAAACCAGTCCCCAACGTTTGATAATGTATGTTATCCATTGCATAATAATAATCTTTTCCACCTTGAACTGAATTTATAAAAACACTAAGAGACCAATTTTTGTATGTAAATTGATTTGAAATACTAAATCTATAAGAGGGTTCACCATATCCCAATATTATTTTATCATTTTCGGGATCTATTTTACCGTCATTATTTTGATCGACTATTTCCTGGGAACCGATATCCGCTGTAGCAGGTATGTCATCCCCAATTTGGTATAGTTTACCCGTTACCTGATAATGGTAAATAGTACTGAGCGGATGACCAATAAAAAGACCTTCTGAAATAAGATCATCTTCTTTACCATCACCATCATTGTCAAATCCCAACAACTCTTTTAACTCATCCCTATTTCGTGAAAAGGTAAAATCGCTAGTCCAACTAAAATCAGTCTCTTTAATGTTGATTGTTGATAAAGTTATTTCAATGCCATGATTATGTATCTTTCCAAGATTATCAGGAAATTTTGAGAATCTACCGATACTTGGAATATCTACACTATAAAGGAGATCTCTTGTATTATTATTGTAATACTCGATTTGTCCGGAAATTCTTGAATCAAAAAAACCGAAATCAACACCTAAGTTTAATCCTGTTGTTGTCTCCCATTTTAAATTTGGACTTGCAAGATCACTGATTGATTTTGCATAAACAGGTGTGCCTGAAGAGTTAACATATCTGAAACCACCATCAACTTTTGCTAATGTTTGGTACCGACCAACCGTACGATTCCCAATAGAGCCGTATGACCCTCTGATCTTCAAATAGTTCATTACACCAAGGAAGTTTTCAAAGAAAGTTTCTTCCGAGGCAACCCAGCCTAATGCTAATGAGGGAAAAACTCCAAATTTATTATTCTCACTGAATCCAGAAAATCCATCACGTCTAACAGTTGCTGTCATCATATATTTATCGTATAGACTATAAAAAAGTCGAGCCATACTGTAAAGACTTTGTTCTTCCCAAGCCCCTGAAATAGTTTCCTGTAAATCTGAACTTCCTGATTGGAGGCTATTATAACCTAAAATATCATTGATAAAAACTGATGATCTGGCGTCAGTATAATCATTTTTCCTTTTTTCAAATCCATACAGTAGCGTTACATCAAGATTATGTATTCTATTAAATCTACGTTTAAACGAGAGTATATTGTCTGATGACATATCATGTAAATAGCTGTATGATTTCTGTCCTCTTCCCTGAAAATTATTACTATAGGGCTGAAAGTAATAATTCCGGGTTGTTCTTAGATTATTAGAAAAATTAAACTTATAAGATAAACCCTTTAGAAAAGGAAAATCGATTGTAGCATATAAATTACCAAAAATGTTATACCTTTTATCCAGGTTATCCGCTTCTGCTTCAACCAGAGGCGAAACACTTCTACCCTCAATGAGAGGATTAAGGCTGCCATCTTCAGCATATGCAGCCTCAAATGGCATAAGATATCTATCAGATGTTGAAGGTACCATGCCTGAATTGTCACTGATTGACCCAAAGGTCTGGACTCCAATAGTAAGCCAATCTGTTAATTTATTGTCAACATTAATACGTGCGTTGTATCTTTTATATTTTTCATTAATCATATACCCCTGTTGATCAGTATATCCAAGCGAAATAAAATAATTTAGGTATTCTGTTCTATTTGATAAACTGAGATTGTGACTATTTACATAAATATGGTCGTTTGTTAAAAGATTATACCAGTCAGTTTCTCTTCCATTCAAATAATTTTCAAGTTGTTCATTTGTCTTAAACGTAGCAGAAACATTGTAATCGGGCCTAGGCTCAAGATATCCGGATTCGGGAGTTCTACTTTGTTTCCATTCGATTTGTGTATTTTTTTTAATAAAATCTGCTCCATTACCGGGAATAAACTCAACTGTAGGTGATTGCAAGGAATAACTAGCTGAATAATTTATTAGAGGTTTCATATTCTTTCCTTCACCCGATTTTGAAGTAATAATTATTACTCCATTAGCTGCCTGTGAACCATAAACTGCAGCAGCACTATTATCTTTAAGTATATCTATTTGATCTATATCATCAGGATTCAAATCAATTAAATTACCACGGAAAATCACCCCATCTAATATTATTAATGGCTGTTGTTCGCCAGAAATCGATGTCCTTCCACGAATTGAGAAACTTGGGTTGGAACCTGCTTGCGTAATTTGACTTACATTCAAGCCTGCTACCGAACCATGCAATGACTGTAAAATAGAAATATTAGGTTGATCTCGGAATTTTTCAAAGTCTGCTCTAACTACAGAGCCAGTCAAATCACTCTTCCTCATTGTACCATAACCAATCACAACCAGTTCATCCAATGCTTGTGTATCTTCCTGTAAAATAATTTTTAAATAGGTTTGACCTGCTATATTGATATCCTGTGCCAAATAACCGATATACGAAATATGGAGTATGGCGTCGTCTTCCACATTCAGGGAAAACTTTCCATTCACATCCGTCACCGTCCCATTTGTAGTCCCTTTTTCCACAATATTGGCACCGATAATGGATTCTCCGTCTTTATCGATAATGGTACCGGTAATTGTCTTTTTTTGTTGTTGTACAATATCTTCTTCATGCACAATATTATCCAAAGTCTTTTTTATAATGTAAATTGAACGGTCAGAAATAAAATAAGTATTATCGGTAGCACTGAGAACGTCTTTTAGGATTTGCTCAATTGTCCCGTTATCGGTATTTACCGTAACTCTCTTGTTCACATCGAGAATATCGTCCTGATAAAAGAAAATAAATTCACTGTTCCTTTCTATTTCGGACAAGACCTGTTTGACCGTCTTATTTTTCAGATTAAGGGATATCTTTGTCGACTGGGAATAACTGTTATTGGAAAAGCAGACGCTAATACCTAGTGTCAAGAATAAAAAAAATACTCTCATAATTCGACATGTTCGTCTAATATTAGCTTTTTTTAAGCCAAGGTGTTTGTTTTTTGTCATACATTTGTAATGATTTAAATTTGAAACTTTAACTGGTTTTACATTTAAGTTCTGGCCGGATGATACTGAACCTATCATCCGGTTGCTTTTTTAAGAGTCAGATTTTCGTCATAGGCATCTTTTAATTTAGTTGTTTAAAATTCAGGATATTGTATTTATCGTATAACTTCCGTCATTATTTTTCCTATATGTGATGGGTAATGCACGGGATAATTCATCCAGCAATTTGTTCATGTCGTCTTTCAGGTCGAGTTTCCCGGAGCATTTCAGTTCTGTTATGGCGGCATCGCATTCGATCCGTATGCCGTAATACCGCTCAAGGCGGGTGACGATATTTGCCAATTTCTCACTTTCGAACTGATATAATCCTTGTGTCCATAAAATATAGATGCTGGCATCCACGTTTTCAACGGTATGGGAGCCTTTGATATCGGAATACATTTGATCCGGTTTCAGGATGATATTCTTGTTTCGCGAGTTGGAAGAAATACTTACCGACCCGGATAACAGGACAACACTATTTGTTTTATCGGCTTCATATGCCGACACGTTAAACTTCGTACCCAATACCTCGATATCCATCTGACTCGTTTTTATCACAAACGGGCGTTTCTTATCTTCACAAACCTCTACATAGATTTCCCCATCCACATAGATCTCCCTTTTTCCTTTGTTGAATTCGGCAGGATATACAAGCCTGCTGCCCGCATTCACCCATGCTTTTGTCCCGTCGGAGAAAGTTATGACGGAACGTTTCCCATAAGGTGTGATCAACTGGTTATAAGGAGCCGACTCTTCCTTTAGAATAAGATTGTCATCAGCTTTTATCCCATCTTCTTCGTATTGGATGGAAGATTCCTTATTGTTTAAAACGACAGTGTTGTTTTCCGACAGGATCAATTTAGTGTCGGACGAATAGAAATCGCTATTGTCGGGTAATGTCCGGGCAAAGGTTGAAATATCCTGCACATTATTGCCTTTGTCGAAGAGAAGCGGCAGGGATATGATGATAGCAACACTCGCGGCTATGGCGGATATACTCAAAACAATACGCTTTGAGGTTCTTCTTTTCTTTTTATAACAGATTTGGTTTTGCAGTGAAATTATGCACTCTGATATTTCCGGACGGGACATGCTGAAATCATTGAACCTGATATTGTCCTTATACAGGATAACAGCCTCTTCTATCGGCAATGTCAGAAACGGATACTTTTCAACAACATCGTTCCAAAACAGCATGTCTTCTTCACCGTTGAAGAGCTGCCACCTGATAAAATCCTTGTCTTTAAGGAAATCTGTTGCGGTATAGTTTTTATATTTATCTGCCTGCATTTATCCCGTCTGTTTTCATACGATTATTTTATTTTTTTCTTGTCGGTGTATGGAACTCGCTTTTAATCATGCTCTTGTGTGAGAACAGTTATCATGCTCGTTTCTATATATACAAACGGAATAATTTTTTATACCCATTTTCTCAAAAAAAAATGAAAATTAAGAAAAGATCAGCATAAATAAACAGATCAATAGTAGTTGTTCGTCGTCCCTCAACCGTTTCAGGGAACGGGAAATCAGCTTCCGTGCGGCATGTTGTGTTATATCCATTATTTCGGCAATTTCCTCATATTCCAGTTCCTGCATAAAACGGAGATATATAGCTTCCTTTTGGCGGGAAGTAAGTTTTGAAAGGAGGTCATCTATCTGCTGTTTAATAATAACGCGGTCTTCTTCATCGATAATCCTATCTAATACGGTTGTCGTGATGGAAAAGCTGAGAACATCTTCAGAAATATCGGTAGTGGTCGAAACAGCTTTAGATTTATAGATGTTATAAAGCCTGTTTTTAAGAGATTTCAGTAAAAAATACTTCAAGTGATCGATAGAAGAAAAATCTTTTTCTTCGAAATATATTTTCAGGAATATATCCTGAATGGTATCCTTTACAACTTCTTTTTCCCCTCCCAGGCTTATTCCGTAAGCGTACAAATCATTTATATAAATTTGATAAAAAAAGGAAAATGCATGATCATCCCCTTTCTTGAATCTTGTGAATAAGCTGGTATGATCGGGAGCAGAAACGTTCATAATGCGGTGTGATTTGCATGCATATCGTGTGCAAATGTACACAAAATAGTGGGTTACCAAAACACTTTTTGTGCTTTCATTTCCAAAATATAAACTAAATCCTTTACAGGACAATAGAGAAAAGTGTGTTTTTGTTACGATATTTTGAGAGAAAAGCACACTATTAACTGGCAATAATTAGGAGAAAGTTGATAGGCTCCTAAATTATATTAAAATAACCTAAACAGCAATTTATGTAACTTCGGTTACAATTTATACTGGTTCTAAATAGTATTTTTGTAAGCAACATGAGATATTTTTATCAAATCAAAAAGTATAGACGGGATCTTTCCAGTAAATACAACAGGATGAAAATGTCCCCCACAAATAACAAATAAAAACAGAGATTATGGCAACATACGAAAAATCAAAAGTCATCGCCCTCGAAGAATCGATAGATTACGCTTCCGGCGGGGTAGTCAGCAAACAAGTCACCAAAAACAAAGTAGGGAATATCACTCTCTTCTCTTTCGATAAAGACCAGGGGCTGACCGAACATACCGCAAACTACGACGCTTTTGTACAGATACTGGACGGAGAAGCTGAAATACGGATTGGCGGTGTACCGCATCTTCTGAAAAAAGGAGATTGCATCATCATGCCGGCTAATATACCCCATGCTCTGACAGCCGTTGAGCGCTTCAAGATGTTGCTGACTATGATCCGCGGAGAAGAATAAAAGGGTAGAAACTGACCGGTAAAATAAACTTTATATATGAGCGAATTCATCAATAACTCAACGCAGCGCAAAGAGATGCTGCGTCATCTCCTTCTCAGGCTGCACGAAGGGGACAATCCCGAAATATTGCGCCAACGGCTGATTGAAGTGCTGAAAAGCATTCCCTACCACGAAGTAGTGGAGGTAGAGCAGGAACTGATCAACAGCAATGCACTTACCGAACAGGAGATACTTGAATTCTGCGACCTGCATACGGCGGTACTCGACGGGAGCATCGACCAGCAAGGGGCAAAACAAATACCTGCAGGCCATCCGGTAGACACTTTCAAGAAAGAGAATATCGCTATCCGCCAACAGCTCGAGGCATACGAAGAGATAAAGAAAAAGATTGCGGATATCACCGATGCACAAGTGACGGGATATGTACTTCAACTGCGTACCATCTTCAACAACTTCTCCGATATCGACAAGCATTACAAACGGAAGGAGTATCAACTTTTCCCGTTTCTGGAAAAACACCTGATCACCGGGCCGCCCAAAGTGATGTGGGGTAAACATGATGAGACACGAGAATTACTGAAAAATTCGCATGAAGCGCTTGCATCACCTATTTCCAGTACAGAAGAGTTAAGATCGATTATACAGTTGGTGCTTGACCACACGGTAGAGATGATTGCCGGAATGATCATGAAAGAGGAAGAGATTCTCTTGCCGATGTCTATGGATACGCTTACTGAAGATGAATGGTACAAAATCTATCAGGAGACGCCGGAATTTGGTTATTGCCTGATCGATCCGGAGGATGAATGGGCGCCGGGCGGTGTGAAGGTGGAAAAACAGGAATATGTGACAGCCGATGCCATCCGTCTCTCTTCAGGCGCATTTAATCTGGACGAGTTAGAGGCTCTGTTCCTGCACTTACCTATCGACATCACCTTTGTAGATAAGAACGACAAGGTACGTTTCTTCTCGCACAGTCCCAACCGCGTTTTCGAACGCAACCGGTCCATCATTGGCCGCGATGTACGGATGTGCCACCCGCCCGGCAGTGTACATATAGTGGAGCAGATACTCACCGATTTCAGAAGCGGGAAAGAGAACAAGGCTGTTTTCTGGATGTCGAATTTTCAGGGACGTTTTATTTACATCGAATATTCTGCCGTCCGCGGGAAAGAAGGTGAATACCTCGGTGTAGTGGAGGTGACACAGGATATCACCACCATGCGAAAGCTGGAAGGCGACCAACGTTTGTTATCGTATGAGCAGAGATAGAATAGATATCACACCCGACACAAAGGTGGCTGAACTACTGAAGAATTATCCGGAATTAGAGGGGATCATTCTTCAGTTCTCACCCGCTTTCGCAGCACTGAAAAACCCGGTGCTACGAAATACAGTGGCTAAAGCAACTTCGCTGCAGCAGGCTGCCAAAGTGGGTAATGTCAATGTAGTAGACATGGTAAACACATTACGGAAAGAAGCCGGAATGCCTGAATTGGGGGACGATTTTTGTCCTGACGGGGAAGAGATGTCTGTTCCTTTTTCACAGGAAATTCCCGAAACGCCCGTTACATTTACATTAGATGTACGTCCCATCATTGCAGCCGGAGATCATCCCAAAGACCTGGTTATTACAGAAGCTGAAAAGTTGTCTCCCGGCGAATGTATGGAATTGATTTCCCCCTTTCCTCCGGCCCCACTGATCAATCTACTGCAAAAAAGGGGATTCAAGGTCACCATGCTTGCACCGGAGAAGGGAATGGTAAGAACTTTTGTGAAGAGGTAATATTTTATTCAGCAAGAAGTGCTGTATTTGACATATCCTGTACTATTACCCCTTCCTTCACCAACTCATATGCAAAAATCCAATCTTTTTCAAATACAGCACAACGATAACCAAGAGAACGCCATTTTTTAAAGCGGCATAACGGATATTCTACTAAATTAGCCAATGATTTTAAGAAATCACCAATACGATCAACACGACTCATTGCCGCATTTTCTGACATCTTTAATTCTATCGCAAGATAATCTCGCAGTTCTGATATCTTATTTACAACTGTATCAGATACAATGACGTCACGCATTATCGTAATGTGCCTTAAGTTGCCGTTTTACTTCACCTACAAATTCATCGACAGTAATTGCCCCTTCAGCAATAGCCTTATCCCAAGCACTTTCTCTTTTTGTATTTTCTCTCTTATGAGCAGTTATACTAACTCCTGCAAGCGAATTTAGATAATCCAGTGTCTTTTTCACTTCTGGAGTTTCTTCGTCTATCTTTATTATCAATGTAGTCATACCATTATCTTTATTTTAGCCCCAAGGATATCCGGTATAAAATAAAGATTAATATCTCACAAATCCAAATTTAAAACTATAAATCTTTGAAATAGAACTAAACAACGTATCTAACTTATTATCTCTACGTGCTTACCATTGGCTTTGGCTTCAAGATACAAGCGATATAGACTCCCTTTTTCGTCTAAAGACCCGAAGACAACTTTATCTGCCATCTCAATGATATAATTGTTTCGGGTAAAACAACTTTGTCGGGATTGATGCATTATCGTCTGCGAAACAGGAGAGATAAGCAGAAGTCGCTTCTCTTTCAAAGGATTTTGCAAAAGATCGGGGATTTGTTTGTAAAGCGCCCTCCCCATAACCAGTATGATGGGTTGCTTTCCTTTAAGTAGAAAGGTTAAGACATCTTTCTCCAAAGGGGAATGGAACCCGCTAATAATACATGTACCTTTGTCCCGTTCCTGCGTGACCCAATCGTAGCATTTCAGTACGGCAGTCGGGGAAATTTTCCTGCTGCTCAAAAAGGCTGTTTTAGGTAATTTCAGCAAATCTTTATTTCCAAGAAAGGACAAATCCATGGGAATGCTAATTCTTTAACTCAAATGCATACAAATAGTCAATTGGTTGATGCGGATTATCCACATTCTGTTGCCAACCAATCTCTTCGTGGCTTAAATCAACCATTTCCTGGGTAGAGAGATCTTTGAATTTGTCATTAATACTTTGCAGCATTTCCAGTTCCTGCTGTTGGAACAAATTATCATTGAATTCTCTTGCAGGAAGATACTTTTCCCCCACTCCCCCATCCGGGAATGTCTTGTTATGCACTTTCAACAGTTCCATTTTTGCCAGATGTTCGAAAATACTATTAAAATTATCCGGAACAGGCCCCATATCAATCGCGTAATACTCCGATCCACTTATGGAGACACCATATTCTTTGAAAAAGGTAAAATCCGCATAAAACAATAACTTGTTCAATTTCGTTTTCCACGGTCGTTGATGGGTGCAGAAATAGATAATCATTTCCACAAATTTCTCAAAATCCGGTTTGCCAAATCCGGTGAACCGACTTCGCCGTTTGCCGTCGAAAAGATAGTTTCTGACTACTGTTTCTTCCTTATCAGCCTTATTAATCAATCTCTCCGCATTGTGTCTTGCTTTTTCTATAGCACTACCTTCCAATGCGTGAGAAAGATCAATCATATCGAGAAATTTTCTCGGGTCGGCAGCCATCTGGATCAATCGGGCATTGGCTTGTGTAGGCACCTCTCCCGCTTCATATTGCCGGTATGTGTTGTCTCCGAATCCCAAGACATGCGACATCTTTATTGCCGACAGATCATATTTTTCCCGTATGGATTTTATCTCATCGGGATAGGGAATATTATATTTCTCCCTATATTGATTGATGACCTGATCGTAATTCAATTGTGCGAAATGTTCATCCTCGAACTCTTCACCCGTATCTTCACACTTCCAGGAATGAAAACAAATCTTGAAGATTTCTTTCCGGAATGTCATCTCACGCCATTCCTTCCGAACGAACATTTCTTTCTCTGTAAACGGACTTAACATTGTTATTCAACTTTAATCTTTAAAAGGATAGATGATGGGATGCTCCGCTTTATGAAATGAGATACATATTACGTTTCTTTTGGTGACGGAGATTTTTATATACACTTCAATACCTTTTACTATTTTACCGAAAGCCACCATTTCGTATTGCTCCTGATAGACTCCTTCTTCTATTCTGTAGAAATCTTCAGCCTTCAATTGTAAAATTACTTCCTTCCGCTTATCCGGAGGTATATCCAAATCAAGCAATGCTTGCGCATTCTTTTCCCGCTGGTTCAGGAACATAAAGGTTATCAAACCGCAAGCTTCTTTGGTCCTGATCTCTTCCAAGAACTTCTCAACGTCTTGTCTGGTTCTCATTATGGTAACACAAAGATATAGTATAATGTTTATATATACAACTAAAAAGTTGATATTTTATTTATATATACGGGTATTATCAACTAAAAAATCTATTTTAGCGCAAGTTTTTTTCATTCAATTATATCAATCTTTAATCCGAGATTTAATTGTTTGAATATTATCGTAAATCTGAGCCATTTGGCATAAATTATTTTCTTCTTGCAAATCTACAAAATAAACCTAAAGAAATGTTTATTAACATGGATTTGACTTCATGATAAGATAATTGGAAAATATGCTCCATATATGAAAAAACCGGCCCTTTTCAGAGCCGGTTTTTTAACTATACTGTATAATATTAGGGCATACTTCCTTTTCTTACAGATTCGGATTTACGCTACTCCACTGATCTACCGGAGGGATAGTACCCATGGCGATCACTTCGTCGCGCAGTTTCACCAGGTGTCCGTAGCTCTGTTTCAGTTCGGCTATTTCGGCATCGGTCCCTTTCACTTCACCGAATGAAACACCATTTTTATCCAGCGTGGTCTCCATTGCCATCATGATATGCTCGAATCCCTGACTATTCACATAGCATCCGGCCGGCCAACGGAAAGATTCACCACCCATGGTGGCACGGATCATCTCAACAGAAGTGTAAGAGGGGCTCTGGAAAGAAGAACGGCCGCGCAGTTTGATGATATTGGCACCACCTTTGGTTACGCGTGTTTTTAATTCAGCCCATTGTTCATTAGTGAGAGCATCAGTTCCGATCAGTTCAGTAAGCGGTTTGCCGTCCACTTTGGCAGTAGAAGCGAAAACAGCCATCTGTTCGCCGTGACCGCCATAGGTGCGGGCACCGGTCACTTTGCTCTGCTCCACGCCGAAATGTTTTGCCAGTTCGCTTTGCAGACGGGTGCTGTCCAACGCCGCCAATGTAGTTACTTGAGACGGTTTCAATCCTGAATAGATCAGGGCTACCAGTCCGGTAATATCAGCCGGGTTGAAGATGATGGTCAGATGTTTCAGGTCGGGGCAATATTCCTTGATATCTTTTCCCAGTTGGGCAGCGATTTCCGCATTGCCTTTCAGCAGGTCTTCACGGGTCATACCGTCCTTACGGGGTGCACCACCTGAAGAGATCATGTACTTGGAACCGGTGAAAGCTTCTTTCACATCTGTGGAGTAAGTGAAGTTTACTCCTTCGAAGCCACAATGGCGCATCTCCTCCACTACTCCTTCTAGACCCAATGCAAACGGGTCATAAAGGCAGATATTGGGCGTTAAACGCATCATGGCTGCTGTTTGCACCATATTGGAACCGATCATGCCGGCAGCTCCTACAATCGTTAATTTGTCGTTCGTCAGAAAGCTCATAATTGATTTATATTTGAATGTTAATAATACGTCCTGATACAAGTGTGATTTAAGGCTTCAAATATACAAAATATTGCCGTATCAGGAGGCATCCCAACTAATAATAAACCCTAAAAAGGAACGACCTACAGGAGGCTCCATGCTGCTGTTAAACCGGCCATCACGATCGCCACCATGCTCATTAGCTTGATAAGGATATTGAGGGAGGGGCCGGAAGTATCTTTAAACGGATCACCGACAGTATCACCCACCACAGTGGCCTTGTGCGCTTCGCTTCCTTTTCCGCCCAAATGACCCTCTTCGATATATTTCTTGGCATTATCCCAGGCTCCACCTGAATTGGCCATAAAGACGGCAAGCACGAAACCGGCACCCAAACCGCCTGCCAGTAGCCCCATTACTCCGGCTACACCAAAAATCAAACCGGTCAATATGGGTATGATAATGGCCAACAGCGAAGGCAACAACATCTCCCGCTGTGCCCCCTTGGTAGAGATAGCCACACAGCGCGCATAGTCGGGCGTAGTTTCTCCTGTCATTATCCCTTTTATTTCACGGAACTGGCGGCGTACCTCTTCCACCATTTTTTGTGCCGCCCTGCCCACGGCATTCATCGTGAGTCCACAGAAAAGGAAGGCCATCATCGATCCGAGGAAAATGCCCGCGAGTACTTTCGGATTCATCAATGTAACCTGGAAATAGTTCATAAAATCGACAAAACTGGCTTTGGCCACCTCCACTGTGTCTCCGTCTGCCAATTCAAGCACATCGTCACCCAGGCGAAGCATGCCGATCCGTACCTCCTCCATATAGGATGCCAGTAACGCCAGTCCGGTGAGTGCCGCCGATCCTATGGCAAATCCTTTGCCGGTAGCGGCAGTAGTATTTCCCAATGCATCCAGCGCGTCGGTACGCTTTCTCACTTCCGGCTCCAGCCCGCTCATCTCCGCATTTCCACCGGCATTATCGGCGATAGGGCCATAAGCATCGGTAGCCAGGGTAATTCCCAGTGTGGAGAGCATCCCCACCGCAGCAATGGCGATACCGTATAATCCCATACTCAGGTTGCCTGCAGAGATCATATTCTGCACATCGAAACGAATGGCGGAAAGGTAGGAAATCACAATAGCCAACACAATGGTAACCACCGGCACTACCGTGGATATAAACCCTGTTCCCATTCCGGAGATGATTACTGTAGCAGGGCCGGTTTGGGCACTGGCAGCAATACCTCTTGTCGGCTTGTATGAATGTGATGTGAAATATTCAGTGCCCTGCCCGATGATAATCCCGGCAAGGAGACCGGCGATTACGGAGAAGGACAAGCCCAACCAGTTCGTGAAACCCAGCAGGTACAATATACCAAATGTGGCACCGGCGATCAGGATCGCGCTCACATTCACCCCCCGGTTAAGAGAATCCATCAATTGTTTTACAGAAGCATTTTCTTTGGTCCTTACCAAAAAGACCCCAAGAATGGAAAGAAACACACCAATGGCGGCAATAATCATAGGGGCAAATACGGCATTCTTCTGCATCGATGGATTCATTATAAAGGCCGATGCTCCTAATGCAGCCGTGGAAAGGATAGAGCCGCAATAAGATTCATAGAGGTCGGCACCCATTCCTGCCACGTCTCCCACATTGTCTCCCACATTATCGGCAATGGTAGCCGGATTACGCGGATCATCTTCCGGAATGCCAGCCTCTACTTTCCCTACCAGGTCGGCACCCACATCGGCTGCCTTGGTATAGATCCCGCCGCCTACGCGGGCAAACAAGGCTTGTGTAGAAGCCCCCATCCCAAAGGTAAGCATGGTGGTGGTAATCATAACCAGTTTATGCCCGGCATCGGCATCCTCCACAAAGTGATCCAGGATCAAGTACCATGCAGAGATATCGAGCAATGCCAGCCCTACTACCACAAGCCCCATCACGGCACCCGAACGGAATGCTACCTGTAGCCCGCTATTCAACGAACGGCGTACAGCATTGGCCGTCCTGGCCGACGCATAGGTGGCCGTCTTCATACCGAAGAACCCTGCCAGACCCGAGAAAAAACCACCGGTAAGAAAAGCGAACGGCACCCAATTGTTTTGTAGGCCGAAAAAAGCCATGACAGCAAAAAGAAGAGCCAGCACAATAAATACTGCGGTCACCACTTTGTACTGTTGTTTAAGGTACGACATGGCACCCTCTCGAACGTGACGGGCAATGGTTTTCATTTTCTCCGTGCCCTCACTCTCCTTCATCATTCTCTTAAAGAAGTAATATGCAAAAATCAGCGCCACAATAGAGGCGACTGGTACAAGATAAAAGTAATTCATAGATTATTTATTATGATTATCCGCAGTTATTCCTAAAGAATTTAGCGGGAAAAAGTTATAAATAAGTTTCAAAAATGCTTGTGCAATTCACTGATATTCATTATATTTACATCGATAACGATATAAAGATTCAAGCTATGAATATCCTGGATTTTGCTATAAATTACCCCGATGAGGAATCCTGTCGGAAAAAATTCAAAGAACAAAGAGACCAAATGGGAGTAACCTGTCGGCATTGCAATTGTAAAGAACATTATTGGCTGGAAAACAAGCAGGCCTATGAATGCAAGCGTTGTCGCGCACGCCAAACCTTGCGTTCAGGCACCGTCATGCAGCACTCCAACCTGCCTTACCGTTACTGGTTCGTGGCCATGCACCTGCTCACGGCGACCAAGGGCTCCTTTTCCGCGGCGGAGCTGCAGCGCCAGCTGGGGCACAAGCGTTACCAGCCCATATGGGAAATGGTCAATAAACTGCGTGACGTGATGGGCAAACGCGATGATGAGTACACCCTTGAGGGAGCCATCGAGTTGGACGACGCCTTCTTTTCCACCGAAATATCCCTTCAAGAGAGGGACAAACCGTTGAAGCGCGGCCGCGGGAGCCAAAAAAAGACCAAAGTGCTGGTAATGGCTGAAAGCAAAACCGTTGAAAACCCCAAACCGGGTAAGAAACCCAAGAAGGTCAGATACCTGAAGATGAAAGTCATCAACGACTTGAAAGCCGGTACAATTACAAGGAATGTCAAAGAGCACGTTGAAAGCACGGCGGACCTGACCACCGATGACTCAACTTCTTACACTAAATTGAAAGAGCATGTCCATTCACATACGGCATCCGTTATTCCACACGAGGATCTTTCCAATGTGCTGCCCTGGGTCCATACCGCGATCAGCAATGCCAAACGACAGCTCTTGGGCGTGTATTACAAGATAAAACCGGAATACTTGCAATATTATCTCAACCAGTTCTGTTATAAATTCAACAGGCGTTACTTCGGGGAAAACCAGTTTGAAAGACTGTTGATAGCCGCTGTAACGTATGCTCCTGATTTCAAGTCAAGAATTTACAATAGGAACTATTGCGGATAATCATTTTATTTATTTATAGTTTAATGTTATGTTTCTATTCCATAAACCAGGTCACTAAAAAAGGCATTATCACTATTTCGTACAAAAGTACCAAAAAAGAAAAGATCGGAAAGGCATATCACAAAGATTTCTTTATATTTTACCCTTATTAGATCATTTTTTTCAATTACATTAGGCTTTTTCTACTCTCGGCAAAACAAATAAATTTGTTCTGCACTCGCTTAACGAAAAAGTTCATATCTTTGTTTGTTTTCATTGCAGAAACTCGTCCACCCAGGACGAGTAGTTTCACAGTAATGGATTAGAGTGATCTGGATTTGCATACTAAACAGATATATCATGGTAAAGAATTTTCTTTTAAAAAGCGATAAAAGCCCGAAAAATGTTCAGATAAAGAAAGACATTATCAATCACTTTATCACTACAGGGAATGACACCATCGCCGAATTATCCAAAGAGCTCGACCTCAGTGTACCCACTATAACCAAATTTATAGCCGAACTCAAGGATCAGGGATTGATAGCCGAGTTCGGCAAGATTCAGACGACCGGCGGGAGACATCCGAGCGTGTACGGATTAAATCCTACTTCCGCTTATTTTGTAGGAGTGGATATGAGCCGGCATCACCTGAACATAGCTCTGATGGATTTTACTGGAAATATAGTTGAATATCAGATGAGTATTCCCTACACTTATGAAAATACAACGGAATCATTTGATCTTCTTTGCGACCACATCCAGAAATTTATTGACAAGACTGGAGAACTCAAAAAAAAGATTTTCAACATCAGCCTGAATATCTCAGGCCGTGTAAATCCCGAATCGGGATATAGTTACAGCAGTTTTTATTTCAGCGAAAACCCTATCAGTGAAACACTTACAAAAAAGTTAAATTACAATGTAGGAATTGATAACGACACGCGTGCCATGGCCTATGGCGAGTATATGAAGGGTGTATCGGAAGGGGAACAGAATGTCATTTTTGTAAATATTTCCTGGGGGTTGGGTATTGGTATTATTATCGACGGCAAGCCCTATTACGGGAAATCAGGTTTTTCCGGTGAATTCGGCCATTTTCCGATTTTCGAGAATGAGATTCTCTGTCATTGCGGGAAAAAAGGATGCCTCGAAACAGAAGCATCCGGTTTAGCAATACACAGAATGGTGATGGAGCGTATCTCGAAAGGAGAAAGTACTCTCCTCACAGAGCAGATAAAAGATATCAATAAACTCACCCTTACCGACATTATCAAGGCCACCAATATGGAAGATCCTCTCTGTATCGAGATCGTGGAAGAGGTGGGGTATAAATTGGGTAAATATATTGCCGGCCTCATCAATATCTTCAATCCGGAGTTGGTAATTATTGGCGGACAAGTAGCCGAAACAGAAGGATTTATCATGCTACCCATACGGAGTTCCATCAGAAAACACTCCTTGAATCTGGTCAATAAAGATACCCGGATCGTGACATCAAAACTGAAGAATAAGGCCGGGATCATCGGTGCCTGCATGATTGCCCGAAGCCGCCTGTTTAACGAATAAGTTCAATTACATTAGACTATTTCTCGCAATGGCATAGCTCAAGCAAGCTTGGCTCTGCTCATATTGCTTAACGAAATAGTTCCAACTCTTCTATCAGATGGTCGGCTCCTGCGAACTTATCGATCACAAAAAGCACATATCGGATATCTACGATGATACTTCTCTGGTAATCGGGTAAATACTGTATATCCCCTCCTACTCCTTCCCAGTTCCGGTCAAAATTGATCCCGATCAGGTCTCCTTTACCGTTCAACACAGGGCTTCCGGAGTTACCGCCTGTAGTATGGGTAGTAGCCACGAAATTGACCGGCATATTACCGTCGGCCAGGGCATAGCTACCGAAATCCTTTTCCAGGTAAAGAGTTTTCAGTTTTTCCGCCACAACAAACTCCCAGTTATCAGGATCCTCTTTTTCCATCACACCTTTCAGAGTGGTCTGATGGGCATAAGTGACCGCATCACGGGGCTGGTAGCCTTTCACCTGCCCGTAAGTAAGCCTCAATGTAAGATTAGCATCGGGAAAATGGGTATAGGGTCCGTCCATGGCAAGAATCCCTTCCATATAGGTACGGCGCGCCAGGGAGAACGGTACATCGTATTTACTTAGTTGAGTGCCGAGCGAAAGTGCTTCTTCGGTCACCGAACGGGCAAACAGGAACATAGGATCATTCCTCAGTTGCTCCATCTTAGCCTTATCGGAGATGAACGCCCGGGGATCGGAATAAAACAAGTCCCAATTCTCCCTGTTTCCAAATAGAGACCGATCAAAAATATAATCAATAAATGCCTCCACATCCCCATTGAACCGGGTATAAAGAATATTGAAGAAAGCAGGTTGTTTTTCAATGCCAATCAACCGGGTATATTCGGTGAGCATGGCCACAGAAACCCTTTTATCTACATCAATATTGTAATCTTTATCGGCAAATAAGTTATAATCCTGCTCCAGTTGCAGGACTGCGTCCTCTATACCATCCGGAACGTTGGAATCCGCACCTTCGGCCGCAGCACTGTCCACCGCTTGTGTCAGCATATTCCATCCCCTTTGAGGCACATTGGCAAATTCCACAGCCCGTATGATTCCTTCATTGAGCATCCAGCTTCTGTAACGTAGATCGGCTCTTTCATCAACTATTCGTTCAATTTCTTTCAGCGCCTCAATATATTCAGGTTTTCGATTATTTTTTGCCCATTCCGACAAACGATTCTGCTGTTCCAGCTTCAACTGTTCGAAATCGCGCATATCAATAGCCCAGTTGGTACCAATGGCATTTTTATAGGCATTGGTGGAGCCGGAATATTTAGCTGCATACTGGATCTTTACAGCCGGATCGTTCAGCATCTCCTCCAACATAGCCTTCTGGCGCACTTCCCGCATATCGATACGTACCCTGTTATCGATATCTCTTCGTTCGGCTACTTCCCATGAGGTATAGTACTTATGGGTTGTACCGGGAAATCCCATAATCATCGCAAAGTCGCTCTCTTCAACCCCTCCGGCAGATATTTTCAACCATCGTTTGGGTTTTAGCGGTACATTCTCCGGCGAGTAATCGGCCGGATTTCCCTCTTTGTCAGCATAGATACGGAACAACGCAAAATCGCCCGTATGGCGTGGCCACATCCAGTTATCGGTATCGGCACCAAACTTGCCGATGGAACTCGGCGGAGCACCAACAAGGCGAATATCAGAATAGATCTTTTTGGTAAACATATAGTATTGATTACCGTTAAAGAAAGGCTTTATCTCCACTTCGGTACCGGGGACGGCCAGGAGTTCCTCTCCTGCTTTCTCCCGTGCAATCCGGTTAAGATAAGAGGGCGAAAGAAAGAAAACACCATCGGTATCTTGCTTTTTATCCCTTTCAAGGCACTGTTTCACATAATCGGTCACATCTTCCATACGGTCGATAAAGGCAACAGTCAACCCGGGGTTGGGAAGTTCTTCGGTTCTGGTCATTGCCCAGAAACCGTCATCCAGATAATTATTTTCTAAAGAACTATGATTCTGTATCTGCCCATACCCACAGTGATGATTGGTGAGTACCAATCCCTCTGACGAGATTACTTCTCCTGTACATCCTCTTCCGAAAAAGACGACTGCATCCTTCAATGAAATACCGTCAGGATCATAAATATCGTAGTCCTCCAGTTCCAGCCCAAGTTTCTGCATCTCGGCTAACTTTTGTTGTTTCAACAGATGGAGCATCCACATCCCCTCATCGGCAGAAGCAGTAAAGATAAATGAGCAACACAGGAGCAGATATAACACCAATTTCTTCATATGATTTTATTTAGAACTAAGAAGTCTGAAATGGAGAAGTGGAGAATTATCAAATTCACCTTTTCCACCTTTCCACATTAATTTCCCGTTTGAGTCGATAAAGTTAAGAAAAAATGCCATAAAAAGGTAATTAATTCCAGCTTTTCCCTATCTTTGAAACGTAAGCCTGATGCTTAGTTCTTATAGATCAGCGCTTCTAATTCTAAGTTCTTTTTTCTAAATTCTTATTTCTAATCTTCACAATAAAATGCATTACGAAACACTCTTTCAGGAAATTCACAGTGAGTTGCAGTCGGTAGAAGACCCCGGACAGGTAGGCGATTACATCCCTGAGTTAGCACATGTAAATCCCGATCAGTTCGGCGTGCATCTCACAACTGTCGGAGGTGAAGAATTTGCTTTCGGGGATGCAGAAAAGCGCTTTTCCATTCAAAGTATAGCCAAAGTATTCACCTTTGTTCTTGCTTATTCACGTATAAAGAGCAGTATCTGGGAACGCACCGGGCTAGAGCCGGCGGGGACTCCGTTCAACTCTCTGGTTCAGTTGGAGTACGACAGGGGCATACCGCGTAACCCGTTTATCAACGCCGGTGCCATTGTGATCTGTGATATTCTTGCGAGTGAACTGGCTTCTCCAAAAGAAAATATCCTGTCGTTCATCCACAGAATAACGGGAACTGACAGTATCGACTATAATTCCAAAGTGGCACTATCGGAGAAAAAAACCGGTTACAGAAACTATGCCCTGGTTAACCTGATGAAATCATTCGCCAACATCAAAAATGATATCGACAGGGTGATGGATATTTATTTCCATATCTGCTCTATTGAGATGAGTTGCAAAGAGCTTTGCCGATCTTTTCTCTTTCTTGCCAACAACGGGATTGTTCCATTTTCCGGCGAACAAATACTCACTGCGAGTCGCACCAAAAGAGTCAATGCGCTCATGCAGACCTGCGGCTTTTACGATGAAGCCGGAGAGTTCACCTTTAAAGTGGGGTTACCCGGAAAAAGTGGTGTGGGCGGGGGTATAGTGGCAGTCCATCCGGAAAAGTACACCATTGCCGTATGGAGTCCACGACTCAACAAAAAAGGAAATTCGTTCAAGGGGATGTTGTTCCTGGAAGAGTTGACCTCCAGAACCAGCTCTTCCATTTTTTAACGACGGGTAGACTTTTCTCATCGGGAGAATAAAAACGAGAGCAACGGCTCTGAATGCCATCCACAGTTCTAGGGTAAAGAGACGATTAATTCTTAAATTTACGAAAAAGGCCGGTGAATCATTGGGCTTTAGCTTGAAAAGGGTTATTTTTGCGGTCGATTGGAAAATAAGCACTTAGATGAAGATAAACTTAAAAGAACGCACGCCACAGCTGATTGCCGTAATAGGTGTCCTCGTCATTGTGATGGCTATTCTCATCGGATTTCTCATCACCAGGAATACACAGATGAGTGAGATGCAGCAACAGTTCACTATCGATAAACAGGAATTGGAGGATGAATATGAAGCCATTTCATTGCAATACGAAGGGTTTAAGTTCAGTGTCCAGAACGACTCGCTGTTATATAAACTGGAGAATGAACAGGCAAAGGTGCTTCGTCTACAGGAAGAGCTTCGAATGACCAAAGCGAGCGATCAGGCTGAAATCAAACGGCTGAAGGATGAGCTGGCCACATTGCGCAAAATTCTTCGTTCCTATGTGCAGCAGATTGATTCGCTCAACAGGCTCAATGAGCAACTGCGAGCGGAAAACCGGCAGATTACCGATCAATATCAGAAAACCACTCAAACCCTCAGGCAGGTATCCCAGGAGCGGGAACAACTCTCGGAAAGAGTATCGTTGGCAGCGCAATTGGTAGCCACGAACATCAGCGCCAAGGCGGTAAATGACAGGGGCAGGGACCAGTCGCGCCTGAGCCGGAGCACGCAGTTTGTAGTTTCCTTCACCATTGCCCGCAATATCACCGCGGAGCCTGGAGAGCGCACCGTATACGTCCGCATGATGACACCCGACGGATCGGTCCTCTCAAAAAGCCCGTCCAACACCTTCCCTTATGAGAACGGAAATATTCTTTATTCGATGAAACGCATCGTAGAATACGGCGGCGAGGAAATGCCGGTCACCATGTACTGGGATATTGAAGAATTTCTCATGCCCGGCACTTACAAAGCCGATATCTTTGCCGATGGACATCATATCGGTTCGTATAGTTTCGATATGAAAGATTAGCATTTTTCGTCGTTTTAACATTCCGATAAATTTCTTTAACGGAAAATCATGCAGCATTCCCGGAATGCAGGCATCTATAGGAGTAAACGCCCGCTTTCCGGTAATAACAATGAACAGATGAAAAATGCCTCCTGTTTGATACCTTTGTGTATACTATTCGGATTAATCGTGACGGAATTAGATGCACAGGACTTGAATGATGAAATGAAAAAAAGGCTTCGTCAGTCACTCATTACGCCCGAAAAACAATCCGGAGAGCAACAATATCAACATTCTCCCCAGATATTGCCAGAGCAAGACAAAGAAATCCTCAAAGTGTCTCCAACCACCAGGCTTCCCACAAGAGGAGACAAGATACAGTTACTCAATCCACCGGAAAAATACAAAACACACATAAATACGACAGTCACCAATGCTCCTCCCATCAATCAACGACCGGCAGGATCGGTTCGGTATGAGTTTGTGGGAAAGAATATGCAAATAATCCCCACCGGCGGCCAAATAGTGAAACCCTCCGGCCGGGATTTCGATCCAATCCGTGCCCGCAACAGGAAAAGGCACGAAAGAACCGACCGGCTGGTTAAAGCCTATAACAACGAGTAGGGCAAAGCAAGATCATGGGACAGGGTGAACCGCCGGGTTTATTGCAACATCTCCAGAAAAGCCTTTTCGTCAATAATTTTCACACCTAATTTTCCCGCTTTTTCTAATTTGGCCGGCCCCATATTCTCTCCGGCAAGAATGTAGTCGGTATTTTTCGAAACTGACCCGCTGTTCTTTCCCCCGTTTTGCAGGATCATAGCCTTGTACTCATCCCGCGAATGGAGTTCGAATGTACCACTGATGACGATAGATAATCCTTTCAATTTATCGGTCTTTGCAGCCAGCATCTCTTGGCTCAACGCAAACTGTAAACCGTACTGCCGCAACCTCCGTACGAAATCCACACAGAGGGTGTTGGCAAAGTAAGCGGTCACACTTCGCGCGATCCGCTCGCCGATTTCATCCACAGCGACCAGTTGCTCCACAGTCGCCTGGGCCAACTGATCGATATCCGGAAATGCCTGTGCCAGTTTCCGCGCTACGGTCTCGCCCACGAAGCGGATGCCCAGGGCATACAGAACCCGCTCATAGGATACTGATTTCGATCTTTCTATACTTTCCAGCAGATTATTGGCGCTTGTTTGTCCCCAACGCTCCAAATAGACAAGGTCTTCGAACCGCAACCGGTAAAGATCGGCAGCGTCACTGATCAGCCCTTTCTCATAGAGCAGATTGATAGTCTCCGGACCTATGGTGATATCCATGGCTTTACGGGTGACAAAGTGTTCGATACGCCCTTTTATCTGCGTGGGACATCCCTCGCTGTTGGGACAGTAATAGGCGGCCTCGTCCTCATTGCGCACCAAAGGGGTTCCGCAATCAGGGCATTTGCGGGTGAAAGTGACCCTGTCACCCAACAAGAAACGGGCTTCCTTATCTACACCGGTAATCTTGGGAATGATCTCCCCCCCCTTCTCCACATAGACCCTGTCACCGATATGCAGGTCAAGTGCAAGAATCGCATCTTCATTGTAAAGAGAAGCCCTTTTCACGGTGGTACCAGACAACAACACCGGCTCCAGATTGGCAACGGGAGTAACGGCACCTGTCCGTCCCACCTGGTAGGAAACCGATTCCAGGCGTGTAACCGCCTGTTCGGCGCTGAATTTAAAAGCGATAGACCATCGGGGAAATTTGGAGGTAGCCCCTAAATTGCGTTGCTGTGTCAAGGAATCCACCTTCAGCACAACTCCGTCGGTAATCACCGGAAGCGTCTTTCGAGCAACATCCCACTCTTTCAGATAAGCAAAGATCTCCTCCAGGGTCCCGCATTTCCTCATGGTGTCTGACACGTTCAACCCCCATCCGCGAGCCAGGGTCATATTCTCAAAATGGCTGCGGGACGGGAGGGAATCACCCAACATTGAATAGATATAGGATTCCAGCTTACGGGAAGCCACCACCCGGGAATCCTGCATTTTCAGGGTACCCGAAGCGGCATTGCGCGGATTGGCAAACAGGGGTTCTTCCTGTTCAGCCCGCTCTTTGTTCAGTGCATCAAAAGAACTCCACGGCATCAATATCTCCCCCCGCACCTCAATATAAGGGGGGACATCATCACCTTTCAACACCAACGGTATATTGCGGATGGTCCGCGCATTGGCGGTCACATCATCTCCTTTCCGTCCGTCACCACGGGTCACCGCCCGTGTCAGCCGCCCGTTCTCATAGACCAAAGAGATAGAAGTCCCGTCGAACTTGAGCTCACACACTATCTCGAACTCTTCGTTCAGTGTCCTCTTGACACGATTGTAAAAATCAGTCACTTCCCCCTCAGAGTAGGTGTTCTGAAGCGAAAGCATGGGGAAACGATGAACCACTTGTGTGAAATTATTGTTAATATCGCTTCCCACCCGTACCGATGGCGAGTTAGGGTCATAATACTCAGGGTATGCTGCTTCCAATTCCATCAGTTGTCGCATCAACCGGTCGAATTCAAAATCAGAAATCGTTGGTTGCGACAATACGTAATAGTTATAATTATGTTCATGCAGTTGGCTGCGAAGCGACTCAATCTGCAGTTTGACTGATTCCATTGTTATACAATTTAGAACTAAGAACTGAGAACCAAGAAATTAGGAGTCGGATATTTAGAAGTTAAGAAATTGTTGAATTATGAAATGTTGAAATTGTGAAATCCTAAATCTCTTTACCACTCTGTTATTTCCTTTTCCGTCAGTAAAGATAGTATAAATTCAGAAATTTAAATCTTCCTTTCCTTCCATTTACCGCTACGCAGGTAAATAAACGAAAGCGTAAGCAAGAAGAACCAATACACATGTTCCGTTGTCCATGCCACAGCTACGGAAAAACGCATGTGAATAATGACAAACCACATATATGAAAGATAAAAAAACAATGTGATAATCTCAAATTTAAGGGCGGTACGGGTATTCCCTGTACCCGATACGGAATTAAACAGTACTGATCCCATACTATAGATAGGTAATGATGAGATAAGCACATAAAACGGCAAAACGGTATCATTGATAAGGGAGGGATCATCCGTATAGATACGGATCATCGTCCTCGGAAAGGCAGAGACAATACCTATCACGCAGACCATTACTCCCAGACTTATAAAAGCTATTCGTTTTATCAGATTGATCACCTCATCTCTTTTGTCCGCTCCGATGGTATTGCTCACCAGCGTACTCGCCACGGCCCCCAATGCTTGCGAAGGGATCGTAAGAATAGTATAAAAACTCCGCACGATATTGGTTACCGCCAGAGGTCTTTCTCCCATATAATTCTCAATAAACACAAAGAAAAGCATCCAGGTAACAATGGAAAAAAGATACTGCACCATCATGAAGACAGAAATATCCAGTACTTTTTTAATTACAGACCATTGAAACCTGATTTTCCTGAAACCGTATTTATCGGGATCAACCGTTTTGCGTGTATAAACAAGCAGAAAAACGGTAGAAGCAAATTCTGCAATTACCGATGCGATAGCTGCCCCGGCAATTCCCAGTTCGGGCATTCCCAGATTACCGAAAATCAGACCATAGTCAAATATCACATTCGTCCCGGCCATCACCACAGCATTGACAGTAAGCACTTTGGTACGTGCGGTGCCGATATAGAACGCCCGGAACATAAGATTGACAAAGGCGAAAATAATACCGAAAACGCGCCATTCAAGATATTCCGTTACGGCCCCGGCAACATCGGCCGACTCAAACATTGCCGGTATCCAGTGAACAGCTCCGTAGCGCAGCAGAGGTATCAGCAATATAGCCGGGATAAGCAGGAAAATAGCTCCCTGAATAACAATATCTCCTATCTTGTTGTAATTCTTCTCACCATTTCTCCGCCCGATAAGGATCTGGCTCCCCATACTGAACCCAAAACCCAGCGTGTATATAGCGATGTAAATAATACCGGCCAAAGCTGATGCACCCAGTTCCACTTCTCCTACACGACCGAGAAAAGCGGTGTCAATCACCTGAATGATGTTTTGCGCAAGCAAACTCAACAGGATGGGCGTACTGATTTTGATGATGTGCTTATTGGAATACACCTATTTTAAACTAAAAAGCCGCCGATTGCTCTGGCAATCGGCGGATCTGTATGATTATCGACAGGATTATTTTTTTATCCGGTTGTTACCGTCAAGATTGATGACAGCAGGCTGGAACGTTTTTGCCTCTTCGGGCGACAGCAACGCGTAGCTCATGATGATGATCACATCACCTTTCTGTACTTTCCGTGCAGCTGCTCCGTTCAGGCAAATAATTCCTGATCCGCGTTCACCACGGATCACATAAGTCTCAAAACGTTCGCCGTTATTATTATTCACTACCGCCACTTTTTCATGTACGATCATGTTGGCCGCATCGATCAGATCTTCGTCGATCGTAATGCTTCCCTCATAATTCAAATTGGCATCGGTTACCGTTGCCCTATGTATTTTGGATTTCAATATTTCTAACCACATATATGTTATCTGTATCTTATATTATCAATCAGGCGCACATCACCGCAATAGACGGCAATTGCTCCCACAATATTTCCGGAATCCTGCCAGGTAGAGACCGGTTGTAATGAATCCCCATCAACAATCCCGAAGTATTCAACACGTAAGTCAGGTACATTGTTTATTGACCCGGTTACGAAGTGAATGATCTGATCCGGCGATTGTTCTTCGGTTAACAGGGTACTCTCCCGCATGATACGGTGTATTTCCGAAGCATGCTCCCTCTGTTCTACCGACAGCCGCTGATTACGGCTACTCATAGCCAAACCGTTCTGTTCCCTGACAGTAGGGACTCCCACGATCTCCACGGGTAGCTCCTGCTGCTTAACCATCTCCCTGACAATAGCTAATTGCTGGAAGTCCTTTTCACCGAAGTAGGCTTTATGAGGCTCCACAAAAGCAAAAAGTTTACTTACTACCTGGGCCACACCATTGAAGTGACCGGGACGGAAGGCACCCTCCATCACTTTGTCGAGCAGGCCAAAATCAAAGATCCGGATATCCGGCCCGGGATATATCTCTTCCACCGAAGGGGCAAACACAACATCAGCTCCGGTACTTCTCAGCAGTTCATAATCTTCTTCAGGAGTACGGGGATAAAGCCTCAGGTCTTCCTGGTTATTGAATTGCGTGGGATTGACAAAAATACTTACCACGCAGATATCATTTTCCGCCACACAACGTTCCACCAAGGTGATATGTCCCTTGTGAAGCGCACCCATGGTAGGCACAAAACCAATGGTTTTGCCCTCCTGCCGGTGCTGTTGAAGCAGTTCCTTCAGCCCTGCTATAGTATGAATAACTCTCATTGATCTGATTTTACAGTGCAAAGCAACAAAATATTTGCCACATACAGAAAAAAACCGTGCCAATTCTCCATATAACAGAAAGCAAAAAGATGTTACACAGCTCTATATAAGCTGATTACAAAATAGATGCATTTTTATTTTGTATTTATGTGGATTTTTTTTATTATCTTTGTACTCAAATTTAGATAATTAGCTACATGTCCCAGAAAAAAGTTTTGTACGTTTCACAGGAAATTTATCCTTATCTCGAAGAGACTAATATTTCAAATACTTCACGTTATCTGCCCCAGGCCATACAGGAGAAGGGTAAAGAGATACGCGCTTTTATGCCTAAGTACGGGAACATCAACGAACGCCGTAATCAACTTCATGAGGTGATCCGCCTCTCTGGAATGAATCTCATCATTGATGACACCGACCATTCCCTCATTATAAAGGTAGCCTCCATCCAGTCGGCCCGGATGCAGGTTTATTTCATTGATAACGATGATTATTTCCAGAATCGCGAAACACTCGTCAATGCGGAAGGACTGGAATATGACGACAACGACGAACGGAGCATTTTTTTTATCCGCGGGGTAATGGAAACCATCAAGAAGTTGCGTTGGGTTCCCGATATTATCCACTGTCACGGATGGTTCAGCGCATTGGCTCCTCTTTATATCAAGAAAGGATATGCCGATGATCCTTGCTTCAAGGGTGCAAAAGTGATTTACTCCCTTTACGACGAATCTTTCAACAAATCTTTCCAGAATGGATTTGCAGAAAAACTCCGTTTTGACGGAATTGGAGATCCGGAGATCGAGAAAGTAAAAGAACGGGGCATGATCGATTATACAAATCTGATGAAACTGGCTATTGATTTCTCTGATGGTGTTGTTCAGGGCAGTGAAAAGGCAAATCCCGAAATCATCCAATACATCCAGGAAAAGGGGGTGAAGTTCCTGCCTTACCATTCCGATTTTGACAAAAGAGTGGAAGAGATCGACGCATTCTACGAGGAAATTGACAGCTGATCCGGTTAAAATCCCTAATGAATTTATTTTTTTACCGCATCTATATACAAATATCTTTAAAAATAAAAAGAAAGCGTTTCGACGGTTTTTATTTGCCACATTTTTTTCAGATATTTGCGTCATTGAAAACAAACTTGATTGAACGAATGAAATTCAAATTCCTGTGCCGAGTACTTGTTATTGCCGTTATCGCCCTGTCCGCCGTTTCATGTAACGACAATCTTGATCCGATAGGATTTACCATACAACCCGGACCAGACCGTCTCGCGGTAGGTGTCGATACACTGGAGTTACAGGCACGCACCGTTCAGATAGATTCTATATTTTCCAAAACACAATACCCTGTATTGGGCGAATATACTGATCCTGTTTTCGGTACTATTAAGTCCGAATATATCGGAGAGTTCTATTTTCCCGAAGGTGCACAATTCCATGACGGCGCTTCCATTGACTCGGTGAGAGTGCAGCTCGCTTACACCACGATGATGGGAGATTCATTGTCGCCGATGGGGTTGTCTGTATATGAAGTTACCAAATCGCTAAAGGGGATAAACAATTATTCCCATGTCGACCCCACGGAGTATGCCGATATGTCGGCGCCTCTGGGCACACAAACATTTACCGGAAAGAATTCAACCTACAGGACTGAAACCACCAGTTCAGGAAGTTCTATCAAGGTATATGAGATCAATGTGATGCTCCCGAACGCTTTGGGTGAAAAATTTCTTGCCGAATATAAAAAAGAGGGACACGGGCAACTGGTGAATGTGGATGAATTTAGAAAATTTTTCCCGGGATTGTATTTTACTACCAATTTCGGTAAGAGCACCATCCTCAATGTAAGCCTCACTTCACTTCTGGTACATTATCAGTACCTGGACAAAGGCGGTACATATGATGGCAAGGGGGATACTATCCGTACAAGCGCCATGCGCCTGAATATTACTCCGGAGGTCACCCAGATCAACCATATTCAAAACAAAAACGACCAGTTGCTGGAGGAAAATCCTGACTATGCGTATATCAAAAGCCCTGCCGGGGTAATGACAGAGATTACCTTTCCTCTGTCGGAAATGGATGAGAAGTTGCAATCACAGGCCCTGAATCTGGCAAACTTTACTGTATATGCCATGCCTGAGCCGGACGAAGACACTATGGTGAAATTGAGTCCTCCGACCTATCTGCTATTGGTAAATAAAGATTCGCTGGCCGGATTCTTTGAAAACAGAAAGCTCGAAGACAAAATAACCAGCTTCATTTCCGAGTTCGACGCTTCTACCTACTCTTATAGTTTCGGGAATATTTCCACAATGATCAACCACTATAATGAGAAGAGGGGGGGAAATTCAGACGAATTCGAACTGGTCTATTATCTTATTCCGGTAGACGCAACCTATGTCTCACAACAAACCAGTTACTACGGTTCTTCAACACCGGTTCTAACCGCAATACAACACCGTATGTGGCCGGCAGCAGCCAGATTGGATAAACGTAAAGGAAATCTGAAGCTGGATATGATTTTCAGTAATTTCTAGCACACACCATTCTATTTACCGGCGCATCGGCTATTAATCTTACCCTGCCTTACGGGATATTTACCTCGTTGCGATCGGGACATCAAAATAAAAGTCCCTGCCCTTCTCCTTTTTTTCGTCCCAGGTGGCGGTATGCCAGATCGGTCGCTTCCCTGCCTCGCGGGGTACGCTTGATAAATCCTTCTTTGATCAGGAAGGGCTCATACACCTCTTCGATGGTGCCGGCATCATCCCCCACAGCCGTAGCAATGGTAGTAATCCCTACCGGCCCTCCTTTGAACTTATCAATGATAGTCAGTAAGATTTTATTGTCTACTTCGTCCAGACCGTATTTATCGATATTGAGTGCTTCCAGTGCATAAGACGATATCTGCCTGTCTATTTTTCCGTTCCCTTTTATCTGGGCAAAATCACGTACCCGCCGTAATAGCGCATTAGCCACACGGGGTGTCCCCCTGCTCCGGGAAGCGATCTCTAACGCTGCCTGGCCATCACAGCTAACCTGCAACAGGTCGGCCGATCGCAGGACGATCCCGGTAAGGGTTTCCAGATCGTAATACTCAAGGTGCATATTGATACCGAAACGTGCTCTTAACGGGCTGGTCAGCAAACCGCTGCGGGTAGTAGCTCCCACAAGTGTAAAAGGATTCAGGTCAATTTGGATAGAACGCGCACTGGGGCCTTTATCAATCAGGATATCAATCCGGTAATCTTCCATGGCACTGTAAAGATACTCCTCCACTACGGGAGAAAGCCGATGAATTTCGTCTATAAAGAGCACATCATTCTGTTCCAGTGAGGTAAGCACTCCGGCCAGATCACCCGGCTTATCGAGCACCGGCCCCGACGTCACCCTGAATCCCACACCCAATTCATTGGCGATGATATTCGAAAGGGTTGTCTTGCCTAAGCCGGGAGGGCCGTGCAACAACACATGATCAAGCGACTCGCCACGCAAACGGGCCGCGCTGACAAATATTTTCAGGTTTTCCACGATCTTCCCCTGCCCCTTGAAATCTCCAAAGGTCAATGGACGCAAACTATTCTCAAACTCACGCTCGGTCTCCCTGAAATTGCGGTTACTATGTATATCGAAACTCTCTTCCATCATTGTTGATGCAAAAATAACTATTTATCGGGAGTTTTGGAAATTGCAGCCACATTCCGTTTTAATCCGGAGAATTTGGCCCTTTTCACGGCCGATTTACGAAATATCCGCCGATAATCCTCTTCATCCATTTCGATCAGTTTTTTCAGGTCGAGTGACAAAAATTCATCCAACGGCATGAATTCGGGAGTACTATGCGGCCTGGAGTAACGATTCCAGGGACACACTTTCTGGCAAATATCACAACCGTACACATTATTGCTCAACAAAGGAGCTATGCCGGAAGATATCTCCCCCTTATTCTCAATGGTTTGATAGGAGATACACTTATTCGCATTGAGATAATGAGGTCTCTCTATGGCACCTGTAGGACAAGCATCGAGACAGCGGCGGCATTTTCCACAGTTTATGGAAATTGGAGAGTCATAATCCAACTCCATATCCACGATGAGTTCGCCCAGGAAAAAATAAGAACCTTTGCGGGGAATGATCAGCAATGTATTTTTCCCAACGAATCCCAATCCTGCCTGTGCCGCCCAGAAACGTTCCAGTACCGGAGCCGAATCAGAGAAATAGCGCCCTGTAACCTCCGGATACCGGGATTTTATAAATTCGAACAAACGGCTCAATTTCTCGCGTACCACATCATGATAGTCTTTGCCATAAGCGTAATAGGCAAACTGCGGTACCTCTTCGGCTAATCTCTCGTGCGGATAGTAGTTCAATGCTACCGAAATGATGGATTTGGCACCGTCCACCAACAATCTGGGATCAAGCCTTTTGTCGATATTACGGGACATGTACTCCATACCCGCATTGCCGTTCTCAGCCAGCCACTGCATATACCGTTCCTCCTCCCCGCTATCGGTAGCGCGGCAGATACCACAGGCATCGAAGCCAAGCGATAACGCATATTGTTTGATCTCTTCGGAAAATGTCATAAAACGGCGTTTCCATTATTCTCCCCGCATAATTACAAAAACCTCCGTAGTTAAACCGAGTTCACACACCTTATGCCAATACTTTGTAAGGGAGTTAAATTTTAGGCAAGCGTAAAATCAAGTTGTTTCCTGTCGAGATTGGCTCTTGCCACCTGAATGGAAACAGGCTGGCCAAGACGATACTCTCTTCTGGTACGCCGGCCGACTAACCGGAAATTCTTTTCATCCAGTTCGTAGAAATCATCATCCAACTCGCGGATAGGGATCATACCTTCACACTTATTCTCATTGATCTCCACATAAATCCCCCATTCCGTCACACCGGAGACTACGCCATCATAGACTTTACCGATCTTATCGGCCATGAATTCCACCTGCTTGTATTTGATAGAATCCCGTTCGGCGTTAGCAGCTACCTGCTCCATTTGGGAACAGTGCTTGCATTCCTCTTCCAGGGATCCCTGGTCTACACTTTGCCCTCCCTCCAGATAGCGTTCCAGCAGACGGTGCACCAGCATATCAGGATACCTCCGGATGGGAGAAGTAAAATGGGTATAATAATCGAACGCCAGACCGTAATGTCCTACATTCCTGGTGGAATAGACCGCTTTGGACATAGTACGGATTGCGATAGTCTCAATCAGGTTCTCCTCTGGGCGTCCCTGCACCTTATCCAACAGGGAGTTGATACTCTTCGCCACTTCCACTTTCGAGCCGTCGGGTTTTATCTTGTGCCCGAATCGCAGGATGAATGTATTGAATGTATCCAGTTTTTCCGGATCAGGGACATCGTGTATGCGATAGACAAAAGTTTTGGGTTTCTTCCCTTTGGGTACTATGCCGATAGATTCGGCCACGTTTTTATTAGCCAGCAACATAAACTCTTCGATCAGATGGTTGGCTTCCTTTGACTCCTTGAAATAGACTCCCAACGGCTTTCCTTTCTCATCGAGATTGAATTTCACCTCATACCGTTCAAAATTAATGGCACCATTGGCAAACCGCCTCTCTCGCAATTGCCTGGCAAGATGGTGCAATTGCAGTATCTCAGAGGAAAAGTCGCCCTTTCCGGTTTCGATCACCGCCTGTGCATCTTCGTAGGTCAGCCGGCTGTCCGACTTTATCACGGTTCTTACAATACGCGATTTTTTTATCTCTGCTTTATCATTCAGCGTAAAGATCACCGAGAAACAGAGTTTCTCTTCATAAGGGCGTAACGAACATATCCCGTTGCTCAACCGTTCTGGCAGCATGGGGATGGTCCTGTCGACAAGGTAAATGGAGGTCGCCCTGTTTTCCGCCTCCCGGTCGATCAGGTCTCCCGGTTTCACATAGTGGGTCACATCGGCAATATGTACTCCCACCTCCCATTGATTGGATGAGAGTTGACGCAGGGAAAGGGCATCGTCGAAATCTTTGGCATCTTTCGGGTCGATGGTAATAGTGAATACATCACGGAAGTCTTCCCGTTTGGCAATCTCTTCTTTATCGACTCCCTCAGGGATCAGGTCGGCAAATTTCTCCACTTTCTCCGGATAGCTGTAAGGCAGATCATATTGGGCAAGAATGGCATGCATCTCGGTATCATTGTGTCCCGGCTTGCCCAGCACATCAATCACTTTTCCTACGGGATTATTGGCTTTTGCAGGCCATTCGGTAATTTCCACCAACACTTTGTCTCCATTTTGGGCACCATTGAGTTCTTCTTTCGGAATAAAGATATCATTCGAAAGGAACTTACTATCCATCACCAGGAAGGCAAAGTGTTTCTGCACCTCCAGTATTCCCACGAAACGGCTTTGGGCACGTTCCAGTATATCTACAACCGTTCCTTCGGTATCAGCCCGTTTCCGCTTTGCCAACAGTTGGACACGAACCCTGTCTCCGTTCATGGCATGCTTACTGTTCCGTTCGGGTATATAAATAATATTTCCGTCATCGTCAGGCACAAAAAAGTTTTTGCCATTGCTCCGTCGTTCAAAACGGCCTTCCAGCATCAATCCCCTGTTGTTGATACGGTATCTGCCGCGGGATGTCTCTAAAAGCACATCTTCATCGCGCAGCTTGTCGAGCACACTGATCAGTACACGTCGTCCCTCTTCTCCACGAATATCCAGCGCAGCTGCTATCTGCTTATAATTGAATTGCTTATCATTATTCCGGGAAAGAAAATTGGTTACTAAAGGGATCAACTCCTTTTTTTTGGGTTTATTTACGGAAGGTATAGGTGTTGTTTTTTTACTCATAATTTATTTACGTCAGTTTCTACTTAAACAATTCAATCGCATTTTAGTTAAATACAAAGTAATAAAATATTTCATAGAAAACAGATCCAAGAGCCAAGAATCAAGACATAAGACACAAGATACTCTAATCATATCCTTGTGCATGTGAATTTATCTCATAAATATTACATGCAATAAAACAAAATTAAATCGTTTCTTCATTTTCAAATCCTGAAGTAATCGCTATTTTTGTATAAAAGATAAGGGAGATAGTATGCGAAAAAGAAGGATCCTCATCACCGGTGCCAGCGGATTTATAGGAAGTACCGTTGTTGACAAGGCACTGGAACTGGGATATGAAACCTGGGCCGGAATACGGACGAGCAGTAGCCGGCAGTACCTGCAGGACGAACGCATTCGTTTTATCGACCTGCACTATGGCGATAAAACGAAGTTGAAGGAACAACTCCGGAATTTTACAAATGAGTATGGACATTTCGATGACATCATACATATTGCGGGACTGACAAAGGCACGCCGCAAATCGGATTTCGATACAGTAAATTGGGAATATACCAAAAATTTCGTAGAGGCACTGATAGAGACGGATAATGTTCCCGATTCTTTTGTATTTATGAGCTCCCTCGGGGCTATGGGCCCCGGGGATGAAGTTGGGTATACTCCCATGTGTGCCGATAAGACTCCCACCCCTAATACAGCTTACGGAAGGAGCAAACTGAAAGCCGAAAACTGGCTGAAGGGTATCGACGGATTTCCTTATCTGATTTTACGTCCTACCGGTGTCTACGGCCCCCGCGACAGGGATTATCTTATCCTGATGAGAGCAGTAAAAAATGGATTAGACGTGGGAGCAGGTTATAAAAAACAACTCCTCTCTTTTATCTATATCGAAGATCTGGTAAATATAGTTTTCTCCCTGATTGAAAAAGGGATTCGGAGAAAAGAGTATCTCGTCTCCGACGGAGATATGTATACCGACAGTGAATTCAACGCCATTGTACGGGATGTATTGCATAAAAAGAATGTATTGAGGTTAAAAATCCCACTCTTTCTGGTAAAGCCCGCAGCATTTATAAGTGAAAAAACCGCTGCTATTTTTGGTAAAGCTACTACCTTTAACAGCGATAAGTATAGGATTATGAAACAACGCAACTGGGCTTGTGAGATTGCTCCATTGAAAGAAGATATCGGTTTTCAGCCGGCATACAGATTGAAAGAGGGGGTTGAGAAAACGATTGAGTGGTATCGGAAAGAGGGATGGCTCTGATTGATGTGATGATTTAACAATTTAATGATATGATGATTAAAAAAGAAGTCGGAAGTTGAGAAGTGAAAATTTCATAATCTTAAATTTTGAATTAAATAAATATGAAATACAAACTATTGGTTCTTGATGTGGACGGCACATTAGTGAACAGCAAAAAAGAATTATCCGTACAGACTTTGACCACCCTGTTGAAAATACAACATGCGGGGATCCGCATTGTATTGGCTTCGGGGCGATCTCCATACGGACTACGACATCTGGTTGAAAAACTGGAAATGAAAAAATGGGGTGGCTATATCCTTCCTTACAACGGGACTCAAATTGTGGATGCAGGGAGCGGTGAGGTGCTATTCGAAAAGCGGATAGATCCGGCAATGCTGCCCTATCTCGAGAAGAAGGCACAGAAGAATGGTTTCGCTATTTTCACCTATCACCAAAATCAACTTATCACTACGGATCCGGAAAACAAACATATCCAGGATGAGGCGGCGCTCAACGGTATGGAGATCATAGCAGTAGAAAACCTTTCTGAAGCGGTGGATTTTTCGCCCTCTAAATGTGTACTGGTCAGCGATAACGAGACAGCATTGGTAGCTTTGAAAGATCAATGGAGGAAACGCCTGGCCGGCGTCCTGGACGTATACCGCTCTGAATCATTCTTCCTTGAAGTCGTGCCCAAATTTGTCGATAAGGGAAATACATTGGGTGTCCTGATTGAAAAGTTAAAGATTAGTACTGAAGAGGTAATGGCAATCGGTGATGGACGGAGGGATTTCTCGATGCTCCAACTCGCCGGTTTAGGTATTGCTATGGGAAATGCGCAGGACTCGATCAAGGCATGTGCCGATTATATCACCGAAAGTAATGATAATGACGGAGTCGCTATTGCAGTCCAGAAATTTATCATTGCCGCAGTCCGTCCAGCAGATATTCCACCGGACAAATTGAATGCCGGCAACCGTAATACACTGATGGGTAATCTGGGCATTCAATATACCTATGCTTCGTCAGGCCGGATTGAGGCGGTAATGCCCGTAGATGAACGTACCCGGCAACCCTTTGGAGTACTGCATGGCGGCGCCACATTAGCGCTCGCCGAAACAGTGGCCGGAATGGGATCGATGCTAATTTGCGAACCGGATGAGATTATTGCCGGGATGCAGGTTAGCGGTAACCATATATCTTCGGCCCACGAAGGTGATACGGTACGTGCTGTGGGAACAATTATCCACAAAGGGCGTTCATCTCATGTATGGAATGTAGATGTCTTCACTTCGACCGACAAACTAATCTCTTCCATCAGAGTGGTCAACAGTGTATTAAAAAAGAGATGACAGAACAACATAGTTACCGTATTTTAGATGTACTGATCGAACAGGACGCCTATTTCGCGATTTTCAGGCTGCCGCACGAAACAGCACCCCGGTTTGTGATGCAAACGTCCGGTACCCCCTCTATCCTCAGGGATATCGAGGAACTGAACGAGCAACAGGGATTTGTGATCGCTCCTTTCCGGACAAACGCAACATCTCCCCTCATAGTGATACGGCCGGATCGTACCACTTTTCCGGAAGTAAATATCTCTATCCGGAAAGATGGGCAGGAAAAAGCATATCTCCAAAAGCATATAAGCAAGAATAAAGTTGAGTACAGCTACCTCTTCGACCGATTCCACAAACCATTGGCAAACGGGGAATTGAAAAAACTGGTACTGTCGAGAAGCAAGATCATCGATAGAAAAGACACATTTTCTCCGGGACGTTCTTTTTTCAATGCCGTGGAGAAATATCCCCATTCGTATGTTTACCTTTTCCATACACCTCAAAGCGGCACATGGCTGGGAAGCACACCCGAAATACTGCTAAGAGGGGTAAGAGATGAATGGCATACAGTCGCCCTTGCCGGAACCCGCTATCCCAATTCGGGCACTGTAACGTGGGATGACAAGAATCTAAGAGAACAGCATCTGGTCACGTCCTATCTTCTAAAACAACTTTCCTCCTTTCATATCACACCGGAAATAAACGGGCCTTACACAATAAAAGCCGGAAATCTGGCGCATCTGCGGACAGACTTCAGTTTCAACTTGCCGGAAACGCCAAAGCCTGGTACATTACTAAAAGCGCTCCACCCCACGCCGGCAGTATCGGGACTTCCGAAAGATGAAGCCTACCGGTTTATTCAGCATAACGAAGAGCAAGATCGTCTTTATTATTCCGGATTCCTCGGCATGCTCGACACAGAAGGAGAAACCGACATATATGTAAACCTCAGATGCATGCATATTGAGAAAAATTTGCTTACTTTGTTTGCCGGCAGTGGTTTACTCGTATCTTCATCTTTGGATGACGAATGGGAAGAAACCGAACATAAGTTGGAGGTGATGTTGAATATACTTCAATAAAGGCATGTATTCCGAAAAAAAAAATGTTTTACAATTGGTAGCGCTGCTCAAAGCGCATGATATTACCCATATCGTGCTGTCTCCCGGCTCACGGAATTCACCGCTTACCCATTCTTTTGCGACAGACAGGGATTTCACCTGTTACAGTGTTGTAGACGAAAGGAGCGCCGGTTTTTTTACCTTGGGCATCATACAGGCTATCGGGAAACCGGCAGCTGTCTGCTGTACATCGGGAACGGCAACACTGAACCTCGGCCCGGCTGTGGCTGAAGCCTTTTATCAGCAGTTACCCCTGTTAGTGATCACTGCGGATCGCCCTGCCGCATGGATCGGGCAGATGGACGGGCAAACCATTCCGCAGAGCGGCCTGTTCAGAGATCTCACCCGCCGGTCGGTTCAACTCCCCCAAATAGCAGATGAGGAGGAAGAATGGTATTGCAACCGGTTGATCAATGAGGCTATACTCAGCCTGGATAACGAGGTAAAAGGTCCCTCACATATAAATATCCCTTTAGGTGAACCTCTGTTTGGCTTCAATACACCAACCCTCCCTCTTGTCCGTGTGATCCGGCAATCTGCACCCGGATACATGATCCATAAGGAAGATAGATATAGAGAACGATTCGGCAGTTATTCCAAACGGATGGTCATTGTCGGACAATTGCTGCCGGGCAATGGCTTAACCGAAATATTGGAAAAACTCCGTAAGGAATGGGACGTTGTAGTGCTGGCGGAGCAGTTATCCAATATCCCCGTAAAAGAGACTTCAGTTTTTGACACGGTACTTTATGCGGCATCGGAAAAAGAATTAGAAGAGTTAACACCTGATCTGGTCATCACATTAGGTGGACATATCGTTTCCAAGCGGCTGAAACAGTTCATCCGCTCAGCCCGTATCCGCGAACATTGGCATATTTCTCCCTCCGGCGAGGTCACAGATACATTTCAGCGGGTTACTGATATTGTAAGGAGCGATAATGAAACATTTCTGCTCTATCTGACAGAGAGACTGCCCTGTTTGGAGGAAAAAGAATTTAGCAGGGTAAGAGAGTTCGATGAGACAAAAGATTTTAGGGAAATAAAAAATTCCAAAGAGGCAAGAGGTTTCCGGGACCTTTGGGAAAGAGCCTGTGCATCCGTATCGGAACCGGACGTGGCCTTCTCCGATCTTTATGCAGCCGGTGCATTGATGCATGCGTTGCCGAAAAACTCTTCCTTACAGTTAGGAAACAGCAATAGTGTGCGTCTGGCACAGTTATTCGATATTCCCTCGTCGGTAAGAATGTTTTGTAATCGGGGAACCAACGGGATAGAAGGCTCACTTTCCACAGCGGTCGGATATGCTTCGTCGTCGGGTAAACTCACTTTTCTGTTGATTGGCGATTTAAGTTTCTTCTACGATATGAACGGACTTTGGAATAATTACAGCACCCGCAATTTACGCATCCTGCTGAATAATAACGGCGGAGGAGAGATATTCGGTATGCTTCCAGGACTGAACAAGTCGGAAGTATTGCATGAGTATATTGCTGCCGCTCATACAACCGAAGCAAAGGCCTGGGCAGAACAACAGGGATTTCTCTATCTTTCTGCCCACAACGCCGGGGAATTGGAACAGCAATTGCCACTCTTTACAGATACTGACAGCGAAAAACCGGTTCTATTGGAAGTGTTTACTTCCATGGAAAAGAATGCAGAACAAATACGATTATATTATCATAAGCAAAAAAGACGTTTTAAGTTAGATGACTAGAAGTCAAACCTGTGCAGTTTATACTAAAGTGACAAAACGACTAATTTTAATAGAACTATGACAAATAGAGAATGGACAACCATCAGGGAATACGAAGATATTCTTTTCGATTTTTATAATGGGATCGCGCGGATCACGATCAACCGTCCGCGCTACCGCAATGCTTTTACACCCACTACCACCGGTGAAATGAGCGATGCCCTGCGCATCTGCCGTGAAGAATCGGATATCAGCGTGGTGGTAATCACCGGGGCAGGTGATAAAGCCTTTTGTTCGGGAGGCGACCAGAATGTAAAGGGAAAAGGAGGATATATCGACAAAGATGGTATACCACGTCTAAGCGTGCTGGATGTGCAAAAGCAGATCCGGTCAATCCCCAAACCGGTAATCGCAATGGTCAACGGATACGCCATCGGCGGAGGACATGTACTCCATGTAGTTTGCGATCTGTCTATTGCATCGGAGAATGCCATCTTCGGGCAGACCGGCCCACGCGTGGGAAGTTTTGATGCCGGCTTCGGATCCTCTTACCTCGCCCGCATTGTGGGACAAAAGAAAGCCCGCGAGATATGGTTTCTTTGTCGCCAGTACAACGCACAGGAAGCGCTCGAAATGGGGTTGGTGAACAAAGTCGTACCGTTCGGTCAATTAGAAAACGAAGTGGTGGAATGGGCAGAAACGATGATGCAGCATAGCCCGTTAGCGCTCCGCATGATCAAAGCAGGGCTGAATGCTGAACTCGACGGACAGGCGGGCATACAGGAGTTAGCCGGAGACGCCACCATGCTCTACTACCTGACCGACGAGGCTCAGGAAGGAAAACAGGCGTTCCTGGAAAAACGGAAACCGAACTTCAAACAATTCCCCAAATTGCCCTGAACAGGAACCAAGACACAAGACCTTTTAAGCATGTTCCAGGGTGTAATGATGTTCAGGCTCGTTTTATAAAACGAATATTTTCGTTAAGCAAGAGAAGAAACAAAGCTTGCTTTGGTTATGCCGAGCGCAGAATTGAAAATCGAGGAGCGAAGGCGACTCAATTAACAAAGAGAGGAACGAAGGCGGCTCAAAACACCTAATGAAATTGAAGAGGATTATGTTCAGGATAAAGATCAGACCGTACAACCTCCTGTTCAAACGACCGGCAGGTACATCGAGAGGTGTTTATACCGACCACAAGGTATGGTATGTCGTTTTTCAGGACGAAGAGGATAAATCTCATTTCGGGATAGGTGAATGTGCGCCGCTCCATGACCTCAGTTGTGATTATACTCCGGATTACGTTGAGACGCTGACCGCTCTCTGTAAAATAACGGAAGAAAAACAGCAGGTCGACACGGAATTATTGCGTAACTACCCATCAATTCTTTTCGGATTGGAGACGGCTATGCGGCACTATCAACAACGGACATGGCAGTTATGGGATGCACCGTTCAGTCGCGGAGAAGATGGTATCACCATTAACGGGCTTGTCTGGATGGGAGATCATGCCTCCATGATGGCACAGATAGAATCCTTATTGTCAACAGGGTTCCGTTGTATCAAACTCAAAATCGGGGCGATCGGTTTCGAGCGGGAGCTCGATCTGCTGCGTTTCATTCGAAGTCATTACACCTCAAAGGAAACGACTTTGCGCGTGGATGCCAACGGGAACTTTGAATATAACAGGGTATTGGACAAGCTCCATCAATTAGCCGAACTCGATATCCATTCCATCGAACAGCCTATTCCGGCAGGACAATGGCAGAAAATGGCAGGATTATGCGCCTCCACTCCCCTACCCATCGCACTGGATGAAGAATTGATTGGAGTAAATGATCCTTCCCAAAAGAGAATATTGCTGGAAACAATCCGTCCTCAATATATTATACTAAAACCATCCCTGCATGGAGGTATAGCCGGATGCACCGAATGGATCGAACTGGCCGGCGAAATGAACATAGCATGGTGGATCACATCGGCGTTGGAATCGAATATAGGACTCAATAGTATCGCACAGTGGTGCTCTTTATTCAACAATCCGTTACCACAAGGACTAGGTACAGGCACTTTGTACACGAACAATATCCCCATGCCTTTGGAGATCAGGGGGGATCAGTTGTGGTTCGGGAAGGGAACCGGGGAGACTGAGGGACTTGGAGAATTACTAATTACCAATTACTAATTACCAATGAATTCTAAACTTCTTACTTTAGACTTCTCAACTTCAGACTTCTTCTAATTTCTAACTTCCAACTTCTTATTTCTAAAAAAATGTCACAAATAAGCATAGAAGGCATAATTTACACTCCGGCAGATTTTACAGGTGACCAAATAGACGATTTTGCCGATAAATCGACCTTTCGCCGGCAACTATATCTGTTCCTGAAAGAGTGGTTCTCTAATTCTCCCACACTCCGCTTGCATACTTCCGGATCAACAGGGAAACCCAAAAAAATCGTTGTACGGAAAGAACAGATGCTGCAAAGCGCTAAAAGCACCTGCGGTTTCTTCGGTTTGGGAAAAGGAGACAGGGCTCTACTATGCTTGCCTTTAGAGTATATCGCAGGGAAGATGATGGTTGTCCGTGCCCTGTATGCGGGGTTGGACATCTACCCGGTTGAGCCGTGCGGACATCCTCTTGCAGGGACAGTTATTCCGTTCGACTTTGCAGCGATGATACCGCTACAGGCCTACAATTCCCTTCAAACCACAGAAGAAAAACAACGGTTATCCCGGATCAAACATCTGATCATCGGCGGAGGGGCAATAGATCAAACTCTCGAAAGAGAGCTAAAAATGTTTCCAAACGCGATCTACTCTACCTACGGCATGACCGAAACCCTTTCACATATCGCCCTGCGCAGGATCAGCGGGGCCGAAGCCAGCAGCTATTATTCTCCCTTTCCATCCGTCAGGCTGGCATTATCCGAAGACAACAGGTTGATAGTAGATGCTCCTTTGGTGGCAGATGAACCATTCACAACCAATGACATTGCCGAACTTCGCCCGGACAGTAGCTTCCGCATTATAGGAAGAATCGATAACGTGATCAATTCCGGTGGCATCAAAATACAGATAGAGGAGGTTGAGCAGGTTTTACAGCCTCATATCACCGGGAATTTCGCGATTACTTCCATCCCCCACCCTAAATTAGGCGAAGCGATTATTCTTATGATAGAACAATCGGATGATCCGGGTTACGTGGAAAAAGCCATCAGACAACTCCTTCCCCGTCATCAGCAGCCATTGCTTATCCATATTGTTGAAACCATTCCACAAACAGGGAACGGCAAAACAGACCGCTTGGCGATGAAGCAACTCGCAAAAAAGATTAATCTATCGTCACCGACAACAGGATATATCCATTAATTTTGTATTTTTGCCTATGATTTAAATAATAAAAGGATAAAATGAAGATAGCACTTATCGGTTACGGAAAAATGGGGCATGAGATCGAAAAAATCGCCCGTGAAAGAGGTCATGAGATAGTATGCATCATCGATATGGACGAGGAGGAAAAGTTCGATTCTTCCGAATTCAAGGGTGCAGAGGTAGCGATTGAATTCACCTCTCCCGAAAGTGCTTTACGCAATTATCGACAAGCATTTGCCGCCGGAATACCTGTGGTGTCGGGAACAACGGGATGGCTTGCACACCTCGATGAAATCAAAGAAGCATGTGGGAAAAACGGGAAAACATTTTTCTATGCTTCTAACTTCAGCTTGGGTGTTAATATCTTCTTCGCGTTGAACAAATATCTTGCGGGACTGATGAACCACTACCCCGGTTACGATGTACGTATGGAGGAAACCCACCATATCCATAAGTTGGACGCGCCAAGTGGGACAGCTATTACCCTGGCAGAAGGTATCCTTGCCAATATCGACAGGAAAGAAGGATGGGCTTTGGATAACGATGCACTGGACAAAGATACTTTGCGTATCGATGCTTTTAGGGAAGGAGAAGTACCGGGCATCCATTCGGTGATTTATGAATCCGACGCAGATCTTATCCGTATCACACATGATGCAAAAAACCGGAAAGGTTTCGCCCTCGGAGCAGTACTCGCCGCGGAGTTTACCAAAGGGAAGAAAGGTTTCCTTACAATGGAAGACCTGTTGGATTTCACCCGTTAAAACATCAGACGTATCATAATTGCAAATGTGTTCGACACAAAACAGAATCCGGATAATATGATTAATGAAATTGAAATAAAATGAGCAATAAACCTTCTCAAAATCAACAGGCTAAAAATGCCACAACGCCCCATTCCAGTTTAGCCACGAGGTTTTCAAATGCCTCACGCCGGCAATTGGTATGGTTTGCCATATGGGTAATAGCTACCATACTGTTCTCCCTATGGGCCGGTTCACCCTGGATATTGCTTTTTATCTTGCTATTCTTTGATATTTATATCACCAAATTCGTACCCTGGTCGTTCTGGAAACAGTCGAAGAACAGCGCCTTCAGAAAAACCATGGAATGGGTGGATGCTATCCTGTTTGCGTTGATAGCCGTCTATTTCATCAATACCTTCTTTTTTCAGAATTACCAGATCCCCACTTCATCACTTGAGAAATCCCTGCTGGTGGGTGATTTCCTGGCTGTAAGCAAACTGAGTTACGGTCCCCGTGCACCCATCACCCCGTTGTCGTTCCCACTTGCCCAGCATACCATGCCGGTAGTCGGCGGAAAATCATATATTGAAAAGCCGCAGTGGAAATACAGGCGTTTAAAAGGATTTGGCAAAGTGAAAAGAAACGATATCGTGGTATTTAACTTCCCTACCGGCGATACAGTAGCACTGAACCGGCAGTCGGAAGATTTCTACTCGCTAGTAAAAAGGAATCCCAATGGTATCAACGGTGTCCGGGCTGATAAACGCACCTACGGAGATATTATTTACCGTCCGGTGGACCGACGGGAGAATTATGTAAAGAGATGTATAGGTCTTCCGGGGGAGACCATCCAGATGAAAAACGACTCTGTATTCATCGACGGTACTTTCCTCCCTAACCCCCGCCTCTCTCAACACTCTTACATGATACATACCGACGGGACTATCATTTCTCCCGATGTTTTCAAGGAGTTAGGTATCAACAAAGCCGATTATTTAATATATGATGCTTACGGGCAGATAGTAATCCACTCGCAGGACCTGACCGGAGCAGATAGTCTGAGTATGGCCTGGAGCGGATTGCATCCACGCAATGGCAATAATGGAAGAGTTTATTTTAATATAGCTCTTACTGATGAAATGGTGGTGCAACTAAAAGCCAAACCGTTTGTCTGGGATGTAATCAAAGAGAAGGAACAACGGGGAATGGGCTACTATTACCCAATCAACTATGAGACCGGATGGACGCGCGATACTTTCGGCCCGTTGTGGATTCCCCAAAAAGGTGCGACCATCAATTTCGATACTGATACTGATTTCAAGGTAGCCGCATACGAACGGTGCATCAAGAATTATGAGGGCAACGACTTTGCCTATCGCGACGGTAAAGTATTTGTCAACGGGCAGGCAGTCGACTCTTATACTTTCAAGTTCGACTATTATTTTATGATGGGAGACAACCGCCATAACTCCGCCGATTCCCGCGTATGGGGATTTGTCCCTGAAGACCATATCGTAGGTCAACCAATCCTTATCTGGCTATCTCTGGAAAAAGACAACAACTGGTTCAACGGAAAGATAAGATGGAAGAGGTTGTTCCGTAGCGCCAAGATACCGGCATAAAGGACGATTTATTGATCCCTGCAAGTCGGGACTACTTGTCCCGATTCATCGGGAAGTAGTGATAATGTGTTGATATGATGATATTTCTTCCCTCTTTCTATCTGGCTCCGGTCGAATATTATGCAGCACTTTTTCATGCCGAAAATGCGATTATCGAGATTCAGGACAATTACCGGAAGCAGTCATATCGTAACCGTTGCATCATCGGCGGGGCAAACGGTCCCTTGGCCCTGAGTATCCCGGTGGAGAAGCCGGAAAAAGGAAAAAGCCGGATGAAGGATATACGTATCGCGGAACATGGCGACTGGCGGCATTTGCATTGGAATGCCATTGTTTCGGCGTACAATTCTACTCCCTTTTTTCAATATTTCGAAGAGGATTTCCGATCTTTCTACGAAAAAAAATACCGATTCCTGCACGACTTTAACGAATCATTACGCCTGCTTGTCTGTGGTTTCATCGGTATTGAGACACCTTGCAGTTATACTCCGGAATATGTGAAAGAGACTTCTCCAAATACGATCGATCTACGTGAAGCCATAGATCCTAAAAGACCTTCCTCCTATGAAACACAGGCATATTACCAGGTTTTTGCTGAAAAATGGGGATTTATTCCAAATCTGAGTATCATCGACATGCTTTTTAACCTTGGTAACGAAACAAGGCTTTACTTGATCAAATATCCCTACATACCGGATAACTTGCCGAAAATAACGAATTCATGATAGATATCGGCTTTATTTCAATTCATCACCATTTTTTCCTACTTTTGTAGGCTGAAGAAACAAGAGGTGTGCTCTTGACAGGATATATCAGTAAATGAACACTTTCTGAATTTGAATAAAACAATTATGACGCATCACAAGACAAGGGTACGCTTTGCCCCCAGCCCCACAGGCCCGCTGCATATCGGCGGGGTGCGCACGGCACTATACAACTATCTCTTTGCCAAACAACAGGGAGGAGATTTTATCCTGCGAATTGAAGATACTGACTCTTCCCGGTTTGTGCCGGGTGCGGAAGAGTATATCCAGGAAACATTCGACTGGTTGGGTCTTCCGTTTGACGAAAGCCCACTGAAAGGAGGAAGCTACGGGCCCTATAAACAGTCTCAACGAAAAGAGATCTACAAACAATATGTCAATGCTTTGCTTGATAAAGGGGCAGCCTATATCGCGTTCGACACACCGGAAGAGCTGGAAGCTAAAAGGGCGGAAATCTCTAATTTCCAGTATGACGCTTCTACCAGGGGTAAGATGCGTAACTCGCTTACGTTATCGGAAGAAGAGACTGTATCTTTGATAAAATCGGGTACACAATATGTTGTCCGCATTAAGATAGAGCCGAACCAGGAGATTATTGTCGACGATATGATCCGGGGCAAGGTAGTTATCAACTCTTCGGTACTTGACGACAAGGTGATCTATAAATCAGCGGATGAACTACCTACCTATCACCTGGCCAATGTGGTGGATGACCACCTGATGGAAATAACCCATGTGATTCGTGGAGAGGAATGGCTTCCTTCGGCTCCCTTGCATGTATGGCTTTACCGAAGCTTAGGATGGGAAGACGATATGCCAAAATTTGCCCACCTGCCGCTCCTGCTTAAACCGGAAGGAAACGGCAAACTGAGTAAACGCGATGGAGACCGTCTTGGCTTCCCCGTCTTTCCGCTACAATGGAATGACCCGAAAAGCGGTGAGATCTCATCAGGCTACCGCGAAAGCGGCTATCTAGCGGAAGCGGTCATCAATTTCCTTGCTTTTCTGGGATGGAATCCGGGTACGGAGCAGGAGATATTTTCCCTCAATGAGCTGGTGCAGGCATTCTCTTTCGAGAGATGCAGTAAAAACGGCGCTAAGTTCGATGTAGAAAAAGCCAAATGGTACAACCATCAGTATATCCTCAGAATGTCAGACAGCGATCTGGCAAAACTGTTTATGCCGGTCTTAGGAGAAAAGGGGATTTCAGTCTCCAATGACATGGTGGTAAAGGCGATTAGGCTGGTAAAAGAACGCATTCATTTTATCGGTGAACTATGGGACCAATCATACTTTTTCTTCGTGGCACCCACCGGGTATGATGAAAAAACGGTGAAAAAACGCTGGAAAGAAGAGACTCCTGCGCAGATGAAGCAATTAGCAGCATTGCTTGAAGGAACAGACGACTTTTCTGCAAAAAACCAGGAGAAAACTGTAATGGATTGGATCCAACAGAACCAATTACATACCGGAAACGTTATGAATGCATTCCGGTTGGCCATCGTAGGTGCAGGAAAAGGGCCGCATATGTTCGACATTACCGAAGTGATTGGTAAAGAGGAAACACTCCACCGTTTGGAACAGGCAATATCTACTCTGCCGTAAAGGTAAATTTAATTCTGTATAACAGCAATGGATATCGATTTTGTGATTACCTGGGTTGATATGGACGACCCGCAATGGAAAGCCGATTTCACCAAATATTCGGGTAAAATCGACAACTCGAAGAATGAGGTTTCCGAAGCCCGTTTCCGTGACTATGGCTTTCTGAAATATTGGTTCAGAGGGGTAGAGAAATTTGCGCCATGGGTGAGGAAAATACATTTCGTCACCTGTGGTCAAAAGCCGGAATGGCTCAATCCCGATCACCCCAAGCTTGCCCTGGTAAATCACAGTGACTATATCCCCACCAAGTTTTTACCCGTATTCAACTCTTCACTTATAGAGATATATCTTCATAAAATCCCTGACCTGGCTGATCGTTTTGTTTACTTCAACGATGATTTCTTTATCATCAACCATATAGGAGAGGATCGTTTTTATACCAATGGGTTACCCAATGATATTGCCGCATTCCGCTACAATTCAGGAATGGGATTATGGTCGAAATGCCTGAAGAACAATATCAGGATTATCAACGAAAGGTTTGATAAACATGAAGTGCTACAACGCGATCAGGATAAATGGTTTCATCCTTCCTACGGTAAAAAAGCTAATCTGACGCGATTACTGAGACCTTATGGAAAGTTTGTGACACTTATCACGCCGCATAATGCCCAACCCTACCTCAAGTCGACTTTTGAAGAGGTCTGGGACTATGCCGGGGACAAATTGACTGCGGTATCGACTAACCGCTTTCGGAGCCCGGAGGATTATACTCAGGAACTGTTCCGTACCTGGCAGATCTGCCGGTCTAACTTCGAACCCTACAATACCTACAAGAATACAAAAATGTTCCCGCTCGTACTACGATCCAAGCAGGCGATAAAAGCTATCTACGATCAGAGTTATAAATTGATCTGCCTCAACGACAACGCCCATATCAGGAATTATACCCGGGTGATGCAGGAGATAGAAAAGGCATTTGAAACTATCTTACCGGAAAAATCCTGGTTTGAATTATAGTCATATCCACACTCTATGCTATGGAGAAAGAGCCATTAATTTCTGTTATCATCCCTGTCTATAACGGAGAGAAGTATATAAGGCCATGTATGGAAAACATGCTTAACCAATCGTATAAGAATCTGGAGATTATTGTCGTAAACGACGGTTCCACTGATCAGTCCGGAATTATCACACAAGAATATCCGGTACAAGTGATCCATCTCGGGCAGAATCGGGGTTTGTCAGCAGCCAGAAATATCGGGATAGACACAGCCAAAGGTCAATATATTCATTTCATGGACATAGATGATGCTGTTAATCCCGATTACTACAGGGAAATGGCGAAAGCTGTTAAGGAAACCGATGCTGACATAGCCTGCGGTGGTATGTGGAATGAAAGATTCAATTATAAATCGCAACGCTTCAGGAAAACCAAAGTATATACCTCGACACACGATAAACTCAAAGCTACTTATGTCGGGAAATGGGGATATGTATGGCGATACCTTTTCAAAGTTGATTTTCTAAAAAAGCATAATTTGAGATTTGAGGAAGGACGTCTTGTGGAGGACCTTATATTCTCTTTTCATGCAGTATACTATGCCGATAAATTAGTAGTCGTGCCCAATACTATCTATTTCTATTATAATTGGGAAAATTCCATATCAACAATCCGGGAGAAAGCACATCGTGAAAAATATCGTCGGGATTGGCTTCATGCAAGATCCTATATTCTCAATTTTGCTGATGAACACAATTTTAAAATACCCGGAATTAACTCGGACAAGATCTCTTATATCTGGAGAAAATATATATCACGGCATTTTTGACAGGCTCTTTCCTGAAAAAGATTTACCCACCACCCTTACTCTTTTTACGCTCATCACGGGTAATGGGTTTCCATAAGTCATCTAAAATATCTCCGCTTTAGTTGCATACATATCGGATCAGGATGCAAAAGTTGAGGTGGGCAAGAACTACTTTTCGAAAGAGGATTTCTCCGGAAATAACGCCTCCAGAAAAGGTTTTATTCTTTCGCGGTCTATGTCTTTGGTGCGTTGACTATCATTTAAACAAAACAGATCCGGTTGGTATTTATTTATCCGGTCGGCATATTTGTGTTTATGAACAAGTATGCGGTTCGATTCTTTCCGTCCCACATATTTCATATCTCCTTTACCCACAGCCAATGAGTAATACAAGAAAGCGGAACGGTGCATGTCTCCATACATCCTGGTATGACTTGATAATGACTTCTTTACCTGACTTTCAAAAACATGCTCTACAGCATATCTGTAATCAAATTTCACGTAAGCATCCACATTGTGATGCGGAATACCGGAATAATACTTCCCAAAATTCTGTTCAACAAGTGAAGCACCTTCCACCACCATCGAGATATATTGCCCTAACCTTTTGCGAATAAGTTTTTTTAAACGGTAATGCCATTTCCCAAAAAACTTCTTCTTCAGCCGGACAATAGGAAAACCCTCTTTATTGAAGAAATAATCCGGAGAAAGTGCTTTGTTAAAGAACATGTCATCGTTTGCAAACAGGAAATGTTCAGCAAGATCGGGTATTTTATAGAGGAAATACTCGATGACACTTGAATTGAAACAAGGCAATGCCTCTTCGGGAAGTATCTCGGTGTGATCAACGATACGAATTTTGGGATGATCTCCCTGTAACCACTCCGGGCACTGATTATCTGTGACGATATAAATCCGCCGGATCCATGGAACATATTTTTCTACAGACCTCAATGAATATTTCAGTTCATCGTTATTGACATATCTCCCCTTATTATTCTCTTCCGAACGATCTGCCAATTTTCCTGTAAACTGTTCTTTTTTCTTTAACCACTTAGGATCATCCCCGTCTACCCAGAGATATACCAAGTCAATATCAAATGGTTGCATAACTTTATATTTACGGCACACTCATACCGACAGCACCAAATCACAAATGTAGCTTTTTTTAATCCAACTACAAATCTATACTATTAACTTAAGCTACAAATTAAAGAAAGGAATATAGTTTTTGATATTCCTTAAAATGTTTTTCATACGAAAAGGAATGGGCATATTCTTTTTGTCTCTGTGCCAGATCCTTGTCCTGATAAAACCCTTCCAGATTTTCATCGATTAACCGTTTCATTTCTTGCGGATCGAAGTTTTTCCAAAAATAGGCGAATTCCCCTCCTATCTCTTTCAGGCAGGTTTCCCGGGATGAAAAAACAGGTTTGCCAAATTGCATGGCCTCTATGACAGGAAGTCCGAAACCTTCGAATAACGAAGGGAACAAAAAAGCTTCACAATTTGCATAAAGCCAAATCTTTTCTTCTTCAGGGATCGTTCCCAAAAGAGTAACATTATGAATCCCTTCTGTCTCAATTCGTTGTTTTATCATTTTGCCATATTCTTCCAGACTGCTATCGCCGGCTATATAAAGATGCCTGTCCGGCATTAGTTTCATCATGTTGAGCAATACGTGGAAGTTCTTTTTCTTCATGACCGTCCCTATGGTAAAGAAAAAATGTCCTTTTATTTCTCTATTGGGTTTCAAAGCAGGTTTCCGAACGATATTTTCAACACCATTATAAATGACTTTGCATCTCTTGCCGTTCAAAACCAGATTTTTCCCCACTTCCTGTTTGGTAAATTCCGAGATGCAAACAATTTCATCAGCCCGGTTGATTTTGCGCTGCAATCGCCGGTGTTTCCTTTCCCGCTGCTCACCGGTGGCTTCATAGAGATAGTTCAGGTCATGAATCGTAAGTATGAATTTCGTCCGGGAATAAGCAGGTTTAAATCTGCTTAACTGATGGGTAGCATGCCATATATCGAATGAAGGGAACAGATAACGGCAATGTCTCAAGAACCAGCTTGAAGAACTGATATAGCGTACTTCACGTCCAAACTTGCCGAACATCTTTCTGGGTATAAGAAGCGTCAATATATACCCGGTCTCATTTCTTTTATAATTCTCCTTGAAATAGTTCCCATAAGCTAATGCAACCTGCTTTAAACCACAGTAGGTGTTGCTCAACTCCGACAAATCGACCAAAACCTTCTTCTGTTTTCTCTTGTTTCTTCTCCACATATCTTACGCCCCCACATAGTCAATTGCAATATCAAACTTTTCAATGATACGTTCCCATCGATAATTTTTTTCGGCGTACTGCATGCCATTTCGTGCAATAACCTGCTTGCCGTTATCGGAAAGATTCAGTATCTTATCAACCTGTACGCTAAAATCTTTCACGTCATAATAGAGGAACCCAGCCTGGCTCTTCTCTATGTGTCGCTTCAACACATCGCAATAACCATTCGCCAAAACCGGTTTACCAAAGGACATTGCTTCCAGGGTAACCATCGACAGGCTTTCGTGTCGTGAAGAGATAATTAAACCCGCACAATGCTGAAGGTATAACAGTTTTTCCTCCTCTCCGATAAATCCGGTAAAAATAATATTATCATCCTTCACAAAGGTTTTCAGATGGTTCTTCCCAATCATTACCAGTTTTATATTTCTATGTTGCGATCTATTCATCATAGAAAAATAGTTCATCAATTCCAAACACCCTTTACCAACATCTATACGTCCGATATACACAAAATAAGGAAAACTGATTGGGGGTTCACTGTTTTCATCCAATACAGGCAGATCAAAACCGACACCTGCAAGGTCAGACCTGATTGTTCGCGTAACGGGATGAGCTGATTCAAGCAGGAGCCTCTCACTTTCTGTGTTATACATGATGAATCCCGGTAGAGAGAACATCTTTTCGAAGCCTGAAAGATAAAGCATCGGCTCATCATGTGCCAATGGGATAAGAATACTTTTGCCGGATGTGTGTTGCAACCCGAAATAAGTAGGATAGAACGGGTAATTAAAATAAATAAATGCCTTATACTGATTCTTCTCCTGTTCCAGATATGTTATCATTTCTTTACAAACAGGACCATGATTCACAATCCAACGATCAAAGACCCGGCCATGATTTTTTTTTCTTCTGTACCATATACGCCTAATAGAAAGGGTAATGAAATTATTTATCGTATATCCTCTATGGTAATACTTCCAGTTTCCACGGAGATAACGTCCTAACCGGCGGGTCTTTTTACGGTTTGCACCTTCATCTTTAAACCGCAATACCCGTACACCATTCATCATCTCCTCGCCTGCAGGATAATGATTATCCCATGCAGGATAAGCCAAAGAGCAGGAGGTCAGGACATCCACGTCATACTTCTCTTTCAAACGTTCTGCCAGCAACCGTGCATGCACTTCTGCTCCTCCGTTGATCTCTCTACCATATCGCTGTACGATTATTGCTATTTTATCCATAATATGTTTGCGGCTCATATAATCCACCTGTCAGTTTCAATCACTTGATTATCTGGATGAAATATTATCGAACTTATTTTTTCCTCAATTTATGTTTTATAATCCTGAAATTATACCGGAAACGCACTACAATCCCAAAATTTTCCATGATAAGTTTTCTTTTATCCCGCAGGAATGCTTTATCCTCACCATATGACGATACTCCCGTATCATTAAAGTAGGCTATAATGTAATCCCGATATTCAAACTCATAAGATTTGTCGCGATGCAATTGCATATTAAGAGCATAATCTGCCGATACTTTATATTCGGTATTGTATCTATATTTTTTAAAAACACTTGCCGGATAAATAATCGCCTGATGAAAAATACCTCCTTTAGCCTGTTCGTAATCCGAAACAAAACCTCTTGATTTAATTCCTTTCCATAAAACATTGGCATAATAAATCTTATGCTGGTCTTTTAATTCGTTCTCCACAAAGGAAGAGAAATCGGGCAAGAGTCTGTCGTCAGCACCAATGAAATAAATCCACTTACCACGAACGTGATCCAGCGCTTTATTCATAGCATCATATATTCCCTTATCGGGTTCACTTTTCCAGAATGTTATCCTGTCTCCATACTTTTCAAGTATATCCTGAGTTCCGTCGGTACTGTTTCCGTCAATTATGATCAGTTCGATGTCGTTTACACACCGTTGTTCGATAATACTATCGATACACCCAGATATGCAGGAAGAGGCATTGTATACAACGCAAATAATACTGATAAACGGTTGTCTTTTCATACGGATCTGAACGAATGGGATATGATCTTTCCAGAATTCAGGCTCATAGACGAATGGCGCATGACACCCAAACGGCAGCTGCTTATGCATTAGGTTATATGCAAACGAAGGGTGCAATTCTGTGGAAAAATACATAGCTTCGCGCCAGTCCGGCTTATTGAACTTTTTATATAACCGGCGACCTTCAAAGCTCCAGAAAATATCTTCATTGTACAATGTGCCGGATACCTGTTTTTCCAAATAGGTATTCAAAATCATTTGCACTTTGGCAGATTCAAGTATTTTTATGAAGGTACCGATTTTGCGCAACGACAGACCTCCGTTCCCGATATTATTATAAAGCTTCACCGATCTTCTTTTAGAGTCCGAGTATATCCAAGGGCATACGGCAAGCACAAATGCATAAAGTTCTGCTTTTTTAATTTTACGGGGTGCAAGCCACGGCGCCCCGATATAGTCATAGTTTTTACTGCACCAGTATTGAAGATCGGGTTTAAACAAAAACGCATCCGTCTGGTGTATCAACATATATTTGTAACCGCTGAACCGTCTATAAAAATCCACATCAAGCATCAGTCGGTTATATCCCGAAATACTGGTAAAGAAATAATCCGGAAACCGTTCAACAGGTATATCGGCAAAACCGGAAAAACTCTCATCGATCACAAAATTCTCAGGCATGACAAAAACCTTGTCTATGCCCTGTGTCATCTCTATTGCCTTACTTATTACTGTTCTATCATTAACCTCTAACGATTTATAAATCGGGAAAAGGACTATACATTCTTTTTTAACGGGCATAACTTCAACGTGAGGAAAGCCTCTTTTCTAGGGAATTATATTTAAACGTACTTTTTTGCTGCAAAAGTAGCTTTTTTAATTCATCTACAGAAACATTTTATCTGACTCCATAGCGGACTATTTCAAAACAACTAAATTTACCTTAACTTTGCTGCAGCGAACAAAGATTAACTTCAATGAGTTCACTTTTTTCTTTTAATATATACTCTTCGTATAAAAACAATTCATTGAGGTCAGATGTTCTCTAAAAATAGAAATACCATACATAAAAGACTATGCAAACGAAAAAAAAGAGAATAAGAATCAAGACAAAAATATTCGTCCCGTTGGTCTTTATTATTGCCGTACTTTTCACTACCTATTTTTTCCCCCGTCAGGGAAGTTTTAAATATAATTTCAACGAAGGCAGGCCATGGCAATACGGACTGCTCACTGCCCCGTTCGATTTTCCTGTATACAAACCGGCAGCCCAACTGAAAGCAGAACAGGATAGTATCCTGGAATATTATGAGCCTTATTTTGTGGTTGATGAGGAGATCCAGAAGAGTGCTCTCGCCGAATTTGACGCGGATGCAAACCTGAAAGCCAGGCTAGCCGAACTTGCACCCGAATATAAACTCTATGTCCGAAACAAATTAAATGAGGTATTTGATAACGGCATTATGCGTTCGGAAGATTATGATCGTATCTACCAATCACATACGCAGGCATTACGGTTAAAAAAGGGTAATGTGGCAGAGTCCAGAAAAGTGGAAACTTTTTTTACTATTCGTTCCGCTTATGAGAAGGTACTGAATGATGTCCCCTCCAGTATTGATGCCGATATCCTCAAAGCTGCCAATATCAATGAATATATCCACGAAAACGTATTATATGATGCAATTACATCAGAGAAGGCCCAGAATGAATTTATTCAACAGGTGGATATAAGCCACGGCATGGTACAAAGAGGGCAACGTATCATTGATCAGGGTGAGATTGTCGGTCCACAGACATATAATATACTCTCGTCCCTGAAGCGGGTAACCGAGGAACAAAGCGGCGGCACTACCAGAAACAACTGGATGCTACTGGGGCAGTTCATGCTCATATTGTTCATGTTTGGTTCATTCTATACTTACCTGCTCTATTTCCGACCGGCAGAATACCGCAACCGGAAACATGTGGTTTTTATGGTGTTGCTGATAGCTTTCTTTGTATTACTTACAGCTATTACCGTCAGGTTCGAACTTTTCAGCATTTACATCGTCCCTTACGCCATCGTCACCATCCTTATCCGTACTTTCATAGACTCACGTACGGCATTGTTTGCCAGTCTCACTACCATCATTATGAGTTCACTTATGGTACCGTTTCCTTTCGAATTCATCGTCATCCAGATCGCGGTAGCCATGGTATCCATATTTATGTTGAAAGAGTTGTCGGAACGTTCGCAACTAATCAAAAGTTCTTTCTTTATCCTGCTCACCTACATTGTGGTGTATACAGGTCTTGAACTGTATCAGGAAGGCAATGTGAATGAAATCAACTGGGTGGTACTGGTCTATTTCCTTATCAACTTTATCTTTATCATGTTCTCCTATTCACTGGTTTATCTGGTGGAAAGATCCTTCGGATTTATTTCCGGTGTCTCATTAGTAGAACTTTCCAATATTAATAAACCACTGCTGAAAGAACTTTCTGAAAAAGCGCCGGGCACGTTCCAGCACTCATTACAAGTATCCAACCTGGCCATGGCGGCAGCGGCAAAATTGGGAGCAAATGCCTCCCTGATAAGGACAGGGGCGTTATATCACGACATTGGGAAAATGGCTAATCCTGCTTTTTTCACGGAAAATCAGGCACCGGGCATGAATCCGCATGCAGGACTCCCCTACGAGGAAAGCGCACGTATTATAATCAATCATGTGAAAGACGGGCTGAAGATTGCACAGAAACATAATGTCCCTCAGCAGATCATCGATTTCATCGAGACCCATCACGGGACAAGTATGCCTAAGTTTTTTTACATCTCCTGGAAAAATGCCAATCCCGGCAAAGAAACCAATGAGGCAGATTTCCGCTACCCGGGTCCCAATCCGTTCTCGAAAGAGACTGCCATTATGATGATGGCCGATGCGGTGGAAGCCTCGTCGCGCAGCCTTCCCGAATATACGGAAGAGTCACTTCGTAATCTGGTCGACAAAATTATCGACGCCCAAGTGGCTGAGGGTTATTTCAAATCTGCTCCTATCACTTTCAAGGATATACAGACAGTGAAAGATGTTTTTGTAGAAAAACTAGCCACGATGTACCATTCACGTATTGCCTATCCTGAATTAAAACGGCCGCAATAATTAAGACATAACATTCATTGCAAATCAGAAAATAAATCTGCTTTGTTTACACATCATATACCGTGGATTCAACGCATTTTTCTTTTTCTCGGATTTTGCCTGTTTGAGAAAAAAGAAAGTATTTCTACGGTATCCTGTTTAATCCTGTAATAAAGTGTGTTATATTTCAAAACTACCGCCCTCCGAATATCTTTTTTTTCAGATTTAGGATATAATTTAGGATTACGGGCAATTACTTCGGTAGTAGACTCGATTCTTTGTACAAGTCTTTTTATCTCTTTCTCAGAGAAATTTTTTTCGAGATACCGGATGGTTTGTCCCAGTTCATTCAAAGCATGTTTCGTCCAACGGATCTTATAACCACTTTTCATAGAGTTTTCGGACTTCCGAGTGCTGTACTACATTTCCATTGTCGGCATCAATTATCCCCTTCTCAATAGATTCTTTCTCTTCCACAGAGATAGAATTCCACCAATCTTCTGTTTCTTCCTCTCTGATTTTTTTAATTCTTTCGATAACAGAAAAATCATCAACGGTTGAGATCCATTGGATCAATGCAAGCTTCTCATCCAACATTTCGATATCAGTTGTCATCATAACTCCTCGTTATTTGTATTATTATTCCCAAAAAATAGGGTTTTTATCCGAAATTCCCAAAAAGAAAAAGAATTATTCCCACTCGATGGTGGCAGGAGGTTTCGATGAAATATCGTACACAACGCGGTTGACACCTTTCACCTTGTTAATGATCTCATTCGATACTTTCGCCAGAAATTCGTAAGGCAGATGTGCCCAATCGGCCGTCATAGCATCTGTCGATGTCACGGCTCGCAATGCGACCGTATTTTCATAGGTGCGCTCATCCCCCATCACACCGACCGACTGCACCGGCAACAAGATAGCCCCTGCCTGCCACACTTTATCATACAATCCGGCCGTACGGAGGTTCGAAATAAATATATCATCCGCATCCTGTGCAATCCGTACCTTTTCAGGGGTAATATCTCCCAGGATACGGATGCCCAATCCCGGTCCGGGAAACGGATGGCGATGGATCAGGTGAGGCTGCATACCCAATTCTAACCCTATCTTGCGCACTTCATCCTTGAACAAAAGCTTCAATGGTTCACACAATTTCAGGTGCATCTTCTCAGGTAATCCCCCTACGTTATGGTGACTTTTAATGGTAACACCGGTAATAGAGAGCGACTCGATGATATCGGGATAGATGGTACCCTGTGCCAACCATTTGATATCTTCCAGTTTATGGGCTTCCCTATCAAACACATCGATAAATCCTTTCCCTATAATCTTACGTTTACGCTCCGGGTCAGTCACGCCTTCCAGTTCTTTGTAGAAATAGGTTTTTGCATCTACTCCGATTACGTTCAGTCCCAGATGTTCGTAATTCTCCAATACGGTCTCGAACTCATTCTTACGTAACAGGCCGTGATCCACAAAAATACAGGTAAGATTCCTGCCAATGGCTTTGTTGAGCAACACTGCCGTGACCGACGAATCCACACCTCCCGAAAGGGCTAGGATCACTTTGTCGTCACCCAACTGCTCTTTTAATTCCTGTACGGTGGTTTCAATGAATGAGGCAGGTGTCCAGTCCTTCTTCACGCCGCAAACAGCGAGAAAATTATCCAATATTTCCGTTCCGCGTTCCGTGTGAAACACCTCGGGATGAAACTGCACTCCCCAGGTTTTTTCATTATCTACCCTGTAAGCGGCCAAAGCGACGTCATCGGTTGAGGCAATCACCCGGAAGCTGTCCGGTATACGAACAATTGTATCTCCGTGCGACATCCATACCTGATTCTCCTGAATAATGAATCCCAGCAAAGGATCATTTTTATCTGTAACGCGTAAACGGGCACGCCCGTACTCACGGCTATCACTCTTCTCCACAGCTCCTCCAGCCGATTGCGCCATTAATTGCGCACCGTAGCAAATACCCAATACAGGGTATTGGTCGCGAATCTCATTTAAATCGGTTTTGAAAGCTTCGGTGTCATTCACCGAGAAAGGACTCCCGGAAAGGATCACTCCCTTTACCGAGTCATCCCCGAAAGGGAATTTATTGTAAGGCACTATTTCGCAGTAGGTGTTCAATTCTCTCACGCGGCGACCTATCAGCTGCGTAGTTTGCGAACCGAAATCGAGGATGATAATTTTTTCGTGCATATCGTATAACCGGGTTGGAACGCCGACAGAGGGGCGTCAATTCAAAAATAGAAGTTTTCAGGATGCAAAGATAAGAAAAGAGCATGGAAAAACGGCAAAATAACACCTCACAAAAGTCCACAAGAACACATATCACTAAATATTCAATAAAATATTATCGATAAAAGAAATATTTTTATTGTTTTTCGATATTTTTTTATTGTTATATTAAAACATTGCAGTATATTTGCAGAATAAAACTTTCCTAACAGCACAAGGTAATGAACAGTAAAGGCAAAAAAATATGAAAACTAAATCTTTAATACACATCTGCTACGTCATCAGCGTCATCACCGCCATTATTGGAGTATGGGAGCTTACGAGCATATTTACATTATCCTACGAAATGGGAAAAGACAGTACTGACACATTTATATGGCATTTTCTCGTCCGGGGAATACAGGCCTGGGGAATAATATGCAATTGTATTGTATTTTTTATCCTGGCCAATCGGGCTGCAAAAGCAATCGTTTTTACCAAAGCAAACGAATTACTTCTGATGATCTTCGGATGTATCATTATTGCGCTTGGCTGCATCTCTTCCCTTTTGATCAAATTTTTACCCATTAGTACGTTTTCAAACCCTACAAGTATTTTATTGATTCTGGCAGGGTTCTCCTTTATATTTTTCTCGTTGATATTCAGCATTTCAAGAAAGTTAAAAGAAGAACAGGAACTCACTATTTAATCAAGACAGATATGGAAATAAAGCATTACAAAAGGATTAGCAACCTAATCGGATTTTTATTGGGAGTATTCATTCTCAAAGATATATTGGATTATCCTTTTTTACTCACCAATGTATCTGAAAATTCTACAAACAATCTTATTCCCCAGAGTGTTTTTATACTTGGGTCGGTATTTCTTATTGCCTTTTATGTTACAATTTTACAAAATATAAAAAAGAAAGGCGTTTTTATTCGCAGAAATGAGATAACCTTCCGCTATTTTGGTTTTATCATCCTTTTACTGGGACTTTTATCTGACATACTTTTTAGTTACTTTACAGGTGATCGACCTTCAGGGGCACGCATTCTTGCTATTCTTGGCGGAACACTTGTTTTTGTGTCCTATATTTTTAAGATCGGTATAAAAATGCAGGAAGAACAAGAATTAACTGTTTAGAAAAAGACTTATGCCTATTATTATAAACTTAGATGTTGAAATGGCCAAAAAGAAAATCTCCCTGAACGAGTTATCGGAACGGGTGGGAATCACTCCGGCCAATCTTTCGATACTGAAGACGGGGAAAGCCAAGGCAATCCGTTTCAGCACGCTGGAAGCCATATGCAAAGAGTTGAACTGCCAGCCGGGGGATATTATGGAGTGGAGAGATGAATAATTTTAGCGAAAGAATAATCTTTTAAAACATACACAAATGAAACACTTAGAACGTGCCTTACAAGGCAAGAATGGTATCGGCCGGTACATTTTAATGGCCGTAATTGTTATGGTGGCAGCACAAATGGCAGCTATACCTCTGCTCCTCCTGCTACTCCCTGTCATCCTATCCAACGGAGGAAATATCAGCGACTTCTCGGCTGCTATGCAAAACCCATCTGACTACGGCATTTCGTCTAATCTTTTCCTGTTGGTGATGATGCTCACTTTCGTCATTATGTATTTTCTGTTTACAGTACTGGTGAAGCCGTTGCATGGGCGTACGGTCCGTGAGACCATCAACGGCCGGAAGCAGATACGTTGGAACCGCGTCCGGATGGGAATTATCGTCTGGGGGATTATCATTCTGGCAGATACTGCCATCAGCTTGCTGACCTCTTCACCGGGCGAGTATGAGTTCCGGTTCAACGCCGGCACTTTTCTTCCGCTACTACTGATCATTCTTCTGGTACTGCCGTTCCAGACAAGTATAGAAGAACTGCTGTTCCGCGGTTATCTGGCACAAGGTGTGGCACGATGGACTAAAAGCCGATGGTGGGCACTGATCATCCCATCCGTATTATTTGCCTTGATGCACATCGTTAATCCTGAAGTAAAAGAGTATGGCTTTTGGCTCTCTATGCCGCAATATCTCATTATGGGGCTGATGCTGGGACTTATTTCCATTCTCGATGACGGTATTGAACTGGCCCTCGGCATCCATTTCATCAATAATGCGCTCACCGCTGTACTTGTCACACACGAAGCATCGGCATTACAGACCGATGCACTGTTCCTGCTGCACGATCTCGATCCCGTTGCAAGCCTTATCTCCATTTCAATAGCAAGCATCTTGGCAGTTGTAATCCTGCAACGTATATACAAGTGGGATTTCAAAATTATGAACAGGAAAGTTGTAGCTGTGCCACCTCCTGCTCCATCTGTTACGGTTGAGACAGTTGAACAAAGCGTAGGACACTAAATTCTTATCCTTAATTGGGACAAAAACGAAACAAATTATTATCTTTGAGGATTAGTTTGTTACGCTGTATGAAACGAAATCGCTTTTTTTCTATCTATATTCTACTATTTTTTTGTCTTTATGCAAAAGGGCAAACGCTTGACGATGCCAAGAGCTGGTATCTGGAAGGCCGTTATGCCGAAGCGTTGCCCGTTTTTCAGGCAGAATATCTCAATAATCCCAATAACCCCTCTGTCAACCAATGGCTGGGTGCTAGTCTCTACGAAACCGGAAAAATAACAGAAGCACAGAAATATCTCGAATTCGCCTCAGGACGTAGAATTCCGGATGCTTACCTCTATTTGGGCGAGCTCTACGCTAAATTGTACCGTTTCGAAGATGCCGAAAAAGAGTTCGACAAATACCAACAGGCCAAACGCAGAGATAACGAGGCATTGGAGATACTGGATCAGAAGCGGGCAAACGCTGAAAGGCTGCAAAGAGCGGTAAATCGGACAGAAGACATTCAGATCATTGATAGCCTGGTGGTCTTGAAGTCCGATTTCCTGTCGGCTTATAACCTGAGCGCCTCATCAGGTTCATTAATGCCGGTGCAGGAATTCTTCTCCGGCCGTTCAATGACAGATGAAACACTCTACATGAACGAGCGACAGGACAAAGTATACTATTCCGAAGGTGATGCGGCAACCGGCACCAATCTCTATACTATGGACAAATTGCTTGATACCTTTGGAAATGAGAAGAGATTGCCGGGAACCATCAATAAAGAGGGTAGCCAGGCATTTCCATTCGTATTGAGTGACGGGATGACTCTCTATTTTGCCTCTACAGATGAATCTTCCTTCGGAGGATATGATCTGTTCGTCACCCGCTATAATCTTGCTTCGGACTCATATCTCAATCCCAACCAGTTGAATATGCCCTTCAATTCGCCTTTTAATGATTACATGTTAGCGATTGATGAAGAGAAAGGCATCGGGTGGTTCGCATCCGACCGGTTTCAACCGGCCGACTCGGTATGTATATATACCTTTATCCCGAACCCACAGGTGCAACTGGTCGAAAGTGAGGATGCCGGTTATCTGGCACGAAGAGCACGGATCTCTTCCATTGCCGACACATGGAAGGAAGGCGCAGACTATGGACCGCTTCGTTCACTGGCACAGCAAAAGACAGTCTCAAGGCAAGAAACAGCAGGTGATTTTACATTTGTGATCAATGACCGGACGACTTACCATACCCTGTCGGATTTCAGGAATGATCATGCAAGGTCGCTCTTTTCTCAGGCGTTGGGTTATGAAAAACAGTTACAGGCACTGAATGAAGAACTCTCACAAAAAAGAGACCAGTATGCCGGTGGAGCAATAAGCGACGCTCTTGCAGCATCGATCCTCAGCCTGGAAAAAGAAAGCGAATCTATTTTCCGGGAAATGGAAAGACTCAAAATGCAAGCAAGAAATGAAGAAATACGCACTCAGTTTAATCAATAGTAACCGTATATGACATTCGATCTGATCATCATCATCGCCGTGATCCTGTTGGGAGTAGTGTTCATGCTCATTGAGATCTTCCTGCTCCCCGGGATCAGTATTGCAGGTATTGCCGGTGCTATTTTCCTGATAGGAGGAATAATATATGCCTATATCTTTCAGGGTAGTACCGTAGGGAATATTACACTCGCAGGAACAGCCGTACTGCTTGGCGGAAGTTTTTTCTGGCTGCTGAAATCAAAGTCATTACGAAAAATCTCTTTAGATACAAACATCGAAGGGAAAGTGGATACCTCCTATTTGCAGAAAATTGGCATTGGCGACAGTGGCGTAACGCTTTCCCGGTTGAATCCCATCGGGCAGGTATTGATCAACGATGTGGAAGTAGAAGGTAAATCATTCGACGGGGAGTTTCTTGACGAAGACACTGAAATAGAAGTGGTAAAGGTGGAAACCTACAATGTACTGGTAAAGAAAAAAGAAACTGTTTTACCCGGAGAGGAGACAAAAAATAATTTAATATAAAACATCAAAACAAATTTATTATGACAGTTTTATCATTCCCACTGATTATTACGATTGCCGTAATCATCATCTTTTTATTGATATTCTTTCATTACGTTCCCTTTTTCCTGTGGATAAATGCATTATCGGCAGGAGTACGCATCTCGCTCGTGCAACTCTTCCTGATGCGCCTGCGCCGCGTACCGCCCCACACCATCGTTTACGCGATGATTGAGGCCCACAAGGCCGGACTGAAGATGGTTACCCGCGATAACCTGGAAGCGCACTATCTTGCCGGGGGACACGTAGAAAAGGTAGTGCATGCATTGGTATCCGCTTCCAAAGCAAATATCGACCTTACTTTTCAGATGGCCACGGCCATTGACCTGGCCGGTCGCGATGTACTGGAAGCCGTCAGGATGTCTGTGAACCCGAAAGTGATCGATACACCTCCCGTTTCTGCCGTAGCTATTGATGGTATCCAGTTGATCGCCAAGGCCCGGGTGACGGTACGTGCCAATATCAAACGATTAGTGGGTGGTGCCGGTGAAGAAACTATTCTTGCCCGTGTAGGGGAAGGGATCGTCTCCTCCATCGGTTCGGCAGTATCGCACAAATCGGTACTCGAAAACCCTGATTCAATCTCCAAGCTGGTATTGAAAAAGGGATTGGATGCAGGAACAGCATTTGAAATTCTCTCTATCGATATCGCCGACATCGATATAGGTAAAAATATCGGTGCTGTATTACAGATGGATCAGGCACAGGCCGACAAGAATATTGCACAGGCACGCGCTGAGGAACGGCGGGCCATGGCTATCGCCTTAGAGCAGGAGATGAAGGCCAAAGCCCAGGAAGCACGCGCCAAAGTGATTGAAGCTGAAGCAGAAGTTCCGATCGCCATGGCCGAAGCATTCCGTAACGGAAATCTCGGTATTATGGACTATTACCGGATGGAAAATATCAAGGCTGATACGGATATGAGGGATTCTATTGCCAAACCGCAGGGCGGCGGAAATAAAAAATAAATAATTATCACAGACAATACATATTATGAGAATCATACCTGAATCGGAATTGATCATCAACTCCGACGGAAGTGCCTTTCATCTTCATATCCGACCGGAGCACCTTTCGGACAAGATTGTAATGATGGGAGATCCTGATCGTGTAACGATGACAGCCTCATTTTTTGACAGCATTGAATGCGATGTACGCAGCCGCGAATTCCATACCGTCACCGGAACGTATAAAGGGAAACGGATTACTGCGCTCTCGCACGGCATCGGCACGGACAATATTGATATAGTACTTACGGAGCTGGATGCATTGGCAAATATCGATTTCAACACACGATTGGTCAAAGAGGAACTCAAACAACTAACAATGGTGCGGGTAGGCACATCAGGAGGTATGCAGCCGCATTGCCCTGTAGGTTCATACGTGGTATCGGAAAAATCAATCGGATTCGATGGCCTTATCCATTATTATGCCGGTTCCGAATCGATCCGCGAAAAGGATTTCGAAGAGGCTTTCCAAAGAGAGGTGGGATGGTCACCGTACCACTGTTCTCCCTACGTGGTGAGTGCCGACGAAGAACTTGTCGACCGTATAGGTCACGATATGATCCGTGGGGTTACCATCTCCGCCATCGGTTTTTACGGCCCCCAGGGAAGGCATGTACGACTGCCGTTGGCCGATCCCAACCTGAATGCTAAAATTGAGTCGTTCCGTTTCGGGGAGCATTCTATCACCAATTACGAAATGGAAAGTTCTGCTGTCGCGGGATTAGGGAAGTTGATGGGACATAAGGCAATGACTGTCTGCACTATAATTGCTAACCGTGTGGCCCTGAAGTCGAATGCCGACTATAAAGGCTCCATAGAAGATCTTTTGCAAATAGTACTGGACAGGATTTAGATTCAAAATTCAAGATTCAAAAATTTGGCTTACGCCGATTGTTAATTGACTACATCGATTTGCAATTCAGGATTTGCTTCTCATCCTTCATAATTCATAACTTATAACTTATAATATGAGAAAACTATTCACATTATTGCTTCTTGCAGCTACTTTGGTTGCCTATGCACAGCAAAACCCTCCTCTCCCTGTAGATCCGAAGGTGAGGACCGGAAAACTTGAAAACGGACTCACCTATTATATCCGGCAAAATAACCTTCCCGAAAACAGGGCCGATTTCTACATTGCACAGAAAGTGGGATCCATGCAGGAGGAAGATAATCAGGCCGGTCTGGCTCACTTCCTGGAGCATATGGCATTTAACGGGACGACCAATTTCCCCGGAAAAAGTATGCTGAACTATCTGCAGGACAATGGAATTAAGTTCGGCACTAACATCAACGCCTATACCTCTTTCGATGAAACGGTTTATTATATATCCAATATCCCGACAACCAATAAAAACCTGGTAGACTCGGCTCTTCTTGTGCTTCATGACTGGTCGAACGCCATTGCCCTTGAAGAGGAAGAGCTCGAAAACGAACGGGGTGTGATCCGGGAAGAGTGGCGCACCCGTGGCGGAGCACAGCAAAGGTTGTGGGATCAGTTACTCCCGAAAATGTATCCCGACAGCAAATATGCCAACCGCATGCCTATCGGAAGCATCGATGTGATCAATAATTTTAAACCGGAAGAGATCAGAGCCTACTACCATAAATGGTATCGTCCCGACTTGCAGGGGATCATCGTTGTGGGTGATATCGATGTGGATGAGATGGAGCAAAAGATAAAGGAACTGTTCTCGCCCATCCGACTCGATGAAGAAAGGGCAGAACGGGAATACTATCCTGTTCCTGATAATAAGGATCCCATCGTAGCCATTGCTACCGACAAGGAAGCCCGTAATACACAGATAATGCTGTTTTACAAGCACGATACGATGCCTGACGAGTTTAGGAATACCCAGATGGGGTATATCACAGAATATATATTAAATGCCGCTGCTGCTATGATGAACCAGCGGTTTGCCGAAATCATACAGAAACCCGATGCACCTTTCACTTCCGCATTTGCGTATGACGATGATTATTTTGTGGCCAAGACAAAAGCTGCCTGGACCGTGGTGGCAGGAAGTGCGGAAGACAAAATAGAGAGTGCACTGGCAGCCATGGTACGTGAGACGGAAAGAGTAAAACAGCACGGATTCACCGCATCGGAATATGAGGTAGCACGCACCAACATCCTCAAAGGATATGAAGATGCGTATAACAACCGAGATAAGCAGAGGAACTCTTCCTATTCACAGGAATATGTACGTGCGTTTACCGACGGAGAACCTATTCCGGGTATTGAATTCGAATATCAATTTCTGCAGGCGGTAGCACCCAATATTCCGGTAGAAGCAATCAACCAAACCATTCAACAGTTGATTGGTGATGAAAACATAGTTATTGCTGTTACCGGTCCTGACAAAGAAGGATTGGTATATCCTGGTGAAGACGCATTGCTTAACGTACTGGCGTCGGTACAGGCTGAAACTATCGAGCCTTATGCAGAAGAGGTGATTGATGAGCCGTTGGTGGCTACGCCTCCCACTCCCGGTAAGATCATAAAAGCAGAAAAGGATGAGGCGATGGATGCTACGGTGTGGACATTGGAAAACGGGATGAAGGTGATCCTGAAAAATACCGATTTCAAGGACGACCAGATCGTAATGACCGGTACAAGTGCCGGCGGATACTCCCATTATGGGGCACAGGATCCGGTTAACAGCAGGCTGATGAGTAATGTGGCTACACTGGGAGGAGTGGGTAATTTCAGCGCAACCGATCTACCCAAAGTACTGGCTGGAAAGACAGCATCCGCGCATCCGGGTATCAGCCTCACCACACAGGATTTCAACGGTTCTTCTTCCATCAGGGATTTCGAAACTATGCTACAATTGGTTTACCTCTATTTCACTGCTCCACGACAGGATAACGATGCCTTCCAATCATTTATCCAACGCATGGAGACCCAGTTGAAAAACCAGGAAGCCGAACCGATGGTAGCTTTCAGCGACTCTGTGTCGAGCGCTTTATATGGCGATAATCCATTGACAAAAAGAATAAAGGCCGATGATTTGAAAAAGGTCAATTACAACCGTATCATGGAGATGTATGCTGAACGGTTCTCCAATCCCGGCAGTTTTGTGTTCACATTCGTGGGTAACATCGATGAGGAGAAGGTTCGTCCCGTAGTAGAACAGTATCTGGCTTCATTACCGGGCAAGGCCGAGAAAGGTGAATTTGCAAAAATACCCATGAATTTCCGGGAAGGAAGCTTCGAAAATATTTTCCAACGGGAGATGCAAAATCCCAAAGCTTCGGTATTCAACACAATAACGGGAAAAACAACCCGGGACATGAAGAACCGGATACTGATGAGTATGTTCGATCAGATCCTCGATATCATCTACACTGAGAAAGTGCGTGAAGAGGAAGGAGGTACTTACGGCGTATACGCAGGAGGTTCTATCTCCCGTTATCCGGAGGGGCAAACCATCTTACAGATCATGTTCGACACTGATCCGGAGAGAATGAAACATCTCAATCAAATTGTCTTAAACGTACTGAAGGAATTTGCGGCAGATGGCCCGCGTGATAGCGATTTTGCCAAGGTAAAAGAGTATATGAACAAGAGTTACAACGAAAATCTGAAAGAGAACAGTTACTGGCTGAATATCCTCGACAACAAATATTTTTACGGCGAAGATAATCACACTCAATATATTGAAACTGTAAATGCCATCACAAAGGATGATCTTCGGAGTTTCGCCAAAGCACTGCTCGATCAGGGTAACCTGAAAACAATAGTGATGATGCCGAAAATAACGGAATGATCATATATCCATAGGATTATCATACTAAAAAAACAGGAGGAAAGCCGATGAGACTTCCTCCTGTTTTTTATATTATTACTCCGCGATTCTCTTTCGTGTCAAAAAACGCTTTCGTATTTGTCAGAACGGCGGATAACCGGGGTTCTGCACCAATTTGTTATTCGTCTGCCATGCCGATTCGGGTATGGGGAAAAGCAGAAGATGCTCGGAGGATCTTCCGGGACGCAGATAACCCGGTTCGAGGAAATTACCGAAACGGATCATATCCTGCCGGTTACAATTTTCCCATGCCAATTCCAGGCGACGTTCCAGATACAAGTCGTCCAGTGTAACAGATTCATAATTATGATCGGCATTCCCAAATCCTCTTTCACGGATGACATTGATCAGGCGGGTAGCTTCGGCATTGTCCCGGTTGAGACGGAGCAACGCTTCCGCCTTCATCAGGTAGACATCGGCAAGGCGGAAGATGGCAAAATCATTTTCCTGATCGGAATTGGAAAGACCTTTTTCAAACACCCATTTATTCACGCGGGCTCCTTCTTCCTGATTCACCTCGCCCCACATGCCTTCCCTTATCGTACCGGGGATGATATTGAAATCGATAGTATGGATAAGGTCACGGCTGTGGGCAGTAACTAATACCTTCCCGGTTGCCGGGTCAATCATCGGACCGATGAGGAATGAACCCAGTTTTCGCTGGTCGGCATCATCGAACTGTTTCACATAATCGGGCTGTGCACTCACTCCGTTCCAGGTACCTATATTCATACCCAAAGCAATCGGATCGAGGTAGTGGAGCGTACGATAGTGCATGTGATTACCACCGTCGGCTTTACCGAAAGCAATCGGAAGAATGATTTCATTCGACACCTGGTTGTTCACCTCAAAATTGGTCTTCCAGTTCGGTTCAATGATATAATCGAGGGACATCACCTTGTCGCACGCGTCTATCACACCCTGCCAGTTAGGCGTTCCGGTCCAGACTTCCGCATTGAGATACATCTTGGCCAGCAACGTGTAGGCAACGCCCTGTGTAAATTTACCATAGCTTTCACTGGTCACGTCGTCACGCAATACATCCTTTATCTCATTCAGTTCGTCGATGACGAAATCGTAGAGTACCTGACGCGAAGAGAGTCCCGGCAGTTCGGTACTTTCATAATCCGCCACCAGGGGAGCATTGCCAAAATAGTCAATCAATATGTAGTACCAGAAAGCGCGAATGCCCCGGATCTCTGCCAGCGTACGCTCCTTCAGATCCTCGTCCATTTCAGAATCCTCAATGGTGGCAAATATCTGGTTACAGGTAGTAATTCCTGAGGTACAGTTATTCCAGGCGGTTGAGATCTGCCCGTTACGGGCCTGCCACGTATGCAGTTTCATCTCCATGTGGACGCCGCCGTCCCACCAGTCACCGCCCACGCGGGTAGGTGTGATGGCCATGTCCCCGGTTTGTTCCGAGAGCAGGAAGATTTCGCCCGGCCAGACACCTTTCAGTGTCTTATAGATAGGGGCAATGATCGCGTTGATTTCCGCCGGTTTCTTTCCGAATTGATCCGCGGGAATCGTGTCATATACTGTTTCATCGAGATTGGTACAGGAAGATATACCTCCTGTAAGAACCAATACTACCGATATGATTGACAATTGTATTTTTCTTATTCGTTTCATATTCGTCTGATTTTAATATTAGAAAGTGAGGCTGATTCCAACTGAAAATGTCCGTGCTTTGGGATAGTATTCACGGTCTTCCACACCCGGGGCCAGACCGTTATTCCTGTTTTCATCCACTTCGGGATCCAGACCTTTATAATTGGTGAGAACAAAGAGATTCTGCCCCGTCACATACACCCTGGCCCGATCCAACCAATTCACGCCGTTGGTATTGAAAGTATATCCCAGAGCAAAATTGTCGAGACGCAAATGAGAAGCATCCTCAACATATAATGAGGAGTACTCGGGAACCACCTTCAATTGATAGATCAGGGGATCATTCAGCGCGTTTGCGCCGATAAGATATCCCGGATGGCCATATGTCATTCGTCCCATATTCAAAACCTTGTTTCCGAGTGTTCCCCTAAAGAAAAAGGAGAGGTCCCATGACTTAAAATTAAACTGGTTGTTCCATCCATACGTCAGGTCCGGCTGTGCAGAGCCGATATAAGTGTAGTCTTCCGCCGTAACGGAATTCACCTCTTGCCCTTCCTTGTTCAGGAAAATATATTTTCCATCATCGGATATTCCCACATATTTCGGGCCGTAGAACTGTCCTACCGGATATCCTTCTTCAATCACATGGGTAGTCCTTCCGGAACCGCCGCGTACCCACGCATCGCCTACCATAATACGGCTGGTAGTATACACATCATTAGACATTCTGGTGATCTCATTCCTGTTATGGGCCAAAGTGAGCGATGTATTCCAATTGAAGTCCCGGGTACGGATGGCCTCAATATTCAGGGCCAGTTCCACACCTGTGTTCTTCATATCACCCACATTCGCCATCATATCCGAATGCAGATAAGGCGGAGTCGGCACACGATAGGTATACAGCATATCTTTGGTACGCTTGTCATACCATTCAATCGTACCGTTTATCCGCTCATTGAAGATAAAGAAGTCCAGCCCGATATTGAACATGGCTGTTTCCTCCCATTTCAGATTGGGATTGGCGTTCTGGCTGATCTTATAGGCGGTCAGCCAGGCTCCGTTATCGTAATAGGTACCACTGGTTCCGTACAACTGTAATGTTTTATAAGGATCAAGTCCTGCCTGATTACCGGTAACACCATACCCTACCCGGAATTTCAGGTCGTTGAGCCAATTCACATTTTCCATGAATGACTCCTGGGAGATACCCCATGCTGCCGATACGGAAGGGAATATACCCCATTTATGGTTTGCACCAAACTTCGACGAACCGTCACGGCGCAAGGTGGCTGTTATCATATAACGTTCATCATAAGCATAGTGAGCACGGGCAAAGAAAGAGATAAGCCGGCTCATATTCTTCGCCGATCCCACATCGTTGGGTCTCAATCCTTGTCCCGATTCGAGATTATTTGCACCTAACAGGTCAGTGGTGAAGTTTCTGTTCGCAGCTTTCAGGAACGAATATTCATTCTCTTCCCAGGAATAACCGGCAAGGGCATTAAGCCTATGCCTGTCGGAAGCACCGAAAGTAGTAGTATAATCCAGGGTCCACTCCATCAAGGTCTTATCCCATATTTTATTTTCGCGGAGCGCATACCCCCCGTCATTACGGCCGGCCTGGGTCTCGGAATGAAGATACTGGCTTCTCTCTTCCGTGTGACGATCTTTATATAAAGTAGTTTTGATATCTAATCCATCAAAAATAGTAAAAGAGAGATCCCCTGCACCGTAAAAATGTATATTTTTCCTTACATCCTGGTTATATGTCTGGTTACGAACCGGATTTCCCTGGTCATAATCACGACTGTCGAACCATTCCCCGTTGTCCAGTTTCACCGGATACACCGGTAACATATTGTAGGCCAATACAAAATTATACTTATTCGCTTCATTCCATTCACCCATGGTCGCGGAACCGGTCAACCCGATCCGAAGCCGGTCGTTAATGGCTCTTTGTTGTAACTGGAAACGGAAATTGAAACGTTCCAGATCATTGTCCCGCACAACTCCTTCCCTGTTCAGATAGTTGAAAGAAGCACGGTAGTTATTGGTTGAACCACCACCCGACAATGACACTCCATGGTTCTGTGTAATGCCCGCATGGGTAATTTCATCGAACCAATCGGTATTGGCATTATACCTGTCAAATTCAGAAGCATCTCTTTCTGTTTCTCTGGCATACGCCCGCCACTGGTCAGCAGTCAACAGATCCGGTTTGTTCGCTAACGTGGATACAGCCATATAACCATCATATGACACCATGGTACGAACACCCGATCCTCTTTTTGTAGTGATCAGAATAACTCCGCCGGCAGAACGGGAACCATAAATCGCTGCCGAAGAAGCATCTTTCAATACAGAAATCGACTCAATATCCTGAGGCGCTACCGTCTGCAGGTCACCACCCGGGATACCGTCGATCACCACGAAAGGCCCCTGGTCATTCTGCAGCGTGGAAACTCCGCGCAGACGGATACGCGAACCAACCGTCACATCTCCTGAAGGTGTAGTGATATTTAAGCCTGCCACCTTTCCCTGCAACAAGTCGGCAGCATCGCGGGCAACTCCTTTATTGAAGTTCTCAGCAGAGACATTCGTTACCGAACCGGTAATTTCACGACGACGTTGTGTGCCATACCCGATAACTACCAGTTCATCCAGTATTTCAGTATCTTCCCTTAAAACAATATCAAGGTTTGTGCGGCCGTCAACCGGCATAACTACCGTTTGCATACCGACATAAGATATTTCCAATGAAGACGAAGATGGGACATTCTGTAGTACAAAGCGTCCATCAGCATCAGTCACAGTACCAATGGAAGTACCCTGTACCTGCACGGTCACACCGATAAGCAAGTCTCCTGCAGTATCTTTCACCGTACCACTTACCGTAAGATTCTGTGCAAACAGATGTAGAGACAATGTCCATATAGCAATCAACATTGCCCCTTTCAATAGATAAAGCATTCTTTTTTTCATACAATTGGTTTAGTTTATTAGTTAGATTAAAGCGTATCAATTCATCATAGCAATTCCGGAAAAGTAACCGGAAAAAGGCATCATTAGACTATATTATAAAAGTCCATTTCATGTTATCACATTACTACACAAATGAAAGAAAAAACTTTCACACATTTAACAAAAGCAAATATAAGGGAATTTAAATAATAAAACAATGAAAATAGAATAAAATTTACAGAAATAACATATATTTAACAATTAAAACTGATGATACTTTAAAGTAGCCCTATATAAAAACAGGAAGAAACTCTGGTGTTTCCTCCTGTTTTATATATCTTCAGTTGTTTAGTTTCTCATTTATTTATCCGGCACATGCTTATATCTAAAGAGGATGGCAAACAGAATGGTAACTACAAGGGCATAACCGGCAAAGATAAACCAGACGCTCTGCCAATCGCCCACCAAAAGCGATTTGGTGGCAGTTCCTACCGTTACGTCAGTCCAGGAACAGAAGCGGTTTACCACCGATTGTGCCCACAACGTACCGATTGTGGCACCAATCCCATTGGTCATCAACATAAACATTCCCTGTGCACTGGCACGGATGTTATGCGGCGTCTCCTTATCCACAAACAGCGATCCTGAAACATTGAAGAAGTCGAAAGCCACGCCGTATACCAACATGGAGAATACCAGCAACCATACACCGCTGCCGGGATTTCCCAAACCGAAAAAACCAAAGCGTAATACCCAAGCAAACATGGCCATTAACATCACATTCTTGATGCCATAACGTTTCAAAAAGAAAGGGATCAACAGGATACAAAGCGCTTCCGATATCTGGGAAAGGGATATCAGTATATTTGAATGCTTTACGCCAAAAGTACCGGCATACTCCGGATAAGCTTCAAAACTGGCGATGAATGGGTTGGCAAATCCGTTAGTAATTTGCAAGGCGACACCCAACAGCATCGAAAAAATAAAAAAGATCGCCATCTTTCTTATTTTAAAGAGTTTGAAGGCATCCAACCCAAGCGCCTGAAACAGGGTCTTACTACCTGTCGCCGTTGACACAGGGCAATTGGGCAATGTGAACGCATAAATCCCAAGCATAAAGCCCAATACGGCACTCACCACAAACTGCATCGAAGAAGTCTGGTATCCCAGTATATCCACAAGCCACATAGTACAGATAAAACCTATCGTACCAAATACACGTATAGGCGGGAAAGCCTTTACCGTATCCATTCCACCCTTTTCAAGAATAGTATAAGCTACCGAATTGGACAGGGCCAATGTGGGCATATAAAAAGCTACACTCAATGCATAAAGGCCAAAAATAGTGGAGAATGAGACTTCCGTTCCACTATATAATCCATATAGGCCGGCAGACAGCATGAAGGAAGCAGCAACCAGATGGCTTATTCCCAGCAATTTTTGCGCAGGCACCCACCTGTCGGCCACAATCCCCATAATGGCAGGCATAAAAATGGATACTATCCCTTGTACGGAGTAAAAAATACCGATGTGCGATCCCAGTCCGGCAGGTCCCAAATAACGGGACATGGAAGTAAGATAGGCCCCCCATATTGCGAACTGGAGGAAATTCATGATAATTAGTCTGATTCTCAGCGACATATGTTTTATTTCAATTATTATTTATTGATATTAGGCTATTACCAATCTGACGTTCAATTGATTACCTGCTAAGCCACGGTGCCGGATTGAGCTTGTTTGTCTTTTGCCACAACTGGAAATGCATCGTGGAGACACCTGTATCCGGATCAGTAAAGATCCGCCCTAATGACTGTCCGGTTTTCACTTTGTCTCCCTGCTTTACAAACAAGTCGTATATATTGGCATAGAATGTATAGTAATCACCATGACGTACAATCACACAGGTATTGGAACCGGGGAAGGAGAATACTTTCGAAACTTCCCCATCGAATACGCTACGGATATTAGCACCTCTTTCAGCCTGAATATCAACCCCATTACTATTGGTAGTAACATTCCATTCATTATGTTTTTTGGCACCGAAATTACCCACAATGGCTGCTGTACCGGTAACCGGCATAGGCAGTTTACCCCTGTTGGCAGCAAAATCTTTCGAGAGATTAAAGGTCTCGGCCGATGCTGTACTCCTGCCGGCCTCAATTCTGGGTCCCGGCGCAGCACCGGAGGCACGCTCTTCTGTTTTCTCGGGGGTCTCACGCCCGGTCTCCTCACGGCTCTCACCCCTTCGCCGATCTTCAGCCAGCTTCTCTTCCGCTTTTCTCCGCCGTTCAGCCTCTTCCGCTTTTCTCCTGGCCTCCGCCTCACGTTCCAGCCGTGCCACCTCTTCAGCGATAAGTCTCTCAATCTGGGCATTTAACTGGTCAGCCCGTTGCTGTTTTTCCCGAAGTGTCCTCTGCAATTCCCGCTCCTGTCCCTTGACAGTCGCCATCTCCGACTGACGTGTTTTCTCTTCTCCCTGTAACCGTTTCTGTTCCTCCTGTAACGAGGCCAATGCTTTTTCTCTATCAGCCTTGGCTTTAGCCAGTAATCCCTGTTTTTCCTTTATTTCAGCATGCTGCTTCTTTATTTCTTCAGCCTGTGTTTTCTGCCATTTGGAATATTCACGCAAATATTGCATTCTCCGTAACGATTCCCCTACCGATTTACCTGATAAGATAAAAAGCAGTTTATTCTGGCTGAACTTATGGTTCAGCATCCCTTTCATCGCATCGGCGTAATATTCCTGCTTCTTTTTCAGCTCTTTATTTAGTCGGGATATCTCACTTTCGAGACGCACCTCCTCCTTCCGCAACGCTTCTATCTCCCGGCTCTGTACATCTATCAATTTTTTGCGGGCCGATATCTGGTTGTTGATAAGGTTAATCCTGTCCAAGATTGTTGTAGTCTGCTTTTTAACATCAAGATAAAGTTTATTCGTACTTCTTATCTCTTCCATCAATGCCTGCTGTTGCCGCTGCAAATTCTCGATCTGCTGTGTTTGCGACAACAGAAGGAGAGCGACGGCGTGGAAAAGTAGTAAGAATACAAATTTCTTCATACGATTAATCGTTTAAACTAAAAGTGAAAAACTAAAAATGAAAAGTCGACTATTTAAGATATTCGGGATTTCAAATCATCCATTTAATTTTTCACTATTCACTTTTTATCACTTCTTCGGAGAGAGAACTTTCAGTACCTCATCGATAGACGTTTTCGTATAGTTCGACGGTACATTCAGTTCCAACTCTAACGGGGTATCGGTAACTACATCGGAAAAGATCAACTCCGCATTGGTTTTCCGTGATGCAGAAGAGAGCGTCACATTCATCTTATGTGGAAATGGCACATTGTTTAACATCATAAAATTATGATATTCCCACTGCATGTAATGTTTTTTCTCCGACTGCATCAGATGGGCAAAGGTGATCCGGTCATCTCCATTGACAGTAAACGAATAGTCGATACCGGAATTGCCGTCTTGGGCAGTAATATGATAATTCTGATCGGAGGCACGATTATAAGTGAAAAGAGTGTAATCATCGGCATCAACTTTCCCTTTTCCGGATACAAAAAGCGCATTGGTAAACAACGACTGCATCGTATAATAGTCGAATCCAACAGGATAGAGTTCCTTTAACGTGGAGAACGATTCCAACACATACCGTTTATTCATCCTGTCGAGTAAAAACAACGTATCCGGGTTAATGTAGATCCGGAACATCTCCACACCGAAAAGCGGCTGTATAGAGATCTGAAGGGCTTCGTCCTTCACAATCCGCAGATTAGCCCTGGAGCTATATGATTTTGTACCGGAAGTCATTCCCATATTGAGCCTGGCTAAAAGAGTACGATAAGGAAATTCACTCGCTATAATATCACTGAAAAGTTCATGGTGAGCTTTGCTCACCACGGGAGAAGTAGAATAAACTATCCTCTGTTTCGGTTTACAAGCGGTGAATGCCACAGCAGATAATAAACAAATGACTAAAATTTGTCGATAACGAGAAATATCCATAATTACAATTCGCCGGTTTTTATTTTTTTATCCAATTCAGGGGAATCTCCCCCTAACTCTTTGGCTTTTTTCCATTGTTCCAATGCTTTCTCTTTCTCTCCGGTCTGGAACAGCACGTCTCCGTAATGCTCCACCACCTCTGCCGAAAGATCATCCTCTTCACTGTTCTCAATAGCCCGTTCTATATAGATCTTAGCCAATGTATAAGAGCCTTGCTCATATAGCACCCACCCATATGTATCGAGATAAGTAGGATTCGCCGGCTCCGCCTTCACCGTGATGCCGCTCATTTGTTCCGCTTTATCGAGATCTTTCTTCTCCAATGACAGATAATAGCTGTAATTGTTTAAAACAGGCAGATTCTGCGGATTCAACTGCAATGCCTTTTCATAACTCTCGAAAGCCTTTTCTTTATTATCGAGAAAATAATTCAGATCGCCAATCTGTCCATGAAAATCGGACTCCACAATTGGGTTTCGCATAGTGGCATTGGCCAATCCATCCTCGAAAACTCTCAATGCTTCCTGATGATTATTCTGTTGATAGTGAACTGCACCTAAATAGAAATAGAACTGGGCTTCCTGCGGCAAATGTCTCAATGCTTCAGTGGTCACCTCTTTTATTTTTTCCAGATCCTGGTCGGGCAAAGCAATACGAAGTAATTGTTCATATCCCGCAGGATCCTCCGGACTGGCTTCGATGTATTTCTCGAACTGCTTTGAGGCTCCCTCTTTGTCTCCTTGCAATAAAAGTACATTCCCATAGATCATATTTAATTGGGAATTATTGGGATGCTGCTCAAAAAGGGTTTCAAAAAGAGAGTTCACCTGCTTCATATCCTGTTGGCTCTGTTGCAGAATACCAAGATAGCGGGTAAGCAATTGTAATTTCACCTCTACATCCATCGACGAGTTTGCAACAGCCTTTTGTAACTCTGCCTGTGCCGCCTGCTTATCGTTGGTTCTCTCATAATAATTTACCATGGAAAGGATAAGCGCAGGATAATCGGGATCAACCGCTTTGGCCTTTTCGTAATACCTCAACGCCTCTTCATCCTGATTATCTTCAAGATACAGATCTCCCATCAGAATAAGGTATCTCGGTTCAGAGGGATTTTTTTCAATGATCTGCTTAATCTCGTCGAAAGCTTGTTCTTTCTCATCCATCATTGAATAGAGACGGAACTTATTCAGGGCGATCATCTCGTTGATACCGGTATTCTTTTCCAATTCGACGAGCGTATCGATTGCTTCCTGAAATTCCCCGGCTTCTGCAAAAGCATTGGCCAGCTCAAACCGGACATCGAGTTTTTCCGGATACAATTGCGACAAATGGCTATAGACATCGATTACTTCCTGCTTCAGGCCAAGTTCCTTGCTTAAACCGGCCAGCATCATGTTGTAATAATAATTATCGGGATCATAGGTAACCGACCGCCGAAAAAAATCAAGGGCTTTATTTTTCTCCTGCAACACGTTATAAAATGTTCCCAGTTCTACCAATACATTGGCATTGGTAGAATCAAGTGCATAGCAATGTTGAAACAAATCGATCGCCTGGTCGTAATTCCCCAGGGCTTTTGCATTCAATGCCCCGTAAAAGTAATAGTCGAATTTGCGTCTTGTCTCCTCGTCGAGTTGGATTCCCTGTCCCTTTTTCTCCTGCTGCGCCACTATCTCTAGCGGCCATATTAAAGATATAGACAACAACAGCAGGAATGCGAGAGGTATTTTTTTTATAACAGTTATCAGATATAACATTCTTGTTCTTATAAAGTTACATTATAGCAAGTGAGTAAAGTGCGCGCTCCTTTCTAAGGTGGCATTGAAATAACTACTGCCTGCCGGTATGGCCGAATCCTCCGGCACCACGCTCCGTTTCGTCGAGTGAATCCACAGGCTTCCACTCCACACGGGCATGTTGTGCTATCACCATCTGGCAGATGCGCTCTCCGTCTTGTATGGTGAAGTCCTCGTTCGAAAGATTCACCAGGATCACTCTTATTTCACCACGATAATCGGCGTCTATAGTCCCGGGAGCATTCACAATTCCAATACCATGCTTGATGGCTAATCCGCTACGGGGACGGATCTGGGCTTCGTAACCTTCCGGGAGTTGAATATAAATACCGGTGGGCACTAATGTCCGTTCAAGCGGTTTCAATACTATAGATTCCTCTAAATTTGCACGCAAATCCATACCTGCAGCAAATGCCGTAGCATATTCGGGTAAGGAATGCCGTGACTTATTGACTATTTTAATTTCCATCAGAAACGTCTATTCTGTTTAATCATGCGAATTTATACAATTCCGAGGAATTAGGAGCCTATTTGATGAAATTTAATGAAATAAATATAGTTCTGCTCTCACTTAACGAAAAAGTTCACTGAAGTTAGACTTTTTCATCGTTCGGCAAAACAAATATATTTGTTCTGCTCTCACTTAACGAAAAAGTTTTATCTTTGTAATATGAGTGATCACAATGATCTTTTGGCAAAATTGCGCCAGACACTAAATGAACAAGGTATAGACTCATTCCATATTCTCGAAGACCTGGTACCGATTGAGGAGCAAATGGAATTTTTCAGGTACTTCGACCGCTTACGGAGGGAGAACAGCCTTTTTGTGCGCGATGATGAGGTGAGCATATTATTTTCCCCCGATGAGCCTATCGAGCGAAAGAAGAGAAGTTTGACCTTGTTGGCATCTATCCCCGACGTAGGTGCTTACCGTTCCATTGAGACCTATCACAGCAGCCCACTGGAACCGGAACTACTGCACTGGTCGTCCATGGCATTGGTGAGCAGTCGCATCGTATTAAGTTCTGACCTTTCCGGACACCAACAGGTCTATATCTCCTCCGGGTTGGGCGGACAGGACAAGAAACTGCGTTTCTTTGCACTTTTCACAACCAATGACAGGCAACACTTTACCGATTTGCAGAAAGAGATGGTTGAGCGTGAGTTTACCTTTCAACTGCAAAAAGCAGATGTCGTGATTGAAAAATTTGAGATCAGGGAAAATTACTTTACCATTCTGATGCTCTTCCCATTCAGCAAGGATGTAAAATCGAGTCTCAATGACGCTATCACCGAATGTAACCAATACGGTAATTTTCTCGATACCAAATTCCTTTTCACCAATGTAAAAGTGCTGAGCGAAAAAGAGATTGAAAATATACTGGAGAAAAAATAAGCTCCTGTAATTGCGCTGATATCAGATATGACGATACAACCGGCCTGTAGAAAACAGTTTTACACGGCAATTTTCACCGTGGTATTCATCACTTTTGCCGTGTCGCCAGCCGCACAGGAGATTCCCTTTATCCCTCCCGTCTACAACTACACAACTGACCTTTACAACGCTGGTAACCAAAACTGGGCCATTGCCCAGGGGAGCAATGGGGTGATTTATTTCGGTAATGATAACGGAATGCTCAGTTATGACGGCGTCAACTGGAACTTACATAACCTGCCTAATAACCTCTCCGTTAAATCTATCTATATCGACTCCCACAACAGTAACGAACGTATCTACGTAGGCTCTTTCGAGGAGTTCGGTTATTTCGAGTCCAACGAAACCAATCAACTTATCTATCACTCGCTCAGGCATAATGTGGAGGATCATCAGTTCCATAATGATGAGATATGGGGCATCTACCCGTTTAACGGAAAACTCTATTTTCAGTCATTTTCGACAATTTTCATCTACGACGGTAAGGAAGTAAGGAGTCGAAAACCTTATCCCGCAGTCTTATACTTTTTCCCGGCGGGAGAAAAGATGTTCGCACAATTGATCGGCAACGGTCTCTGCCTCTTCGACGGTGAGCATTTTCATCCGGTATTTACACGTGAGCGGTGGAATAACGATAATGTAATAGCCCTGCTCCCCTATGAGGAGGATTGGCTGTTGGTCACTTCCAAAAACGGATTATATCGGTTTTCCGAAGAAGAACGCACATTAACACGATGGCATATTTCCGGCAGCAATGAATTGCTTCAGAGCACTATTAACCGTGCTATCGTTTCAGGCGATTCATACATCTTCGGAACACTCAACAGCGGCATTTTTGCGATTGATAAAAACGGTGAACAGTTATGGCATATCGATCGGAACAATGGACTCAATAACAATACCGTACTTGCACTTTTCAGAGATCGTGACCAGACAGTCTGGGCTGCTCTCGACAACGGCATCTCCAACATCAGGACACACTCCTCCTTGTCTTTTTTTGAACCGGTAGATAGCCAGATCGGGCCGGTAGAAGACATCCTGTTTCACGACAACCGCCTATACCTGGCAACTAATCAGGGAATTTTCAGTTTTTCCGACACCGATGGAAAACTTTTCCCTGTTCCCGGATTCGATATCCAGTCGTGGTTCATCAAAAGTTTCGGTAATCAGGTCTTCGTGGGGCATAATCTGGGCACTTCACTCCTGCAGGATTTCCATGAGATACCTGTTCAGGGAGCCCGCACAGGAGGTATGGATATGAAACAGGCGACGATCAACGGCAGGGATATTCTGCTGGAATCCTCCTATACTTCCCTATTTGTCTATATACAGGACTCTTCGGGCAACTGGACTTTCAGTCACGCCGTGGAAGGCTTTTCGGACCTGATCAAAAACCTTGAAATAGATCACGCTGGCAATATCTGGGCAGGACATATGTACAAAGGCGTATACCGCTTAAAACTGGATAGCGATCTTCGGAAGGTGATTGAGATAGAGAATTATTTGTCGTTCGACAGTACGCAGGTCTCTACATACCGGCCCATCAAGGTGATGAAATTGAGGGGAAGAATTGTTTTTGCAGATGGTGACCGTTTTTTCACATATGACGATATTGAACACAAGGTCATCCCCTTCGATCTGCTGAACAACGACCTGCCCGGCCTTGCCGACACCCATCGCATTATTCCCGTGAACGATGAGCTCTTTTGGTTCATACGCCATAAAGAGTATGTTCTGGTGGAATACAGTGAAAACAAATACGTCATCAAAGACCGTATACCATACAGTATCCTGAATAACCCGCCCAATGCGGGAAGAGCCAACCTGCTGGTAACCGACGACAACGTCTCTTACTTCTGCATGAACGGGGGAATAGGAAAATATTCGTTCTCTGATGGACAACCGGAAGTAAAGACAGACCTGCAAATCGCATCTATAACCTTTCACAACCGGAATAACGATCAGCTCTTTTATCTCGATCCATCCCAAAAGGGTATACTCGCTTACCAGAGTAACAATATTACATTCCAGTTCCTGTACCCCGAATTCTCTAAAAAGATATTCCAGATAGAAAGTTATTTGCAGGGATACGATAGCCGTTGGGTAAATACTGACGGAAGCAGATCTGCCTATTACCATAACCTTCCTGCGGGTGACTACACCCTCTACGCGCATATAAAGGACAGTTCGGGAAAAGTATTGTCTACCGCAAGCTACTCATTCCGTATAAAAAACCCATGGTACAAAACCTGGTGGGCATATCTGGTATATTCCCTCATTATCGGGTCCCTGGCAGGATTTCTGATAAAAAAACATATACAGAGAATTGTCCGTAAAAAACACAAACTTTTCGAAGAACAGGAGAACAGGCGCATAGCCCAGATAGAACGGCAGGAAAAAGAGATCACTACATTACAGAACGAAAAACTGGAAGCAGAACTCACCTATAAAGGAAAAGAGCTGGCCAGTGCCGCCATGATGCTGATCAATCACTCCGAATTTTTAAAAAATTTGCGGGAAAGTATCCAATCACTCATTCTTGCGGGAAAAATCAATCGCACCGAGGGCAACGAACTACTCACCATGATCGGGAAAAACCTCCCGGAAGAGGATGAATGGAATCTCTTTCAAAGCAATTTTGACCTGATCCATGAGAATTTCTTCCGGAAACTCAAAGAACGGTATCCGTCGCTCACCCCTACCGACCTGAAGTTATGCTCGCTGCTCAGATTAAACTATTCATCGAAAGAAATTGCAGAAATGCTTAACATCTCCATCCGCGGCGTAGAAGCAGCCCGATATCGTTTACGTAAGAAACTGAATCTTTCGGAAACTGATAATCTGGTTGATTTTATGATTAAATTCCAATAATAAAGTACTACAAAGACAATGAATTAAATCTTTTCACACAACTGAAAAACAAATAATTAACTCCCAAAGAAGTAGTAAAAAAGTACCCTTTAAAAATATGTTATATAACATAGCGTACTTTTAACGAGGTTCTTTATTTTTCCACAGCACAATACCCGCCTTACTTTTGTTCAAAATAATATATCTATTGTGAGTGCTTTAGATTAATTAAATGGGATAGTGTAAGTAAACTTATTCTATGCCATAGAGGGAAGAATGATTTACTTGACCTTGTCGAGTATAGAAAACAACTGAAATTTTATTGAACAAATTAAAAAAGGATCCATGAAACTGAAAATTGCAACATTACTAAGTTCTATTTTCTGTACCCTTCTTTTATCTGCACAACAGGTAACCGTTTCGGGAACAGTTATGGAAGGAGCCACAGGAGAGCCCGCCATAGGGGTCACCGTGCTAGTGAAAGGTACTTCTAATGGTACCGTAACCGATATGGACGGGAATTACTCCCTACCTAATGTATCAAATGACGCAACCCTGGTCTTTAGCTACATAGGGATGCAGACCCTCGAGGAGCCCGTCAATGGGCGTACCACTATAAATGTTACTCTCAGCGAAGATGTACAGGCGCTGGATGAAGTGGTAGTGATAGGGTATGGTGCCGCAAGGAAACGTGATCTTACAGGATCGATCGTTACGGTCTCAGCCAGTGATATAGCTGACCGTCCCTCCACCAACCCGCTGGCTGCTATTCAAGGGAAAGTATCGGGTGTGCAGGTAGTGAATACGGGCCGGGCAGGACAAGATCCTGAAATCCGCATCAGGGGAACGAACTCTATCACAGGACATCTTCCGCTGTATGTAGTGGACGGATTGTTTGTGGATAACATCAATTATCTGAATCCGTCCGATATAGAATCGATGGAGATATTGAAAGATGCCTCTTCTCTGGCTATTTTCGGTGTCCGTGGTGCCAACGGCGTCATTATTATTAACACGAAGCGTGCCAGAGCAGGGCAAACGATCGTGAATATCAATTCATCGGCCGGGTTTAAATATGTAAACGACCGAATATCCGTGACAAATGCCGATCAATTCAAACTGCTTTATAATGAACAGTTAGTCAATCAGGGAGCAAACCCGTTTGACTATACGAACTGGCAGGCAGATACCGATTGGCAGGATCAAATATTCCAAACCGCATTTTTCACAACCAACAATGCCAGTATCACAGGCTCTACGGATAAAAGCCGGTTTTACCTGAGTTTGGGCTATACCAAAGAAGAAGGATCGATCAAACATGAAGAACTGACCAAATACACCGTCAATCTGAGTAGTGATTACAATGTTACGGATTTCCTGCGTTTCGGTTATCAGGTAAACGGAGCACGCACATTACCTCCTGACGCCAAACAAGTAGCTTCTGCCGTAAGAGCCGCTCCAATTGCACCGGTTTACGGCACTTATACTAATCCAAATACCGAAGAGTCGGAGCGATTATACCATGTGCTCCCCGACTTCCAGTCGGCACAGGTGAATAATCCGATGCTCAGTGTGGAAGGCCAGGCAGCTCATACCATCGCTACAAATAACCGGGTAGCCGGAAATATATACGGAGAAGTGGATTTTCTGCGTAATTTCACCTTTAAAACAACCCTTTCGCTGGATTATATATCGAACGAATTGAGGCAGCACAACCCGATCAATTACGTATATAATCCGGTTGGAGGGACAAAGGATCACCTGAATAGTACCGAGTCTGTAGTACAGGAAAAAACAAACAGGACAACAGCCCAGGCAGACATGATCTTAACTTATATCAACCAATGGGGGGATCATAGTTTAACCGGAACTCTCGGATTCACATCCAACTATATAGAATCGTCAATGATTAGGGCAGGTCGAAGTCAGGGATTAGACGCTGACTATCCGATCATTAATGATCCGGATAAATGGTGGCTGAGCATTATCTCTGACGGGAGTTCCGCAACGAATAGTGGTGTTCAATGGAGGAGAAGCACGCTTTCTTATTTAGCTAGGGGATTGTATCAATTCAAAGACCGCTACCTGCTTAATGCGTCATTCAGACGGGACGGAGCATCGGTGTTTCAAAATACCGGCAACTCATGGAATAATTTCTATTCGTTAGGAGCAGGATGGATCATGTCGGAAGAAGGTTTCATGGCAGACCAACAATTGATCGATTATTTAAAAATTAAAGGTTCTTACGGTGTTTTGGGGAATCAGAATATCGGCGAAACGTACAGGTATCCGGGATATCCGGCCCTGTCAAGTTCAGGCTCCGCCGTATTTGGAGATAATATCATCACCGGATATGGATTGGACTACCTGGTGTCACCCGGTCTGAATTGGGAAAAGACGTATTCCTGGGAAGTAGGATTTGAAATGAATCTCCTGAGAAACAGGTTGCGGCTCGAACCGGTATATTATAGTAAAGAAACGAAAGATATGCTGGCAATCGTGGAAGGGATTGCAGGAACAACGCCGGGTTTAGCCAATCTTGGCGCTATACAAAACCGCGGCTTTGAACTTTCCGCATCATGGAACGACAGGCTGGAAAATGGTTTCGCATACGGGCTGTCTGCCAATTTAACGACTATTGAGAATGAGGTAAAATCTCTGATAAACAAAGATTATGCCATCTATGCAGGCACAGGAAGCATTGCCCGCACAGCCGAAGGTTTCCCGATCGGGTATTTCTTCGGATACGAAGTGGAAGGGGTGTATCAGAATCAGGAAGATATCAGACAGTCTCCGACAAATACATTGGCAAGTGTGCTTCCGGGAGATCTTAAATTCCGGGATGTAGACGGCGATGGAGAAATTACAGCAGCCGACCGTACAATGATCGGTAATCCTACGCCCGATCTCACCTACGGCCTCTCCTTACAGTTAGGATATAAAAATTTCGATTTTACAGCCGACTTCATGGGGGTTTACGGAAACGAGATCTACCGTACATGGGACAATAATAACTTCGCCCAGTTTAATTACCTTGTCGACAGGCAAAATCGCTGGCATGGAGAAGGGACTTCCAACTGGGAACCCATACTCAATCCTTCAAGAGCCATCAATTATATGAATTCCAACTATTTTATTGAAGACGGTAGTTTCTTCAGATTGAGGAACATCCAGTTAGGATATACATTTAGTCCCGAGTTATTGCAGAAGATCTATCTGAAATCACTCAGACTTCATGTCAATATCCAGAACCTGAAAACATGGAGCAGGAATACAGGATATACGCCTGAAATAGGAGGAAGTTCCACAGCTTTCGGAATTGATGGAGGTACTTATCCTATGCCTACCATATACACAGCAGGTATTAATATTACTTTTTAACCATATAAACAAAAAGGTATGAAACGATATTTCTTTATAATTATTACTTCTTTCCTCTTACTCAGCCAATATTCCTGTACGGATTTACTGGAACAAAACCCGCAGGGGCAATGGAATGAAGGAGACGCTATCGGAGGAGGCTTTGAAGCGGCCGTATTCGATATTTATGCACAGTTGAGAGGATTCCATATAACATCTGGAAACACCGCGTTTGCTATCCACACCTTCAGATCCGAAGATACGGAGAAGGGGAGCACGGCAGCCGATGGCTCTGCTTTCGCATTGATGTATGACGATTTCGACTATAATACCGGTAATGGCGCATTGGGTAGTTACTGGACATCGAATTATGCGATTATTCATGCAGCCAACAATGTGATCGAAAACATAGAAAGCAGCGCGGATGCAGGAGAGGGCACACTGATCAATAAAGCTGAAGCTCATTTTTTTAGAGCTTTCGCTTATTTTAATCTGGTACGAGCTTTCGGTGAAGTACCTTTGATCGATTTTAAAATTTCCGATGCACAGGAAGCGAACATTCCTAAATCACCGGCAGCGGATATCTATGCACTGATCGATGCCGATTTGACTACTGCAACCGAATATCTCCCACAAACATGGGAAAGCAGATATATCGGACGTCTTACATGGGGAGCTGCCCGTGCATTACATGCACGTACTTATATGATGCGTAACGATTGGCAGAACATGTATACGGCATCCACGGAAGTGATTAACTCTGGGATTTATGACTTGAATACCCCGTTTAATAAAATCTTTCGTGAAGATGGTGAGAATTCAAGTGAATCTGTTTTTGAACTTCAATGTACATCAACGGCAGCTTTGCCTGGGAGTAATGAGATAGGTAGCCAATTTGCACAAGTCCAGGGAGTACGTGGAGCCGGACAATGGAATCTGGGATGGGGCTGGAATACACCTACTGAAATTCTGGCCGATGCTTTTGAGGAAGGTGATCCCCGCAAAAATGAAACATTGCTCTATTTCTACCGCTCTCAAGTAGAAGCAGATGCCCCGGGTGCTATAGCGAATGAACCATGGGGTGAAAAACCAATAGCCTCTTCCACAGTCGTCAACGCCTATTATAATAAAAAGGCCTATACAAATCCTACATGGCGGGCAATGTATACCAACGGCGGATTCTGGGTGAATATCCGTATTATCCGTTTTGCCGATGTTGTGTTGATGGCTGCCGAGTCGGCTAATGAGCTGGGGAATACATCGGCCGCGCTGACTTATCTCGAGATGGTGCGTAGTCGTGCACGTGGAGGTAATAATGCAATTCTTCCCCAAGTAACTACTACAGATCAGGCCCAGTTAAGAGAAGCAATCCGTCACGAAAGACGTATTGAGTTGGCTATGGAGTTTGATCGCTTCTATGATCTTGTACGTTGGGGAATTGCCCAGGAGGTACTGCATGCCGCAGGTAAGACAAATTACCAGGCCAGACATGCATTACTGCCTATTCCTCAGACTGAAATAGACAAGTCGGATGGTGTGTTGGTGCAAAATCCCAACTATTAATTTTAGAATTACATATCACAAATACAGAAAAAATTAATCACTATGATGATGAAAAATTTCAAATATATGGTATTAACAGCATCCCTGCTGTTTTTACTTCCCTCGTGTTTTCAGGATTTAGGGCAAAATCCACCTTTCGATTATCCGGAAGAGCCTACTCCTCCACCTATTGGAGAAGATGGACAGATATTTTATATGTCATTTGATGATAGTTATGAAGATTATCAAAGCTTAGTGGAAGCCTCGCCTGTAGGAAATCCGGGATTTGCCGATGGAAAAAGCGGACAGGCATATGCCGGTGCGGCCAACAGCTATCTGACATTCAGTATAGCCAATCTGGCTGCTCCGCTAAGTAATGATATGACTTTTGGGTTCTGGTACAAAGTAAATGGAAATCCTGACCGGGCAGGTATCATCGTTATCGGCCCCGTAACGGCGGGTGCAGGTGACAATGCACAGAATAACCGGACATCCGGAATCAGGATATTCCGTGAAAGTGCAGGTACTATGCAACGGATCAAAGCAAATGTAGGAAACGGGACTGCAGATGGATGGCTCGATGGAGGAGTCAATGCAGATATTGACCCGGCAACGGCAGATTGGTGCTATATTACATTGACGCTAACCGAAGGAAAAGCGCTTTTCTATATTGACGGAGAAGAAGTTGCATCGAACGATTTATCTCAAATAAGTTGGGAAGGGTGCGATAGGATGTCCATTGGATCGGGAGCTCCCCGGTTTACGGAATGGGGACACCTCTCAGACAATAGCTTGATAGATGAATTGCGTATCTTTAATAAAGCGTTAACGGCAGAAGAGATCCAGGAGCTTATTGCTCGGGATTCGGAATAATTCATCATATCAGGGCACTGTCTGGTATTGACAATTAAGAGGGAAGGCTCGTTCCCTCTTAATTGCCTCTCTTATTATTTATATACATTTTGAATAATGTTGTTGGTATCAATATGAAAATGGGAATACTGTCCCATCCACAATAAAATTATCACAGAGAACCGGCATGAGTAAAGTACGCTTTCAACAATGGAGTTGTTTTCTGCTATTCTTCGGGATGATTTTTCTTGCTTCCTGCGGTAGTAAGGAAGAACCTCCTGTTTCCGGCACGTTTCAGTTAGCAGAAATTGAGATCAACGGAGTGGTCAATGCCGCCTCTTATGCGGAGGTCGATCCCAACCTGCATGTCACGCTTACTTTCTCCGACAACGTAGACCCAAATACATTGCAGAACAATATCACATTGCAGCCCACAACAGCCGGGCAGGCTGTAGCGCTGACTTACCACACCGAGGGGAATACCGTCGCTATCCAGTCAACCACCCCGTTGAACCAGTTCACCGCTTACCGGCTGACAATCAATACTGGATTGAAATCAGTATCAGGTAATCCTATCTCAACAGGAAAAATATATACGATCACCACCGGGATCGATCCGGTGGATAAATTCCCCCGCATCTCCGATGAAGAGTTACTTACATTAGTCCAGAAACAAACTTTCAACTATTTCTGGGATTTTGGACATCCTGTAAGCGGAATGGCCCGTGAGCGAACCACATCGGGCAACACGGTGACCACCGGCGGTACGGGTTTTGGCGTGATGGCAATGATCGTAGCAGTAGAGAGAGGGTTCATCACCAAGGAGGAAGCGCTTAACCGCATACAAACCATTGTCACTTTCCTGGAAACCCGGACAACCCGCTATCACGGAGCCTTCGCCCATTGGATTCATGGAGAAACCGGGGAAACCCTTCCATTCAGTACTTATGACAACGGAGCCGACTTAGTGGAGACATCCCTGCTGTTCCAGGGGTTGCTCACTGCAAGGCAATATTTCAACAGCGATGCCGCCGGAGAAATAAAACTGCGGGAAGACATTACCCGGTTATGGGAAGAAATTGACTGGACATGGTTCCAAAAAGAGGATGAAAAAGTACTCTACTGGCATTGGAGTCCTCAACATGAATGGCACCAAAACCTGAAGATTCAGGGATGGAACGAAAGCCTGATCACTTACCTGCTGGCGGCAGCATCTCCTACCTACCCTATTTCCAAAGAAGTATATGACGAGGGATGGGCACGGAACGGCGGGATGAGAAACGGCGCTTCGTACCATGGCATCACTTTGCCTTTAGGGCCCAACTACGGCGGACCGATGTTCTTTGCTCATTATTCGTTCCTCGGGTTGAATCCCAACGGATTGAAGGATCAATATGCCGATTATATGGAACAGAACAGGAATCATGCGATGATCAATTACAGTTATTGTGTGGAAAATCCGCAAGGATACAGTGGTTACAGCGAACATTGCTGGGGTCTGACCGCCAGCGACGGGAATCAGGGATACAGCGCCCATTCTCCGACCAACGACAGGGGTGTTATTGCCCCGACAGCGGCATTGGCGTCCATGCCTTACATGCCGGAAGAATCTATGAGGGCACTGCACTTTTTTTATTATAAACTGGGAGACAAACTCTGGGCAGAACATGGATTTGTGGATGCGTTCAACCTTTCAGAGAACTGGTTTGATAACCAACACATCGCTATTGACCAGGGTCCTATCATCATTATGATCGAAAATTACCGTACCGGCCTGCCCTGGAACCTGTTCATGGGCATTCCCGAAATACAGGCAGGTTTAACGAAATTAGGATTCCAACAAAGAAAAAATTAAAACAATCATAGAAAGATGAATAATCGCATACTCTTATCAATCATCGCACTGGCTATCAGTGGTATTTTTCTCATAGCGTGCAACAATAGCAGTAAAAAAGAGCCGGCTACAACCGGGGAAGAAAGCCGTCCCGCCTCTTTCGCATCGGACGACGAATTACTCGACTTTATTCAAAAAAAACATTTCAATTATATGTGGGAAGGAGCTGAACCCATATCGGGACTGGCACCGGAACGTATTCACATGGATGGGATTTATCCTCAGGATGATGCAGATGTGATTACTACAGGGGGTAGCGGGTTCGGTATTGCCGGTCTGCTCGTCGGTATCGAACGTGGCTTTATTACCCGTGAAGAGGGTGTTGAGCGGTTACATAAGATAGCCGACTACCTGGCTGCTGCAGATCGCTTTCACGGAGTATGGTCTCACTGGCTGCACGGCCCCACAGGAAAAGTAAAACCGTTCGGGAAGAAAGATAACGGCGGCGATTTGGTAGAAAGCGCTTTTCTTATGCAAGGCTTGCTCTGCGTAAGGGAATATTTTAAGGCCGGAAACGAGAGCGAAAAACAACTGGCGGGAAAGATTGATACTCTCTGGCGGGAAATGGACTGGACATGGTACCTGAACGGACAGGATGTACTTTATTGGCACTGGAGCCCGGAATACGGCTGGGAGATGAACTTCCCGCTGGAAGGCTACAACGAATGCCTTATCACTTATATTCTGGCAGCATCCTCTCCTACCCACTCTATCCCGGCTTCGGCTTACCATAATGGATGGGCCCGTGGCGGAGACATCAAAAGCGAAGCCGTGGCTTATGGCCATCCTTTAGTATTGAAGCATAACGGAGCGGAAGCATACGGGGGGCCTCTGTTTTGGTCGCACTATTCCCATATCGGGCTCAGTCCGAAAGGATTGAAAGACCAATATGCCGATTACTGGCAACTTAATAGGAATCATGCGCTTATAAACTACGAATACTGCGTGGAGAACCCCAAAGGGTTTGAAGGATATGGCGATAATTGTTGGGGACTGACAGCCAGCTATTCAGTGAACGGATATTCGGCCCATATGCCGGTGAAGAATGACTTAGGCGTAATTACGCCTACTGCATCATTATCCAGCTTCCCTTACACGCCCGAACAATCGATGAAGGCATTGAAGCACTTCTATTTCGACCTGGGCGATAAGATATGGGGAAAGTATGGGTTTTACGATGCGTTCAGTATACAGGACAACTGGTATCCGCAACGATACCTGGCTATCGACCAACTCACTATTACGCCAATGATCGAAAACTACCGTACCGGATTGCTCTGGAACCTGTTCATGGGGGCACCTGAGATCCAGGAAGGATTGAAGAAACTGGGATTCACGTATGAAAATTAAAAATTAAAAGTGAATAGTGAAAAACTAAAAATGAATTTTCTTAGGAACGAGGGCAGCAGCAAACTTGTTTGCATTATACCGAGAGACGACAGACAATCTACGGAGTGAAGATTCCAGATTCAATGATTCAAAATTTCAGAACCATAACAAATTGGCAATTAGCAATTTGTCATTGGTAATTTATAATGATAATCAATAGAAACAATGAAAAAATACATTATTTCAACAGTATACATACTAACGGTGATCCTGCTTGCTGCTTGCGGATCACCTTCATCCGGCACTTCGGGAAACGGCAAGTGGCAAAGTTTTAGTGGCGACAAGCGGATTGAGCAGCGGGTGGATTCAGTACTGAAACTGATGACACTCGAAGAAAAGATCGGACAGATGACGCAGTTTTCCGCCAACTGGTCGATCACCGGCCCGGTGATGTCCGATGACTTCCAGCCTTATCTGGAAAAAGGATTGATAGGCAGCATCTTCAATGCGACCTCCGTAGAAGGGATCCGTCGGATGCAGCAAATCGCCGTGGAAGAAACCAGGCTGGGTATCCCGATCCTCTTCGGACAGGATGTGATCCACGGCTATAAAACCATCTTTCCTATTCCACTGGCTGAAGCCTGCTCATGGGATTTGGAGATGATGCAACGGACAGCTGAGATCGCAGCTATTGAAGCGGCATCCGACGGGATCAACTGGACCTTCGCACCTATGGTCGACATTGGCCGGGATGCCCGCTGGGGCCGTGTAATGGAAGGTGCAGGAGAAGATCCTTACCTGGGCAGCAAGGTGGCAGAAGCCAGGGTGGTCGGTTTCCAGGGAGGAAGAGACGTCAACTCCCTGCGTGAACTCACTACGCTCCTTGCCACAGGCAAACATCTGGCGGCTTATGGTGCCGCCGAGTCGGGCAGGGATTATAACACAGCCGAACTGTCGGAACATACCCTCCGGAATGTATATCTGCCGCCCTACCAGGCAGCACACGAAGCAGGCGTGGGTACTTTCATGGCCTCTTTTAACGAGATCAACGGCGTACCAGCCACTGCAGACCGGTGGCTGATGACCGAAGTGCTGCGCAACGAATGGGGATTTAAAGGTTTTGTGGTCAGTGATTATACCGGTGTGAACGAACTGGTGCCCCACGGTGTGGCAAAAGATGAAAAACATGCCGCAGAACTGGCGGTAAACGCAGGGATCGATATGGACATGACCGGTGCAACCTTTATTAAACATCTGACAGAATCCGTCGAGGAAGGAAAAGTATCTGAAAAAAGTATCGATACCGCCGTACGCCGCATCCTCGAAATGAAGTTCCTGCTGGGTCTCTTCGACGATCCCTATCGTTACCTCGACGAAGAGAGAGCAAAGCAAAACACGATGACGCCCGAATTCATGGAGACCGCACGCAAAGCCGTCGCATCATCGGTGGTACTGCTGAAGAACGACAATCAGGTTCTTCCCGTCACCAAAGAGAGCAGGAAAACAGTCGCCTTAATCGGTCCGCTGATGAACGATTCCATCAATCTCAACGGTGAATGGGCCGGATTGGGCGACCGAAATAAGAGCGTGCCCATATTGAAAGGACTCACTGAGAAATATGAAGGCTCTACGGTAAAACTTATCTATGCAGAAGGAGCCTCTATCACTGAAACTACTCCGGCAAAAATAGCCGAAGCGGTAGCGGCCGCACGACGTGCCGATATCGTAATCGCTGCTATGGGAGAAGATTTCAACTGGTCGGGTGAAGCAGCCGTAAGAACCGACATACGCCTGCCCGAACCGCAACGCGAACTGCTAAAGGCATTGAAAGAAACCGGGAAACTGGTGGTGCTGGTCACCCTGAGCGGACGTCCGCTCGATCTTTCATGGGAAGATGAAACAATGGACGCTATCCTGCAAGCCTGGTTTCCCGGCACTCAAGGAGGACACGGTATAGCCGATGTGATCGCGGGCGATTACAACCCGTCGGGACGATTAGTGATGTCATTCCCCCGGAACATAGGCCAGATCCCTATTTATTACAACCAGAAGAATACCGGCCGGCCGGTGGATCTGAATGATGAGTCGGTAGACTATAAATCCAACTACCTCGACACCTCCATCACGCCTCTTTATCCTTTTGGATACGGATTGAGCTATACTACGTTTGAGATCAGTAATGCACAGATCGATAAAAAGACACTGAAAACAGAAGACGACAAGATCACAGTGACAGCTAATGTAAGGAATGCAGGGGAAGTCGATGGTGAGATCGTGGTACAACTGTATACCCGCCAGCTTGTAGCCAGTGTAACCCGCCCGGTGAAAGAATTAAAAGGATTTCAAAAGGTCGCATTACAAGCAGGTAAGTCTAAACAGGTAACGTTCGAACTGGCTTCCGAGGATCTGGCTTTTTACGGTATCGATATGCAGAAAAAGACAGAGCCTGGCAATATGAAACTCTGGGTAGCACAACATGCTGCCGATAATTCCAACGAGATTGATTTCTGGATTAAATAAAAATGAATAAAATCATCACCATCGGGGCGTTTGCTTTATCGGCGTTACCGGCTATTGCCCAACAACCGGACAAACGCCCCAATATCATTTTTATCATGAGCGACGATCACGCCACACAGGCGATCAGCGCTTATGGGCATCCTGTCTCAAAACTGGCTCCTACACCAAACATCGACCGGATAGCCGACAACGGGGCGCAGTTCCTGAACAACTATTGCGCCAACTCCATCTCGGGACCGAGCCGGGCCAGTATCCTGACCGGCAAGCACAGTCATAAAAACGGCTTCCTGGCTAATTGGAATAAAGAATTCGACGGGACACAACAGACACTTCCAAAAATTCTTCAGGAGAACGGGTACCAAACCGCATTGATCGGTAAGTGGCACCTGATCTCTAAACCCACCGGTTTCGACCACTGGATGATACTGAAAGACCAGGGAGATTATAACAATCCTGATTTTATCACGGAGAATGATACGGTGCAGTACTTCGGTTATGTCACTGACCTGATCACCACCTTCACCAAGCAATGGCTGCAGACAAGGGACGACACGCAGCCTTTCTTCCTGATGATGCAGCACAAAGCCCCACATCGTAACTGGGTTCCGGCGGAACGACACTACAACCTGTATGAAGAAACGGTATTTCCCGTGCCGGAGAACTATTTCGATGATTACGAAGGCAGGTATGCCGCAAAACATCAGGAGATGAATATCTACCGCGATATGTACGAAGGGCATGACCTGAAAATGGTGACAGGTATCAATAGTGACAGTCTGCTCTATGACCCCTGGCCGCATGCTTTTATCGAAACCCTGACACCGGACGAGCGACAACGTTTCTTTGATGCATACCGGGAACGGAACAACGACTTTTATACTACCCCACGGAATGAGAAGGAAATCGCCGAATGGAAATACCAACGCTATATGCAGGATTACCTGGCTACTATCAGGGCAGTAGACGAAAGCGTGGGGCAGATCCTCGATTACCTCGAACAAACCGGACTGGACAAAAATACCCTCGTGATCTATACTACCGACCAGGGGTTTTATCTGGGTGAACATGGCTGGTTCGATAAACGTTTCATGTATGAAGAGTCTTTCCAAATGCCTCTTCTCATGCAGTATAAAGGACATATACCCCCTGGCACAAAGATAGAGGGATTTACACAGAATATAGACTTTGCCCCTACTTTCCTGGATTTTTGCGGGATCGAAGTACCGGCAGATATGCAGGGCAGGTCATTCAAAGAGTTGATGGAAACAGGTACGACTCCGGACGACTGGCGCCGGTCGCTTTATTACCACTATTATGAATTTCCCGGCTTCCACAGTGTGCGGGCCCATTACGGAGTGAAAACCGACCGGTATAAACTCATTCATTTCTATAAAGAAGGGATATGGGAACTTTTCGATCTGGAGGCAGATCCGATGGAAATGCAGAATATCTACGGGAAAGAAGGTACCGGGGAAATTACAGGTAAATTGAAGCAGGAAATACTGCGGCTACAGGCCCTTTATGAAGTTCCGGAAGAACATCGGTAATTGACAGTGGACAATTGACAGTTGACAGTTGGTAATTAGTAATTAGTAATTAGTAATTGGTAATTGGTAATTAACATAATATTATGTACAACAAAAAAATCTCCGTCGTAATCGCAGGTATCGTGTGTATGATTTCTTTCAGTACCATCGCACAGAATACAAGGATGCGCACCTATTGTAATCCGGTTAATATAGATTACACCTATATGATCTACAATTCCGACAAGGATATCTCCTATCGCTCGGGGGCCGATCCGGCAGTGGTGGAATTCAGGGGAGAGTACTATATGTTCGTCACCCGTTCCATGGGTTACTGGCACTCTACCGACCTGCAAAGCTGGAATTTCATCGAGCCTGAGAAATGGTATCCTCAGGGAAGCAACGCACCCGCCGCCCACAATTATAAAGATTCGGTCTTGTACGTGATGGGAGACCCTTCCGGAGCAATGAGCGTGCTGTATACCGATAATCCGAAGCGAGGAGACTGGAAAGCCGTTCCGGCCATCCTGCATAATCTTCAGGACCCGGCACTTTTTATAGATGACGACGGCTCAGCCTTTGTTTATTGGGGATCGTCCAACCTTCACCCTATCCGCGGACAGAGATTGAACAAGGATCACCGCTTTATCCGTTATGGAGAAGTAGACTCCCTTTTCAATAAGGATATGGACAAACATGGATGGGAAAGATTTGGCGAGAACAACAGCGACACCATTCCGGGGTATATTGAAGGACCCTGGATGACAAAGCACAATAACAAATATTATCTGCAATACGGAGCCCCGGGAACCGAATTCAATGTGTATGCCGATGGCGTATATATCGGCAACCATCCGCTGGGGCCTTTTGAATATGCTCCCAACAATCCGGTTAGTTTTAAACCGGGAGGATTTATGAATGGAGCGGGACATGGAAGTACCGTAAAAGGTCCGCAAGACCTTTACTGGCACTTTGCCTCGATGGCGCTCTCCTACAATGTCAACTGGGAACGGCGGCTTTGCATGTTCCCGCTCCATTTTGATAATGACGGACTGATGTGGAGCGATACCTATTTCGGCGACTATCCGCGTTATGCCCCGTCCGAACCCGGGAAAGCGGGAGAATTTACCGGCTGGATGCTGTTATCCTATAAAAAACCGGTCACGGTTTCTTCCTCCGTAGGAGATCATACCGCCGAAAAATTGACTGACGAACAAGTAAAAACCTATTGGCTTGCCGGGGACAACGGTGACAGCCAGTGGGCTACCATAGACCTGCAAAAAGCGGGTATGGTGCATGCCGTGCAGATCAACTACTTCGATCACGAATCCGACATGTACGGAAGAATCCCCGGATTAAGGCACAGGTATGTGGTGGAGGGTTCATTGGATGGCCAGGATTGGAGAGTATTGATAGATAAAAGTAACAGTTTCAGGGACAACCCCAACGACTACGTAGAATTGCCGGAAGCGGAAAGGATCCGCTACCTGCGGTACAGGAACATCGAAGTACCCACTCCTCACCTGGCTATCTCCGATATCCGCGTATTCGGGATTGGTGAGGGGAAGAAACCTGGTCCTGTCACAGGATTCCATGTACAAAGAGAGGACGACCGCCGCGACGCAATGATAACCTGGAATGCACAAAAAGATGTGCAGGGCTACAATGTCCGTTGGGGGATCGCTCCGGATAAGCTGTATAGCTCCTGGCTCATTTATGACGACAATCAGTTACTGTTAAAGGCATTGACCACCGATCAGGAATATTATTTCACCATTGAAGCGTTCAATGAGAACGGTATCTCGACTCCTTTAAAGCCAATCCACGTAAAATAAAATAACCGGAAACGATTAAACAATGGTTATCAATTCAATAATGTGTAACGATCAATCAGGCGTATAATACAACGGCGCTTCGGGTCCCAATGGAATTCCGAAGAGTATCCACACGATCATCATCAGCGTCCAGACAATAAAGAATGCAATGGAATAAGGCATCATCGAAGCCATAAGGGTTCCCACACCCGCTTTTGGATCATATTTCTGATAGTAGACAATGATCAGGGCGAAGAAACTCATCATGGGAGAGATAATGTTTGTCACACTGTCACCGATACGGTATACGGCCTGCGACAATTCGGGTGAATAACCCAGCAACATGAAAATAGGAATGAATACCGGCCCCATGATCGCCCATTTTGCCGAGGCGCTCCCCATAAACATATTGATAAAACCGGAGAAAAGGATAAACAGGATCACTAACGGTATCAATCCTATATTTATACTTTGCAGCCATGAGGCACCGTTCACGGCAAGCAACAATCCGAGGTTACTCCACCGGAACCAGGCTACAAACTGGGCTGCGAAAAACACCAGTACCAGGAAAGAGGTTAATCCCTTGAAACTGCTGTTCATCCCCGTAATCACATCCCCATGCTTCTTGAAAGTCCCCACCGTATATCCATAGACGATCCCGCACGTTCCCGCCACTAAGAATAATACAGCAATAAACCCTCTTAGCAGGGGCGTATGAAGAATAGTATTATCGTCACCACGGAAAAAACCGTTATCCGGGATCAACCCTATCAGGAAAATCGCACTCCATACGAGAAATACAACCAATGCACGGATCAATCCTTTCTTCTCGGCAGGGGCTAACTGCCCGACCTCTTCACGCGGCACATCGCCTTTATAAGTCCCTAAGCGCGGTTCAATCCATGCTCTTGACACCCATGTAGCCGTAACGGTGATCACGATGGTGGAAACCGCCATAAAATAGTAATTGGCTGTGGGCATCACATAATAATCGGGGTCGATAATATGTGCCGCCTCCGTTGAAAGCCCGGCCAGCAACGGATCGATGGTACCGATAAAGATATTGGCGCTGAAACCGCCGCTCACACCGGCAAAAGCGGCCGAGATACCGGCAATAGGATGCCTGCCCAATGCGTGAAAAATTACCCCTCCCAACGGAATAATCAGCAGATAACCGATATCGGATGCCACATTGGAAAGGATAGCGGTGAATACGACCATAAATGTGATCATTTTAGGAGGCGCTTTTATCAACAGGGCGTTGATCGCGGCTTTTATCAGTCCGCTGCTCTCGGCAATCCCGATCCCCAGCATCGCCACCATCACGATCCCCAACGGTGCAAAGCCGGTATAACTATCCACCATTTCAAGCAGGATACGGTGAATACCATCACGGGAGAGTAGGTTCACTATTTCCACCTGTTCTCCTGTAGCAGGATGAATACCATGCCAGTGGAAATAACTGCCAATTGCTGACAAAACTAATGTGATCACACCAAATATACCGAAAAGGGCGGCGGGATGGGGCAAAGCATTCCCTGCCTTTTCGACAAAAGCAAAAAATCGGCCACCTGCATTGCGGGAAGGTCTAAGTTGCATATTATAATCAGGTTATTTAACAAATCCGCAGAGTCTCCGGTAGGACCGGAGCGGATTGTTTTCAGCACTTTTTACATTTCTATGAGGCAAAGATAATTAAAAAAGTGGAATTTCAAAATTGAAATCTACACATATCTACCCCCGAAAGAAGTTCACACCGAGGTGAATGGGTGGATGGGTATAAATTCCACTACCGCGAAAATAACGACGGCGATAAAACAAATAATTATAATCGTATGAAATTTTATAACCGAGAGCTGGAACTGGAACTATCGAAACAACTTGTCTTACGTTGGACGATATGTAATCATTTTTTCCTAAAATCTCTCGGTTTAGCATCCTTATCAGAAAATTTTTTACCGGAGAACGGCTTATCGGATTTAAAAGATTTAGCTCCTGGTTTGTCAGAGCGACCCCCTCGTCCCTCTTCGCGAGAGAAACGTTCCCGGGATTTAAAGGGTTTGTCTCCCGGATCGCCGGAACGGACTTCACGCCGGCCCTCTCCACGAGGTGCGGAACGCTCGCGTGACTTAAAAGGTGTATCCGATCTGAATGGTTTGTCAGGATTGGAGGACGACCTGCGTGGTTTAAATGGTCTATCGGATTTGAAAGGCTTGTCCCGGTTACGATCATCATCACTTCTTTTAGGGCGGTATTCATCCCGTGATTTCTCTTCTCCGGTCTCATTAGCACGTTGGGATCGACGATAACCCTCTCTGGAATTCCTTTCAGAGTGCGCATCATAGCCGTCCGAGCGGCCCCTGCTGCGGGGTGCTCCCTTTACCGGGCGATCATCACGCTTGCCGGAAAAGATCTCGTACTCGCGCATCTCGCATTCCAGCGCACCGTTATAAAGGAAGTAGCGTGTGGAATGCTTGAGACCGATCGCATCGAATGATTCTTTCCTATAACTTAACACATAAGCCCGGTATCCCGGAAAGACATGCTTTAACCGCTCGCCGATCATCGAATAGAGTTCGTCCAGATCCTCTACCTTAAGACGTTCCCCGTAAGGAGGATTGGTCATCAGAATACCTTCGGGTGCAGGCGCTTCAGCGAATTGCCGGAACGGTTTTACTTCCAGATCAATATATTTTTTCAGCCCCGCATTCTTTACATTCTTCTCAGCAATAGCAATGGCTTTGGGAGAAATATCGAACCCCATAATCCGGTGATTGAATTCCCGTGCCCCCGAATCATCATTATAGATAGTGCTGAAAAGTTCACTGTCGAAATCTTTCCATTTTTCGAAAGCGAAATGGGGCCGGTGAATACCAGGAGGGATACCCAGCGCAATCATGGCAGCTTCGATCAGCAACGTTCCGGAACCACACATGGGATCGATAAAGTCACACTCCCCTCTCCAGCCCGATTTCAGGATCATGCCGGCCGCCAGTACCTCGTTCAGCGGAGCGTCTCCCTGTGCTACCCGGTAACCCCGCTTATGGAGCGACTCCCCCGAACTATCAAGCGAGAGGGTACATTTGTTATGTGCCACATGGATATGCAACACGATATCGGGATTAGACACGCTTACCGAAGGACGTTTTTCATACTTCTCATTGAACCAGTCGGCAATAGCATCCTTTACCCTGTATGCCACAAATTTGGAATGAGTGAAAATATGTGAGAAGACTACGGCATCGATGGAGAACGTAGTATCCAACGAGAGGTAATCATCCCAGTTGAATTGTTTCACCGCTTCATATACCTCATCGGCACTCTCCGCTTTAAAGGTATAAAAAGGTTTCAGAATCCGCAGCGCCGTACGGCAATGCACATTCACCTTATACATCAGCGCCTTGTCGCCCGTGAACGACACCATCCGGGTACCCAACTCCACATTGTCCGCACCCAGTGCGATCAGCTCTTCCGCCAGCACATCTTCCAACTCCGCCAGTGTTTTGGCGATCATCGGAAAATGTTCATTATGACCGGCCGTATCTTCACTGTGAGAAAGCTCCGACCGGGTAGCTTTCGGTTCATTCACTTTACGAAAGCCTTCGTTTTCAATCATCCGTTCTCTTTTTAATATGGGTACAAAGATAACATCCGTAAAACGATTTTACCTCATCACCGTTGAATAAAATCGATATTTATTGATAGGAAGGAATATATATGATTTCCGGACAGGATGGACGATGGGGGTTGAATATCCCTAAATAATGGGATTTTTTCTACTTCAAAATCATATGTTTTTGGGATTGTCTCCTTTTATCTTTTCCTATTCCTTTGTAGATTGAAGGAGGGAGCAAGGTCATTTATTACCGGTATACTCCCCGTAATGTATACAAATTTTAAAAGTCATACGCATATGGATACACAATCATTAATCGCTATAAAGACGTTATTTTTCTTTCTCGGTTTTCTCTTTATTGTTAATTTAAGTGTTTTTGCACAACAAAACAGCACTTTTAAAGGCAAAGTTTATGATAATAACAACCGGATATTGGTTGGCGCTACTGTTTTTATCGAGCAGTTAGGCATAGGTGATGATACCGACTGGGACGGGAACTTCGAAATAGACCGTGTACCTGCCGGACAATATAAAGTGGTGGTGAGTTATGTGGGATTCGAGTCGATTGAACGGGAAATAGAATTTCAGGAAGGAATGACGAAAGAGATCAATTTCCGGTTACAGCCCGATAGAAATATATTATCGGAAATAGAAGTATTCGGGGCACGTCGCGAAAGACCTGAAAAAATGGATGCGCTTACCCGTATCCCGCTTCGGCTGGATGAACAGGTACAAAGTATTTCGGTAATCTCCCACAAAATGATTGCCGAACAAGGTGCACTCACATTGAACGATGCGGTACGCAATGCGCCCGGCCTGACAACATTCGCCACTTACGGAAATACATCCGAAAGTCTGACATCAAGAGGTTACCGTGGTATTCCGGTGGTAAAGAACGGCGTAAGAATTCACTCCGATTTCAGGGGACAAGGCTTTCTAACCGACTGGAAATGGATTACCTGCACGATTCCCGTACTCCCGACCAGGGAACTGTGAACCTGAGCGCCGACAGCGTGAATAATATTTACGAAATGCCTCATGACAAATTCCTCGGGTTTTCTACCGATCGCCAGATAAGCAATGCCTTATCGTATATGGCGCATGTCACCCGTGATCTCGGAGACGGATACAGCGTAAGAGTGGCTTATGCCGGATCCGATCTGGATATAAAATCCGTCAGGGCACATGTATCCCAATTGGGAAATGCAACTTCCACCGGAAATTATAATTTGCGTTCAAGAAGGTATAGCGGCAGCCAGAGAAACGATAAAAACGGGGTTCTTCAGATTGATTTTATGGGAAAAGATATTCAGACGGGTTCGATCAAACATACCTTCAATGTCGGATTTGATTATCGATGGTTTAATGCGAAAACCATTGGTACTAATTCCATGCTAGTGGATACTATTGATGTGCTGGCCGGGATCCCTAACACAGCTCCTTCGGTGACATTAACCGACGGGACACCGACTACGACACGGGAATATGCTTACGGATTACTATTCCAGGAAGTAATTACGTTCAACCAATATCTGAAAGCTTCGCTCGGATTGCGTTACAGCCAGGTAAGCGGGATCAGCGACAATACCATTTCCTCAACCGGCGGAGACGTATGGGACCCGCTTTTCGGCGTGATCATCACACCGTTTAAAGACTTTAATATTTTCGCGTCTTATACGACGACCACTTCTTTGCGGGGAGCAGCGAATCTACTGCTGGAGGATAGACAAACACCGGTAGGTCCTGCACGTGAAAAGCAGTTCGAAGCCGGTTTTAAAAGCGAATGGTTCGGTAATAGGCTACGTTTCAATGCAACCTGGTTCCTGATCCGTAACAACAATCTTACATACGAGGCATTAGACGAAAGCGGTAACGGAACCGGGTATTATATCAAAGCCGGCAACCTTACAAGAGAGGGCATTGAATTGGACTTAACCGGGAGGTTACTTGAAAATATGGACGTTGTGTTCGGATACTCATATCTGGATGCTGCTTATCGTGATAGTCCCTATTACCACGAAGGTTCTTCGCCAATGAATGCAACCAGGCATACCGCTAATGGTTGGCTGAACTATTCGATCCTCTCGGGAGGCTTACGGAACCTGTCATTCGGGGTAGGTGTATATTATGTGGGTGAGCGTCCGCTCGCGGAATATACCTATACAGTCGTACCCGGACATGACGTACAGCCCAATACCCCTCCGTTTATGGCCGATCCTTATACTACTGTCAATGCTCATGTAAGTTACCGGTATAAAAACTATCACATAAGAGCATTCTTTAACAATATCTTCGACTCGACCGGTTATACGGCATATTATCGTGGTGGTTATTTGAATCCGACAGATCCGAGAAACTTTGCCGTCGCGTTAAATTATATATTTTAGCTTCTTCCTCTATACCTTTCGAAGTAACACCAACAAAAGTTCTCTCTTCTTTTGGAAGAGAGAAATTTTTCGTTGTAACCAGATGGATATCTGCATGACAAGACACTTTTCCTTACCCAAAACAATATTGATATTCACCTTTGTTCTATAATTTCACCTTGGTCTTTGCCGGCTTACTTTCATTATGAAAAGCATCCAATGCGGTTACTACATAAGTGTAGCGGCTTTCACCACCCTCATAAGGCAATACGAAGAAATTGTCAGGCGTGATTTTTACAATATTCTCTGCCCGGTTGATATCCACTTTTTCTCCCCGACGGAAGCGATAAACAACAAACCGTTGTGCCGATTCAGGGTTCGACAGCTCCTTTTTATATTCCCATGTGAGAAAATGCATATCTTCGGTATACACATCCGTCAGTTTCTTCACGGCTGCGGGACGTCCCTTGTACAAATGTGTATAAGCCGGAATCAATGTCCTGGAACGATGAAGATCGGTTCTCATCGCATCAGCCACTCCTGCAAAATTGTCAAGTATCTGGTATCCGTACCAGTAACAATTACCATGGACAAAAGACATTTCGCGTGACTGGCGGATCTTTACGTTCAGCTCGTTCTTATCAATGCTTCGTTTCAGGTCTTGCCCGATATAAAGGTGCTGTTCAAAATTATTGGCATTCCACCAATGCAGCAAGGTGGTATAATCGGCAGCGCTATGACCGATCTCCCAGTAGAGCTGAGGCAGGTTATAATCGATCCATCCTTTTTCCACCCACAGTTTGATGTCGGCATACAGGTCATCATAATTCTGCAAACCGTTGGTATCGCTCCCGTTCGGATCACTCCTTTTGTTTCGGTAAATCCCGAAGGGGCTGATGCCGAAACGCACCCACGGTTTGGTGCCGGCAATGGTCAGTTTGATCTGCTGGATGAGCAGGTTCACGTTATTACGGCGCCAGTCGCCGCGCTGCGAGGGAGAGAACCCCTGCGAAGCGGCGTACATACTGAAACTGTTGTCGTCGGGAAAAGATGTGCCCGCTATGGGATAAGGATAAAAGTAGTCGTCCATATGGATGGCATCCACATCATAGCGTGTAACGATATCGCGCACCACTTCACATATAAATCCCCGGTTCTCAGGCAGTCCCGGATCAAAAAACAATTGGGTTCCGTACTGAACAAACCGTTCCGGATGCTTCCAATAGATATGGCCTTTTGCAAGGGTATTGTTAATATTGGTCTTTACCCGGTAGGGATTCAACCAAGCGTGAAGCTCCATTCCCCGTTTATGGCACTCTTCGATGATAAAAGCCAGGGGATCGAAGGCGGGATCGTCGGGTGCTTTCCCCTGCTCACCGGTCAGAAACCTGCTCCACGGCTCCAGTTCCGACCGGTAGAAAGCATCGGCTTCGGGACGGATCTGAAAAATCACCGCATTGACACCGGCTTCATCGAATTTCCGTACCATATCGGAAATATAATGCTTCATGGCTGCACTGTTCATTTGGCTGTAACGCGATTGACCCACAGTCTGTACCCATGCGCCGCGAAATTCACGTTTGGGAGCTGCGTCGGGAGTACGCGTCAGGGATTGCTTGGTAGTACCGCAAGCGGTGATCAGCACTACAATAAGCAAAAGAAAACTAAATCTAATAAAGTGAATCATCTTATTAATTACCAATTACTAATTTCCAATTTATTTTGAATTGCAAATCGACGGAGTCAAATCTGAAATCTTGAATCTTGAATTTTGAATCTGAAATCTGAAATCCTAAGGAATAAAAATATGGTCTTCCGTCTCCAGCAACTGATCCGCCAGGTGCTGTTTGGGATAGACTACAATACGGTTGTGATGCGGGAAGCGATTCTCCAACCGTGTAGGCAGACTCTCTAAAACCGGGATATGAGAAATATACCCTACATGGGCGGAAACCAGAATAATCAGATCATCTTTTTTGATCAGATCTCCACAGGACAACGGATTACTCCAATCCACAAACGGTTGAAAAATAAAGTTTCCCGATTTCTTCTGTCCGGAAATAATCTTCTGGGTTTCAGGGTGTCCCAGATGCAACACGGGGATCGACAACTCGGAGGATAGCTTCGACACCTTACTTACCCACAATCCGAAACCATCTTCTTTTTCAGCCAGTGGCGGCGAGACAACGACAATCCGTTTATTCAAAATAAGGTTTCGCTCCACATGGCAGACAAACAGGTTCTTATCCATATTCTTGATAATCAGGTCGACCTTCTCTCCCAGCAGTTTATCCCATAACCCGGCCTTGCCCGGCCATCCCAGGATAACAATGTCCGACATCGTCTCACGTGCCGTCCTCACAATACCATCCGCCGGATTGTGGTCGATAGTAGTGATAATATCTATGTTCACTTCTGCTGCTGTAGCTCTCGAGACAAATCCCTGTAACTGTTTCCTGAAGCTCACTATATTCTTTTCCGCCTCCTGGTTATTAGGCACTACCCCCAGGAGGGAGACGGGATTCACCGATTTTTTATCTTTCAGCAACAATGCCAGTTCCACATGCTGACCGATATTGGTAGGGTTAGCGATAGGTACCAGTATTTTCTCCTGGGCAAACACGCCCATGGAAGAGGGGATAAGGGGCTCATTCTCTTCACTGATCGCGATCTTTTTGGCCGCTCTTTGTGTGAAGACCGAGGCTACAATACAAGTGAGCAGGATCAGTATAATAGTACCGTTTAAAATATATTCATCCAGCAGATCCGCTCTGTAGCCCACAAGAATGATGGCCAGCGTAGCCGCCGCATGTGAACTGCTCAGTCCGAAAATAAGGTTTCTCTGGGTATTTGAGTAGCGGAATGTCTTCTGCGTCGCCCACGCCGCCAGCCATTTCCCTACGAGCGCCATCAGGGTGAGCGTTAACGCTACGATAAGGGTACGCGGTCCGTTCAGCACCACGGAGATATCGACCAGCATCCCGACCGAGATCAGGAAAATGGGGATAAATAGCGCATTCCCGAAGAACTCGATCCGGTTCATCAATGCCGAGGAATGAGGGATCAACCTGTTCAGCGCCAATCCCGCGGCAAATGCCCCGATAATGGGCTCAATTCCTCCCAGTTCCACCAGAAAACCGGCAGAAAATACCACGAAAAGTACAAAGATAAAGGTAGAATATTTCTCCGGTGTGGCTCTCTTAAAAAACCATTTGGCAATGCGAGGCACTATCAGGAAGATAATCAATGAGAAGAGCAGTAGCGAGAGCAGCAATTTTATGAGGAAACCGGCATCCAGTCCCCCGTTGCTGTTGGACAAAACCAACGCGAGAATAATCAGCACGGCCGTATCGGTAAGGATGGTACCTCCCACCGTAATCGCAACCGCCTGATTACGGGCAATTCCCATACGGCTCACAATGGGATAAGCCACCAGGGTATGGGTGGAAAACATGCTTGCTGTAAGAAAACTGGCATCCGCACTGTAACCGAGCAGGTAATGACAAACAGGATAACCGACAAGCAGCGGGATAACAAAAGTATAAAATCCAAAAGCGAGGCTTCTGTTCTTATGCAGTATAAACTCTCCCAAATCAAGTTCCAGCCCCACTATAAACATAATATACAACAGTCCTATGGTAGAGAACATCTCTACCCCGGCATGGGTATTGTTTATCCAGTTAAGCCCGTGCGGGCCGATAATCACACCTGCCACGATCAACCCGATGATGCTCGGCACATTGATCCGTTTCAGGAGGATAGGCGCCAGAAGCACAATCGACAGAAGCAGCGCGAATATCAATACCGGATTGGAAAACGGTAAAGTAAACTCATGTTGTAATTCTGACAGAAAAGCTTCCATAGAGTGATTCTTGAGAGTTTTGGGAAACAGATTCCGGAAGTGAGATTTCCATATTGATCGACAAAAATAATTATTTTCTTTGATTTATCGGGCGACTGGCCTCTTTTTATCACCCAGGACCTTTACCGGCAGATTTGGCGAATATGATGGATGCACATTGTTTTTTGGAGATAAAATAGTTATCTTTGTGGGTTATAGCAAAGGTTATATGAGTAATTCAAAACAGATCGAAATAAAAGGGGCACGCGTCAATAACCTCAAAAACATCGACGTAAACATTCCCCGCAACACTTTTACAGTTATCACGGGACTCTCCGGATCAGGAAAATCATCACTGGCATTCGACACGTTGTATGCCGAAGGGCAACGGCGTTATGTAGAGAGCCTTTCAGCTTATGCACGGCAGTTCCTTGGACGCATGAACAAGCCGGAATGTGACTATATACACGGCATTCCTCCCGCCATCGCCATCGAACAAAAGACCACTTCACGCAATCCGCGTTCCACGGTAGGTACTTCTACTGAAATTTATGAATACCTGCGGTTGTTATATGCCCGCATCGGCAAAACCATCTCTCCCGTTTCAGGCATAGAGGTAAAACGCCATTACGTACACGATGTGGTGGCTAAAATGCAGGAATATCGCGAGGGAACACGTATGGCAGTGCTGTCTCATATCCAGTTGCGGAACGGGCGTAATCTGCGCAACCAGTTGGAGATACTGCTGAAAGAGGGTTTTACCCGAATAGATGTAGGAGAACAGTTTTACCGTATTGAAGAACTGCTGGAACAGAATAAATTACCGTCGGAGAACGAGGTGTTGCTGGTAATCGACCGCCTCTCCTGTTCCTCCGACAAGGCGACAATGAACCGGCTGTCCGACTCGGTGGAAACTGCTTTTTTGGAAGGAGATGGTGAATGTATTGTCCGTTTCTGGGGTGAAAACGGAATTGAATCATTCACTTTTTCCAATCGTTTCGAAGCGGATGGCATTACTTTCGAAGAACCGACCGAGATGATGTTCAACTTTAATAGTCCCGCCGGTGCATGCCCCAAGTGCGAGGGATTCGGAAAGGTAGTAGGTATTGATGAGAATCTGGTAATCCCCGACAAGAGCCTCTCGGTACAGGAGGAGTGCGTACAGTGCTGGAGAGGGGAAAAGATGAGTGAATGGAGGCAGGAATTCGTACATAATGCCTATAAAGTCGATTTTCCTATCCACCGGGCTTATTACGACCTGACGGATACTGAAAAGGATATCCTCTGGAACGGTCGACATGACCTCGGCATTTACGGGATCAACGATTTTTTCGCAATGCTTGAGAAAAACCTCTACAAGATACAATACCGGGTCATGCTGGCCCGTTATCGTGGAAAGACCGGTTGCCCCGTGTGCAAAGGTTCACGACTCAAGAAAGAAGCATTTTACGTAAAGGTAGGCGGAAAATCGATCACCGAACTGGTAGTGATGCCGGTCACCGAACTGAAGGCATTTTTTGATCAACTTACATTGAACGAAACCGATGCTGCCATTGCGGAGCGCCTTCTTACAGAGATACGTAATCGGGTGCAGTTCCTCCTGAATGTCGGACTGGGTTATCTCACCCTCAACCGCCTTTCAAATACGCTCTCCGGAGGTGAAAGCCAACGCATCAACCTGGTATCGTCATTGGGTAGCAGTTTGGTGGGCTCGCTCTATATCCTCGACGAACCAAGTATCGGACTCCATTCACGCGATACCTATCTGCTGATCGGTGTATTGCGCGACTTGCAACAAATGGGAAATACAGTCGTAGTGGTAGAACACGATGAGGAAATTATCCGTGCAGCGGATTATATCATCGACATAGGCCCCAAGGCAGGTCGATTGGGAGGTGAGGTAATCTACCAAGGCAATGTAGCCGAGTTGGAAGAGAAAAGCGACAGCTATACCGTCAAATACCTTACGGGTGAAGAGGAGATTGAAATACCCAAAGTCCGCCGTAAATGGAACAACTATATCGAAGTAAAGGGAGCCCGACAGAATAACCTGAAGAATATCGACGTGAAGTTCCCCTTGAACGTGATGACCGTAGTAACAGGCGTCAGTGGATCGGGTAAATCATCTCTTGTGAATGATGTGCTTTTCAATTCATTACAACACCATTATAAGGGTACTGCGCTGGAGCATGCCGAATTCAACGGTATCGGCGGAGATCTCAAGCTGATGAAAGGAGTGGAATACGTAGACCAGAATCCTATCGGGAAATCATCACGCTCCAACCCGGTCACCTACCTCAAGGCATTCGACGAAATCCGTAAACTTTATGCCGCACAACCGCTGGCAAAACAAATGGGTTTCTCTCCGGCCTATTTCTCGTTCAACGTGGAGGGAGGACGTTGCAGTGAATGTAAAGGCGAAGGTACCATCACCGTGGAGATGCAGTTTATGGCCGACATCCGGCTGGAATGCGAATCGTGCCACGGTAAACGGTTTTCTGACGAAGTGCTGGAAATAGAATATAAGGGAGCGACTATTCACGATATATTGGAGATGACGGTCAACCAGGCGATCGACTTTTTCGGGCAACAGAAAGGAACAACGGAGAAGAAAATCGTGAAGAAAATGCAACCGTTACAAGATGTGGGACTGGGGTATATCAAACTGGGACAGTCCTCCTCCACCCTTTCCGGTGGTGAGAACCAACGTGTGAAACTGGCCTACTACCTGGGGGAGGAAAAGGCGCAACCAACTGTTTTTATTTTCGACGAACCGACTACCGGCCTCCATTTTCATGATATCAAAACATTACTACAAGCATTTAACGCTTTGATAGAACGGGGACATACCGTAATCATTATCGAGCACAATATGGAAATCATCAAATGTGCCGACCATATTATCGATATCGGGCCGGAAGGAGGTAAAGCCGGCGGACAGGTCGTATGTGAAGGTACCCCGGAGCAGATCGTCCAATGTGAGCAATCTCATACAGGCCGTTTTTTGAAGGAAAAACTACATTAAAACGGGCAAGGGATAAAGGTGATTTGTAAGAGAGTTCATACTTACCACAGGTTTCTCAATATCCAATAAGCAATTATTACGGCCAACAGGACAACAGCCGCCCACCTGCCGAAAAAGAATTTTTCAACTCCGGGGAATCGTTTTTTCCCTCCAAAATATTGAAGGTAAATACCCAGAAAAATATAGGGAATCGCTAATACCATAAATGCATTGTACTTCAATGCGGCTCCTATATTAAAATGCAAAAGACTATGGACAGCTCTCTGCGACCCACATCCCGGACATTCATAACCGGTAGCGAGAAGAAAAGGGCATTTCGGGAAAAGAGGTTGTGCTTCCGGATCGAAAGTGTAAAAAATATAAAGCGCTGCCGTAACTAATACAGCTACGGCAGCACCTATTCCTATTTTTAGCCCTTTACGCACAACAGCGTCTAAAAATTATAACCGCTTGCATTGCTTTCGATAATATTCTCCATATATTCCGGCAAATTACCGGTAGCAAACATGATTATCCATAAGATCCAATACAGCAGCGCTGCTCCTACGGAGATCAGCGTCCACATTTTTGCTTTCCGGGCCATCTGCTCTGACTCTTCATATTTTCCGTTAAAGTAAAGTGAATCGACTTTTACGGCATAGATGATCCCCACAATTCCAAAAGGCATACAGCAAAAGAGAGTGGCCAAAATGGATTGCCACAGCCAGTTGCCGGGTTTCAACGAGGGTATGTCGTACGGTTGCTGCTCTTGAGGCGGCTCATTTCTATATTCCATTACAATATTTTTCTACGGTTAAGTATTCAACAGATCCTCCATACCGGCAAAGCCCGAAAGGGAACCGATAAATACAACAAACAATATGATAGCTATTATGATAAGTGCGATCCAACCAATGGCGATCCACATGGCAATCTTAGTCCATTTTGCCGCAGAACGGGAAGATTCCAGCGAAGCAGCGTAATCACCCCTGTTATAAAAAGATTCTACTTGCGCAGCATACACGATACCGATAATTCCAAGGAGGCTTAGGATACTACTGCAAAGCATAAACGGGAGGATGGTGACCAGGATCGACTCCACCAACCATGTCCTGGGCATTGGCTGAATTTGCTGTGTTTCGGTAGATTCTCCGGGCCGGTCATACCGGACAGTGGGCTGGCCCTCACCTGCCAGAGGCTTCTTGTACGCGTCGGAAAACAGGAAGTATAACTCTTCCGTCTCTTCTGCCCGTTTCCACTGCTCCATGCCTTGTGTCCACACAAGTGTATCGCGTTTTATCCCTTCTTGTCTCAATTCTTCGGGCGAAAAGGTTCCTTTTTGCTTTCCTTCAGCGTCAATATAAAAATAACGGTTCATATATCTTTCTTTTACTGGTAATCTTCAATTATATTAGTCGTTTTGAGTCGCCTTCGCTCCTCGATTGTTAATTCTCGCAACGGTATAGTCCGAGTAAACTCGTCTTCTACTCATTGCTTAACGAAAACGTTCCGATGTAATTTGTAATGAACGGATAGTCCGCCCGTTTTCATCGTTGTAAACATATTCAATGGTCACATTGTTCTCCTTGAAAATACGGAGATCAGGATTCGATGAAAATTCTTTTTCGATATTTTCCTTTAATGATTGTAATCCGTTCTCGACTAACGAATCGGGATTTGATGTATTCAATACCGTATAACGATAGCGAAATATATTCCCCTGTATCACCGAAGCCTCTTCAAACCGGGTGTACTGGTCGAGCATTACCGGAGCCGACATATTGAGGTTGACAGCCATCTCCTCAAGTTTCTTTGTAAGTGCTTTTTCATTCGAGTTGCACTGTATAAAAGACAAAGAAAGGAAGACAATAGAAAGAATAAAAATTATTTTTCGCATACTTTAGTTTTATACCACAAAAATAAAAAAGTTTAGGAAAGATAAAAAATATGAAGCGTTAAAAGCATTCGGCAGAATGTCTCTCGACACTCTGCCAAACATGTTAACCTTAAATCTAATACTATTATGAAAAAACCACGATGCAAATATAAAAAAGAAATTAAATCTCAGCAAATAATTTCAATAAAAAATAAAAAAATATCGTTTTTTGTCAAATTGTAAGCAAAATTAGACAACCGGCAAACCCATTCCTGTTATTTTGCGGTATAAATCAAGCGCATAGACATCGGTCATACCAGAAATGTAATCGATCACCGATTGAGTTTTGCCATAAAGGGTCGTAGAATCGGTTTCATACTGCTCCGGAATCCTGTCAAGAAGAAGTTTTGAATAGGCATGTTGGGGATTCCGAATGGCATCCGTGAAAACATCCAACAGATATCCAATAATCCGGTAACCGGCCAATTCAATATCGAGTACATCTTTAGATCGATATATATATTGCAGGGCAAATTCGGCACATCGTCCATAAGCCTTTGCTATCACAGGGGAAACATTTCCGATAAGTGTGCCGGAGAATTCCCCTGCAAGGATCTGCTCTTCGTTTGCAAGAAAGAGTGCCGAACATTCACCGACCAACAGGCCGATCACAGCGGAACGCAAATAGGCGATCTGCTCGTTTACATCGGTCACGTATGATAAAATCCTCACACATCGCTCTCGGCTCTCACCTTCAAAAAAACCGAGGAACAGTTCTATGGCCTTCTCTGTAGTTAATAGACGTAACTTGTGTGCATCTTCGATATCCATCACCTGATAACAGATGTCATCGGCAGCCTCCACCAAATACACCAATGGATAACGGACAAATCTCAACGGATACTCGTTTTGTTTGGCTACACCCAGGTCTTCCGCGATTTGACGGTAATCATCCTCTTCCGAAGCAAAAAAACCAAATTTATTTTTGCCACCGCTTAATTCCGAAGAATAAGGATATTTTACAATAGAAGCCAGCGTGGAATAGGTCATTGCAAAACCTCCCTCCCGCCTTCCCCTGAACTGGTGCATCAGCAACCGTATGGCATTGGCATTCCCTTCAAAGCAGGTGAAATCGCTCCAGCGACCCCCTTCCTGCTCCACCTCGCCCTTCAGAAAAGCTCCCTTTCCCTCAGAAAAGAAAGTGGAAATCGCCTTTTCACCCGAATGGCCAAACGGCGGATTTCCCATGTCATGCGCCAGGCATGCAGCAGCGACAATTGAGCCGATCTCTTCGAAATGGGCTTCTGATCCGGGATATTTTTTTCGCAATTCACGTCCTACGTTTTCTCCCATGGAGCGGCCGACACTAGCGACCTCCAGGCTGTGTGTCAGTCGATTATGCACAAAAATGCTTCCCGGCAAGGGAAATACCTGCGTCTTGTTCTGCAACCGGCGGAAAGGCGACGAGAAAATCAACCGGTCATAATCACGTTGATACTCCGTGCGTTCATGTTTCTTCGCATTCTCATAATGCTCCATTCCAAACCTCTTTGCAGATAATAAACGTTCCCAATCCATACGATTTTGTTTATATAGACAAAGATAACACCAACGTTTTCGTTAAGCAAGAGCAAAACAAATAAATTTGTTTTGCCGAGCGCAGAAAACGCCTAAGTAATTGAACTATCCGAAAAATTGGATCATTGACATTTTTTTGATAAGATTATCGTTATGATACCTGTAGAATTTCCACAAATAAGAGTAAATTTGTGCCTTAATTACAGAAAGGTTTTTCAATGACTGATATTATCAAGCACGAATGTGGGATTGCGGTAATCCGCCTCCTCAAACCCCTCGATTATTATTATAATAAGTATGGGAGCTGGCAATACGGGTTGGACAAGATGTACCTGCTTATGGAGAAACAGCACAACCGTGGCCAGGAAGGAGCGGGACTGGGTGCTGTGAAGCTGGAGGCTTCTCCCGGCAATGAGTTCATCTTCAGAGAAAGGGCACTGGGATCAAGTGCCATCTCGGAAATTTTCTCCCATGTACACACATCATTCCAGCAATTCTCAAAAGAACAACTGAGTGATATCGAATTTGTCAAGACATCGGTTCCTTTTGCTGCGGAACTCTTTATCGGGCATCTACGGTACAGTACTACCGGCAAGAGCGGTCTCAGCTACGTGCATCCGCTCCTGCGCCGTAACAACTGGGCTTCAAGGAGCCTTGCTTTAGCGGGGAATTTCAATATGACCAATGTGGATGAAATGTTCCACCAACTCCTCCAGGAGGGACAACATCCGCGCGATTACGCCGATACTTTCGTCATGCTGGAATCACTCGGCCATTATCTGGACCGTGAAGTACAATACCAGTACGATCACCTGGATAAAGAACAGATGACCGGCCAGGAAGTGAGTCATCAGATAGCCGAGAAACTCGACATCCCTTCGCTTCTGAAACGCGCTTCCGGAATCTGGGACGGCGGCTATGCGCTCTGCGGCCTGATTGGTTGTGGTGATGCTTTTGTGTTGCGTGATCCTTGGGGTATCCGCTCGGCCTTTTATTACCACGACGATGAAGTGGCGGTAGTGGCATCGGAACGTCCGGTTATCCAGACGGCATTCAACTTGAAGAAAGACGATGTGCATGAACTCAACCCGGGTGAAGCCCTGATTGTAAAGCGCAACGGCTCCATCAACCTGCATCAGATACAGGAAAAGAAGAAAAAGATCACCCCTTGCTCTTTCGAACGGATCTACTTTTCACGAGGCTCCGACCATGACATCTATCTGGAACGAAAAAAACTGGGAGAATTGCTGGTTCCCAAGATCATGGAAGCCGTAAATGGCGATTTCGACAATACGGTATTCTCTTTTATTCCTAACACTGCAGAAGTAGCTTACTTCGGCATGTTACAGGGATTGGAGGATCATTTCAATCATAAGAAGGCGCTCACGATCCTTGAAAAAGGAAACTCACTAAGTAAAGAAGAGATTGACGCAATCCTTTCCAAACGGGTACGTTCCGAGAAAGTGGCGATCAAGGATATCAAATTGCGGACCTTTATTGCACAGGGAAATACAAGAAACGACCTGGCCGCACACGTCTATGATGTGACCTACGGATCATTAAGAAGAGGTGTGGACAGCCTGGTGATTATCGACGACAGCATTGTCCGCGGGACTACACTCAAACAGAGCATCATCAAAATACTGGACAGGCTCAATCCGAAAAAGATCATCATCGTATCCTCTTCACCACAGATACGTTACCCTGATTGCTACGGAATAGACATGTCGAGGATGAGCGAATTCATTGCTTTCAAAGCAGCCATTGAACTGTTGAAGGAGCGTGGCATGCAGTATGTGATCGACGAGACATATAAAAAATCGGTAGCACAGCGGCATATGAAGAAGGAGCATATTGTGAATTATGTAAAGAATATTTACGCTCCTTTCACCGATGAAGAGATTTCCGACAAGATAGCACAGATGTTGACATCCAAAGATATAAAAGCTGAAGTGAAGATCGTCTTCCAAAGCATTGAAGACCTCCATAAGGCATGTCCCGGTCACGGTGGCGACTGGTACTTTTCGGGCGACTATCCGACTCCCGGCGGGAATCGGCTTGTAAACAATGCGTTTATTAATTATATCGAAGGCCAGGAGAACAAATCCCACCAATATTCGTTAAACTTCTCAAAGAGCAGCGAATGATTGAACGCATCATTATCATAGAGAATGTGGATCCGGTTGTCTTTTTCGGCATCAACAACAGCAATATCCAATTGATCAAGACACTATATCCCAAGTTGCGTATTGTGGCTAGGGGTAATGTGATCAAGGTGATCGGCGAGGAGGAAGAACTTATCGGTTTTGAGGAGAAGATCCACGAGTTGGAGAAGTTCAGTAATGAAATGAATGTGCTGAGAGAAGAAGATATTCTGGATATGGTAAAAGGCAAGGCGCCTGCTATCGTGAATGTGGACAATCTGATTATCCACGGCCTGAACGGGAAGCCTATCTTAGCCCGTACTGCCAACCAGAAGAAACTGGTAGAAGCGTTCGACGAAAACGATATGGTATTTGCCATTGGCCCGGCCGGTTCGGGAAAGACTTACACAGCCATCGCACTGGCAGTAAGAGCACTCAAGACAAAAAAGACACGAAAGATCATCCTGAGCCGTCCCGCCGTGGAAGCAGGTGAAAAACTGGGATTTCTGCCCGGGGACATGAAAGAGAAGATCGACCCTTATCTGCAGCCGCTCTATGATGCGCTGGAGGATATGATTCCTCCCCTGAAACTGAAAGAGTATATCGAAAGCAAAATCATACAGATCGCCCCGCTTGCTTTTATGCGGGGACGTACATTGAACGATGCCGTCATCATCCTTGACGAAGCGCAGAATACCACCAAGCCGCAGATAAAGATGTTCCTGACACGGTTGGGATTGAACGGCAAAATGATCATTACAGGTGATATCACGCAGATCGACCTGCCACACTCGCAGCAGTCGGGATTGATCCACTCCATGCAAGTACTGAAGGGTATCAAAGGTATCGGCAGGGTAGAGTTCAACAAGAAAGATATTGTACGCCATAAACTTGTACAGAAAATAGTGGAGGCGTATGAGAAAAGTGAAGAATGAAGAATGAAAAGTGAAAAGAAATATCAGAGCCAATATTCAAGTACCAGGACTGTTTAGAATAAATAGCAAAGAACAAAGAATAAAGACAATTTGAAATATAGGATTTCAGAATTCAAAATTCTCCACTTCTCAACTTCTTTGACTTCTTGACTTATAAGTTCAATCAAATTAGTAAATTAGTAAATCATCAAATCAAATAATATGGATGCATTGACAAGAACAGATTACAATTTTCCCGGACAGACGGGTGTGTATCACGGAAAAGTACGCGATGTATACAGCATCGGTAATGAGACACTGGTAATGATTGCCACCGACCGTATTTCGGCATTCGACGTAGTACTGCCAAAAGGCATTCCATATAAGGGACAGGTGCTGAACCAAATCGCAGCTAAATTCCTCGATGCCACAGCCGATATTGTGCCTAACTGGAAAACAGCTTCCCCCGACCCGATGGTGACGATAGGGCATCAGTGCGAACCCTACAAGGTGGAGATGGTAATCCGCGGTTATATTACCGGCAGTGCATGGCGCGAGTATAAAAAGGGGACACGTATGTTATGCGGCCTCCCCTTACCCGAAGGATTACGTGAGAACCAGAAGTTCGAAACACCTCTGATTACCCCTACCACGAAAGCTGATGAAGGACATGACGAGAATATCTCGAAAGAGGAGATCATCGCACAGGGATTGGTCAGCAGGGAAGAATACGAACAACTGGAAAAATATACTTATGCCCTGTTCAAACGTGGCACCGAAATGGCAGCCGAGAAAGGACTGATCCTGGTCGACACTAAATATGAATTTGGCAAGAAAGAAGGCAAGATCTACCTGATCGACGAGATCCATACCCCCGATTCATCACGCTATTTCTACAGTGAAGGCTATCAGGAACGTTTCGAAAAAGGCGAAGAACAAAGACAGCTCTCTAAAGAATTCGTACGCAAATGGCTAATGGATAACGGATTTCAGGGACAATCCGGACAACAGGTACCCGAGATGACCGATGAATACTGCCGGAGCGTATCGGAACGATATATAGAATTGTACGAGAAAATTGTAGGCGAAAAATTTGTGAAAGCCGATACCGGCAATCTGGTATCGCGTATTGAAAAAAATATTACCGAGTATTTGCAAACTCACTAATGGTTATATGTCCAATCAGCTACAAAGACTACAAGAATGGCTTACAAAGTAGAAAAGGTAAACCCTTATAATCCCGACCAGCCGAAGAAGGAGCAGGTAAAGCGGATGTTCGATAGTATCGCCCCGAAATACGACAAACTGAACGGAACACTGTCACTGGGGATTGATGATTATTGGCGGAGCGATGCGCTGAAAGAACTAAGGAAATATCCCCACAAACAGTTATTGGATATTGCCACCGGTACGGGAGACTTCGCGGTCCTGGCACAGAAGATACTACAGCCGGAGAAGATCACGGCGGTGGACATATCCGAAGGGATGATGAATATCGGCAAAGAAAAAGTTAAGGCAAAAGGATTGCAGGATATCATCACCTTCGAAGTACAGGACTGTGCAAATCTCACTTTTGCCGATAATAGTTTTGATGCAGCCACCATAGCTTTCGGAGTACGTAACTTCGAAGATATCGACAAAAGCTTTCAGGAAGTACTCCGTGTATTGAAACCGGGCGGCCTGTTTCTCTTTATCGAACTCACTACGCCACAAGAGACTCCGATGAAACAACTATATGCCACATATACCAAACATGTAATGCCGGTTCTGTCGGGGATTTTTGCTACTGAACAGCGTGCATACAACTACCTGCCCGAATCAATTGCCGCTTTCCCACAGGGAAGAGAGATGATGTTGATATTGAAAAAAAATGGTTTCACCAATATCCGGTTAAGAAGGTATACGCTCGGGATCGTCACCCTTTATATGGCTGAAAAACCTATTCATGTGGAAAGGTGAAAAGGTGGAAAGGTGAATTTCGCGATTTATTAATTTGATAATTTTCCATTTTTAGTTTACAGATGGATACTTACGGCTTGATTGGCTTTCCCCTGAAACACTCTTTCTCGGCGAAATTTTTCACTGAGAAATTTAATCGTGAGGGGATCGGTGCAGAATACTTGAATTTCGAAATCGAGGATATTCAGGAACTCCGTCATATCCTTCTTTTCAACCAACAACTGAAAGGTTTAAATGTAACCATTCCCTACAAGGAACAGGTAATCCCCTTTCTGGATGAAATCTCACCGGAAGCACAAAAAATTGGTGCTGTGAACGTAATCAAAGTGGAGAGGAGGCCAGGAGATATGTATTATTACAAGCTTGCCGGTTATAACACGGATTACATAGGATTCAAACGGTCAATTGCGCCGCTGATAGATCCGGCATCTCACAGAAAAGCACTGATATTGGGTACCGGTGGAGCATCGAAAGCAGTTGCCCAGGCGCTTACAGACATGCAAATCGAATGGAAACAGGTATCACGTACTCCCGGGAATAACAAATTTACCTATAGCAGCCTTTCGCAAGCGATCATTTCAGAGTATACCCTTATTATAAATGCTTCCCCGGCAGGCACCTTCCCTGAAATAGATCATTGTCCCGATATACCCTATAATCTTCTCTCGTCCCGCCATTTATTGTATGATCTGATCTACAATCCCGAAGAGACACTTTTTCTGCAAAAAGGGAAGGCACAGGGTGCCACGACCAAGAACGGCAGGGAGATGCTGGAGCTTCAGGCGCTGGCTGCCTGGGAGATATGGCAAAAATAACCGCCCCCTTACTTCTCTCAGTAAAGGGGCGATCGCGTCCTTAGTCATTGTATTAAGAAGAATATGTTAACTAAGAAATATATAGAGGTGCGATAGTGTAGTTTGTTTGTTTTTTACAATGACATCGGAATTTCTGTTTCTTCCTGTTGTTGTTCCTGAGAAGCTGGCGGTGCTACTTCTTCTCCTTCATTATTCAGGTAGAATACTTTTTCAGACTGATCCGCCTTACTGGTACCCTTCACCTCGGTGACAGCTTGCTCTGCGTTGTATTTCAAAGAGGTGATATCATAGGTCTCGGCAATAGTACGGATAGTTGCCTGTACTTTTTCATTCAAATCTTCCAACTTAACATTCACAAATCCGTTGTCTTGCATCACTTCCGACAATTCAGCCGATGGAGTTTCCTGTTCTATTGTTCCTGTCTCTTCGGACTTTGCCGGAGCTTCTACTTCTTTTCCTTCAGCATCAAGATAAACTTTCTTGACAGACTGATCATCTTTTTTCGTAAGTTTCACTTTTGTGAGTTGCTTCTCCGCATTGTACTTAAGCGATGTTATATCATATTCCTGAGTAAATGCGCTGATCGCTGCCTGAACAACTTCGCTAAGATCCTGCAACTGCACTTCAACAAAACCATCATCGTCTAAAACTACTGCCACAGTGGGTTGTTCTTGGATAGCATGTGCTTTATAGACGTTTGTCGTAATAAGCATACCTGTAATAATTGCGACTGATAAAATAACCTTTTTCATAACAATAAATTTTTAGAAAAATAAAAACTGCATTGATTGAATTTTTATTCCGTTTGTTTTGGTTGTCTTGGCGACTATTCGCCGACAATTATATATCAAATCAAATACCAAACAATACAAAGAAACCACGCACACATCATAAGACACAGATTACAACCATCTTACCCGCATAATATAATAAACATGCCAAACACCATTGTTGTGGAAAAAATGTGGAAATTGTGGAGAAATTCCACAACCAAGATATACAATTCCACAATTTCCACAATTAAGAGGCGTCCCGGAAAAATTCAACGAGCCGGGCTATTTGAATCGCAAGCTCTTCGATTTTCGATTCTGCATTCGGCAAAACGAGTAAACTCGTTCTGCTCTCTCTTAACAGAATAGTTCAAACGAACTTGGTTTTTCTCTTAGTTTTCACTACATTTGAATTGTTTTTGATCTATATTTTGATCTATATAAAGTATCAGGAACAGTCCCTTACTACTTTTATAAGGGATTTAAGTTCCGTATGTATCTTTCGAGATGTATGCAATTGACTTGCGAAACCTGAGTAAGGGATCTAAAAATTGGACGAATGGAACAAAAAAAATCACCGGAACAAAGAGTCAGGATAAAAATAGGATTGATATTTCTTGTGGTCATTCTCTATTTTTCCGGATTATTCGTCTACTCTTATTCCCTTAAAAAGAATATGGACCTCCAAAAATTGGAGATGGACAATTCCTATAAAGTCCTGTCCCAGAGTAATCAGTTAATTGTATCCATACAACAGGCACAGGATGTATTGAATATGTACCTCTCATCTCCCCGGCGAGTACTCCAACAGCAATACGATTCTATTTCATCCGACATATCCCTACAAATACTGAATATAAAGAATATGAAGCCGGAGAAGGAGCAAGATGTGCTGCTACAGGATATAGATTCATTACTACAGGAAAAAAACAGGATTGTACGCAGGTTAACGGGACTCTTCAGGTCTCAAAATCCTCTTACGGAACTCGACCAAAAAATCAACAGTTACGATGAAATTATCCAGGATTCTGTCATAGTGATTACCAGTACCGACACGACAAAGGTGGTAGAAGAAACCCCGAAAAAGGGATTTTGGAACCGTCTGAGAAATGTTTTTGACCCCCAACACACACCCGATACAACCATCAATATTATACGAATCGAACAAGAAGCAAGGTCAACCTCAAGAGTAGATACCGTCATGTATGCCGATCTGAAAAATATAACGGAAGAGGCATCGAAGTCCTACTTCACCCGAATACAGGGGATTGAGAGAGAGGTGCGAGAGCTCCTGGTTGCCGAACAAAATATTTCACTCCACATTTCCCAACTTACTAATGAGTTTTATAATGAAACCATCCAGATCGCATGGAGTGGAACAGAAAACAGCGAAAAGCTCACCCAGCGGATTTTCCGGTTTGCCATTGTCGTCGGTGCACTTTCCATCTTTTTTATTCTTATCATTATTTTTTTCATAATTGACGATCTTAATAAAGGACAAAAAGCACGGGCGGACCTGGTAAAGGAGAAACAACTTACGGAAGAATTGATCGAGAGCCGGCACAAATTGCTGTTATCCGTATCGCACGACGTCAAAACACCTCTGAGTTCCATGATGGGATATATGGAAATGTGGGATTCGGAAGAGAGTGACGAAAATAAAAAGCGGCAACTGCAATCTGCCCGCAATTCGGGAAAACACATTCTGAATATGCTGACCAATTTGCTTGAGTTCTCGCGCCTGCAACAGAATTCGGCCAAACTGCACTATAGTCAATTCAACCTTATTGAGTTGATGGAGGATATCACCCGCATGTTCCAACCTTTGACGGATGAAAAATCATTGGACCTGAAGTTGGAAAATCTGGCCTCTTCCCCATTGTATATCAATACAGATTACACAGTCCTAAAACAGATACTTACCAATGTAGTTTCCAACGCCGTGAAGTACACACTCCAAGGCGGTGTCGTTATCCGATTGCAAAATAAAGGCCAACTGGTTTTCACTGTCTCCGATAGCGGTATTGGCATGGATTCCAACGAGCTGCCTGAAATATTCAAGCCTTTTTCCCGCATGCAAAATCCATTGAAAGCAGAAGGGAGCGGCTTCGGAATGTATGTCACAAAAGGATTGGTAGACTTGTTAAAAGGAACTATCGCGGTGACATCGGAGAAAGGAAAAGGAACCTGCGTCACCATCACCCTTCCTATACGACAGGTATCGGGAAAAGATGCGCCGACAGGTAATGGCGGCAACTCCCTTATACCCGGCAGCAACAACTCTGTACAAAAGGAAATACAGTTCCACAAGATACTGCTCTTTGAAGATGATATTGCATTGGGAAATATGATCAGGGAGTATCTTGTCCGCAACGGGTATAAGGTAAAACTATGCAGTAATCCGGATGACGTGAATGGATTTCTGAGAGTAATCTCCTTATTCGACATCGTATTTACCGATATGCAAATGACAAAGATAACGGGGGCGGATATCCTGCGCGAGATCAGGAAAAGAGACAGCCGGATACCTGTATGGTTAATGACGGCCCACGACGACTATTCCACTGAGAGATCTCTTTCGGAGGGATTTTCCGGCTTAATAAGAAAACCTATCCAGATGAGTGGGCTTGCTGATATCCTGTCGAAGGAAAAAAAGATCCTGGATAAGGAGAAAAAAATTCCGGTAGAGGAAGAAAAAAATCATACAAAGAGAGAAAATATCCAGCAACTAGAAAAAATGAATTCTACAGATGGAGGAAATGCCCTTAGTGAGAAATTCCCACAACTTTCCGCTCTTTTTCAGGAAGATGAAGAATCCATCAAAGATATCCTGGGAGGTTTTGTCGGGTCGGCCACTAAAGATATGGACACACTCGCAACATACATCGAAGAGGGCGACTTTGAGAAAGCACAACAACTAAGCCACAGGATTTACCCCTTCTTTAGTCAGCTTGATGCCGATCACATGTGTGTGGTTTTGCGCAAAATGGACAGGCTGCGAGGAGAAGACGAATCATCCTATCCCAATTGGAAAGAAGAGTTATTAAAAACAGTTGAGGAAATAAGAAAATTCACTGTAGATATCAGCAATAACTACTTGTCATAAGATTGTTTCGTTGTAGGAGATCCTCACTCTATAGACCTATATTATACTGATGCATTTTATTGTAGAGTGTTTTCCTGTCGATCTGCAGCAGGACAGCGGCTTTGGTCTTGTTCCCTTTCACCTGCTCAAGTGCTCTCAGTATTCGTTCTTTCTCCTCCTCCGGCTCCACCGAGAGAGAAATATCCATTTTTGGGAATGATTCTTCCTTTCTTGTAGTGAGTAGGGGTAAGCTGTCGGTTGTGATAATGCTACCTCTTGTAAAGAGGACAGCCCTACGGATTACATTTCGTAATTCTCTCAGATTTCCAGGCCAGTGATAGTTCTTCAACACCGCCAGCGCATCGGGGGAAATGACAGCCACCTCCCGGCCAAGTTCCCTATTGGCTTCTTCCCTGAAATGATCTGCATAAGATGGAATATCTTCCTCACATTCCCGCAATGATGGTACCCTGATCATGAATTCATTCAAACGGTGGTAGAGATCCTCCCTGAAATTTCCCTCTTCAATCGCCTTCTCCAGATTTTCATTAGTAGCAGTGATAATCCGCACATCTACATCTAGATCCGTCGAAGTGCCTACCGGCCTCACCCTCTTCTCCTGTAAGGTACGAAGCAACTGCATCTGCACTCCGTAAGGCAGATTACCCACCTCATCAAGGAACAGAGTTCCGCCATGTGCTTCCCGGAAAAAGCCGGTTTTATCTTCTATCGCGGAGGTAAAAGATCCTTTTTTATGCCCGAAAAGTTCACTCGGTGCCAATTCAATCGACAAACTACCGCAATCCACTGCGATAAAGGGACCGCTAGAGCGGTTACTCCGGGTATGTATAAGACGCGCCACATGCTCCTTCCCGGTTCCGCTCTCACCTACGATCATCACCGCCATCTGGGTGGGTGCCACTAAATCGATATGGGTGTACATTTGCAATGAAAGCGGGCTTTGTCCCTCCACAAACACCCTGGTCTCCTTATTATATTTTCTCTCGGGTCGCGGTTTCTCAGGAGGAGCGATATTCTCCTGCTTCACTTCAAAAGCCGCTTCAATCTTTTTTGTAAGGATATCGGGATTGATGGGTTTTTCCAGAAAATCGAAAGCACCCAGTTTGATAGCCGACACAGCCGTCTGGACTTCACCATAACCCGTCATAATAATTACCGGTACTGCCAGACGCTTTTCATTCAGCCAACTCAATAACATAATACCGTCGCCATCAGGCAAACGCAGATCAGAAAGGACTATCTGGAAAGGTTCGGATTGAGAAAGCACCTCCTGGGCTGACACCATGCCTGAACATAGTGTTGCCGAAAACCCGTTCCGTTCGAACCATTTTTGAAGCATAAGCCCAAAAGAACGATCATCTTCAACTATCAGTATTCTTCCGTTCATCACCTCCCCAACCAGTAATGGTGTAAAGATAGTGGTTTTTCAAAAAAATCAGCTAATTTTGACGTCAAAAAGCCACATTTTATATGAACAAATTACCGTTATATGAAGCCGACTCGAGGTTGAAAAGAGTACAACAAACTATCACAGAGATGGAAGCAGACGCCTGCATCATCACTTCATCCGTTAATCAGTACTGGCTCTGTGGATTTATTTTTGACGGATTTATGTTCCTATTCCCGGAAGGGGATCCTATTTTATTTGTGAAACGTCCTTCCAATATTGTGGATGAACGTGCAAAACAGATCCGTAAACCGGAACAGATTCCCGATATGTTACGAGAAATCGGAATATCTTTACCCAAACGCATTCTGGTCGAAGCCGATCAACTCTCATTCAGTGCGGCCACTCGCTTACAAGCGGCATTGGGTATGCCGGAAACTAAGAATATTTCAGGGGAAGTAAGGAAAATACGATCAGTAAAATCTGAATACGAACTGGAGCAGATGCGTGAGAGCGCTAGGATTCACGCCTATGTATATGAATTAATCCCCTCTTTATATCGTGAAGGAATGACCGACCTGGAGCTACAAATAGAAATAGAACGTCAGATGCGCCTCCATGGATCAGTCGGTATCTTCCGCTCCTTCGGTGAGAATATGGATATTTTTATGGGTAGCATGCTGGCCGGAGATAATGCCCAAACAGCATCACCCTATGATTATGCCTTGGGTGGAGCAGGGATCTCTCCATTGCTACCGCTGGGAGCTAACGGCACACTACTCCTGCCAGGTACTACCCTCATGGTAGATATGGCAGGAAACTACCGCCCATGGATGGACGATATGACCCGCACTTTTGCAATTGAGCATACTCCTGATATGGCCTATAAAGTACATCAGGTCTCCATCGATATACATAATGCCATCATGAAGAACTTCCGGGCCGGAGCCCTTTGTTCCGAGCTCTATTTGCTGGCAGAAGAGATAGTCAACCAAAATGGGTTAGCACCCTATTTCATGGGCACTATACAGCAAGCCCAGTTTATTGGTCACGGCGTAGGACTGGAAATCAACGAACCTCCGGTACTTACCCCACGTTCGAGAGAGGTGCTGGAACCGGGAATAGCATTTGCCCTGGAACCTAAATTCGTGCTTCCGGGTATTGGTGCTGTGGGGATAGAGAATACCTACGTGGTACACGAATCGGGCTTTGAAAAGATCACCCTCTGCGAAGAAGCGATGATTGCATTGTCATAAATCCAACTTTCGCATGTATATCCGACTATCTCTATACAACTTGCAAAAAGTTTACTTATTAAAGTATAGCTGTTACCCACTGAAAGCCAAAGAGGCATCTTAGCAAATATTAGCAATTTTACATTATTCTTATTATATTTGCAGCCAAACATTGGATGTCATCGATGAAAAACTGTTTGGCTATATTTTTTTTCCTGTGCCATTTCCTACCGGCGTTTCCTGTACATTTTAAACACATCGGGATGGGAGAAGGGCTCTCCCAGACGTCTGTGATGTCTATTCATCAGGATATATTAGGACGGATGTGGTTTGGGACACGGGAGGGAATTACCATTTATGATGGGAATAATACCATTGTTTACAAACCCTGGGCGAATGGAGAGAACAGAGGCCCTATGAAAGTGCTCTACGGGAATGAATGTGATTTTATCCGAAGTAACCGGGAGGGAGACGTTTTTTTCAGGACAGACGGTGCTTTGATGCGGTACGATATCCGCAAACAGGAATTCCATATAGTTCGCACGAATGGAGTCAGGACACTCTCTACTTACAAAGGAGATATATGGAGTGTAGTTGAAGATTCGTTATTCACGTATGATCCGAAAGGAGATTCCCTCCAATTCCGGGCGAAAACAAATATTCACTCTGTTTTTTGTATACTGGTTGTATCGGAAAATAAAATATGGCTGGGAGCAAATAACGGCCTTTATCTAATGGAAAAAGGAGCTAGTCCACAAATAATTATTCCCGGTAAAGATATATACAGCATATTTGAAAGTTCCACCAAAGACATCTGGATAGGCTCCCGTATGGAGGGATTGTATAGGATGGCCCCCGACGGGACGACAAGCCTCTATACGGAGGATAACCCCTTAGAAACCCGCATTGCAAGTAACCAGATAAGAGAGTTTGTAGAAGATAATCATGGAAATATATGGTTCGGCACATTCAAAGGATTACAAAAATTCAACCCTTATACCGAAGAATTCTCGCTGTACACGCGTAATAATTTACCCGGAGGATTGAGCCATTCATCCGTATTTTCCCTTTTTTTTGACCGCCAGGAAACAATTTGGGCTGGTACATATTACGGAGGTGTGAATTATTTTAATCCTGAAAGAGATATTTTTTCCCATTACGTAGATAATCCCAATCGTAACGATTGCCTGAACTATCCTTTCGTAGGAAATATGATAGAAGATAAGAACGGGGACCTATGGATATGTACTGAGGGCGGGGGGCTGAATTGGCTGAACCGGAAGAAACAAACCTTTCACTATTTCGTATCGGAAGATCAAAACGGGCCTCCCCATAATAATCTAAAGAGTATCAGTTATGATGAAAAACGGGATATGCTGTACATTGGCACACATACCGGCGGATTATCTAAATTCCATATCCCGACGCAACGTTTCTACCATTACATTGAACAGCCACAAGATCCGACCTCTCCACGTCCCAACGAGATTACCTATCACACGCAAATATATAATGACAATCTTTATGTTTCGGCACGAAACGGGCTTTTCCGGATGGATCTGAAAACAGAAAAATTCACCTATCTGGAACGTTATTGCGTGAACTTTTTTATCGATTCAAAAGGGTATTTGTGGTATTCCCATTCAGGCAATCTCACCCGAATGAATCTAAATGACCCTTCCGACGTAAAAGAAATTTCGCTGACCAAGCACGGGATACGTTTCGGCGTAACCAGAATAATTGAATACGAGGGAAGTATCTACTTTGGCACGAGAGGATCAGGACTTTATAGATATAACGATGCAGATGACACTTTTACGGCCTATACCGTTTCAAGCGGACACCTTATGAGCAACTATTGCTATAATATAGCGCAGACAAGAAGCGGGGCCCTGTTAATAACCGGGGATAAAGGTGTCACATTTTTTAATCCGCAACAGGAAACTTCCCGGTTCGTCAGATTGGGAGTACCCCTTCCCATTACCTCTATTACCGAGGGATGCGGGGTCTTAATATGCAGTGATGACGAGATATTCATAGGAGGCGCAGACGGGCTTACCTCTTTTAAGGAGGCGGAACTTGACCTGCCCAAAAAGGAATATACTCTTTATTTTTCCGATATCTATGTTCATAACGAACAACTTACCCCGGGGGACAATTCACATGTTTTATCTCAGGCACTGCCTTTTACGGATAAGATCGATCTGGCATACGACCAGAATAACATTGTTATTAATTTTGCTTCAACCAACTACGTGAACATTCAGCGCAACAATGAATATGAATACATGCTGGAAGGGTTTGATGCCGGATGGAACCCGACTAATCTCAACAGCATCTATTATACAAACCTTAACCCCGGTTCTTACCGGCTCATTGTGCGGGAAAAAGAATCGTCTTTCGATGCTCCGCCCGTACAGGAAATATCTTTGTATATCCATATTTCACAACCATGGTATAACACGGTGTGGGCATGGATAGCCTATATGCTGGTTACTTTCTCAGTGCTTGCATTTATTGTCCATACACGTAATTCACGCCGCGCTTTGGCGTTGTCGTTAGAAAAAGAGAAGCAGGAAAAAGAGCGCAACGAAAAACTTACACAGGCCAAACTGCGTTTCTTCACCAATATCAGCCATGAATTCAGGGTACCATTAACCCTTATAATCAGCCAGATAGACCTTCTTTTTCAAAGCACATCCTTATCTCCCACAGTATATAATAAGATTCTGAAAATCAGCAAAAATGCGAACCGTATGCGGGGACTCATCAGTGAATTACTGGAATTCCGGAAATTAGAGCAGCACTTTGTCTCATTACGTGTTTCTGAGCAGAACCTCATCCCTTTCCTGAAAGATGTCTATCTGTCATTCCGTGAATTGGCTGCGCAGAAACAAATCAGTTATCATATATCCACTTCAAGTAATGAACTATTCCTTTGGTTTGATGCATATCAATTGCAGAAAGTGTTCTTCAATTTAATTTCCAATGCGTTTAAATACGTCCGGGAAGCAGGGTCTGTAGACCTGGTAATAAAAGAGGAGGAAGAAACAGTCACAGTTCAGGTGATTGATAATGGGATCGGACTATCGCCGGAAGAGTCCCGGAGAGTTTTTGATCTTTTCTATCAGGCCGAGAACGGTATCTCATCTTCAGGTTCAAATCCGGGAACCGGAATCGGGCTAGCCCTGAGTCAGAACATCATACAACTACATCACGGAGAGATCACAGTGCAAAGTGAACGCGATTACGGCACCATATTCAGTGTGAAGTTGCTAAAAGGAAAAGCTCATTTCGAAAAAGACGGCAAAACAGTGGTATTGGATCACCCGGAAGAACCCACAATGAAAGAAGGAGCATTGCCTGAATTACTTACGGAGGAAGATTACGAGAAAATGGCCAAAACCTTTCCGGAAACAGAGGAAGGAAAGAAATATACGGTATTGCTTGTCGAAGATAATGAGGAACTGCTCCAGATGCTCCGTACCCTTTTCACTCCTCTTTACAGGGTACTACAAGCCCATGATGGAAAAGAGGGGTTGGAAATAGCCATGAAAGAAAAGCCCGATCTGATAGTAAGCGATGTCATGATGCCCCGAATGACCGGAACAGAAATGTGCATGCATATCAAAAACAATATCGACCTGAGCCATATCCCTGTGATATTGCTTACCGCCCTGGATAGTGTCGAACAAAACATAGAAGGGTTACAACAAGGAGCGGATGATTATATAGGAAAACCTTTTCATTCAAAAATGCTTTTGATCCGATGTAATAATATTATCCGGAACCGGCTGCTGATGCAGCGCAGATTGAGCGAACAACCTGACTTCGACTTGTCCTCACTGGCACTCAATTCACTGGATCAAAACTTACTAAAACGGATTAATCAAGCAATCGACGAACATCTCGACGATCCGGAATTTGATGTGGACAGATTAGCTACGGATGCCGGATTAAGCCGCAGCTCCCTTTTCTCCAAATTCAAGGCGTTAACAGGCATGACTCCGAATGAGTTCATCCGGAACCAACGCCTTAAACGTGCCGCCATTTTATTGTGTGAACATCAGGAGTTACAAGTTACAGAGATCGCCGAACAACTGGGATTTGGCTCTTCGGTTTATTTCAGTAGGGTTTTCAAGACCAAATACGGTGTTTCTCCCGCACAATACAGGAAAAAACAAGCTTAACCATTTAGCCTCCTTCCCACTTATATTAAAAACCCGTACCGGGACAATCTGTGCTACTTTTTTGGATGATCTATACACCCTTTCTATAGTATCCTCTCTAATTTTGTTTAAAATTTGGATATACTATGAAGGGATTCGCTATTTTATTATTTGCTTTTTTGTGCACGATTACAGCGGAAGCATCACGGAGAGAAATCCGTATAAACGATGACTGGCAGTTTCGCTTTTCGTGGCAGGTGCAGAAAGACTCAGAACGAAGGGTAGACCTTCCTCACACATGGAACGCGCAGGATGCATTGTCAGGTAAGCAAGACTATCATCGTGGAGTTGGCAACTACCGAAAAAAACTTTCAATAGGCGAAGAACTGAAAGGGAAGCGCCTTTACCTCCGCTTTGAAGGGGCTAATACAGTCACCAATCTTTTTATCAACCAAAATCATGTGGGAGAACATAGGGGAGGCTATGGTGCTTTTGTATTTGATATCACCGAATATGTGGATTACGGGAAAGAGAACGAAATACTTGTTCGCGTAAATAATGCACTCCAGCTCGATATCATGCCGTTGGTCGGAGATTTCAATTTTTACGGCGGAATTTACCGTGATGTGTACTTCATCATTACCGAAGAACAACATATTTCACTGACCGACTATGCTTCACCGGGCGTGTATCTGATACAGGATAAGGTATCAAAAGAGAGTGCTGATGTAACAGCCCGTATAAAGTTGAGCAATTATGCCAATGCGCAGAATGCCACTTTGACATTGAATATATACGACGGCATTAAAAATATCCTAACGAAACAGAAAGAAATTCAACTTCAACAGGGAGAAAATTTACAGGAAGAAATCAGTTTCTCAATCAATAAACCGCGCCTCTGGAATGGAAAGCAGGATCCTTTCAGCTACAGGGCAGAAATAGTTTTATCTATGAACGGTGAAGTAAAAGACAAAGTTACCCAATCCCTTGGATTACGCTACTACCATGTAGATGCTGATAAAGGATTCTTCCTCAACGGTGAACATATCAAGTTGAAAGGTATCTGCCGCCACCAGGACAGGGCTGAGGTAGGAAATGCACTCCATCCGATGCATCACGACGAGGATATGGAGATTATTCTGGAGATGGGGACGAATGCTATGCGCTTAGCCCACTATCCGCAAGCCACCTATTTTTATGACCTGGCAGACAAGAACGGACTGATTGTCTGGGCAGAAATACCTTTTATTGGCCCCGGAGGCTATGCCGAGCAGGGATATGTGAATCAACCCTCTTTCAGGGAAAATGGCAAAGAGCAATTAATCGAACTCATCAGGCAACACTATAACCACCCCTCTATTTGCATGTGGGGATTGTATAACGAATTGAAAACCGAAGGCGACAACCCCGAAGAGTATGTCGCAGAACTAAACGCCCTGGCGCATAAGGAAGACCCTACACGTCCCACAGTAGCCGCCAGTTTCCTGGGCGACGATAATAACTTGAACAGACAAAGCGACCTAGTAGGGTGGAATAAATATTATGGATGGTATGGAGGCAGTTTTTCCGATATGGCCATATGGGGCGACCGTATCCACGGCAATTTCCCGGAATACAAAATTGCTATCAGTGAATATGGTGCAGGTGCCAGCATTTATCATCAACAGGAAGAAGTAAAAGCAGGATCAGCCTCCGGATGGTGGCATCCCGAGAACTGGCAGACAGCCTATCACATAGGCAACTGGAAAGCGATCAATGAACGCCCCTTCATCTGGGGGTCATTTATATGGAACCTGTTTGATTTCGGAGCAGCCCATCGTACCGAGGGTGACCGGCCGGGAATCAATGACAAGGGATTGGTTACTTTCGACCGGAAAGTCAAGAAAGACGCTTTCTTCTTCTATAAAGCCAACTGGAATAAAGAAGAACCGTTCGTATATATTGCAGATCGCCGCCATACTAACCGGACAAATACCAAAACAACCGTAACTGTTTTCACGAATCTCCCTGAAGCTGAATTATGGATAAACGGCAAAAGCATGGGGAAACAAAAAGCCAATACTTACGCCACAATTATCTGGGAGAATATCTCACTGGAGAAAGGCAGGAACAATATAGAAGTAAAAGCAGACTCCGCAAAACACCTTTACACAGATTTTACAGAATGGTTCCTTCAATAAATTTATGGTTTCGATATAGTTAAAGTGTCCATGCTGGACGATTGATACAAGTTAAAAAGACAATTTGTGCACATCCACACTCCTCAAATAGGGTATGTTTGCAACATATTTTACAAAAAAATAAATTTCAATCCGAATAAAGTTAAAAACTAAAAATTACACAATTAATATATTATTATAAATTCGCGGCTTTTGCCCTACCCAAAAATATGAGGGCTTAGTCTATAATCCTGTGATTTATATAGAATACCTAATGTACAAATTCAAAAAAATTAAAAGTTAAAAACATTTTTCAACCTAAAAACATGCATTTATATGAAAATCAGTAATCTATCAAGGGGTAGGATAAAATTATTCTTCACCATTACATTTGTTTCTGTTTTTTTATTGTTAAGCATGCATAACAGTTATGCAAGCGGAGTATTGAGTGACGGAGAGTCATCCGCCGTTCAACAACAGAAAAAACAGGTTACGGGGGTTATTGTGGATAGCTACAATGAACCTCTTATTGGCGTTAACATTATAGAAAAAGGCACGACAAACGGTACGGTAACCGACATTGACGGGAATTATTCTTTAAGTGTCGCAGAGAATGCCGTTCTTCAGATTTCCTATATCGGTTATCTGACTCAGGAGGTCAATACTGCAGGTAGAACAACAGTGAATATTACTTTGCAGGAAGATACCCAGGCGTTGGAAGAAGTGGTCGTAGTAGGATACGGTACTCAAAAGAAGGTTAACCTTTCCGGATCTGTTGCTTCAGTTAATATTGAAGATATGGCAGAAAAAAGGCCTATTTCCAACGTTTCCACTGCTCTCTACGGAACAGCTCCCGGGGTTTATGTTAATTCCGGCAATAATAGGCCTTCCAATGCAGGGGATGCAACAATTCAAGTTCGTGGACAAGGGACATTGAATAACTCATCCCCCCTGGTTATTGTGGATGGCGTGGAAAGTAATATGAGCAGTGTCAATCCCCAGGATATTGCTTCAATTTCAATTTTAAAAGATGCCGCTTCATCTGCCATCTACGGATCAAGGGCAGCCAACGGGGTTATTCTTATAACGACAAAGAAAGGTTCTGCCGGCCATATGCGTTTAGACTATAATGGATACGTTTCTTTTGAAACATTGAATAAACCTTTTGATCTGGTCACAAATTATGCAGATTACATGGAGTATCTGAATGAAGGGTTGTTAAACAGTAATAAACCCCGTCAATTCTCCGATGCAATTATTAAAACATGGAGGGACCATGAGAATGATGCCGACAAGACAAAATATCCCAATACGGATATTTTTGACGTATACCAAACCGGAATTGCACAACAGCATAACATTTCGGCTTCGGGGGGAACCGACAAACTGACATTCTTCACCTCTTTCAATTATCTGAACAATCCCGGTATTTTGGAAAATACAGGATATGAACGTTATTCTTTGCGTACAAATATCGACGCACAAATAAAAGATTTTCTGAAAATCGGAACGAATGTGAATGGATATTACTCCACTACCCCGATTATCAGTGACGCCATCAATGATATTTACACCTATGCGATGAGTGGAGGTAACCCGGGGATACCTCTTTTGGATGATCAGAATCGGTTAGGTATTAACGCGAATGTGGAGGACGACCCTCAGAATGCCACCAATAACCCTTATCTACGGTTAAGGAACCGGGCAGGTGATATTGATACTTACAATTTCAGATCGCGGTTCTATGGAGTATTGACTCCGTTCAAAGGACTGACAATACAGGGCTCTTACTCCTTTGAATACTGGGAGGAAGCCAAAACAAGCAAGCCGGTTTTTGTACCGATGTGGAATTTCCAGACCGGAGCATTGCATACCGATGGAAAGGGACAGACCAGCATCATGAACCGGGAAGAAAAAAGGCTCAGAAATCTGGGAGATATCACGGCCCTCTACGACACTAAGCTAGCTAATGATAAACTCGGGCTTACGGTATTGTTGGGAGCAAGCCAGGAGCAATTCCACCGCGGATACCACCAGGTAACCCGTAATGACCTGCTCGATCCTTCATTGTGGGTTATAGACGGAGCCATCGGAGAATCCTCTTCAAGCGGTAATGCTACTGAGTGGGCGATGCAATCATACTTTGGCCGTGTAAATTTATCATGGGAGGATAAATATCTTTTCGAAGCCAATTTACGTCGTGACGGTTCATCACGTTTCTTAGGAAATAACCGGTGGGGAGTATTTCCCTCTTTCTCTGCGGCATGGCGTATTTCAGAAGAGAATTTCCTGAGAAATACAGACTGGTTGGATAACCTGAAAATCCGTGCTTCATATGGTACTCTAGGAAATAATGCCTTAGGAACAAACAAGGATTTAGATGGTAATTACTCCGCTCAATCTACTTATGCACAATCAAACTATGTCCTGGGTCGCACGGTTATAATGGGACTTTCCCAGACTGCATTAGCCAACGCCAATCTGACATGGGAAACTGTATCCATGACCAATATTGGTGTTGATTTCAATGCATTGAGGAATCGTTTATCGGTTACTGCAGAGTGGTTCAACAAATATACCAGAGACATTCTTATTGATTTACCGGCACCGCGCGTCCACGGAAATGCTTCGTTGCCACGCCAAAATGCGGCCGAAGTCAGCAACAAGGGTGTTGAAGTTGCTGTCACCTGGAACGACCGTTTAGGAAAAGATTTCAACTACAATGTAGGGTTTAACGTAACTCATATAAACAATAAAGTAGAAAAATTCAAAGGAGATGACAGATCCATTGATGGTAGCAGAATGATTCAGGAAGGATATCCCATCAGGACCTTATACATCCTTGAAGTGGATCGTCTTATTACTACAGATGAAGACCTGGCTTATGTACAATCCATGGTAGACAATGCTCCTGCAGGAAAAACAGTATTTCCATGGGGAAGGCCTCAAAAGGGTGATATACTCTATAAGGACACAGACGGAGATGGTGTGTTAAGTGATAACGACAGGGTAGCAGTCGGTCATGGAAACAGTCCGAAATGGACTTTCGGTATGAGTTTAGGAGCGGAATGGAGAGGAATTGATTTCTCTATGTTGCTGCAAGGACAAGCCGGATTAAAAGATGTATATCACAGTAATCTTTACCGTTCTACAGTACGGGTAGGATACCAATTGAATAAAGATGTGATCGATAACAGATGGTATGAAGGTCGTGAAACACCTGCAAAATATCCCAGATTACTGGATTACAGTGATACCAGAAATGAACGTGGGTCAACATTGTGGGTGGCAAACAAAGACTATCTGAAAATCCGTAACATCCAATTGGGATACACATTGCCTAAACATATATCTCAGAAAGCATTGATGGAAAGAGTAAGGGTTTATACCAGTTTGGAAAACTTCTTCACTTTTACCAACTGGAAAGGATATGATCCTGAAATCAGTGGGGTCACTTATCCCACTATGCGTGAAGTTGTATTTGGTTTAAATGTAACTTTCTAATTCGTTAACAATATCAAAAACAGAAAAATATGAGAAAAATATATTTATTCATCATCGTCGCATTTATTGCTATGAATGGGTGTTATGATTTAGACAGATCACCCTTTGACCAGCTTAGTTCGGCCACGTTCTGGAAGACCGAAGATCAATGTAAACAAGGTTTAATGGGGGTATATGCTACATTTAAAAGAACCGACCTGTATGGCAAACAATTCCTTACAGACATCAATTCTGACGTGGCAGTAGGTTACGACCAGTATGAAGCGTTAATTTTAGGCACAGCCACACCCACTACCGGTTTTCTGAATGGTAAATGGCAAAATGGATATAATTCGATTCAAGGTGCAAATTTGGCTATCCGGGGTATTTCATCATCCGAAATTGACGAAGAGACAAAAAAGATGCTTATTGGAGAGGCTAAATTCCTGCGTGCACTGGCCTATTTCCACTTGTTTGACTATTTTGGCGGTCTTCCGATTTATGATGAAACCACTAATCTGGAAACAGACATCAATAATCTTGATAAACCTCGTAGTAGTGCCGAAGATACCCGGCAATTCATAATAAAAGATTTGCAGGATGCAACCCAGGCAGGATTACCCGATAAATGGGATGCAGCGAATTACGGCCGTGCCACCAAAAGCTCGGTGTATGCATTATTAGGAAAAGTCCAACTCTACAACAAAGATTACCAGGCTGCTATCAACTCCTTCGAAGAGGTATTAAAACCCCAATACGGACATTCTCTTCATCCTGATTTTGCAGAACTGTTTACACCTGCCGGCAACGGATCGCCTGAAGCAGTTTTCACCATCGTAAATATTGGTAATATCGGACAAATGTATGGTATGCCTTTCGCTTTCTATGCAGGAACCCGTAATACCCGTGGTAGCTGCTGGAACAATACGGTTCCCTCTACAGGATTGGCGGATATGTATGAATATAAAGACGGAAGACCGTTTGACTGGAATGAGTTGTTCCCGGGATATACCACTAGTAACGATGTAAAAGAGCGTGTATGGCGCTGTCTATCCACTGATGACGGAACAAGAATTCTTGAGATTCCTGAAGAAGCCGAAACTATCATGGAAATGTATGAACAGCGTGACCCTCGTATGAGTGCTACTCTGATCATGCCTTATACCAAATATTTAGGATGGTACTCAAATGCTCCGAGAGAAATGGATTTCTATTTCGCTAAAAAAGCGGACGGAGGTATTGTCGGCTTGAACGAAGCTAACGGATTTATGCGTAATAACAGAGGTGGATGGGAAACCTATTTCTGGAGAAAGTATGTTCCGGAAGGTGATTGGGACGGCACAGCCACAAACCGTGAACATACCCCTGTCAACTATAGTATTATTCGCTTAGCGGATGTCTACCTGATGTTAGCAGAATGTTATAATGAAGTAGGCAATCAAGACAAAGCCGTTGAATACATCAACAAAGTACGTGCCCGTGTGGATATGGCCTTGTTAAACAGCGGACCTGCACATCTCGAAGCCCGTACCAAAGAGGAAGTATTCAATCGTATCTTCAAGGAAAAAGCTTATGAATTGGCCAATGAGGGATTCAGGGACAGCGACTTACGTCGTTGGAGATTATCCCACACGATGCTGAACAAAGATGAGCTTGGAATTACCGGTAAACGACTGCTTACCCGTAAATTCAATGAAGATCGTGATTATTTATGGCCTATCCCGAGTGATGAAATCGAAAAGAATGAATCATTAACCCAAAATCCGGGATGGTAATATCATAAATCTTTTACTTATCCGGAGAGAATAATTTCTTTCCGGATAAGTTGTTTTTTATTAATATTTCACTAACTTCGAGCTTACAGTTTCTAGTTTTTTAAAATCGACAAAATGAGCGTGTTTCTCCGACTTGTTAATCATGACCCCGAAGATTTCTTTATCCTCAATGGCAATAATATCAACGACCACGGGGGTGAATCCGGAGAGTTTGCTATACAGATAAAAGAGATAAAAATCCGGCACAGATGTTGGAAAAAACAATTTCAACCTTCAAATCAATATGATACGACTTTGGATTTATAATGTAGTGCTAACTTTATTGTTTTTTTCAATGATATCCTGCTCAAATAAAAAAGAAAAGGAAGAAGAATTAAAACTTTGGTACAATACCCCCGCTTCTATATGGGAAGAAGCGTTACCACTGGGTAATGGACGAATAGGTGCCATGCTGTTCGGTGATCCATTGAATGAAAGGTACCAGTTAAATGAAGAGACATTGTGGTCGGGGTACCCGAAAGACTGCACAAATCCGAAAGCCAAAGAGGCTTTACCACTTATTCGTCAGGCAATAGACAAAGGGGATTACACCGGTGCGGGAGAGTTATGGAAGAAGAATGCACAGGGTCCCTATACTGCACGCTACCTACCTCTTTCCGACCTGTATATACGAATGGCGGAAACCGCAGAAGTAAAAAATATATATAGGGATCTGAATATTTCGAATGCAACGGCGACAGTAAAATTTGAAATGGACGGAGTAAATTATACCCGTACATCATTTATCTCATATCCTGACCAAGTGATGGTTATCCATCTGGAATCAGATAAAAAAAATGCACTCTCATTTGACATATGGCAAGGTAGTGCATTAAAATACAGGGCAGAATCCAACGGAAAAAATCTTTTAATATTGAAAGGTAAAGCCCCTTCATATGTTGCCCACAGACTTGAATTTCCAGATCAGATCGTGTATGACCCTGATGGTGAAGGGATGGAATTTGAGGTACATTCGCGTTTGGTACTGGAGGGAGGATCTTCAGAAGGAAATGATAGTATTATTTCTGTAACAAATGCCCATTCAGCAACTATTATTCTATCAGCGGCCACCAGTTTCAACGGGATTGAAAAATCTCCGGGGCATGAAGGGAAAGATCCTTCGGAAGAGGCGAAGAAATATTTAAAGTCGGCACTGGATCGTAGCTACAAACAGTTACTTGGGTCACATATCCATGATTATCAACAGTTATTCAATAAGGTCCGTTTTTCTCTTGGAAAGAAAGGGAGTTTGCAGGATACATTGACAACAGACCAGAGATTACGGCGTTTTAGTGAAGATGATTCCGATAATGGTTTGGTAGAATTGTATTATCAATATGGTCGTTATCTGGCTATCACCTCGTCGAGACCCGGCGGTAAAGCGTCAAATTTACAAGGCATTTGGAATCAACATATACAACCTCCCTGGGGATCCAATTACACGACAAATATTAATACGGAAATGAACTATTGGCTTACGGAAACAACAAACCTTGCCGAATGCCATCAACCATTGTTCGACCTGATTGAACTTTTATCCCAAAGCGGGGAGAAAACAGCCCAGATAAATTATGGCATACAAAACGGATGGGTTGCCCATCATAATACGGACCTATGGGCACAGACTGTTCCCTCGGGTGGTTATGACAAAGACCCCAAAGCCTCGCCAAGATGGTCGTGCTGGCCCATGGCCGGGGCTTGGTTTTGCCAACATTTATGGGAACATTATGCTTTTGGAGGAGACCGTGATTTTTTGGAAAAACGAGCCTATCCCCTGATGAAAGGCGCTGCCTTGTTTATGCTGGAGTGGTTACAGGAAGATCCCGAGACCGGTTATTTCGTGACAAATCCATCTTCTTCTCCAGAGAACAGTTTTTATTATACCGACGCAAATGGTGTACTTAAAGAGGGAGAGATTGCAAAGGCTTCCACCATGGATATGTCAATGATATGGGATCTGTTCAGTAATTGTATCCGGGCATCGGAAATTTTGGAATTGGACAAAGAGTTTAAAGAGCGACTTATCCATACCAGGGATAACCTCTATCCGTTGCATATTGGCAGTGAAGGCCAACTACAGGAATGGCATGAAGATTTTACGGATGTGGATCCTCAACACAGGCATGTATCTCATTTGTTCGGCCTTCATCCGGGAAAGCAGATCCTGTCAAGGCTTAACCCCGAATTGGCTGCGGCGTGCAAAAGGACACTCGAGATGCGCGGTGACGGAGGAACCGGTTGGGCTATGGCCTGGAAGATAAACTTCTGGGCACGGCTTGAAGATGGAAACCATGCATACCAGATGCTCAAAAGCGGTCTGAGATTTGTAGATGCTACTGATATATCGACCAGAGGTGGAGGCACATATGCCAACTTGTTTGACGCACATCCTCCATTCCAGATTGATGGCAACTTCGGAGGGACGGCAGGTATCACTGAGATGATTTTACAAAGCCATGGGGGAGAAATTTTCCTGTTACCGGCATTGCCGGATAAATGGCAGGATGGCTATATAGAAGGAATACGTGCCAGGGGCGGATTTACAGTCGATCTGGAATGGAAAAACGGACAGATTTCAAGAGTTACAATTCATTCTGCCCTCGGAGGTAATTGCAGGATAAGGACGCACCAGGCACTGACTTCAAAAGATGTAAAATTGAATGAGGCCACAGGCGATAATCCTAATAGTTTTTACTTTGTGGATGAGGAATCCGGTAGAGTTGTTTATTCCGGAACAATAACTCCTTTATCATTAAAGGATAGTTATCTGTTTGACTTTGAAACGACAAAGGGTGCTGAATACGAATTAACAACAGACTCTATGTGATAATATAAAACAGATATGAAACAGGTTTTCTTTGTATTAGTTATATTCTCTATGTTCTACATGGCATCTATTGCTCAGAATAAAGGAGATGAACAGGCAATGCAACAGTTCCAGGACTCCAAGTTCGGGCTGTTCATCCACTGGGGGCTTTATTCTCAAACAGCAGGATTATGGAAAGGTGTTCCTTCCAGAGGAGGTGAACACTTTATGTTGTATGAAAAAATTCCTTTAAAGGAATATGCAGCAATAGCGAAAGAATTCAATCCGACACAATTCAATGCAACCCAATGGGTGAAAACGGCTAAACAAGCCGGGATGAAATATATTGTATTTACAACAAAACATCACGACGGGTTTGCCATGTATGACTCAAAAGTGAGTGATTACAACATCGTAAAAACTACTCCATATGGGAAAGACCCTCTGAAAGAATTGGCAAAAGCATGTAAGGACGAAGGCATTATGTTGGGTTTATATTATTCTTTGGGCCGTGACTGGGAAGATCCCGATGTGCCCACCAATTGGCCGGAAAAAGCAGGAAGAAGCAATACCTGGGATTATCCCGACGAAGATGCCAAGGATTTGAATGCCTATATTGAGAGAAAAGTCAAACCTCAACTCGTCGAGTTACTCACAAATTACGGAGATATAGCCATGATATGGTTTGATACGCCTGAACTTGTCACTGAAAAACAAAGTGGCGAGATCAGGGAATTAATAGAATCTATACAACCCACCTGTTTAATCAACAGCCGAATCGGGAATAATCTGGGCGACTACTCTATAAAAGAGCAACAATTAACCGATGAGATAAATCCAAATCCATGGGAAACGTGTATCACCATGGGCAAAAATTGGGGATATAATCAATTTGACACGGTATACAAAGAGCCGGAAATCCTGATCAGGAGTTTTGTGGATGTAGTGAGTAAAGGCGGTAATTTATTGCTTAACATAGGCCCGACAAGAAAAGGGACATTCCCCTCACTTACAAGACCGGGGTTAGACTCGTTCCATAATTGGATGGAAATTAATAGTGAAGCAATTTACGAAACAAGGCCATGGCATATTTTCGGGGAAGATTTTAGTGAAAATCAACAAAGGGAAACAGTTGATAAAGAGTTTCATGATGCTGTTTTTGATGCCATTCCCAAAGATAAATACCCCGACTTTAGATTTACCACCAAAGAGGGATGCCTCTATATTATAGCAAGACATGTGTATGACACTGATTTTGTAATAAAATCATTAGATAAAACCAGGAATATAAAACAGATTGGGCTGTTAGACGAAGGCTATCAACTGAATTGGGAATATGTAGATGGTGGTGTTCGGATTCAGGTACCAAGTGACATGATCCAAAAACAAACCATTCCTATTTACACGATAAAAGTAGAACTATAAATTACACTTTCACGACATGAAGATCCTCTTTCATTCAATTTTACCATTTTTGTTTATCTGCTCCATTCCTGTTCATGCATACACTGAAAAGGATTTGCTGCAAAAAGCAGCCTCACTGGAGCAAATAAAATCTGCATTAATCTCCGATCAACAATGGGTGCCCTACCCCACTTACACTGACCGTGCAGGCTGGGATCAGTTTCTCGGGAATACAAAAGATCATTTTATCAGCGAGGGAGAAAAAAGACTTTCTTATGAATGGCAGGTTGTTCCGGCTACTGCTTATATTGAATTTGAACGAAGCGGTAACCGTCGTATCATGGAAGATCCTTTCGGTCAGAATAACCAGGCTATTGCCGATCTCTTGATGGCAGAGCTGGCTGAAGGAAAAGGCAGGTTTATCGACCAGTTGATCAACGGCGTTTTTTATTCCTGCGAAATGAGTTCATGGGTGTTATCTGCTCATTTGGGACGGGAACAAATATCTCACCGTTCTCTACCCGATAATAAAAAACATGTCATTGATTTAACATCAGGCGACTTAAGTTCACTTCTGGCCTGGGTATATTATTATTTGCATGGAGAATTTGACAAAGTAAATCCGGCTATTTCGGAGCGTCTGCGGCAAGAATTACAGGAACGGACACTGGATACTTTCATGAATGACAGTAGTTTCTGGTGGATGGCCCTTGATTATAAACCAGGCATGATGGTCAACAACTGGAATCCTTGGTGCAATTTCAATGTCCTCCAGACTTTCTTCCTGCTGGAGAACGACCGTGATAAACTTGCCGAAGCGGTTTACCGGACAATGGTTTCGGTAGATAAGTTTATCAACTACACCCACTCCGACGGGGCGTGTGAGGAAGGCCCATCTTATTGGGGACACGCCGCAGGGAAAATGTATGATTACCTGCAAATGCTGTATGACGGCACAGGCGGGAAAGTTTCCATATTCGATGATCCCATGATCAAAAATATGGGGGAATATATCGTTCGCTCTTACGTAGGGAACGGTTGGGTAGTAAATTTCGCAGATGCGTCGGCAAAAGGCGGTGGTAGCGGCCCGTTGATTTACCGTTACGGAAAGGCAGTCAGGAGTGAAGATATGATGCATTTTGCGGCCTATCTGAACAGCAGATCGGAAAAAATAGCGGTTTCATCGGGGCGTGACATTTTCAGGACACTGCAGACCCTTCTTTACTTTGATGAAATGCAACAAGTTATGCCGACGTATAAAACACCATCACACACTTGGTATCCCGAGACGGAATTCTGCTACATGTCGAATAAAAACGGCTTTTTCCTGGCAGCAAAAGGGGGATATAATAACGAAAGCCATAACCACAACGATATTGGTACATTTTCCCTCTATCTCGATACAGTCCCCGTCTTTATCGATGCCGGTGTAGGGACATATACACGCCAGACATTCAGTTCAGAACGTTATTCCATCTGGACGATGCAAAGTAATTATCACAACCTGCCGCTCATCAACGGTGCAGCCCAACCATTCGGGACAAAGTATAAGGCTACCGATGTAAAATTCAATCCGGCGCGTATGCAGTTCTCGGCAAATATAGCGACAGCCTACCCTGAAGAAGCCGGAGTAAAACAGTGGACACGTGCATATACATTAGGTAAAAACGAACTAAAGATAGAAGACCGGTTTGCCCTGAATGGAGCGGAGACTCCTAATCAGGTCAATTTCCTGACCTGGGGGACTGTCGATATCAGTCGTCCGGGAGAAATAATCGTCAAGGTAGAAAGCGTAAATGCACAATTATCATATGATAAGAATATATTTACCCCTGTAATTGAGACGATTACACTTGATGATCCCCGCCTTTCCAATGTATGGGGTAAAGAAATCTATCGGGTTTCATTGAATGCAAAAAAAGTAATCCCTTCGGGAACATATACATACACAATCCATAAAATAAAATAAAATAAAATGAAGAGTTTAGTGATGTCGGTCTTTGTACTCGCACTGGTTTCATGCGGTACAGGAACAAAAGAGGAGAACAATTTTATCCGGGAAAATATCGATTTTGCAGTTGACCAGATCGGCAGAGAGATCGAAGTAATTGAAGCGAGTGACAAATTCCTGAATCCGGTAACATTAAAACAAGACGGCAGCGTCTACTACTGTGGTTATGCCGACTGGCGCAGCGGTTTCTTCCCCGGCTCAGTGTGGTATCTCTATGAGTTGACCGGAGATGAGTCCTATCGCCCTCTGGCACATAAGTATTCAAAAGGCATCGAAGAGGCCAAAAATCTCACCTGGCACCATGACGTAGGCTTCATGGTCTATTGTAGCTTCGGGAACGGTTTACGTCTGACCGGTGAACCCGAATACAAAGATATTATTATCCAGGCGGCAAAATCGCTTTCTACCCGTTTCCGCCCGGTCGCTGGTATTCTGCAATCATGGGACGTCGAGCGTGGATGGCAGTCGGAACGCGGCTGGGAATGTCCCGTAATCATCGACAATATGATGAATCTGGAATTATTGTTCGAAGCTACCAAATTGTCAGACGATCCTTCTTTCCGTGAAATTGCCATCTCGCATGCCAACAGAACGCTGACAGAGCAATTCCGCCCCGATGGAAGCACCTTCCATGTAATTGACTACAGTATGGAGGATGGTTCGGTACGTAATCGCCACACGGCACAGGGATATGCCCACGAATCAACCTGGAGCCGCGGGCAAGCCTGGGCGATCTACGGATTTACCCTCTGCTACCGGGAAACCGGTGACCGGAAATACATCGAGATGGCACTGAAAGCATTCAATTTTATGCGTAACCATAAGGATATGCCCGAAGACTTGATCCCTTACTGGGATATGGATGCGCCGGAAATCCCGAACGAATACCGCGATGCTTCATCCGCAGCAGTCATAGCTTCGGCCTTATATGAAATCAGTACAATGGATGTCGACAATCCACAGCAATACAAGGAATATGCAGACCTCATTATGGAAAGTCTTGCATCACCAGCATATCGTGCGGAACCGGGAACAAACGGCCATTTCCTGCTGATGCACAGCGTAGGAAGTATCCCTCACAACAACGAAATCGATGTTCCTTTGAATTACGCCGATTACTATTTCCTCGAAGCATTGAAACGTAAAAGGGATATTGAAGAGTAATAATCACGAGCCATAAATGAACCCCGTCCATCTGCAGTTATTGCAAATGGACGGAGTGTTTATTTTTTATTTCGATAAATAACGTGATACCTCCTTTATAAGAAATTTATTGAAATTATTATTGACCGATAACTCGATTGGATCATCCAGATTATATTTGCTACAATAGCCGCATATTTTATCCAGTACAGTATATGCATTTTCATATTGCAAGATGGATAATATCAATAATATACCTGATCTTCGAGCTTGAAAAGGAGTGACATATTCCACACCAAACTTTTTCCGGTGCTTATCGATTGCCACGGACAGTAAATGTTTCCGCAACGAGGCATCCATCGTATCTAACACAGAATTCAATGATAAAACATATTCGGTTGTGTAAACTCGTTCTTCACTACCGTCCCACAACGAGGAAAAACTTGGTTGATAACCTTCACCGATGGATTCGTAGTAAACTATCTTATCTTCCAGATTTAGCTTAGCAACATCATCCATATACATATAGTAAAAAGACGGATTACGCTCGTGATGAAAAGAGATCAATTCATCTATATAGTTTGATAACTGAATCGTAAAGTCAAACAGTAATTGATCATTCTGACACGTGGGTAATTCCTCTGATTCCTTCTCACATCCTGCCATTGCAATTAGTGTAAACAGGAGTGACATCCCAAATAACAGTTTTTCCGTTTTCATTGTATATATCTTTAATTGATTGATAAATTTACATGTAGTTCAACATAATACCGCTCACTTGCAAACTCTGTTCACAAGTAGTATCTAAAGCCCGATGGCAGATATGGATTCATATTTTCGGCTAATTCTATGGTAAAAGTATTAAATATTTGATTGTTAATCAAGATAAATAATAAGATACACCCATTCATTTATAAGATGCAAAAAAACTAAAAACGTTGCATGGTTATGGTTAAATTTTTCGCCTTCCTCCGACCGTATCTGTACTACCCTACCAAATCCGGACGGCAGGATAAGGAACACAAAGAACAAGGCAAGTTTTCACCTTTGGCGACGAAAACTTACCTTTATATATATGGTAGGTAATAAATATACCTATTGTCTGTCTTATCTGTTATTCGAAAAGGAATAAGGGAAATCCTCACGCTGAATTCCTCTCTCCTTATTGGGCTGGGAACTCATCCTGAATGTGATCTTACCCCCGTTCATCAGGTCGCCATGGGTAAGGAAATTCTTTGTATATCGTTTGCCGTTCAGTTCCATCTCTTCGATATAGCGATTCCCCCTTGCATTATCCGTTGATTGGATCTGCAGAGTTTTGCCATTCTCCAGGTCAATCTCTACCGATTTAAATAGTGGTGAACCGAGGATATACTCATCACTGCCGGGACAAACAGGATAGAATCCCAATGCGGAAAAGACGTACCAGGCGGAGGTCTGACCATTGTCCTCATCGCCGCAGTAACCGTCGGGGGCAGCAGAATAGAGCTTATCCATGATTCCCCTTACCCAGTATTGGGCCTTCCACGGTTCACCGGCGTAATTATAGAGATAAACCATATGCTGGATGGGTTGGTTGCCATGTGCGTATTGTCCCATATCCATCACCTGCATCTCACGCATCTCATGGATCATGGAGCGGCTTTGCATTCCTTCCAGTCCCGGAATGACAAAGACGGAATCGAGCATATTGACGAACTCACTGCGTCCTCCCATCAGGTCGATCAATCCCTGTGGGTCGTGGAAGACCGACCATGAGTAGTGCCAGCTGTTCCCTTCAGTAAAATCACGGCTCCAGTCGGTCGGGTTGAACGAGTCGGAGAATGAGCCGTCGTCCGCACGTCCCGCCATCAGTTTATGTTTGGGATTGTAAAGATTCTTGTAGTTCATCGCCCGTTCACCGTAGATAGCAATTTCCGGCTCCGGCTTACCTAAAGCTTTTCCCAGGCGGTAGATAGTCCAGTCGTTATAGGCGTACTCCAGCGTACGGGCCACATTCTGGCTGATCTTCACATTATTGGGGATATACCCGTACTTGTTGTACTCTGCGTAACCGGTACGGCCCGACGCAGGCACTGTGGGATGCACGTTGTTGGCGCCGTGCTTGAGCGCTTCCCAGAGCGTTTCAATTTCGTATCCCCTCAATCCCTTTATATATGCATCGGCTACCACCGAGGCGGAGTTATTACCCACCATGATATTACGATGGCCCGGGCTGGCCCACTCGGGAAGAAAACCACTCTCCCTATAGGCATTCACCAATCCTTCCTGCATCTTCACATTTTCGGAGGGATAGACAAGATTAAGGAAAGGAAAAAGACTCCTGAAAGTATCCCAGAAACCGGTATCGGTGAACATATAGCCCGGAAGCACTTCCCCGTTGTAAGGGCTGTAGTGGTAAATGTTGCCGTCGGCGTCGATCTCGGAGAGATTTCTCGGGAAAAGCAGTGTACGATAAAGGTTGGAATAGAATGTTCTCAGGTTATCGATATTGTCATCCTCTACCCTGATCCGTCCCAGCACCTCATTCCAACGGGCTTCTCCCTTTTCCCTGATAGCTTCGAACGAGTCGTCTCCCAATTCCCTCAGGTTGAGCAGTGCCTGCTCCTCACTGATAAAGGAGGAGGCTACCCTGGCATGTACCTGCTCTCTTCTGGAGGTCTTAAAGCCGATCACCGCACCGGCATGGTTTCCGGTAAATTCCTTCTCATTTTCGTCAATCTCGCCATCTTTTACAGCAGCAACATAAGTAAAAGGTTTATCAAAAATAATCACAAAGTAGTTCCTGAAATTATCAGGGACTCCACCGCTGTTGCGGGTAGTATAACCCACGATCTTTTGCTCTTCAGGGATGATGCGGATAGAGGAGCCTTTGTCGAAAGCATCGGTAATGATATAGGCGCTATCGTTCTCCGGAAAGGTAAAACGGAACATGGCAGCGCGTTCCGTAGGAGTGATCTCGGTGGTTATATCGTAATCGGCCAGGTAAACCCGGTAATAGTGGGGTTTGGCTATCTCCGCCTTATGGGAGAACCAGCTCGCCCGCTCTTCCTCATCAAAAACCGGCTTTCCGGTAAGAGGCATCAGCGAAAACTGGCCGTAATCGTTCATCCAGGGACTGGGCTGATGGGTCTGCTTGAACCCCCTGATCTTATCGGAATGGTAGGTGTACATCCATCCGCTACCCATCTTACCGGTCTGGGGTGACCAGAAATTCATCCCCCAGGGCAGGGCAATTGCAGGATAGGTATTCCCAGTAGAGAGCTCATACTTGGAATCGGTTCCCACCAACGTACTCACATAATCAACCGGATTACAGAGTTGCGCACTCACCATAAGAATCATCCCCAGGAAAAAAACGAGACTCAATAACAGGATCTTCTTCATATAATTATTTTTTATTTTTTTTTATCGAATTTCAAGATTTTGGATTTCAAAATTTTAATTTAATCATCACATTATCATATCCACTACTGGACACTTAGATCCAGTTGATTTTTAATTGTTTATAATCGAGCTCTTTGACATTTTTGTAATCGCAATTCGTAAGTATCTCTCTTATAGGAGTTTTGTCCAGTAGGGAGATACTGAGTATTTGCAGAATTTCGTAGATTGGACGCTCAACTTTCAATTCGTAACCAATCAAGGCTACCAGACAGTAAGCGATGATAGCACAATATAACTGGATTTTAACGGCGTTGATGGTCGTTCCCCAGAAGTTTTTTACTTTCAGGTGTTGTTTTATCCATTTGAAGAACAGCTCAACCATCCAGCGTTTTTTATACAGTAGCGCTATCTCGACGGCCGTCAAGTCCATGTTATTGGTTATAAAAACGAAGTCCCTGCCCAGTTCCACGTCGTGATACTTGATTCTGCGCAGTTTGCCGGGATAGTCCTTTTGCTGGTAGAATCCCTCCAGTTTCCCGATCTGGTCGCATTGCACGCCCGTCGACTTGTCAACTTCCCGGGAATACATCCTGCGGAACTTGAAGTTCTTCTTGGCCCGCGTGACAAACCAGGCTTCGGATTCATTCACCCGGTACAACCTGTCAAAGTCCACGTATCCGCGGTCGAAGATATAAAAGCTCCCGGATTCATAATGAAGATAATCCATCGCGTTCATATCATTGACCTTTGCGCTGGTGATCAACACGAAAGTCGGAATGGAAGTCTTCAGGTCATACAATGTATGCAACTTGATGCCTCCCTTGTGCTTGCGGAACTCCGCCCACCAGAAGACACTCAGGCACAGGTCGATGGTGGAGGAGTCAAAGGCATAGACGTTCCCGTCCACCTTGACTTCGAAGTCCTCCCTGTAATGACTTTGACGGGCCTTGTCCATCATCACATAGGCAAAATCCTCAAAGATTTTATAGCTACGGTTACGATTGGCTTTACCCAGATTTGTCCGGGTTACGCTTGCCCCCAGTCCCAAATGGTAATATTTGGATTGATGGGCTTCCAGGCTCAGCATCAAGTCCCGCATACTGTCACGGGCTGTCAATTGTCCAAAGATCATGCATAGCATCTGGTTCCAGCAGGTGAAACTTCGGACTTTCTTGTTTCCATCGTGTCTGGATACGATATTGTCAAATACCCTGCGTGGTAGAAAATCTGTAAGCTGCGCGAAAATATATTTGCCTTGATTCATGATTTTTACTTTTGGGCAAAGTAAAATATAATCATCGCATTTCAAATCGTCACACAACTAAAATTTCTCAAAACTGCGATCTACAAAAGATTTCAAAGAACTATTTTTTTATTTAAGTGCCCACTAATGTATCATATCAATAAATCAATTATCACCATTCCAACTGCACAGCGATACCGTCGGGATTGTTTTCAAACTTCAGAAAAGCGGTTCCGCTCTCATTATCCCAGGAAAATTCATGATCGACAGGTTCGCCGGCGCTATTCATCACCTTGTAGGTTGCAGCTTCTTCCGGCAAGAAAATACGCATCACATTCGTAGTGTGGATCGGACTTTTCGCGATAAAGCTGTAGCTATTATCTTCTCTCTTCTCGTCGCTCACACGTGCAGCAGTTGCAAGTACACGGGGTTGTTCCTTGTCATCTATCGCATCGATATCATACAATAATGCCTGTTGATCCGGATTAACCACTTTTTTCTTCAGTACCGGAATTTCAGGATCAAAAAGATCGATAAAGCTACCCTCTGCAATAAAAGGTAAGGTTCCGACCGATTCATCCAATACGGAAACCATCAGGTAAGGTCCTCTTTTCAGGCTGAAATAATTTTTCAAAAGGAGAGGTTCGCCTGACACCTCGCTATAGGCTTTCTTCAATAAGTCCACGAACAGGGTATCACCATTTTCGTCCAGGACAAACTCTTTGGGATCGTTCCGCAGGATATGGACCTTTCCGCTCCCAACAGTATATTCACCTGCTGCATACGGCTTCGGCAACCCCAATTCTTCAAAAAGGTGTGCCGAAGCGGTAGCATAATTATTTCCACCGCTGTTCCACCACTCCGTCACCTGCTGAAAGGGATCGTCGTCTCTCCCGCAGTAAAGCAATACACCTCCCTCTCTCACCCATTCGGCCAGTAAGCGGTGTGACTGCCATTCCATAGGTTTCATGCCGGAGTAGGAAGCGATCAGGATTTTAATATCTTTCAAAGTTTCAGGATAGGCCAGATTCTCCATATGCACGGTCTGTACCGGCACTCCCCTTTTCAATAGCGGAAGCGTCTGCCCGTAGAAGTTAGCCAGTTGGGGGTCTTCATACCCGTCATGTTCGGGAAAACGCTGAAACATCAATGAGTTCGACATAAGTACCCCTATACCGTGCGATCCGTCCACCCGATTCTCACTCCGCGGCATCAGGTTCAATGTATTGACCATCACCTGCATCTGGGTAGAGTAGTGTCGCGGTATTCTCTCTTTTTTGTCGCTATCCCGACTGGTACGGTATAGTCCCTCGTAAATCCGTTCCGGCCAGGGCATTACCTCATATTTATCGATATGCGGATAAAGCAACTTAGCCGTAAAGGTAGCTTCATAATTTTTCTTGTAATCCACCCAATCGCGTGGCCAGTCCTCAATCGGATCTGTAAGGAAGAACATCTCCCTGCCCGTAGGGGCAGTCATCGATTCCATAGAGCCGTATTCAAGAAATGCCGTTTCAAAAACCCGTTCTTTCATTTTGCCATTGAAATAGTTCGGCTCACGGGAAGTGCCGGTCCATACCTGGGCGATATAACCGTCGACCGAGGGAAGCGAGGCCAGGCTCGCTTCCGGACTGACAATCATCCATTGGGCGTAATTGACCAGGGAGTGGGTGGGGACATAGCATTTCACATCCATCCCCTTGCTCTTCCCGTATTCCTTGGCAAAAGAAAAGACCTCGTCGAGAGCATTATAATAGAGATGATATTTCAGTTTATTGGATAAATAGGTGTTTTCCGGCGACAGATGCTGCGGCCTCCAGTCGAAACCGTAATATTTTTTCCATTCGCGCTTGAAAGCTTCGCTGTATCCCGCCCTCGCCCAAAATTCGGGTTCTTCCATGAAGATGACATCAATACCGGCATCGATCACTCTCTTCACATGCATCTCCTTGAGATAGCGCAGGAAATTCTCCGACGGGACAATATAAGGCACCAGATGGCCATGCCAGATGGTATCGCCGTTCTGCTGCACCTGTCCTTCGTCGAGATGCATCTTGCCATCCCATTTCCCGGTAAAATAATCCTGGTATTCACCCCATGCTATCCCGGTCATAAAATGGGTTATATAACCTCTGTCACGCCAGGATTGTACCCGGTCTTCAAAAGGTATTCTTCTTGATTTATCGGAAGGATTTCCTCCTACTCCATACACCATCACGGCATCTGATCTCACATCAATAGTGGGCCTCCACTCCCGGGATGTCTGGAGTGTGGTTTTCACTTTCTTCTCCTGTTGGGCGCTCAATGGTATCAAAAGACACAATCCGATAAACAGGGTGATCATTGATCTCTTCATAGGTTATATTTTATTAAAAAGAAGTTTAAAGTCTTTCCTTCGATCAGAAAGACTTTAAACTTCAAATATAGTATATTTTACGGTACCAACACCTCCAATGGTGCATTATAATTCCACCGGCGGGTACCGCTACCTTTGGGCGTATCGTAGTTTATCCGGGCTGCGGCACGGATAAAGACAACCCGCCCGGATGGGATCGTTCCGTTGGATTCTATAGTAACTGTTTCTCCCAGCAGGTTGTTAAAAGAGGTGCCGGAATATTCGATGGAACTCGACCACCGCTCGTCGCGGGCACGGTATCCCACTGTGGGAGAATAGCTCACGAAAAGCTGAATATCCGTCACATTCAGGAAGCTGTTACTATAACCGCCCATCGGTTCAATTTTCTCACGGAATTCACTTTCCGATACTCCACGGGTCACTTTCACCTTTGCCCGTATTTTACCATTAATTACCTGAGGTTCATCCACCCACTCCACTTTCAGGAATGGTTGCACTTCAAACTTAACCTCGGTCACACCCTCAATATCCACATCCTGCGTTTCGTCGGCAAGAGGAACACCGCGGTCGTCTTCCCTCAACAGGGGAATGAACGGGCCGTCAATCCGGACATTGTAGTGTCCTTTGAACAGTTTTGTGTTCCGGAAAGTACCGTCGGGCATGCAGAAAAAATCGGGATTATGCGTCACATTATCTCCCCAGCTAAGTTCTGTGAGACGTACTCTGATCCCTTCGCTCCCCTGGTCGGTCAGTACCGGCTCTCCGGTAGCTGCATCCACCACTACTCCCTGTAACGTCTCTTTGGGAGCTTCATAGTTATCCAGCTCAAACATACTGCAGGAAGATACAGAGAGCAGGGCAACCAATATTATAAAATATGCGATCTTCTTCATTTGATTAATTTTATTAGAGTAAAGCGTAAAGATTTGGGATGTTTGATTTGGGATATGGGAATTAAAAATGAATCACCACATCGTTACATACATCATCACATCACCGAATCATTACATTGTGAAATATTATCTGTTGGGTTGCTGATCGATAACCGGACTCTTGGTCACTTCTCCGCCTGGAATACCAAAGTAGTAATCTATAATATTATACTCAAAGGTTTTCAGGCTGACCCACTGGAAGCGGGCATCGAAGAAATATTTTCCACTCCCGGTAGAGAAGAAAGGATAGAGACCGCGGAAGCGATAACGGGTATTGCTGCTGAAGGAATCTTTATTTCTCACTTCACCCCAGAAGCCATCCCGGTTTTCGTAATGCTGTACTCTCCAGCGACGCAGGTCCCACTTTGTCTTATGTTCCAGCGCCAACTCCTTACGTCTCTCTTTTCGCACGATATTACGCCCGCTCACATCGGGAGTGACGGAACCGGTAAGCAAAGTTGCACCTGCCCTTTCCCGGATATCATTCACAGCATCAGTGGCTACCTGCATCAGATCTGCACCGTCGGGAGAGGGTTCACCGAACAGAGCAAGTTCAACGGCAGCCTCTGCGGCATTCAATAATACATCGGCATAACGCATCAGTACAAAATGTTGATCCGATTTTCCTTCACCTGCTTCGAAAGAGGGATCGGGATTCAGCCATTTCCTTCCATAGAGGCCGGTCAGGCATCCTTCCCCATTGTCATAGAAAGGGCCGTTCGCGCCGGCTGCTGTCATCTGTGTGCCGTTATATTCAACCAATTCCTGACTATTGCCCTCTCTCGGACTAAGATAAAGGGTTTTGGGATTCGTTCTGTAAGCATCCAGATGCTGATATCTGGTTTCAGCTGTCTGATAAGAATAATCATTAAAGAGCGGACTAACAGGTTCGTTTCCGGTATAGATACCGGCACGTATTTCGATATCTCTTCCTTTGAATCGATCGCCCGGAAAAATCACATAGGCTCGCAGCCGCGGTTCAGCTTCGGCAAAGAAGTCGAGAGGAGAGTCATACATAAGGTATTCGCCCTGGGTGTTGGAATTGCCGGTAGTTACTTTCACCGTACCGTCAGGATACCTGTCAAATCCTTCGAACAGTTCCAGAAAATCGAGCGTCGGACAGGTGCCGGAAGCGAGTGGTGCTTTAAAGATAAAGGGGGCACTATAAGCATCATATCCGTGAGTCATAGTGGGATAGGAATATTGTTTCACATAAATGTTCTCAGGACTTTCGGGATCACTGAACATATCCACCATATTCTGATATTGTGCTTCGGAATTATTGGCAGCCCATCTTTTCTTGTAAAGAGCATAGTTTCCGCTTTCGATCACTTCCCGGGCAGCGAGGTAGGCTTCCTTGAAATATCTTCTGGAAGCTGCTTCCCATGCGTTTTCAGCAAAACCGATTACACGCACTCCGGTCTTTTCACCGAAGCCGGTAAGACGGCCGGATACCGTTTCATTGTATTTAGCCACACTTCCGGCATATAACATTGCTTCCGATTTAAAAGCCAGTGCAACATATTTGTTGGCGTAACCTTTTTTGGGACTTGCCGGCTGTAACAGTTCAACCGCCCGGTCGAAATCGGCAAGCACCTGGTCCCAGGTCTCCTCCTCACTTGCACGGGGCACCTCCAGGGCATCCTGTTCTGCAGGATACTGAATGACCTTTGTAACCAGCGGCACGCCGCCAAAACGCCTTGCCATGGCATTGAATACAAATGCCCTTACAAAATAAGCTTCACCCAAATAGTGGTTATACATGTTTTCAGGGAAAGAACCTTCATAGAGAGGCAGATTCTCAATCAGGTAGTTTGCATCCCTCAAAAGAGTAAAAGCTTTACCCCAGTAAGGAGTTCTCTCACCTCTAAAAGCAGTACTGATACCGTCACGATTCAGTGCTTCACCCGTACCTTCGATACCCAATGCACCAAGCCAGGCGTTGAATTCCACACCCCATTCTGCCATGTATTTGAAATCTTCAAACGGCATATTACTATACATACGTGCCAGATAGATATTCATACCCGACTCGCTGGTCAGCAGATCTTCATCACTGATAATATTCTTCGGCGGGATATCGAGATCCGCACATGAGGTAATGAAGAGAAGCAGTACCAATATTAATTGATATATTTTGTTCATACGATTATTTTATTTTTCTTGTACATAACTATTGGAAGACTTTTAGAATTTAAGAGAAAGTCCCACGGTAAATGTCTTATTCAATGGGTAGAGTCTTCCCAGTTCATCATCCGGATGTTCCGGATCCACAAATTTCACTCCGGTAAATGTCAGCAGGTTATATGCGTTGGCAAATAGTCTCAGGTCCATTGACGAGAAAGATCTCAGTTTAGGTAATGTATACCCTATTTCAATACTTTTAAGACGGAGATAGGCGGTACTTACACGGTTAAAGCCAGAGTTTGCACGGGGATAGTTCCCGGTAAATCCATAGTAACCGCTGATCCATTCAATGGACGGATCCCAGGGATCAGCCAACGGATCGACGGGACGCCACCTGTCAAGGTATTGCGTCAGTGTACCTCCGCCGTTACTTCCCCATATTCCGTAGAGCGCTTCCTTATATTCCATGGAACCAAGCGCCGATCCTTGCAGGAGAAGGCTAAGATCCACATTCTTATAGGTCGCGTCGAACGTGAAACTGTAGTTGAACCACGGAGTCTGGTCAAAGGCAATAGGGTGTTGGTCCTGATCGTTGATCTCTCCATCGCCGTTCCAGTCGAGGTATTTATAATCGCCTGGCAAAGTACCCCGCTCTTTATAGATAGGGTAACTCCATATATCCTCCCAACTCAGGTATCGTCCGTCCGTAGCAAAACCGAACTGCATCCCCTGGTAACGATTGGTAAGGTTATCATTACGCCATCTGTCGTATGAATTTCCCCAAGGTCCTTTCTCAGAAGCGGTCAGATATTTCTGGCGGGTGATTGTCCCCATTGCTTTCATCCTGTAATAGAGATTACCAACCCTGTTTCTGTGAGACAATTCCAGATCCATTCCGAAATGGCGGTCGCTGTCGAGATTTTCCCGTGGGGCCTCCGCTCCCACCACTGTAGGCAGGTCACCCACACGGCGGGCAAAACGTCCATGCCTTTCCCTGTTAAAGAAGTCGAATGAAAAGCCGAAGAGTCCGTTCCAGCCGTCAAAATCGATCCCTGCGTTGAACGTATGCGCGGTAAACCAGGTAATCATCCTGTTGGGCAACGCCAGGGTCGAAACCCCGTATACAAATTCATCTCCAAAAATATAACCGGGAGCATACTGGTTGTAATACCCATTCTCGGCATTTCCGGATGTGGCCGGATAGGTGTAACCGGTTGCCCAGTCGTACCTCAACTCACCGTCATCACCCAGCACCCCGTAACTTGCCCGCAGCTTCAACTGGTCTACAAATGATGCTTGTTCCCACTCTTTGAAGAACGACTCCTCAGAGATACGCCATCCGACGGATGCCGAAGGGAAGAATCCCCATTGATAACCTTCGGCAAATTTTGAAGAGCCGTCATAACGAAATTGTGCCTCAGCGATATACCGGTCTCCGTAGGTATAATTAAGCCTACCGATCAGTGCCGAATTGGCCAGTTCATAGATATCGTCTTGTCCGGATCTCATTCCTCCGATCTGGTTCTCGTCCACACCGGCGAAAAGGTATTCCATCCTGAATGCGAGATCGCGCTGGGCATAGAAATTATCACCGACACGTTTCTGTGTTTCCCACCCTAACAAACCGCTTACAGAGTGTCTGTCGTCGAACGTACGGTTATAGTTCAGGATAAACTGACCCAGGAGTTGGCTCTTACTATACATCTCCCTTCTGATCTGGTTGGGAGAGCTCCTGTTATACAGTTTCGCATCATAGGAGCCGGTTACCGTATTATAAGCATACTGATAATACTCTCTTCTATTGATATTATTATCATCCATCCGGTAGTCATAGCTGACCAGTGCTTTTGCCGACAAGCCTTGCAGGCTGCCGGAAATCTTACTGAAGTCATAGTTCAGGGCAGCAGAGGACTGAAAGTACTTCTGGGCATATTTCCGGTAACCCGACACATCGGAGTAAATCATCGCCACCGTATTCTCTTCAAGATCAAGACCTTCATGATTGAGCATCGTATTTTCGGGATCCGCATAGGCCGGGAAGAGTACTCCCTGACGCCAGTAATTCCGGATAATATCGACCGAACTGGCATAGGGGGTATTGCGTTGATCGGCAATACCACTCAGATTAAGATCGAAAGTAAGGCCGTCGATGATCTCAGTTGTGATATTCGACCGGAGGTTGATCTTATTATAGTTGAGATCGCCCGACTTGAAAAATCCTTCCTGATAAAGATGCCCCAATCCGATATAATACTGGGTTTTCTCAGTCCCACCGGTAATACTCAGATCCGACTGGGTTTGCGGAGAATAGTTGGAGAAGAGCAGTGAAGTCCAGTCAGTGGTACGGCGCGTACCATTGCGAAACGCTTCAAAATTTGCTTCCGTATAAATGATATTTCCCCCGCTGATATTATTCATAGCCCGTTCGTTATAGATCGTCATCGTCTCATAGGGATCGGCCAGCACCGGCATACCCGATGGCCGCTGGAAAGTATAGGAGGTATTGAGTTCTATACTGGTCTTTCCTTCTCTGGAACCTTTCTTGGTTGTCACCAGCACTACCCCATTGGCCGCACGTACTCCGTAAATGGCAGCCGACGCATCTTTCAACACTGATATGTCTTCGATATCGTTGGGATTAAGCCGCTGAAATTCTCCGGTACTCCGGGGTATCCCGTCAATCACTACCAACGGGCTACCCAGTCCCCGGATATCAAAATTATTGTTGAATGTACCGGGTTCTGCACTTTTTTGCCATACCCTTACACCGGGTATACGCCCGGTAAGCATATTCTGAGGGTTCTCATTCTTGGTCTGTATCATTTCGGAACCTTTCACTCCTGATACCGCACCTGTCAGCGTAACTTTTCTCTGTGTGGCATAACCTACTACAACCACCTCATCGAGGCTCTGCTGTTCATATTCCAGAATCATATCGATCACGGAACGACCGTTCACCGGTTCTTCCTTTGTAATGAATCCCAGGAACATAAATTCCAGAACCCCGTCTTCCGGGGCATTGATCGAATAACGCCCGTCGATATCGGTAACAGTTCCCACAGTACTGTTCTTTACCATTACCGTTGCCCCGGGCAGTGGTTCATTATCGGTATCCCTGACCACTCCTGTTACATTGATATTCTGCGCCAATGATGTGGCCGGAACCAGAAGAAGCACCAGCAATGCCAGTTGCAGAAAGGCACTCACTCCGGTAAAAAATCTTTTTATCATACCCTTAAAATTTTTATTGGTTTTATTTTGTCAGCTCATACCGTGACAACACTGCATACTCAGCCGCAAAAGCAAAATTGAACATCCCTTCCGTATTGTTGTTATTGTTGGTCCGGCTCCATCCGACCAGCAGGTTGGTGGGTAGAAACCCGTTATAGAGGAACTGGTCGTAACCATAATCCAGATTCTTCTGAAAAGAGTCGATATAAGTAGCAGCTTTCGAATAGGAGGGGTAAAAATCCACATATCCTCTCATCAGTACTCCGTTAAACCAATTTCTGAAGCCACTGATATCATAGGTATAATATCCTTGCACATTCATGTCTTTCCTGGCGAAATAGGTGAAACTCGCATCCGATAGCCCCGACCCGTCGGCCAGATACTTTCCATTGCCCGTCGCCCTGTAAAGATCGGCAGCACCCGACAACATGGTACCGCTGTTATAGGTGATTGCAGGTCCTACCCTGTCGCGGCAGGTGATCCCCTTGCGGTATGTAACTCCGTCGATTGTTTCCAATTCAGGATTTCCCGGGGTACATCCACCCATCATATCGTCATACACACCATCGGCCCGGAGCAGGTACTGCTTTTGCCAGTCATATATCTTTTCGGCAAACATGAGATAGTATTCGCTTTTCTTCATCTGTTGCGTCTTCCTTGTTCTCCTGTCTTCCGGATCGATATAGCGATGGGGCACCTCATCATCTTTTCCTTTATAGAGTTCATGGAGCCAGACTAAAGGACTCACCAACGGTCCATTGCTACAAGAGTGTTTGGTGACATATCCCGGCCCCCATGGGATACCTCCGGTCTCGTTTCCATCCGCATCAAAAGTACAGTCCCAACCATCGAGTACATATTCAGTAAGGTATTCTGCTTTTTCAAGATATTGCACTTCGCCCGTCAGTTTATAAGATTCCAGCAATTCCCGTATCAACCACATCTGGTCATCATACACATTTTCAATCCCATCTACCCGGGCCCCTCCTTTGGATGCTCCCCGGTTGACACCGTAGACCGTCCATTCCTTCGTCTGGGTATATGAGGTTAGCGTGAATGTTCCCAGATAGTAATCAGCATTGTCATAAAGGTTACTGAGTTGCTCCGAGTAGCGGTCGAAGTGCTCATTGTAGCGCGAATCGTTTCCCTGCTCTTTTTCTGCCTGAAGTGCGTGAAGGATCGCATTGACTGCTTCTATAGCGCTGGTATACATCCATATACTCCCCACCTCATCTGAACGGGTATCGGTATAAGGGTTGTAATACCGGGCCATAGTCATCGCACTTCCCGTAAAATGAGCGGCAATCGCGTTATCGGCGAGTTCCATGGCTCGCGTCAGATTCCTTTCCGCAAGACTCTCCTCCTGCGAAGGAGGAGGTTCCTGGTTACCATTTTCCGGCGTAGTCTCTCCGCAAGCACAGGTCATGAGCAGGAAAAGAGTGCCTATTACAATAATCACATTTTTTTTCATACTATTTATTTTATTTTCTATATTAATAAGATTAAATTGGATTAACGACACTTATTTTATTCCGTTTGACACCTCATTACATCGTCAAACCATCACTACTTTCCGATAAATCGGGACAAGTTGTCCCGATTTATCAGGATCATCACATCATCAATCAATTTTTTTATTTCAGTTCGATATTATGCAGTACCAGTTTATTTTCATCCCTGTTGGTTTCTCCCTTATAGATACCAAGTGCCAGGGTAACATTGGAACCATTGAACTGTGAGAGGTCGTAATTAAACAGAGCATATCCTTCGGGATTATCTTTACCACCATCCCCGTGTTTGAATCTCCAGCATCCGTTTTCCGCGGCTTCCGCCTCGTCTGCTGTATTGGATACCGGTGCAAGATGAGTTACCGTACCGTCATCCTCAATCGCGGTTAATTTAAAATAGGTATAGTTGCTCCCGAAATTGCGGGTACTAAGAGTCAGTCGGTTGTCTCCGGAGGCTATGGGAAATTTCGCGTAGAGGTATGCTTCCGGTACAGTGGTATTCACCTCAGCATCACCACGTGTTTTGATCAGATATCCTTCTGACGGGAACACTTCCGGATCTTTTTTCAGAGGCATAAACATCCACTCCGCTGCTACATGAGCTACCCCTCTCCATGCACGGTACGCAGTAACATATTCGTCACGGTTTCCGCCAACAGGACTGATTCCGGTAAACTTCTTCTTGGTATGCGGCATGGTAGAAAGTACAGTTTCACGACTGAGTTTCCATCCGTCAATGACTTCGGTTCCGGGCAACCAACCCCATCCCTCTACTTTTCTATCGGCAAAGCGGATAGCACGAAGTACAAGCTGTTTCCAGTAGTCACCGGTGGTTTGCCGGTAGATCCCGATGGCGATGATCACTTCCTTTCCGACATAAGCGCTCAGGTCGAAATCGAAATCGGTATAGTCTCCCGAACCATACGTACGGGTTTCACCCACTTTTTCAGCTTTGGGCTGTTCAGCAGAAAGATCCACTACCTGCACGCCAAAGTAGGCAGGAGCCGATTCATCTGCATTATGGGTACGCAGTCTTAATGAAAGAATTCTGTTCTCATTGGTGATCAACTTGCTACCGAACACGAAAGAGTCGAATACATCCAGATCAGCAGGGTTTTTCTGTTCATCTCCGTTGTTACGGATCTGGAGCGTGGTACCTTCATTCTGTTCCTGCCATGCACCCCTGAAATCGAGCGTACTCATATAGTTACATGCCCAGTCCCAGTGCGGATAATCATCGGCATTCCTACCTCCCCGGTATTCATTATAGTACCATTTCTCCGCTTTTTGCAAATCTGCGGCAGTCAGGCCCCGGAGTAACTCTTCTCCCCCCATCTGCACATTCACTGTTACCACCTCGTCCACAAAATCGGAACTTGACACCTGCTGTACGACCGTTACATAATTATCCTTGGTAAATGTTACGGTATAATCATCCTCAACCAGGTTACGTATCTCATAGGTTCCGTCTTCACCTGTTGTTACAGTCCCTGCGACACCAATAGTGACCTTCACTCCTGAAAGCGGTCCACCGTCATTCTTGGCATCTGTAACCTTCCCGATAATTCTGGCAGAAGCCTTGATCATCTCCATATCGGCATTCGCCATACCACTCTCATCAAATTTATCGGCAGTAACCGTAAGGCTAACCGTAAGCCATCCATCTTTAGAGAAAGTGAGAGCATGCGTTTTGTAGGTTACATTTTCAAAAATGTACCTACCATCATCCCCACTCGTTGTGGACATATCCTCTTCTTTGATACCCGAAAGAGTGATCTGTATTCCGGGAATAGGGTCACCATTGGCGTCTGTAACAATACCGGCAATTTTACCGAGTCGATTATCTACAGTTCCTTCATCTTTTTCACAGGAAACCTGGCATAATAGCATTAATCCGATTAATGCAACATAGAATAAGTTTTTCATCTGATTTATAAATTTATTTACATTTCTCTGTTTTTCACATAATACATTCAGCCTCACTGACATTTTTCACATATTTAAAAATATGCACCTCGTCGTTGGCTTCAAATATAGAGGCGGCGTGGTTAATCAGCGGGTTAAATAAGGGTTACATTTTTTAAATTAACAGTAATCCATCAAACTATTAACTATTCTTCTATCTGTTTTATCATCCGTACGAAAGTGATCCGTTTGTATTATGTGAGTGGTTATATTATCTTTGTAGAAAGAGTTTTTTATAACGGTATTCTTAAATATCGGGGATTATGATATGACTCAGGAATAGGAATTCATCGTATGTATGTAGTCACTAAGAAACTATTATATATTTTTTTTATATTTTACTCATTGAATTTACAGGGAATTTTTGCGGAAGGACTCCGTTTTTTCGGTAACGGTTATCCGATAGACAAAAGAACCTCCTATAATGTTTTCAGTGAGCATCCTGTCACATTTTCAGATAATTACGAAATCAGCTTTGATCTTTCTTTATACTTAACATCCGACATAGGCAATATTGTCCGGATTAAAGACAGTGACAATCGTATATTCAATCTGTTTTACGACGGGCATGAGAAAGATCATCTTTTCCTGTTGAATGAAGAAGGGCGAAGCAATCTGATCAGCGTCGCTCTGGATAAGTCGGTCTATCCTCCACGTGAATGGGTTTCCATACATATCGGATTCGATCTTAAACGTAATATAATTACTCTTACTGTTGCAGATCAGATCTATCAGTCGGATAATATCTCTCTTCCTGATAAGTTCGCTCCGACTATTGTATTCGGAAGAAGCGACCATATCATAGATGTACCTCCTTTTGCCATTAAGGATCTCTCTGTCGGTAATAACAGAAAGTTCAGATTTCTCCTCGATGAATATCAGGGTAATATAGTGCATGATATCCGGGGAAAGAAAATGGGAAGTGTTGCCAATCCCGATTGGCTGATCAACGACTCCTATCACTGGAAATTAGAATCCCAATTCAGTTCTTCTACTGTTTCAGGTACAAATTATCATGACGGACGAAAAGAGCTCTATTATTTTAATCGTGATTCAATCCTGATATTCAATTTAAGAACAAGGAGTTCCGAGACGATCATATTCAGTGAACCTTGTCCCGTTGACCTCAGATTAGGTACAAATTTCATTGACCAGGAGAACGACCGGTTATACTGTTACGAGGTATATCACGACAGCACCTATCAAGGCCCGACCGTTGCAAGCCTGGATCTGCACACTTTCAAATGGCGGATCGAGAGCTACGATAGGCTACCCACTCAGCTTCATCACCATGCTTCATGGTTCGATGCATCGTCACGACAATACATGATATTCGGCGGCTTCGGCAATATGCGCTTCAGCGACCAGTTTTACCGATATAGTCTCGATGCACAGGAATGGAATTCCTTCCCTATAGATAATCAAGGGGGTATCACTCCCAGATACTTTACATCATTGGGACATCATGAAGAAAGTCACCGACTTTATCTTTTCGGGGGTACGGGAAACTTGTCGGGAGACCAGTTACTGGGGAGGGAGTATTTTTATGATCTTTACAGGTTGAATTTACAAACCAATGTGCTCAAAAAAGTATGGGAAATTCCATGGAATCAGGAAAATGCAGTACCGGTGAGGGGAATGGTTATCAATGACAAGTCGTTTTTCTATACATTGTGTTACCCGGAACACTTCACCGAGTCGTTCCTGAAACTTTATCGATTCTCCCTGCAGGATGGAGACTATACCATATTGGGTGACTCCATCCCGATCTACTCAGACAAAATCAATACCAATGCCAATCTCTACTATGACGAGGATCTGAACACCCTTTATGCTGTTGTTCATGAATTTGAAGATGATATTAAATCCGATTTGCATATCTATTCTCTGGCTTTTCCTCCAATTACGGAAAAGGAGCTTGCCAACCATCCGCCAACAGGAAAGAAAAGTGACACATGGATTATTTACCTGATAATAGTGGCGATCTTAACCGGCACGGGAATTGTTTTATACCGGTCGGGCAGGGGTAAAAGAAAAGATGTCCAGATATTTGATATCAGCAACACTTTTAATAAACTCAATCACAAAAACAAAGTACAACCTAAGGCCAATTCTATTTATCTGTTCGGTGAATTTACAGTGTGTAACCGCGATAGTCGCAATATCACCTATATGTTCAGCAAAAAGCTGAAAGAAACATTCTGTTTGCTATTACAATACAGCCAGGAAAAGGAAGGTATCACCTCACAGCATCTGAGCAGGTTGTTATGGCCTGAAAAACCACTTCAGGAAGTAAAAAATATAAGGAATGTAACTTTAAACCGTCTCCGCAAGATATTGGAAGAGCTGGATGGGATAGAACTTCTTTATGAGAAAGGTATGTTCACTATCATGCTAAAAAGTCCGATTTACTGTGATTATACAAGGTGTATGGAGATTCTTTCCTCAAATCAGTGGGAAGCTGAATACAAAGAGCTGATCGAGATTGTAATCCGCGGCAAATTTCTGGAAAATGAAGATAAACCGTTTTACGATTCGTTGAAGGAGAAGACGGAGAAACGGATTGAACCGCTCATCATCCGTGCTATGGAGGAGAGTTATGATAAGGAGCAGTGGCAGACGACCATTGATCTTGCACAAGCCGCTTTTCATATCGACCCTATGAATGAAACAGCGCTCAATTGTATGATCAAGGCGATGCAGAAACTGGGGATGCATGAAGGCGCCAAGATCAAGTATCTTTCTTTCCTGATAGAATACAAAAAAATAATGGGAAAGGAGTATCCCAATCCAAAAAAGCTATAAAATTATCCTATGTGTGCGTAAGATAGTTTATTCGGCTCCCTATTCCACCTATTACATCCTTGTCTGGCGCGAATAATTAACTGATTAATAATTATTTATACAGGATCCCATATATTTATATTTCTTAAGATGAACTATCAGGATGACGGGGCTACTGCTGTTTCCGGCCTGCGTTGAAAGGCATTGCATTATTATTCTACTTTCATAGTAATTTCTTTATTATTCAATATCATTACTGTCCACTTAAAATAAGTTGAGTGACAGTTGATTATCATTTCGTTCTTTGATATTATTGATATCTATATCAGCAAATAGCTCATTTACAGGAATTTTATCCAACAGAGAGATTCCTGAAATTTGCAAAATCTCGGAAGTTGTCTGGTTGATTTGTAAATCGTGTCCCACAATTGCCACCAAGCAATAAGCGATGATTGCACTGTATATCTGGATTCTTACAGCATTTTGGGAAGTTCTCCAAAAAGATTTGATTTTGAGATGCTGTTTAATCCATTTGAAGAAGAATTCTATCTGCCAACGGTTTATAAAGCATTGCAATCTGTTCGGCCGTGAGTTCAAAGTTATTTGTCAGGAATATGAGTGCCGTGTTCTTGTCGCTGTCGGCAAATGTATTCAACGAATGGTGGAACAATGGAAACAAACCCGAATTAAAAATACAGGACAGCCCTGTTTCCAATACGAACACGATAGACAACCAACCGACAAAAGACCTCTTTGAGTTTATCACGCAGGAGCATTCGCACAGTTCAGATTTGGGATTGTCCAGCCTGTTGCCCCAAGCACAGGGCGAGGACTACGAGGAAGAACAGTTTGCCAACCGAATGAAGAAGAAAAAGAAGAAAGGCAGGAGGTTGTGAAATATCTCTTTTGTGCTAATGAGCCTGTCAGAAATGTTAATTGAGCCTTACAGCAAAGTTTTTTAATAACAAAAAGGTTAAATTTGCACATTGATACCTCTATAAATAATGAAAGAGAAGCAGGACGACAAATTAGAAACAATAAGCTATTCAGATATATTCCTTTCGTGTTTTTCCGAAAGTGGTACACATTGCGTTCATTCAAAACCCGAACACGTTTTGTTATATCTGTATTCGGGCGAACAGGTAATAGAGGACAGAAATAAACGAATAACCATAAAAGCAGGCGAATGTGCCTTTATCAGACGTGACCACCGATTGACAATGTACAAGAACAGCAAGGGCAAGGAATTGTACAAAGGAATTTCACTTGTATTCCAGCGTAATATATTGCGTGAGTTTTACAGCAAAATGAACAAATCGGAAATTCCGAAAGACATAAAAATTTCTGACAAAAACGTTTTCAAACTAAATAAAACACCTGATATAGAAAGTTTGTTTCAGTCGCTTACGCCGTATTTTGACAGCAACGTAAAACCAACGGAGGGCGTTATTCATCTGAAATTATTGGAGGGAATTTATGCCTTGCTGAACAACAATGAATTGCTTTACCCGATATTGTTCGATTTTGCGGAACCGTGGAAAATAGACCTTTTGGATTTCCTCAACAAAAACTATATGGACGACCTAACTATGGAACAGATCGCATCATTTACAGGGCGGAGTTTAGCAACGTTCAAAAGAGATTTCAAAAAGATAAGCAACCTCACTCCGCAAAAATGGCTGATAAAAAAGCGTTTGGAAATGGCTTACATAAAGCTGAAAGAAGAGAACAAAAAAGTGCAGGACGTTTGTACGGAAGTCGGATTTAAAAATCTTTCCCATTTTTCTACTGCATTTAAAAAGCAATACGGAATACCGCCGACAGAAATTTAAAATCGAGCTTTACAGCAAAATAATTTGAGCCTTATAACAAAACTGTTGTAAGGCTTTGTCTTTAACTTTGCATTGTAAAAAGTAATGCAATGCAAACAACAGATATTTTTGAACGGTTACGCAATGGGGAAACCATTTTACCAACCGACCCCGAAACGTATAAAATGCGTGAAGCATCGTACAAGACAAAAGAATTATTGGTACAGATGAACAACGCAACAGACCCTGCCGAAATCAGGGAATTGTTGAGCCAAATCACAGCTACGGAAATTGACGAAAGCGTTGCTGTTTTCACTCCTTTGTATATCAACTACGGAAAGCATACCAAAATCGGGAAAAACGTATTTATCAATTTCGATTGTACTTTTTTGGATTTGGGAGGAATTACGATTGAGGACAACGTATTGATAGCCCCGAAAGTCAGTTTATTATCAGAGGGACACCCATTAGAACCCAAAAACAGGCACGCATTAGTACTGAAACCTATCCACATCAAAAAAAATGCTTGGATTGGTGCAGGAGCAACCATATTGCAAGGCGTTACCATTGGAGAAAATGCGGTTGTAGCTTCGGGTGCAGTAGTTTCAAACGACGTTTCCGACAACACGATTGTAGGCGGTATTCCTGCGAAAATCATTAAAACAATTTAAAACAGAAAGAAAATGAAAAGATTATCAATTTTAGCAGTTGCGAGCCTTATGTTTTTAGGGCAGTCCTGCAATCAAAATCCAAATACTAATAACGAAAATTCAGCAAATATGGACGATACAGCAAAAAAAGAACACTATACTTTTGAGTTGAGCGATAAGGTAACACGCCAAAAAGTAACTTTCAAAAACCGTTACGGAATAACATTGACAGGAGATTTATACCTTCCGAAAGAGCAAGGCAACGAGCCTTTACAAGCACTTGCCATTAGCGGACCTTTCGGAGCGGTAAAAGAACAATCTTCGGGATTGTATGCCAACCAAATGGCAGAACGTGGTTTTGCAGTATTGGCTTTTGACCCGTCCTATACAGGCGAAAGCGGTGGCGAACCTCGTGCCGTTGCATCGCCCGACATCAATACGGAAGATTTCAGTTCGGCAGTTGATTTTCTCGGTATTCAGAAGAACATTGACCGTAACAAAATCGGGATTATCGGAATTTGTGGTTTCGGAGGTTTTGCCTTAAACGCCACTGCCATTGACAAACGTGTAAAAGCTGTTGCTACGACAAGTATGTACGATATGACAAGGGTAATTTCGAAAGACTATAATGACGCTACGACATTGGAGCAACGCACCCAAATATTAGAGCAACTAGGTGAACAGCGTTGGAGAGACGCTGAAGCAGGAACATTCCACGCAGGAGCAATATTAAACCCTGAAAAACTGAAAGGCGATGAACCGCAATTTGTAAAAGAATACCACAATTATTACCGTACTCCGAGAGGATTTCACGAGCGTTCTTTAAATTCAACAGGTGCGTGGAATGCTACAAATGCGTTATCGTTTATGAATATGCCGATTTTGACTTATATAAAAGAAATATCGCCACGACCAATTTTACTAATTGCAGGGGAAAAAGCACACTCACGTTACTTCAGCGAAGACATTTTCAAAAATGCGTCCGAGCCAAAAGAACTAATGATTATCCCAAATGCTATTCACGTGGATTTGTATGATAAGGTTAATGTAATTCCTTTTGATAAATTAGAAACATTCTTTAAAGAAAATTTAAAATAACAGCAATATTATGAAACGTCCATTGTTAATGATTTTGGCTTTTATGTCAATCTTTATAAGTAGTGCTTCATCTTGTAGCAAAGAAGATGATAATAACAATACTAACACAGAAAATACAACACCTATGGTAAACTGTAAAATCAAAATAAAGGTCAATTCACAAACCTTTACAGCTACACTTTTGGATAATAATTCGGCAAAGGCATTTAAGGAAATGTTACCTTACAATCTTTGATTATCCACATAAAATCCTTGTATTCAACTCAAAAGGCTTTTTCCTGAAAACTTTAAAATATATTATTTTTCAAGTTTAGAATATCTCACACAACAAAGATAAAGTTTCTGATTAAAAGAATACAAATAAAGCAATATGTTAAAATACAGTACTTTCGGACATAAAAAAGCCCCCGCAAGATTGCTCTTACGGGGACCCGTGTTTAAAGGACGGCGGCTACCTGCTCTCCCACAAAATTGCAGTACCATCGGCGCCATTGGGCTTAACTTCTCTGTTCGGAATGGGAAGAGGTGGATCCCCAACGCTATAACCGCCTTAATATTGTAAGTGAATAGTGAATAATGAAAATTCCTGATTCTTCACTTTTAACCCTTAATTCATAAAATTGACACGGCGAAAAACAAAAGCAATAATCCAAAATATACCAGAGGACTCATCTGTAAACCAATCTCCTAAAATCCTATTTATCAAACCCTCTAACCAGACCTGACAAAACAAAGCTTACGGGCAATTAGTACTGCTCGGCTACTTGCGTTACCGCCTTTACACCTGCAGCCTATCAAGGTCGTAGTCTGCAACCACCCTTATAAAGAGATCTAATCTTGAGGTAGGCTTCGCGCTTAGATGCTTTCAGCGCTTATCCCTGCCCAGACTTAGCTACCCGGCAGTGCTCCTGGCGGAACAACCGGTAAACCAGAGGTCTGTCCAACACGGTCCTCTCGTACTAGTGTCGGGGCCTCGCAAATCTCTAACGCCCACGATAGATAGAGACCGAACTGTCTCACGACGTTCTGAACCCAGCTCGCGTGCCACTTTAATGGGCGAACAGCCCAACCCTTGGGACCTTCTCCAGCCCCAGGATGTGACGAGCCGACATCGAGGTGCCAAACCATTCCGTCGATATGAGCTCTTGGGAATGATCAGCCTGTTATCCCCGGAGTACCTTTTATCCTTTGAGCGATGGCCATTCCATACTGAAACCACCGGATCACTATGCTCTAGTTTCCTACCTGATCGACTTGTAGGTCTCCCAGTCAAGCGCGCTTATGCCATTACACTCAAAAAGACGGTTACCAATCGTCTCGAGCGCACCTTTAGAAGCCTCCGTTACTTTTTTGGAGGCGACCACCCCAGTCAAACTACCCACCATACAGTGTCCTCCTTGTAAAGGAGTTAGAGGTCAAACACCCGAAGGGCCGTATTTCAACGACGGCTCCACAAATACTGGCGTACCTGCTTCATAGCCTCCGGCCTATCCTACACATCGGATGCCCAACATCAATGTAAAGCTATAGTAAAGGTTCACGGGGTCTTTTCGTCCCATCGCGGGTAATCGGCATCTTCACCGATACTACAATTTCACCGAGCTCACGGTCGAGACAGTGAGAAGATCGTTACACCATTCGTGCAGGTCGGAACTTACCCGACAAGGAATTTCGCTACCTTAGGACCGTTATAGTTACGGCCGCCGTTTACTGGGGCTTCAATTCAATGCTTCTCTTGCGATGACATCTCCTCTTAACCTTCCAGCACCGGGCAGGTGTCAGGCTATATACCGCGTCTTTCGACTTTGCATAGCCATGTGTTTTTGTTAAACAGTCGCCTTCTCCATTTCTCTGCGGCCAACATCGCTGCTGGCGTCCTTTCTCCCGAAGTTACAGGACTATTTTGCCTAGTTCCTTAACCGTGAATCACTCGAGCGCCTTAGTATTCTCAACCCAACCACCTGTGTCGGTTTGCGGTACGATTGCCATGATAATTGGCGCGTAGCGGTTTTTCTTGGCAGTCTGCTTACCCACGTTATTGGCTCACCCGAAGGCTTGCCATACTTTCAGGTTCGGCTCGAGGGGCGGATTTGCCTACCCCTCTCGACGCCTACCCCCTTCAACCCACTATTCCGTCAGTGGGCAGTGGTGTCACTCCTGCGTCCCCGCGTAGCTTATCATGACAGTAACGGAATATTAACCGTTTCTTCCATCGGAATCGCCTCTAGGCTTATCCTTAGGATCGACTAACCCTGATCCGATTAGCGTTGATCAGGAAACCTTGGTTTTTCGGCGAGGGGGTTTCTCTCCCCCTTTGTCGTTACTTATACCTACATTTGCTTTTCCATCCGCTCCAGAACACCTTGCGGTGCGCCTTCGACGCCGTGATGGAATGCTCCCCTACCAACCAGAATATGGTTCCATAGCTTCGGTAATATGCTTATGCCCGATTATTATCCACGCCCCGCCACTCGACTAGTGAGCTGTTACGCACTCTTTAAATGAATGGCTGCTTCCAAGCCAACATCCTAGCTGTCGCTGCGGCAGGACTTCGTTAAATGCAACTGAGCATATATTTCGGGACCTTAGCTGATGGTCTGAGTTGTTCCTCTCTCGGACACGGACCTTAGCACCCGCGCCCTCACTCCCGGGTATCACTTATACGCATTCGGAGTTTGGCTGGACTTGATAGGCGGCGAAGCCCTCGCATCCAATCAGTAGCTCTACCTCATATAAGTTCGTAGTCCGAGGCTGCACCTAAATGCATTTCGGGGAGTACGAGCTATCTCCAAGTTTGATTAGCCTTTCACCCCTACCCTCAGGTCATCCGAAAACTTTTCAACGTTTACCGGTGCGGTCCTCCATATTGTGTTACCAATACTTCAACCTGCCCAAGGGTAGATCACTTGGTTTCGCGTCTACTCCTGCCGACTCCACGCCCTGTGAAGACTCGCTTTCGCTGCGGCTGCATACATCCTTGTATTTAACCTTGCCGGCAAGAGTAACTCGTAGGTTCATTATGCAAAAGGCACGCCGTCATCCCGATGAATCGGGACTCCGACCGCTTGCAGGCACATGGTTTCAGGGTCTATTTCACTCCTCTGTTCGAGGTTCTTTTCACCTTTCCCTCACGGTACTGGTTCACTATCGGTCTCCGGAGAGTATTTAGCCTTGGCGGATGGTCCCGCCGGTTTCACGCAGGATTACTCGTGTCCCGCGCTACTCAGGATACCGGTAGGCTTCGTCAGGGATACGTGTACGGGATTTTCACCCTCTTTGATCCAACTTTCCAGATGGTTCCACTTCCTTGATGTCTTGCCATGTCCCGGTCCTACAACCCCGTACCTGCCGAGACAGGTACGGTTTGGGCTGCTCCCGTTTCGCTCGCCACTACTCCGGGAATCACTTTTGTTTTCTTCTCCTATGGGTACTTAGATGTTTCAGTTCCCCACGTTCGCCTTCCACAATACAGTGGAATGGTACGCTCTTCGCGTACCGGGTTGCCCCATTCGGATATCCGCGGATCGATTCGTATTTGCCAATCCCCGCGGCTTTTCGCAGCTTATCACGTCCTTCATCGCCTTCCAGAGCCCAGGCATCCCCCATGTGCCCTTATTCACTTTTATTTCGCCGTCCGGTGTGCACCATCTTGCGATGATACAGCCGGGTATGATAAATATACTTTAGCGTCTTTGATTTTTTATGGATTACCTTTTTGCCATCGGGGGCAAATTTGCACTTGCCTTGGCGGTAATGCCACATTTCAATGAACTCTTTTCATTTTGTTTTTTGCTCTTGTTTTATTTCACCATGTCAAAGATCTCTTTTTCAATTGTTCCCCCCTTCGCTCCTCGCGGATACCCGGGCAATCGATAGTTGTCTGACGCGGGGTCGAACCGCCCTTTTTGAATTAATAATTAATAATTAAGAATTAATAGTTAAGAATTAATAGTCAAGAATGCAATTCTTCATTATTCATTATTAACTTATCCGTGTCCCCTTCCGGACTGTCAAACTTCAATATTTCTGCCGTTTCTCGCTTCCGGCTCGCCTGCCCTCCGCTTTCTTATCACCCACTGCCTTTCTCAAACCGTCCCCCGGCTCTTTTTCAAACCGGACCGGTGGAGAATAACGGATTCGAACCGTTGACCCTCTGCGTGCAAGGCAGATGCTCTAGCCAGCTGAGCTAATTCCCCCTTTTCATTGTATCGGGGTATTACGGTTGCCCCGTTGGCCCTTCCGACCAAAGTCGGAATGCTCTAGCCAGCTGGGCTAATTCCCCGTTTTTTTAATTACTAATTACTAATTTCCAATTACTAATTATTGGTAATTGGCCATTGGTAATTGGTAATTCCAATTCGTAGTCCCAGGCAGAGTTGAACTGCCGACCTCTACATTATCAGTGTAGCGCTCTAACCAACTGAGCTATAGGACTGGCTGGTTTCGTGTCGGCATCCCTCTTCTCTATTGCCTCGTTACATACGTTCTTATCGTCTACAACGGGGGGATGTCTTCCCTTATAGTGGATTATGTCATGTTTTATTTAGCACATACGTTTCTATTGCAAAGCTCATGTATCCATTTTATTGGTACCCTGTATCATTCCTTTTTTTTCAGAAAAAAATAACCGTGAACCGGAAGCTCCGGGCAATGCGAAGCTTTTCTTTGCCGGTTGTCTTGACCGTTTAGCCTTACAAGGGCCATCTCTCCAGAAAGGAGGTGTTCCAGCCGCACCTTCCGGTACGGCTACCTTGTTACGACTTAGCCCCAGTCACCGGTTTTACCCTAGGCCGCTCCTTGTCGGTTACGGACTTCAGGCACCCCCAGCTTCCATGGCTTGACGGGCGGTGTGTACAAGGCCCGGGAACGTATTCACCGCGCCGTGGCTGATGCGCGATTACTAGCGAATCCAGCTTCACGGAGTCGAGTTGCAGACTCCGATCCGAACTGAGAGTGGTTTTGGGGATTGGCATCATGTCGCCATGTAGCTGCCCTTTGTACCACCCATTGTAACACGTGTGTCGCCCCGGACGTAAGGGCCGTGCTGATTTGACGTCATCCCCACCTTCCTCGCATCTTACGATGGCAGTCTCGTTAGAGTCCCCAGCACTACCTGATGGCAACTAACGATGAGGGTTGCGCTCGTTATGGCACTTAAGCCGACACCTCACGGCACGAGCTGACGACAACCATGCAGCACCTACACGTCTGCCCCGAAGGGAGATCGGATCTCTCCGACTGTCAGACGCATTTCAAGCCCGGGTAAGGTTCCTCGCGTATCATCGAATTAAACCACATGTTCCTCCGCTTGTGCGGGCCCCCGTCAATTCCTTTGAGTTTCATTCTTGCGAACGTACTCCCCAGGTGGATTACTTAACGCTTTCGCTCAGCCGCTTACATTATATCGCAAACAGCCAGTAATCATCGTTTACTGCGTGGACTACCAGGGTATCTAATCCTGTTTGATCCCCACGCCTTCGTGCTTGAGCGTCAGTTATGGCTTAGTAAGCTGCCTGCGCAATCGGAGTTCCTCGTGATATCTATGCATTTCACCGCTACACCACAAATTCCGCCTACCTCATCCACACTCAAGGATACCAGTTTCGAAGGCACTTTTACGGTTGAGCCGCAAAATTTCACCGCCGACTTAATGTCCCGCCTGAGCACCCTTTAAACCCAATAAATCCGGATAACGCTCGGATCCTCCGTATTACCGCGGCTGCTGGCACGGAGTTAGCCGATCCTTATTCGCAAGGTACTTGCAAAAGGCCACACGTGGCCCACTTTATTCCCTTGCAAAAGAAGTTTACAACCCGTAGGGCCGTCTTCCTTCACGCGACGTGGCTGGTTCAGGCTTGCGCCCATTGACCAATATTCCTCACTGCTGCCTCCCGTAGGAGTCTGGTCCGTGTCTCAGTACCAGTGTGGGGGATAAACCTCTCAGTTCCCCTATCCATCGTTGCCTTGGTGGGCCGTTACCCCGCCAACTAGCTAATGGAACGCATGCCCATCTTCAACCGGTTGTCCTTTAACAAATATTCCCATGCGGGACCCCTGTGTTATAGGGTATTAGTCCGTCTTTCAACGGGTTATCCCCTTGTTGAAGGCAGGTTGCATACGTGTTACTCACCCGTGCGCCGGTCGCCACCATCCGTATTGCTACTTCATGTGATGCCCCTCGACTTGCATGTGTTAGGCCTATCGCTAGCGTTCATCCTGAGCCAGGATCAAACTCTTCGTTGTATATTTGTTTTTTTGGTTTTTCCTTGAAATCACCCCGCTTTACGGCATAACCGCAAAACAGCTAAACAAACAACCTTTGCTTTGAACGAAAAGTCCTCGTTTTTCCCTTGACCCCCGAATTCACGATTTATTTTTCAGTTTCCTAGTAGAATGGGGCCGGTGCATCTTCTCCCGATGACAACGGACCCCTTTATTGAACGGGTACCAATTTGACCCCGGCATGCCCATTCCCCTCAAGCCCCCACCTGGGAGGCTCCCGGGAAACATACCGCGATCCCTTGTATACTCTGCTTTGTCTTCTTTTAAACGTATATGTAAATAACCTAAAGATCGCTTTTCCTTGCTTTCGACTCAGGACTTATTTCCTGAAAGCGGGTGCAAAGATAGAGACTTCTTTTCTTACCATCCAAACAATTCAACAAAAAAAATCAATCTTTTTTTCTGTCATTTTCCCCGATTTTCAATCAAACAAAAGAAGATCATATCATTACCTCAAGAAAAAAAATAATCTTTTTTTTCAGGCTGACAGAAAAAAAATGGGAAACAGGTCAAAACCGGGAGAAAAACCCGAGAATTCCCTCTCCTGATTTTCTCTTAAAAATGCAGGAAAAACGACAACATTCTATAGAAAAAATAGAAAAACAGATATTCGATATGAAAAATCCGGAAAGGAAAATCTACAGACAGGAATAAACAAGAGAGTGAGAAATTATATTAAAAAGTGAAAAGATGCAATTTTTTCCATAGAATCACATTTTATAAGTATCTTCGCACAAAATCTACATTGCACCATTTAGAGGACTGCAACAATTCAATTATATTAGGCATTTCAAGTTTATTGCGCTATTTGAGTCGCCTTCGCTCCTTGACTTATCAATTGAGTCGCCTTCGCTCCTCGATTCTACAATTGAGTCGCCTTCGCTCCTCGATTGATAATTCTACGCTCAACATAGTCAAAACAAGTTTTGCCTTTGTGTTAGCTTATCGAAACAGTTATCGCAACGGCATAATGTAAGTGACAACAAACCAGAGGTGCAAATAAAACGTATAAAATAAGCACAAACAGATGAAAGGTATTATTCATATCTTAAAACGGTTTTTACCTCCTTATAAGAAATATGTCATCCTGGCATTTATCTTCAATATCTTGACAGCTATATTGAATGTCTTTTCTCTTGCAACCATTATTCCCATTCTCCAGGTTTTATTCAAAATAAACAGGGAAACATATTCATTTATCGAATGGGGGAGTTCTGACTATTCGTTTGTGGATATTTTACTTAATAATGCAAACTGGTATATAACACAACTTATCGAAACACACGGAAGCAGTACCACATTAATGGCACTGGCCACCTTCCTGATTGTGATGACCCTCCTGAAAACAGGAACTGCCTATTTTGGTTCATACTTTCTTATTCCTATAAGAACCGGCGTAGTGAAAGATATCCGGAACCAGATCAATGACAAAGTACTTTCCCTTCCTCTCGGCTTCTTTACGGAAGAGAGAAAAGGGGATATTCTTTCCAGGGTATCGGGCGATGTAAATGAAGTAGAGAACTCGGTGATGAGCTCTCTCGATATGCTCTTTAAGAATCCAATCCTGATCCTGATCTATCTGACCACTATGGTAATGTTAAGCTGGCAACTGACTCTCTTCGTAATGGTCGTGCTTCCGGTGATGGGGCTTGTGATGGGGCGTGTAGGTAGAAGTCTGAAAAGAAGTTCTTTCACGGCTCAGAACAAATGGGGAGAACTGATGTCGCAGATGGAGGAGACACTAAGCGGGCTACGGGTAATCAAAGCATTCGGAGCAGAAAATAAGATCTCCGGAAGATTTCATAGAGGGAATAACGAGTTCAGGCGGATGTCGAACAGGATCGCTCGCAGGCAGCAATTGGCACACCCCATGAGTGAACTGCTGGGTACTATCACCATTGCTATTGTACTATGGTTTGGCGGCACATTAATATTAGAAGGCAACAGTATGATCGACGCTGCCTCATTCATCTATTATCTCACCATATTTTACAGCATTATCAATCCGGCCAAGGAATTTTCCAAATCGGCCTATGCTGTGCAGCGTGGGTTGGCATCGATGGAGCGTATCGACAAAATACTGACTGCCGACAATAAGATTACCGACCCGGCACAATCTGTCGCGGTTACATTCAATTCCTATATAGATTACAAGGATGTATGGTTTAAATATGAAACAGATTGGGTCATCAAAGGAGTGAATCTGAAGATAGATAAGGGAAAGACCATTGCTCTTGTCGGTCAGTCGGGATCCGGAAAATCGACTATGGCGGATCTCCTGCCCCGGTTCTATGATATACAGAAGGGCGAAATTCTTATCGACGGGATCAATATAAAAGATATGAAAGTCCGGGATCTGAGGTCGCTGATGGGTTATGTAAACCAGGAAGCTATCCTTTTCAACGACACCTTTTATAATAATATAGCATTCGGGGTCACCAATCCGACCGAAAGTGAGGTGATCAATGCAGCTAAAATAGCCAATGCCCATGAATTCATTATGGCTACTGAACACGGTTATCAAACTAATATCGGTGACAGGGGTGGCAAATTGTCGGGTGGACAGCGCCAGCGTATCAGTATTGCCAGGGCCATACTGAAAAACCCGAAGATACTTATTCTGGATGAAGCGACATCAGCACTAGATACCGACTCGGAACGGCTTGTACAGGAAGCACTGGAAAAACTGATGAAAAACCGGACTACCATCGTGATAGCCCACCGGTTGTCCACCATCAAAAATGCGGATGAGATCTATGTAATGAAAGATGGACACATCGTAGAATCAGGACAACATTCCACATTGTATGCCCGGGGCGGATACTACACCTCATTATGTGATACGCAACGCGACCTAAGCGAATAATAAGCTATCCCTTATCTTTGGGAACAGGGACAAACGATTCTTTTTCAGAGATTTTCTCCAATAGCCGGTCTACCGCCTCGAAAGGAGAATTTATACTACGGAATTCGGGGACGACTTCTTTCATCTTCTTCACTGTCCGCATATCATCATATTCGTAAGAAGCATGAATCAGAGCGTTTATTTTGCGGTTCACCTCTTCATATTCATACTCACGCACATCTGCGATCATTATTTTCTCATGATAGGTCGGTTTGGTATGCTCGGCTATGTTCAATAGTTCTTCATAGAGTTTTTCCCCATGCCGCAGTCCGGTAAACTCTATCTTGATATTCCTTGAGCCGGAGAGCCGTATCATCCTTTTTGCCAGATCCAGAATTTTGACAGGCTTGCCCATATCGAAAATATAGATTTCTCCGCCTTTACCCATAGCTCCCGCTTCGAGTACCAACTGACAGGCTTCCGGAATGGTCATAAAGTAGCGGATGATCTCCGGATGGGTTACGGTAACAGGGCCTCCATTCTTTATCTGCTCCCTGAACAAAGGTATTACCGAACCGTTCGATCCCAACACATTCCCAAAGCGGGTAGTAATAAACTGCGTAGTTCTCTTCCCGCTTTTCGCTATATATTTTGCCAGGGACTGTACGTAGATCTCACAAATCCTTTTGGAACAACCCATTACATTTGAAGGGTTCACCGCCTTATCGGTAGAGACCATCACAAATTTGTCGGCATTGTATTTTACAGCCAGGTCTGCGACGATCTTCGTCCCAAGGATATTGGTCTGTACCGATTCCGACACATTGTCCTCCATCATCGGCACATGCTTGTACGCCGCTGCATGGAAAATATACTGCGGCCGTGTCCTGGAAAAGATACGTTCCATCCGGCTGGCATTGCTAACATCAGCCACAATGATCTCGGCACGGAGTTCCCTCCATTTATCTTTCAGTTCGAGCCTCATGTCATGTAACGGGGTTTCCGCCTGATCTATAAGAATAATACTGTAGGGATTGAAATTGGCTACCTGGCGGACTATCTCGCTACCTATCGATCCGGCGGCACCTGTCACCATTACACGTTTGCCTTCAATATTTGAAGCTATCTTCAACATATTGATGTGGATCGGATCACGGGGCAAAAGATCTTCAATCTGTACGTCTTTCAACTGCTCCTTGCTCATAATCATTCCGTTCCACTCGTTCAAAGGTACAGTAGTTAGCAATGAGATGTTATGATCCACAAAATTACTCAGGAGGTCAGAATTCTTTATCTCCTCCATTTGCTGAGGTGAAACGATGATGGTCTTCACATCCTTACTCTCCAGTGTCCTGAATATATTTTCATTATTCGCATAGATCGTTATCCCCATCAACTCCTTTCCCACCATCTGGCTTTCGTCCGAAATAAACCCAAGTACCCGGTAGTTAAATTCGCTATTTCCCTTCAATGCTTTTGCAACACTGATACCGGCTTCTTTAGTACCGTAAATAAATACATTGACCGGTTTCACATCTCTCCCTGTAATAAATTCATATACCTCTTTCGTGAGTATCCTTGAAAAGATCATCAGAAACGTATTGAGAAAGAAAACAGAGATGAAAGTAATATCATCCAGATAAAAACCCGGATGATATCTCTTCAGTATTATAATAGCCAGATAAGTAAAACCGTACCCCAGCATCAATGCATAGGTAATCCTCATCAGGTCGGAGAATGAAGAGAATCTTAGAATGCCACTGAATGTACGAAACAATATAAAAGTAATCGAATTGACAAAAACCAGGATTACCCCTAACGTGATACCATCGGCCCTGACTTCGGGTGTAAGCCCGACAAACCCATATCTCATCAGATACATCACTAAACAGGAAAACATGATCATGAGAATGTCAATCACGAAAATTGTAAAACGGGATAAAACCCTATTCGACAAAAAATTATGTATTAAATTACTCATAAGGATCTAATTAAGTTTGTACTCCTCGTCCACAATGGATTGATGTGTAGTCTTCCCTGTCTCTATCAGCTCAATTCCTTTTTTCATCAAAGGATCCTCTTTTTGGTAGGCAGCCCAGAATGCTTCTTCTCCAAAGAAGTTACGGATAATATAGGCATACATTACATTCTCCAGCAACTCACTCGATTCCTGAACATAGTAAGGCCTTCTTCTGATACCGTTATGATCTGCAAAGCTCACCAGGTTTAACAGCAACGGTTGTTGCTGCAAATACCGGTAAAGTTCCTGCCAGGTATCGAAACTATTCAGCTTTTCACGGTTCATATCAGAATAAAGCATCGCATATTTCTCATCTAACCGGTTATTCACTACCATATTATAATAGGGATTTATCCCCACGGTATCCCGGGGCACAAAGATATCAGGCATAATACCACCTCCGCCGTAGACAGTCCGGCCTCCTGCCGTCTGAAAAGGAGTGAGATGGTTAGACACCGTATCCACGTTGACATAATCACCTTCTATATAACGGTTAATAGCCTCCATTTCGTATTCATCATACCTTCCCCTTTCATATCCGCGCTGGATAGATCTACCCGAAGCTGTATAATAACGGGCCACAGTGAGCCTCACGGCCGAACCATCCGGAAAATTACGTTGCCCCTGCACCAGTCCTTTACCAAATGAGCGCCTGCCTATCACCAAACCTCTGTCGTGATCCTGGATAGCTCCGGCAAAGATCTCACTGGCCGAAGCACTAAATTCGTCGATCAATACCACGACATCGTCTTCCTTGCAAGTTCCCGATCCATTGGCATAACTATCGGTTCTTGGAAAATTCCGCCCTTGGGTATACACAATCAGGTCTCCCCTGTTCAAGAATTCATTCACCATGGCTACCACAACATCCAACGATCCTCCTATATTTCCTCTCAGATCGATCACAAAAGAATTAGCTCCCTGGCTTTTTAATTTGGATATGGCAGAGATGAATTCGCTAAAGGTGTTAAAGCCGAAGTTTTTCCCCAATTTAATAAAACCGATCTTATTCGTCAACATATAGGCTGCATTGACGCTGTTCATGGGGATATCTCCCCGGGTAACGATGATTTCACGCAAGTAGTCGTCACCGGGTCTCAGAATCCCCAGTTTCACTTCCGAGCCCATTTCACCGCGTAGTTTTTCCATCACTTCTTCATTGCGCAGTTTTGTTCCCGCAACTAAAGTGTCGTTTACTGTCACAATCCTGTCCCAATGTATAATACCTGCGGCCTCAGACGGGCCACCCGGTACGATACCTGTTACTACAATGGTATCCCTCAGGACATAAAAATTAACGCCAATCCCTGAGAAATGGCCTTCCAGGTCTTCGTTCACCCGTCGCATATCGGTAGCAGAGATATATTCTGAATGAGGATCCAGTTCCCGGATAATATTGGGCAGTGCGTCCTCTACCAATTGGCGCATATTGACCGTATCGACATACGACTCCCTGACATAGTTCAGCACAGCATCTATCTTTCCGGATCCTTCTATATTTCCCGAACGTCCAAACTGACTATATCTGCTTCCGATAAATATCCCCAATGCAATACCAACGCCTACCCATAAAGGCAGCCATATCCGGGCCTTCTTTCCTGCATTCATCCAATCTCTCCTCTTTTATTTGTCGGTTTCCACCGAAACGAGTTCAACATTGGCTCTTCTTAACAGTTCAATTCCATCACTCAACCGATAATTTTCAGCAAAAACTACTCTGCTTATACCGGCTTGGATGATCAACTTTGCGCACTCAATACAAGGTGAAGAGGTGACGTAGAGTGTGGCCCCGTCACTGCTGTTATTAGAGCGTGCCACTTTAGTGATTGCATTTGCCTCGGCATGGAGCACATAAGGCTTAGTCACATCATTCTCGTCCTCACACACATTCTCAAACCCCGACGGAGTACCATTGTAACCATCTGAAATGATCATCTTATTCTTCACCAGGAGCGCACCGACCTTTCTTCGTTTGCAATAGGAGTTTTCCGCCCATATAAAGGCCATTCGCATATACCGCCTGTCAAGCAATTCCTGCTTTTCCTCGTTTTGTTCCATGTCACATCAGATTGCTTTCAAACTCATATCGAGACTTTTCACAGAGTGAGTCAGTGCCCCCACCGATATGTAATCTACCCCTGTTTCGGCATATTTGCGTATTGTATCGATAGTGATCCCACCCGAAGATTCCAACTCCACATGTTCATTCACAGCCTTCACAATCTTCACTGCATCGAAGGTTTGTGCAGGAGTAAAATTATCAAGCATGATCCTGTCCACTCCACCCACGCGGAGCGCCTCTTCAAGTTCATCCAGGGTCCTTACCTCTATCTCAATTTTGAGTTTTTTATTTTTCTCTTTCAAATAATTTTGTGCACCACGGATAGCATTTTCGATCCCTCCTGCAAAATCGACATGATTGTCTTTCAACAGGATCATATCAAACAGTCCTATCCGGTGATTCTCTCCTCCTCCGATCTTGACAGCCTGTTTTTCAAGGATACGCATTCCCGGAGTAGTTTTCCGGGTGTCGAGCACTTTTGCGGATGTACCTTCAAGCAGTTTCATATAACTGTTGGTTATGGTAGCAATACCGCTCATGCGTTGCATAATATTAAGTACAAGCCGCTCGGTCTGCAAAATGGAGCGTACCTTTCCCGATACCACAAAGGCTATGTCTCCCGGTTTAACATATGTCCCATCTTGAAGAAAAACCTCTACTTGCAACGCCGGATCAAAGGTATGGAATACTTCAATCGCTATATCTACACCGGCAAGTATACCTTCCTGCTTAATAAGCAATTTGGATTTCCCTTCTTCTGTCTCCGGGATACTACAGAGGGTGGTGTGGTCTCCGTCTCCGATATCTTCTGTAAAAGCTAATCGGATAAGGTTATGAATTAACTCTTTTTCTGTCATACTAAAAACGATACTGCTCCGCTATACCATAAAACAAACAATATGCCCGTTTTGTTATTTTTTTACAAGAATTTTAGTGCAAAAATAAGAAATAAACAATTATATTTGTCCTTAAAGACTGCTTTTTTCGTTTTCTGAGGCCAAATTACTCATATTCTGTAGTTATTCAGTAGTTGTTCAATGGTTATTTGACAATAACACGAAGTGAACATCCCGCAAGGCAGGAAATAACAACGAAGTCGGATAACAAGAGCGAAGCGAACGAATAACAATTAAATTGAATGAAAATTATTTTACTTTCCATAGGCAAGACCGACGACCCTCTTTTTTCACAAATCATAGAAGAATACAGAAAGAGGGTCAATTACTATATTCCGTTCGAGATGCAGATTATTCCCGATATAAAAAACACAAAAAATCTCTCTGAAAAAGAACAAAAAAAGCAGGAAGGGGAAAAACTGCTGAAATGGCTGCAACCGTCCGACTATGTTATACTGCTCGATGATAAGGGGAAACAATACTCCTCCGCAGAGTTCGCCGGATATATAGAGAAAAAGAGTTTTTCCGCTACTAAGCTGTTGATTTTTGTTGTAGGAGGACCTTATGGATTTTCTGATGAGATCCGGGAAAGGGCAAACGAAGCTGTGTCGTTATCCAGAATGACTTTCACCCATCAGATGGTAAGGTTGATCTTCACCGAACAGCTTTACCGTGCGATGACCATTTTACAGAATGAACCTTATCATCACGAATAAATTCTTACTTTTGCAGTAATTTGTAGTAAATTCAATCATAAATTAAATATGTCAAAAAAGAAAACAATCCTTACTGTCATGTGGGTCATCATCGCACTGATTGCAGTTGCATCAGTTATTTCCCTGATAGTATTTCCCCGGTGGAAAGGTTTTTTTTTAGCGGGAAGTGGCGCCTTTCTTATTTTGAATCTCCTTCTGTCGTTGTTTTTTATCAGCAAGAATGTCAAAGAGTAACTGTTAGAGCTTGAACTCAAAAGAAAGCAGGTCAAAGATTTCTTTCTCCTGCGGATCGACAGAGTATTCAAAATCGGCTACCAACCACATCACCTTTTCAGCGTTATCGGGTGAGAGTCTACCAAAGAACTTCAGCGTATTCAATGCCGATTGGCGCAGTAGCAACGATTCATTTTTCAGATCGGCTTTTGCTCTTTCCAATAACTCTTCAGACCGGATCCGGTTTATTGCGTCAGACCGGATTATGCACAACCTGGCAAAAAGCCAATATCCGGTAGTCCGGATGGTTTCATCTTTATTTCCGGTCCATTCCTGCACCAATTCATCGGCATAAGACAACTCCTGGAAAAGATTTTTACAAACCTGTTCACGGATCTCCTGATTGGCTGCACCCTGGACCCAACGCTCGGCATCTTCCTTAGAAAAACGGACAGGCGGACAGAGCATTGTCGCAAGTATCTTCAACTCACGCACATCCTCTTTCCACATTATTTCCGCCAATACTTTATCCGGCACGTATCTGGCTGCGATTTGTTTGAGTCGGGGGACATCCACCCCGAAATTCATACGATATCCTACTCCTTTCGACCGCATACTGGCGGCAGTCACACCATTCATCGACATCCGCAGATCGGCCCGTATATTACGTAAAATTGTCTCCATTGCTTATTCTGTTTGGCTACAAAATTACGCTATTCAGAAATAAAACAATAATTTTCAAACATTTTTCACTATATTTGCAGAATATGTGATATGCCTTGGAAAAGTTCAACGAGTTATACTATTCTCTCGGCTTTTATTATATTTGCATTATAATTAAAAATATATAAATGATGAAACTCCTCTTAATCAGTAACTCCACCAATCCCGGTGAAGGATATCTGGAGTATCCCAAAGACCGGATCAAAGAATTTCTGGGGGACAAAGCAAATAACGCCATTTTTATTCCTTATGCAGCGGTCACTTTTTCTTTTGATGAATATGAAGAGAGAGTGAATGCCCGTTTCGCCGAAATAGGTCATCATGTCACAGGTATTCATCGCTTCATCAATCCTGTGGAAGCTATTGAAAATGCCGATGCCATTGTTGTCGGAGGCGGGAACACGTGGCAGTTGGTAAAAATGCTTCAGGAAAAGGGACTGATGAAAGTGATCCGTAAGAAGGTGAAGAAAGGCACCCCATACATCGGTTGGAGTGCCGGTTCCAATATAGCCTGTCCGACTCTGAGGACAACCAATGATATGCCAATTGTAGAACCTCTGAAATTTAAAACCTTAAAATTGGTTCCCTTCCAGATCAACCCTCATTATCTCGACGATCACCCGGCAAATCATGGTGGTGAGACCAGAGAGGTACGCATCAGGGAATTTATAGAAGTAAATCGTGATATTTATGTGGTGGGACTTCGTGAAAGCACCATGCTTCTTGTAGAAGATGACGGGATGGAACTGATAGGTCCCCGTAAGGCTCGTATTTTCAAATATGGACAGGAACCGATGGAGCTTTCCAATGAAGATGATTTCAGTTTTCTCCTGCAACGAAAATGAGTACTGGACATAAAGACCTGCAACCACCGGCTACGTCGATATTCAAACGAATTATCAACGACAGCAGATCATTGGGAATACTTTTACTGTTATGCACTTTCTTCTCATTGATCTTAACAAATATCGAAGGGATAGGGAACCTTTATTATAATTTCTGGGAAATGTCAATTCCCGGATTTCACGATCTGCATTTACCCCATACGATCATTCATTTCGTGAATGACGCCCTGATGACGTTATTCTTCTTTCATGTAGCCATCGACATAAAAAGGGAAGTAACCAAAGGGGAACTCTCGTCTTTTAGCAGGATGATGCTCCCCACTGCATCTGCGTTGTTCGGAGTAGCTTTTCCGGCAGTTATTTTTTCCGTAATTACTGCCGGTACAGCCTATTCAAACGGGTGGGCCATACCAACCGCTACAGATATTGCTTTCACCCTCGGCATGATAAGCCTGTTAGGAAAAGCGGTTCCTCATTCCATGAAAGTATTTCTGACAGCATTAGCCATTATAGACGATCTGTGCGCTATTCTTATTATCGCGCTGTTTTATGGTTCTGCACTTTACCTTATCTGGCTGGTGGGAGTAGTAGTTGTAGCTCTTGCGATCTTTCTTATCAACCGTCATTTTCAGCATAAATCCGTTTATTATATTACGGTCGGACTGGGATTGGTCATGTGGTATTGTATGTACCGGTCAGGTATTCATGCCTCATTTGCCGGGGTAATACTTGCTTTTATCATTCCGGTAAGTAAGATGCCTGCATTTGAGAAGAGGCTCGGTCTTCCTGTTAATTTTATCATTGTCCCTATCTTCGCACTGGCCAACACCAGTATTTTGATTTCACCGACAGCCATATCCGGACTTACTTCTCCTCTTTCTCTCGGAATTATCCTGGGTCTGTTCCTGGGAAAACCGATAGGTATCACACTGGCCGTTTATCTGATGGTTAAGCTTCGGTTGGTTAGGTTAGCAAATATCCACTGGGTACAGTTTATAGGAGTCGGTATATTGGCAGGTATTGGTTTTACCATGTCTATCTTCGTATCGAATCTTTCTTTCCCTGACGACAAGATGCTGAAGGATATCGCGAAACTGTCGGTACTGATCGCTTCGGCCCTGGCAATGATCGTAGGCTATATATGGCTAAAAGCATTTTCCCGCGAAAAAGAAGAAGTCGATACATAAACAAACGACTCTTTTCCTCTTTATGGTTTCAATTAATTTGTTTTTCTGTAATTTACAATTGCCCAGCCGTTAAGACATACGGCAAACCCCGCCATAATTAAGAAGTGGCGCCATATGTGTTCGAAACTGTTCCCCTTCAACACAATCATCCGCATCACTTCGATAAAATAAGTGACGGGACTGCTGCGTGCAATGATGTAAGCCCAACGGGGCATACTGTCGATCGGCGTAAACAGTCCGCTCATCAATATAAAGATCATCATAAAGAAAAAAGCGACAGACATGGCTTGTTGCTGCGTATCGGCATAGGTGGAGATTAATAATCCCAATCCAAGTATCCCCACCAGATATACAGAAAGATACCCGTAAAGTAACAACAGATTACCGGCCGGAACAATACCGTAAACCGGCCAGGCAATGCCGAATAATCCAATGGTGAATATAACCATTCCAATGACCCAGAACGGGATCAATTTCCCCAGAAGGAACTGGTGTTTTTGAACGGGAGTGACGTTGATTTGCTCAATCGTACCCACTTCTTTTTCCCTGACAATATTCAGTGAACATAAATAGTCGACCCTTAAAAAGCATTCAATAGTCTATAATACAGTAAAATAGTAGATATTTTCCTTGGTTATATCTGCAAGTTTTCGTAAATTTGAGATATAAATCTTGCAGAAAATCATGCTGGCAAAACAACAAGACCGTTCACAACACTCATTGTTCTTTTCACTGGAAAGCACATTGAATCATAAGCACCCGCTATTCATTCTGGCCAATAAAATTGATTGGGAGATGTTTGAAAGAGAGTTCTCACCCCTGTATTGTCCCGATAACGGACGTCCGGCGAAGCCCATTCGCCTGATGGTGGGATTATTGATCCTGAAACACATCCGAGATCTCTCGGATGAAAGCGTGGTGGAACAATGGAGTGAAAACAATTACTACCAGTATTTTTGTGGTGAACAGGAATTCCAACCTCGTGTTCCTTGTGAAGCGTCAGAACTGGTTCATTTCCGTCACCGCATCGGCAAAGAGGGTATTGAGCTGATCTTAAGGGAGAGCATCCGTATCAATGGTAAAGACTCGAACGACAAGGACGTTTACATCGACACCACTGTCCAGGAGAAAAATATCACCTTCCCCACGGATGACAAACTGGCAAAGAAGATTATCAAGAGGTGCTGGAAGATAGCAGACAGGAACAGTTTGGATTTGCGCCAAAGTTACAGGCGAATCCTGAAAGATCTTTCCTACGATCAGCGCTTCCGAAATCACCCACGAAACAAGGGTAAAGCCAGGAAAGCGGATAAGAAAGTGAGAACCATAGCCGGACGGCTGGTACGCGATGTGGAAAGGAAGCTGGGTACCATGGTTGATGGTTACCGGAATGAACTGGACCTGTACAAGCGGGTACTGGCCCAGAAGAAGAAAGACAAGAACAAGATTTATTCACTGCACGAGGTGGATGTGCAATGCATCAGCAAGGGGAAAGAGCATAAACTGTACGAGTTTGGAAACAAGGTATCCATCACACGAACCGGCAGCGGTGTAATTGTTGGAGCACTGAGTTTTAGAAATGAATTTGACGGGCACACGCTAGACAAGGCTATCGAGCAAGTGGAGAAGTTGACTGAAAGAAAACCCCGAAACGGTATCTGCGACAGGGGGTACCGGGGAAGAAGTAAAGTCAGGGATACACTCATCCACATCCCCAAATCCTTTTCAAAGGCTCTAAGCACCTATAGGAAGAATAAAGAGAGAAAGTACTTCCGCAAGCGGGCAGGTATTGAGCCGGTAATCGGACACCTGAAAGAAGATCACCGTCTCTCCCGCAATTACTACAAGGGAATCACCGGGGAGCAGAGTCAAGCAGCAAGTGCAATTTACATTAATTGTTTGTAAAACTCAACTTTTGGTGTGCTGAAGCTTAATTTTTCTCTTGGTCGATTGTTCAATTTATGCTGTATTTGCTTTAATCTCCCCGGGGGATAGTCCTTGAATGATGCCCCCTTGGGGATGTATTGCCGGATGAGTTTATTAGCATTTTCAATCGCTCCTTTTTGCCACGATGAATAGGGGTCTGTAAAATATACGGGGACTCCCAGTCTTTTAGTTATCATTTCATGGGCGGCGAACTCCGTGCCGTTATCCGTGGTGATGGTCTTTATTATATCCTTGTAGGGTAGCAGCATGTTAGCAAGCACTTTTGCCACCTCCTTGGAGTCCTTGCCCCGGGGCAGTCCCCTGGTCATTACAAGGTTCGTTTTCCTTTCCGTTACCGTCAAGATCACCTCCGATTGATTGGCTCCTATTATCGTGTCCATTTCAAAGTCACCGAACCGGCTCCCGTCGGCCTCCACGGGCCTTTCCCGGATGCTTCTCCGGTTGGGGATGCCCTTGACTGACCCCACCGGCCTCTTGCGGTGCTTGAGCTTGTGGCGGCAATGCGTGTAAAGGTCACCCCCGGCTATTTTGTCCTCCCGGATCCACTTGTAAATGGTCTCGTGGGAAACCCGGATTTGCTTGTATTTCTCCAAATATCCGCTGATCTGCTTGGGAGACCATTCATCACGGACAAGCCGGAACACCTTCTGTTTAATCCACTCCGGGGTGTCCCTGTTCCCGGGCAAACGCTCCTTTCTCTCTTGTGCCATCTCGTGAGCCAAGCGCCAGGAGTAACCTCCATGTTTCTTCTTGTTACGACCCAGTTCCCTGGACACCGTTGAAGGACTGACCCCTATGGACTCTGCGATGGTTCGCTGGCTGTCACCATTTTTTATACCTAAATAAATCGCGTACCTTTGTTCTGAAGTTAACTGTTTGTATTTTTTTCTCATAAGCAACATAATAGTTAATTTTAGGGAGACTTCGGTCTCCTTTTTCTTTTATGTTGCCGCTTGACTCTCCTCGGGGGCTTCGCGCCCCCGGCCGTTAGGCAAACCCCCGCGGTGTTTTTCATGATTGTTTTGAAGAAATCATTTCAAAAAACAACACCCGGGTGTTGCACTTCTAAGTTGAACTTAGACCTTCACTGAATGGAAATATGTAACTTTACCACCTCGATATTCATTTAACAATTGACATCAGCAATGAAGCAATTTCTGTTCTTCACGTTGGGTTGTATTATCATAACCTCAAGCCTGCAGGCACAACAACTCAAAGGCATTATTGTCAATAAAAAAGGAGAACCTGTTCCAAACTCAACCGTCTATATCTACGAAATTGCCAAAGGAATTGCTGCCGATAACCTCGGCGAATTTCAAACCACCCTTGAGCCGGGGACCTATGCGTGTGAATTTCGTTCCCTCGGATACGAGAGTGTCAAGAAAGACATAATAATGGGAAAGGAAAACCGGACTATCCGTGTGGAACTTCAGGAAACATCCTATATGCTGAAGGAGGTGGTGATTTATGCTACCGCCAGTAATGAAGACCCGGCCTACCGTATCATGCGCAAAGCAATTGCCCATGCCCCTTATTACCGTTATCAGATAAAAGAATATACATCGGAAGCCTATATAAAGGGAAGCCTGACCATCGATAAGATCCCGGGAATCCTTAAACGCGCCATGAAGGTCAACGACAATAACTTCGACATCAACTCCATCATAGGAAAACCACTGGTAATGGAATCTAAAAGCAATATTCACTTTACATCACCCGAAACTTACCAACAAAATGTGGTTGCACTGAAAAGTTCCATTCCCAAAGAGTTCAATGTGGACAAGGGATTGAGTATTATGACTTCAAGTATCTATAACGCTGAGCTGAACGGGAGAATCTCCCCGCTCGCTCCCGGAGCATTCAGGTTTTATGCCTTCAAATTGGAGAATGTGGATTACCAGCCCGATCATATCATCAACAAGATCAAGGTAACTCCCAGAAAGAAAAACCCCAACCTCTTCTCGGGTTATATCTACATCCTGGAAGATACATGGAACGTATATATTGCCGACCTCGTTGCAAGTGAACTGGGCACTACCTTGCATTACCGCATCAACTACCATCAGGTACAGCCTTCGGTCTACTTGCCCACCACCTACGATGTAAGTATGACTATGAATACGATGGGTGTAAAAGGATCGGGAAAATACTATGCATCAATGAAATATAATTCAGTCCAGGCAGATAAAACCCAAAATCCTGTCGCCATCAATGAAACAGCATTGCCGGATGAGTCTGAGGAACAGAAAATACCACCTAAAAAACAGAAGATATCGGATGAGTTGGAGAGGCTGGCCCAAAAGGAAGAACTCTCTACCAAAGAGGCCTATAAAATGTCGAAACTGATGAGCCGGATGGTGGAACCGGAAGAGGTGAAAGAACAACGGGAATCGCTCGAAATAAAAGATATTGAAAAGGTAAAGATGAAAGTGGACACGCTGGCATGGAAGAGAGACTCAGCTTTCTGGACAAATATCCGTGAACTTCCGCTTCGGGAAGATGAGTTGAGAAGTTACCAGATAAGGGATTCATTGTCGGGTGGCGACACTGTTTCTGAAACATCCCGAGATAGGAATGAAGTGGTACTATCGATTGACGAAAATCCGAAAACCGTGTTCGGAAAAATTACGCAGGGAGGCGTATGGAAAATGAACCGGGATCTTTCACTCCGTTACGGGGGATTAATGGGTGGATTGAGAGAATACAATTTCACCGACGGACTTTGGCTTGGACAAACCCTTTCCTTGAATTGGGCCATCGATAAGAACCGGAATTTCTCGGTTTCCCCGTCGCTCTACTACGCCACAGCACGAAAAGAATGGTTATGGCACGTTTCCACCTCATTGAATTATGCACCTATGTCCCTTGGACGGTTTCATCTCTCGGCAGGGCATATATCCCGTGATGTAAATAGTCAAAACGGGGAGTCGAGACTGATGAACACCCTTGCAGCCATCGACCTGGGACAGAATTTCATTCGCTTTTACGACAGCCGGTACGTCAAAGGCGACCATTATATAGATATTGCCAACGGACTGCATCTGTACACCAGTGCGGAAATAGATAAACGGTCGATCCTGCGTAACCGTACCTCGTTTAATTTTATCGGCAAAGATATTCCTGAAAATATTCCCTCCGACGCCACTTTATATCCCAATCATACAGCCACAAATATTACGGTGGAACTCTCCTATACTCCACGATACCGCTACCGCGTGAGAGAAGGCCAAAAATGGTATGTCTCCACCAAATATCCTACTTTTTCAGTTGCATACAAAAAAGGAGTCGATCTTTTCGCCGACAATTCTGGACCACTTTATGACCGAATTTCCACATCAATCTCTCAAACTATTAAAGTCTCCCCTTTCGAAGAGATCGATTACCTGTTTTCGGGCGGCACGTTCTTATCATCCGACAGGTTATACCCGAATGATTTCAAATATTTCAGGAATAACCAAATGCTGTTCACTGCGTCCGATTTTAACCGGAGTTTCAACCTTCTGGGACCTTATACCGCTTCCGGGAAATGGTGGATGGAAGGACACCTGAATTATCAATCGCAGTATCTCTTTCTGAAAAACCTGCCTTTCCTGCAACGTTTCTCATTCGATGAAGCGTTCCATTTGCATGGCCTGTCCACTGAAAACAGGAAATACTATCTGGAGGGCGGTTATTCCATAGGGTTCCTGGGTTTAGGCAGGGCAGGGATTTTCACCGGTTTCACCGATAAAAAGTTCGATCGTTTCGGTGTAAAGTTAAGCTATCCGCTTTGGAATTTTATGGAAAAGCCATTGAAATAAATTTCTCCACGACCATAACCTCCGATTTTACCAGTTTTTTATCGGCAAAAAAACTGGCAGGAATTATTGATTTGACAAAAAATTGATCCTAAAACTAATAAATCATAATATTTTATTTTAGTCACCGATAAATAAAAACAAAATGTCTTTCATACCCTTCAAATAGATTTTTTTTAATAGGATATATTATCTATTTATAGGCTGTTAAAATGTCAATTTGATAGTTTAGAATAAAAATATATTTTCTATTTTTGCGCAAATTTATATATTATAATATATTAATGGGTGGAAAACTTTTTTGGCGTCAAGATAAGTCCGGAATAAAAATCACAACTGTCTCTTTTCTGATAATCGAAGTATAAGGTAATGTTTTTAAAGACAAGACAGTTTTTCTGTGTTGCAGTTTATTTTTTTGTAATATAAACAATATTTAATTATTAATTGATTAAAACAATAAGAATGAAAATGAAGAACTTTAAGAGTTTGAAAGGATTGTTCATGTTCCTTTTGTGTATGTACGTATTTACCGTTTCTGCACAAAACCTGACAATCCGCGGAGTTGTAACAGACTCGTATAATGAACCGGTTATCGGAGCCACCGTAGTCGTGGAGGGGAATACTTCACAAGGTACAGTAACCGATATCGATGGAAATTTCACATTGCCTAATGTGCCTGCAGATGCCAGCTTAGTGTTCAGCTATGTGGGATTACAAACGCAAACAGTTGCCGTGAACGGGCGCACAACTATAAACGTTACACTCAACGAAGATTCCGAATTGCTGGACGAAGTTGTTGTAACGGCTCTGGGTATCAGACGTGACAAAAAAGCATTAGGATACGCTATTCAGGAGGTAAAAGGCGAAGACATTGTGGCTGCACGCGAATTAAACGTAGCCAATGCCCTCTCCGGAAAAATATCGGGATTACAAGTCATCCGGTCCAACAACGGCCCCGGCGGTTCTTCTAAAATTGTGATCCGTGGGAACAATTCGGTTACAAACCTGAACCAACCGTTGATCGTGGTAGATGGCGTACCTATGGATAACTTTACCGGGGCTAAAAACAACGACTATTGGAATCCCAGTGCCGACATGGGTAACGGTTTATCAGATATTAATCCTGAAGACATTGAGAGTATGACCGTATTGAAAGGAGGATCAGCTGCCGCACTTTACGGGTCGCGTGCAGGAAATGGTGTGATCTTAATCACCACTAAAAGCGGGCGAAAAACGGACGGATTGGGAATCACAGTTTCTTCTTCAATATCTGCCGAATCTATTTTCATGAACCCTGAATTGCAAAACACGTTCGGTCAGGGGAGTCAGGGTGCTTACGACCAATTGTCGCCACTCAGTTGGGGTCCCGAAATCACCGGTCAGGAATATACAAAATGGAACGGTGAAACAGCAAGAATGCAGGCTTATGACAACATCAACAATTATTTCAATAAACCGGGTATCAATCTGACAGAGAACATCGCTTTCTCACAGCAATATAACAATGTATCCGTATATACCTCACTGGGACGGACCGATGACTGGAGTAAAATTCCGGGAGCAGACCTGAGTCGTACGAATCTGACAATGCGTGCAACCACTCAATTCGGACCGGATGACCGCTGGAGTACGGATGCCAAAATACAATACATTTCAACCGATGCCCGTAATCGTCCGGTCGGGGGAAGAAACGCATCAAATCCATTCTTCACGATGTATGCTTTGCCCCGTTCTCTCGATATCCGTGATTTCAGTAATCCGATAAATGAGCAGGGAAGAATGGTCTGGTATCAAGGGGGCACCACTCCTCAAATCAATCCTTACTGGTTGACTAAATACAGATTGAGCAATGATGTTCGTGAACGTTTCTTAATGCAGGGTTCGTTGAAATATCAATTTACCGACTGGTTAAACGGGGAAATCAAAGGGGGAACTGATATGTATTTTACTGAATATGATAACAGGACATACGGAAGAAGCCCACTCTCCGATACCGGACGTTATAGCTTCGGACAAGATAAATTCTTCGAAAATAATTTTAGTGCCCTCCTTTCTGCGCAAAAAGACAATGTTTTTGGTAAATGGGGACTCGGAGGTTCATTGGGAGGTAACCTTATGCACCGGAAAAAAACCGGAATAACCGCTGGACCGGATGAATTACTTGTTCTTAATCTTTTCACATTCGGCAATTCAAAAAACAAACTGGATGCCGAACGTGAATATAATGAAAAGAAGATCAACTCAGTGTATGGTACCGCACAGTTGAATTACGGCGGATATTTGTTTATCGATGGGACTTTCAGAAACGACTGGTCTTCTACGCTGCATCCGGATAACCGATCGTTTTTCTATCCCTCAATCAGCACCTCCTGGGTAATAAGCGACATGTTGAACACTGAAGGAAAGGGCATGCCGTCATGGTTTACCTATGCCAAAGTACGTGCATCTTTCGCACAGGTAGGTAACGACCTCGACCCCTATCAGCTTTACAATACTTATAGCATTGGTAAAGACCCTGAAAATAACGCGACAGCCGGAACCAATAATACATTGTATGATCCTACCGTACGCAGTGAGTTAATTTCGTCGTGGGAAGCAGGAACCGAACTCCGCTTTTTCAATAATCGCCTGGGATTTGATTTCGCCTGGTACAAGTCGAATGCACATCGTCAATTACTGAACCTGCCGATGGACCCGTTGAGTGGATACAACTTTAGAAAAATCAATGCAGGTAACATCCAAAACCAGGGGATTGAGTTAATGATCAATGCCCGTCCGGTGGAAACAAAAGATTTTGCATGGAACATACAGGCTAATATTTCCAAAAATAAAAATACGATCATAGAACTGACGGACGACGTAACACTCTATGAATTGGGAGGTTATGACAACCTTAAGGTCTATGCTACGGCAGGAGGGGCTTATGGCGAAATTTACGGGACAAAATTCAGAAGGGTTACCGACGAAAATAGCCCGCATTATGGGAAATTGATCGTGGACGGAAATGGACTTCCGCTCGGAACCACGGAAAGCGAAAAAGTCGGAGATCAGCAAGCCGATGTATTAATCGGATTAACCAACTCTTTCCAGTATAAAGGTTTTTCATTTAGCTTCCTTATTGATGCACGTATCGGAGGAGATATTTTTTCTGCTACAAACTTGTACCTGCAAAGTGCCGGAACAGCGGCTGTAACAGCACCCAATGGAAAACGTGAAGAATTTGTCGTGGAAGGAGTTTATCTTGATAACAACCAGCAATATCAGGTAAATACAACGCAGGTAACACCCCAGCAGTATTGGGAACGTGTAACTACAGCGACCGGAAATCTCGGTATTTCCGAAGCAAATATTTACGATGCAACAAATATACGCCTGCGTAACGTACAGTTAAATTACGACTTTAACCGTTCATTATTGACCAATACTCCATTTACCAGATTAAGAATGGGAGTTTCTGTAAACAACGCGTTAATGCTTAAGAGTCATCTCAAAGGAGTAGATCCCGAGTCGGTATTTGCCATTGGCACTAACGCCGTAGGTTTTGAAAATACGGCTCCTCCTACTTCACGGACATTCCTTTTTAACGTAACATTCGGTTTCTAATAAATTAAAATGACAACAACAATGAAAAAAAGGCAAATATTATATACGTTTTTAGCTGCAATCATGTTATTGGGTGCTTGTTCCGATTTTGAGGACATAAACAAAGATCCCAATGCAGCGAATGAGGATGACATTAAGGTGCAATACATATTAAATAAAGCGATCACCGATGCCCAACAAGATCCGCACATTGCGGAACGGGCTTTCGTATTGTACTGGAGACGGGCCGGACGGCAAGATCGTTCGGGCGGCATCAACCTGGGAACATACAACAACGATTGGAGTTCCGATTACTATCGTTATGTATCCGAATGGATGAGATCGGCCACACAAGCAGTGGATTTGGCCGAAAAGCAAATTGAAAAAGATGATTTTGCGGTAGAATATGACCGTCAGATGGCTAAAAACCTCAAAGAGGTGGCTCGTATTTGGAGAGCATATCTAATGAGTGAGTTTTCCGATAACTTTGGTCCACTTCCCATTGAAGCTTTCAAAGGAACCAATCCGGAATTTTCAAGCGTTAAGGATGTGTATTATTTCCTGCTTGACGAACTGAAAGACGCGGCAGCCAATATAGATGTGAATGTAACACCCCAGGACGTGGATAAAAAATTTGACCGTGCATATGAATTCAATTTCTCAAAATGGATCAAATATGCCAACTCAATGCGTATGCGCCTTGCAATGCGTTTATCGGAAGTGGACGAAGCAAAAGCAAAATCTGAGTTTGAAGATGCTGCACAAGGTGCACTTATCCTTGAAGCAGGAGATATGTTTTCTGTACAGGAACGTGATGGATGGGATCCTCTTGCAGGAGTTATGTCCAGACCGTGGAACGCTTTATTGATGAGTAATACGCTTAACAACCTTATGATTAACTTAGGTGGTATAAAATCAGCAGACCAGTTGGACGCTTCCTATTCCTCTTACATTAAACCCCAGGGATATATGGGTGTTAGATATCAAAACCAATTTTCCACCTACACGAACGATCCTTCAATCGGTTTTGTTTTCGATGGACTCCATTACTCTATTGATCCCAGGGCATATCAACTTTACTCTATCCCGGGTGATTTCAGTAACTCTAACGCTCAATTTACATCAGAAGATGACTTAGGCCCTATTGAAAGGTCTATTTTCGCCGACAAAGACCAGAAAGAGGAAATAGCCAAAATAAATCTTGCGTTTACCTGGAATACGATGCCCGGGGGAAGTTGGGGTGATATGTCTGCTATGAATCAGGTAATCGGTTCCCTTTACAACCCAATCCTTGTTAAAAAGTACAGGAACCATTCACAAAGACGTGTATTCTTTGCCGCCTGGGAAACTTATTTCTTATTGGCAGAAGCTTCCGTAAGAGGTTGGACAACACCTGTAGCTGCTAAAGAGGCCTATGAGAGGGGAATAAAAGCAAATTTGGAATACCATGGGATTGATAAGTTCTATGATTCGTATATCGCATCTACCGATTATAACCGCGTTGGAACCTCTGTAAAATGGGATCATACTACAGAACCACCCTCGACGGTTGAGGTGGATATTATAAACGGTTACACCAAGCAACCCGCCAAATATGCTTATACATACCCGGTGGCGAGCCAAACATCCTACGGTAAAGCGCTGAACGATCACATGACTAAGATCATCACCCAAAAGTTCATTGCCCAGAACCCGTGGTTACCACTTGAAACATGGAATGATTATCGTCGTTTGGGTCTTCCATTCTTTGAAAACATGGTAGTTGAAAATCCGTTGACCGACTTACCCGCATTAACTAAGGACAATGTGAAGACGACACAACAACGTGCATTTTTCCCGCAGCGTCTTAAATATCCGGCTTCACTTGAAAACAGTAATCCTGAAGGATATAAAAAAGCCGTGGAATTGCTGGGTGGTCCCGATGCTGTGTTAACACCGCTTTGGTGGGCTAAACACTAACTGGTAGTTTAATTGATTGAAAATAGGAGGAATTTTTTAATTCTTCCTATTTTATTTTCTGACCTCTCGTATCAATTACATAGCGGTCGGCATCATAATACTTTAGATCCGATTATTATCATGAAATATTTCAACTGATCCTTCCCCATTCGTAGCGGTTTCCACCCAAACGGCCCAATTGTTGCTTTAATACCAGATGCTCCGGTTGTTCCAGTTTAGGGTCCTTTTCAATAAGGTCTTCCGCAATCTCCCGGGTAAGATATAGAATATTACTGTCTTTTACCAGATCAGCAATCCTGAGGTCGAAAGGGATACCGCTCTGTTGGGTTCCTTCCAGATCGCCCGGGCCCCGCAGCTTCAGGTCGGCTTCGGCAATGACAAATCCATCATTACTTTCGGTCATGATCTCCATCCGCTTACGGGTATCGGATGATATTTCATAAGGTGTTATCAGTACACAATAGGACTGGTCGGCTCCCCGCCCTACCCGCCCCCGCAACTGATGCAATTGCGAGAGACCGAATCGCTGCGCACTTTCGATCACCATTACACTGGCATTAGGTACATTCACACCAACTTCAATTACAGTTGTAGATACCATGATCTGCGCTTCATTGACCACGAACCGCCGCATTACTTCATCTTTTTCGGCAGGCTTCATTCGTCCGTGCATCTTACAGACGTTGAACTCGGGGAAAGCTTCCTTGACATGCAGGTATCCTTCCTCCAGATTCTTCAGGTCGAGCTTTTCACTCTCTTCAATCAATGGATAAACGATATATGCCTGCCGGCCCACACGGATCTGCTCACGGATAAACTCATAAAGTGCACCCCGTTTCTTATCGTACCGGTGAAGCGTTTGTACCGGCTTCCTGCCCGGCGGTAGTTCGTCGATCACCGACACATCCAAATCGCCGTAAACCGTCATTGCCAGCGTACGGGGAATAGGAGTGGCGGTCATCACCAGCACATGTGGCGGCTGATTGTTTTTTGTCCATAATTTTGCCCGTTGCGCCACCCCGAAACGATGCTGCTCATCGATCACTACAAACCCGAGATTATTGAACTGCACGGTATCTTCAATCAAGGCATGCGTTCCGATAAGGATGTCAACCTCACCCGATTGGAGGCCGGCATGGATCTCGTCCCGTTCCTTCTTCTTCGTGGAACCGGTCAGCAACTCCACCCTCAAGTCCATTCCCGAGAGCATCTCGCTAAACGTTTCAAGATGCTGCGACGCCAGGATCTCGGTCGGCGCCATCAGGCAGGACTGGTAACCGTTATCAAGCGCAATCAGCATGCACATGATCGCCACCAACGTCTTACCGCTACCTACATCTCCCTGCAGCAGACGGTTCATCTGTTTCCCTGATGCGGTATCTTTCCTGATCTCTTTAATTACCCTTTTCTGTGCGTTGGTCAAAGGGAACGGAAGTTTTTGCTTATAAAACGAATTGAGATGATCCCCCACTCTCCTGAAGATAAAACCGTTCAACTTCCCTTTCCTTTCCGAGGCATAACGAACAATATTAAGCTGGATATAGAAGAGCTCTTCAAATTTCAGGCGATACTCCGCATCACGTAATAAAGGAGCTGATTTCGGAAAATGAATATTCTCCAACGCGTCATGGAACGGCATCAGCTTGACCTCTTTCACTACATCGGACGAAAGTGTTTCCGGTAGCCGCTCTTTAATCAACCCGAAAGCATTGTCGATGATCTTCTGCATCGCCCTGGAGTTAAGATAGTGGTTCTTCATCTTCTCCGTGGTGTTATACATTGCCATCAACCCTTCAGGGCGATCCGACTCATTCATAAAAGGATCGATATCGGGATGGGCGATATTCCACTTGCCATTGAACAGGGTGGGCTTACCAAAAACTACATATTCCTGATTGAGTTTGTACTTCCCTTCTATAAACCGTATCCCCTGGAACCAGACCAGATCCACAAAACCGGTACCGTCGGTAAAGTGTGCTACCAACCGTCTGCGACGTCCCTCGCCAAAGGATTCGAACGCAGTGATCCTCCCTTTCAACTGAATATAGGCCATCGAGTTATCGATCTCGTGGATATAATAAATCCTGCTCCTGTCAATATAGCGGTAGGGATACCACCTCAGCAGGTCACCGACCGTGAAGAGATTGATCTCCTTATTGAGGATCTCTGCCCTTTTGGGTCCAACACCGGGAACGAATTTTATGTCAGTCTGAAGAATACTCATTATTGTTACGTACTATACGTTCCAGATCACGTTCTTCTTTCCGCTGCAATATAATTGATTTAACATACTCTTTTTATGCAGTATAGTATTTTTATTGCAAATTTTTATCACCTTCCAAGTTGCAAGTTTTTCGCAAATGTAAACAAAAATGAGAAACAGTTCAAACTATTCCTCATCGCTCATTTCTCAATCAGCCTGATCGAATCACACTCGTCACTCTAAAAAATTACCAGGCGAAGAGCGGATATTGCCGCATGGTGGCATTGACCTTTTCACGCACCGACGCAATTGTTCTGTCGTTTTCCGGAGCCGAAAGCACGGTATCGATCATCTCCACGATCTCACCCATCAAGTCTTCCTTTGCCCCACGGGTGGTGATGGCAGGTGTCCCGAAACGCAATCCCGACGTCTGGAAAGGGGAACGGCTATCGAAGGGTACCATATTTTTGTTGACAGTGATGTCGGCTTCCACCAATACCCTCTCACCTACTTTACCGGTAAGATCGGGGAATTTGGTTCGCAGATCCACCAAAATGATATGGTTATCCGTTCCTCCGGATACCACCTTATATCCCTTGTCTAAAAACGCCTGCGCCATCCGGGCGGCATTCTTCTTTACCTGCGCCTGGTAGATTTTGTATTCGGGCTGTAACGCTTCGTAGAAAGAAACCGCCTTCGCGGCGATCACATGCTCCAGTGGGCCGCCCTGCATACCGGGGAATACGGCTGAATCCAGAAGAGCCGACATCATTTTTACCTCTCCTTTCGGGGTGGTGATACCCCAGGGGTTTTCAAAATCTTTCCCCATCAGGATCACACCCCCACGCGGACCTCGTAGGGTTTTATGCGTTGTGGAGGTGACAATATGGGCATATTTCACCGGATTCTCGAGTAATCCGGCAGAGATCAATCCAGCCGGATGTGCCATATCGACCATAAAAATTGCGCCGATTTCATCGGCCACCTTGCGGATACGGTCATAATCCCATTCACGGGAATAGGCAGACGCTCCGGCAATGATCAGTTTAGGGCTTTCTTTACGTGCCGTCTCTTCAAGTTGATCATAATCGATCTGTTGATTGTCTTCACGTACATTATATTCCACCGGTTGGAACATCAATCCTGAAAAATTGACCGGAGATCCATGTGTCAGGTGTCCCCCGTGCGAGAGGTTCAAACCAAGGAATTTATCACCGGCCTTCAAACAAGCTAGGAACACAGCGGCATTTGCCTGTGCACCGGAATGAGGTTGGACATTAGCCCATTCAGCACCGAACAACTCCTTCAGCCTGTCAATAGCCAGTTGCTCACTCATATCCACCACCTCACATCCGCCATAATAGCGTCTTCCGGGATAGCCCTCAGCATATTTATTGGTCAATACCGACCCCATGGCCTGCATCACCTGGTCACTCACAAAATTTTCGGAGGCAATCAGTTCAATACCTTTCAACTGCCGCTCACGCTCTTTCCCTATGATCTCTGCGATCTGCCTGTCTTGGTTCATTCGAATATTTTTTAAAAGAATTGAGTGCAAATATAGTGATTTTTGCGGCACAGAATGGAGCCGGAACAGAATTAACTCACTATATTTGCATTTTATGGATGCAACCATAATTCGATTAGTCACCTTATAAATTAGAATAAAATGAAACGAACAATTTTTATTATCATTCTGCTTGCCGCACTGACTATCCAGTCGGCAGAAGCACAGGAAACCAACTATATTAATATTTCGGTCGATGCCGGTTTAGTAGCGAACACAAGCCGCGACAAGAAATTCGGCTTGGGCGGTACTATCGGCTGGCTCACCCAGGACAACCTGCTTTCGCTCAACTCCAATAATTACATCTCTTTGAGTGTAAAAGCTTTCAACAATCCTTACGGGGAAGGTAAAATTCTTTCCAGCATCAAGAATGATGCCGACGATGCATTCAACTATATCATGCCGCTGGCGGGCTATCGTTTCACCCAAGAAGGTATCTCGGACGGTTTTTTCGTGGAACCGCGTATCGGGGCCGTATTCGGCGCCAGCTATGCCGGATTGGCTTTCTCACCCATAGCCGGTTATGCCGTGCAACAGTTCAATTTTTCCATATACTGCGATATGGGATTCGCTGGTAAAGAGAGTGCTATCCGCAAAAAGAGTTTCTTCACGCCGGGTATCAGCGTTGCATATAATATCAGCCTAAATTAAAACAGGAATGAAGAAAGCACTAATTACCGGAATTACCGGCCAGGACGGTTCTTATCTTGCCGAATTACTTCTGGAGAAAGGATATGAAGTACATGGCACATTGAGACGTTCATCCTCCTTCAATACCGGCAGGATAGAACACCTCTACCTTGATGAGTGGATCCGCGATATGAAACAACGGCGCCTCATCAATCTGCACTATGCCGATATGACCGACTCCAGTTCTCTTATCCGTATCATCCAGCATATTCAACCCGACGAGATATACAACCTGGCCGCACAGAGCCATGTGAAGGTAAGTTTCGACGTGCCCGAATATACGGCTGAAACCGATGCAGTGGGAACCCTGCGACTGTTGGAGGCCGTGAGGATACTGGGATTAGAAAAGACGACACGCATTTATCAGGCTTCTACCTCCGAACTATATGGATTGGTACAGGAAATACCCCAAAAGGAAACTACTCCCTTCTATCCCCGCAGCCCTTACGGGGTGGCGAAACTGTATGGATACTGGATTACGAAGAATTACCGGGAGTCATACGGAATGTTCGCGGTGAATGGTATTTTGTTCAATCACGAGAGCGAACGCAGGGGAGAAACATTTGTCACCCGGAAAATTTCACTGGCGGCCGCCCGTATCGCACAAAATCTTCAGGATAAACTGTACATGGGGAACCTGGATGCGAAACGCGACTGGGGTTATGCGCCCGATTATGTGGAATGTATGTGGTTGATGCTGCAACATGAGGTACCGGAAGATTTCGTGATCGCCACGGGTGAGATGCACAGCGTACGGGAATTCTGTACGCTTGCATTCGCCGAAGCGGGAATAGCGCTGCGATGGGAAGGGGAAGGCGCCGCCGAAAAAGGAATAGATATGGCTACAGGGCGTATATTGGTGGAAGTCGATCCAAGATATTACCGTCCGGCGGAAGTAGAGAAATTATTGGGAGACCCTACCAAAGCCAAAACCCTGTTGGGATGGAATCCACGAAAAACATCATTCGAAGAACTGGTCAGACGAATGGTGAAAAACGACATGGAGACTGTGAGAAAACTCTCCCCGTAGATTGAGACCTGACTTCGTAATAAGTAAATGAAAGAAACTGATCATGGATAAAAACAGTAAGATATATGTCGCCGGCCATCGCGGATTGGTGGGATCGGCCATTTGGCGAAACCTGCAATCGAAAGGATATACCCACCTAATAGGTCAATCCCATCAGGAATTAGACCTGCTGGATGCCGGAGCTGTAAAATCTTTTTTTGACAGGGAAAAGCCCGAGTTTGTAATTCTTGCTGCGGCCTACGTGGGTGGTATTGTCGCCAACAACACTTACCGGGCCGATTTTATATATCGCAATCTGCAAATCCAGAATAATGTCATAGGAGAGAGTTTCCGGCATAATGTCAGGAAACTCCTTTTCCTTGGCAGCACCTGCATTTATCCCCGGGAAGCACCACAACCTATATCTGAGGAGGCGTTGCTTACCGGGCCGCTGGAATATACTAATGAACCTTACGCCATCGCCAAAATCGCAGGATTAAAAATGTGCGAGAGCTTTAATATCCAATATGGCACCAACTATATCGCGGTGATGCCTACAAACCTCTACGGGCCGAACGATAATTTCGACCTTGAAAAGAGCCATGTATTGCCTGCAATGATCCGCAAGATCCATCTGGCAAAAGCGTTGATGAACGATGACTGGAACACTGTCAGGCAGGATCTTACCCGGCGCCCGGTAGAGGGAATTTCGGGTAACAGCACGCAGCAGGATATGGAAAGTAAACTCCGGAAGTACGGCATCAATAAGGAACGGGTCGAATTATGGGGAAGTGGAAAACCATTGCGGGAATTCCTCTGGAGTGAAGATATGGCCGACGCCTCTGTCTATATTATGGAGAATGTGGATTTTCCGGATCTGGCGAAGGGGAAAACCGAGATACGGAATTGTCATATCAATATCGGCACCGGAAAAGAAATCAGCATCCGCGATCTGGCCGCATTGATCAGAAAAACCATCGGTTATACGGGAGAGATAACTTTCGATACTTCAAAACCCGACGGCACCATGAGAAAGTTGACTGATGTTTCCAGATTAAACACATTAGGATGGAAACATACTGTCGATGTTGATGAAGGTGTGAAGAGGATGTATGAATGGTACATTCAGGGTTAAAATATTTTCGTGCCAGGTAGCGCCGGGCAGTAGTTTTTTCACCTTAAATTTATTTTCACTACATTTAAAGAATATAAGATGCGCCTCAGGGTCAACGCATTTAAATTTTCAACAACTGTAGCAAAAAGTTGTCATCCCACCCGGCCTTGAGACGTTTTGAAACCAAAGAACCCTTCGATGTGTCTTGTTTTAGAAGGTTGAGTGCTATTTTTCTGATGAAGGAAAAGTTTTGGGCGGAGTTCTTCGCCCTTTTCCTTTGCCGGTCTTCGTCAAAAACCATGTCCAATGTCCAGTGGAGTTTGTTTTCAATGCCCCAGTGCTGACGTATAAAAGTGTTGAAGTTTGCTGCTTGGTCAATGACACTGCTAATGTAGAAACGGGTTTCGGTCTCCTGTTTTTTACCCGTGTCCCTGTGGGCAGTAATCCTGACAATCGTCTTGAGTCCTTTCCAGTGTTCCCTGTTGTCGATGAAACCCAGGTTCGAGATAATTTCACAGGTACGTGTTTCAATCCGTCCGTGCCCTTTTTCCGTCACCTGATCGACCGAGTCCGGATTATGCCGGTTGAAACTGTCCTCCACCTGGGACAAAAGCTCTTTCTGGTTACCCTTGACCGAAAGGATATAATCCGCTTTATTTTCTATGATTTTTTCAGCAATCTTCGTTTGGGTACCAATGGCATCTATGGTAATAATGCTTCCTTCTATGTCAAGCAGGTCCAGCAATAACGGGATGGCCGTGATCTCATTGCTTTTCTCATCCACCTTGAGTTGGCCCAGGACCAATTGGTTTTCTGATGCCCAGGCGCTGACCATGTAGATGGGGTTCTTTTCATGAAAGCTGTCTTTGGACCCTTTTATACACTTGCCGTCCAAGCTGATAACCTCTTTTGTGATATGCTCATCCTTTAAAGAATCAACCCATTTGATGAAAGCTTCTTCAAAAAGACGTGGACGTAAACTGGAAAACACCCTGTTAATCGTATCGTGTGAGGGGATACCGTTGGGCAGTTTGAGGAACGTTTTCAGGAATGAAAGTTTTGTCTTGCCGAAAAGTTCAATTGAATCCCACGATTCCGCCCCACAAATAACGGCGAGTATCGACAGGATTATGATGTCGGATAGCAGGTGTTTCTTGTTCCTGTTGATTCGGTGGTCGGGAATGCACTCAAAATACCGGTGCAAAGAAGTGGCTGGACTTGTCATGTCTTTTTTGAGGCAAAGATACGCATTTACATTGCCTCAAAACAACACAAGTTATTAACAACCAGACGGATAAATTGTTGATAACACTGTCTTTTCTGATTTTTTTATGCGTTGACCCTGGATGCGCCTCAAAAAAACTCAAGCAAGCTTGGTTTTTCTCTCGGCTTTCATTATATTTGTAAAGGAAAAACCATTAAAAAGACACAAATATGAATCTAACCAGCTATCCGGCAGAGCCTTTCCGTATCAAATCGATAGAGCCTGTCAAAATGATCCCACGTGAAGAACGGGAAAGAGTGATCAGAGAAGCGGGATTCAATACCTTCCTTATCCCGAGTGACGATGTATATATCGACCTGCTGACCGACAGTGGAACCAATGCGATGAGCGATCGTCAATGGGCAGGCATGATGATGGGTGATGAAGCCTATGCCGGTAGTCGTAATTTCCGTCATCTCGAAGAGACGGTACAGGATATATTCGGATTCAAGTACGTAGTCCCGACTCACCAGGGAAGAGGAGCGGAAAACCTGCTATCGCAGATCACCATCAAACCGGGACAATACGTGCCTGGTAACATGTACTTCACCACTACCCGTTATCATCAGGAACGCAACGGCGGGATCTTTATCGATATCATCCGCGACGAAGCACATGATGCTTCGCTGAACATCCCGTTTAAAGGAGATATCGACCTGACTAAACTGCAAAAGCTGATCGACGAAAAAGGGGCTGAAAATATCGCCTATGTATGTCTTGCCGTAACGGTCAACCTGGCCGGTGGTCAACCGGTATCCATGAAAAATATGAAAGAGGTACGGAAGTTGACCTCCCGTTATGGTATCAAACTGTTTTATGATGCTACCCGTTGTGTGGAGAATGCTTTTTTCATCAAGGAGCAGGAGAATGGTTATAGCGACATATCCATCAAAGAGATCGTACGGGAGATGTTCAGTTATGCCGACGGATGTACCATGAGTGGCAAGAAGGATTGCTTAGTGAACATCGGCGGATTTTTATGTTTGAATGACGACGATCTTTTCGCGGAGGCAAAGGAGTTGGTGGTAGTATATGAAGGGATGCCCTCATACGGAGGAATGGCCGGACGCGATATGGAAGCAATGGCGATCGGCTTGAAGGAGTCGCTGCAGTATGAATATATAGAACACCGTGTAAAACAGGTGCGATACCTGGGTGAAAAGCTGCGGGAGGCAGGTATCCCGATGATCGAGCCCACCGGCGGGCATGCTGTGTTTCTGGATGCCGGGCGTTTCTGCCCGCACCTCACCCAGGATCAGTTCCCGGCGCAGAGCCTCGCAGCCAACCTTTATGTGGAATCGGGCGTACGTAGCATGGAGCGGGGTATAGTCTCCGCCGGACGTAATAAAGATACGGGTGAACATCACCGACCTAAACTAGAGACGGTACGACTCACTATTCCCCGCCGTGTCTACACTTACCGCCATATGGATCTGGTAGCAGAAGCCGTTCAATCACTCTATCAGAAAAAAGAAAGCATCAAAGGGCTCCGCTTTGTATATGAACCCAAACAACTACGGTTCTTTACCGCCAGGTTCGAAGAGATAGATTAATCACCGCAAACGTCCTGATAGGCGCCACTGGCAATGTCATCGAGCCACTCCTGATTCTCTATATACCATTGTACGGTTTTCTCGATACCTTCCTCAAACTGGAGAGAAGGCTCCCATCCGAGTTCGTTCTTGATTTTGGTTGCATCGATAGCATAACGCAAATCATGACCCGCCCGGTCGGTAACGTAAGTAATCAGTTTTTCTGATGTGCCTTCCTCCCTTCCCAGCAAGCGATCTACGGTTTTGATAATTACCCGGATCAGATCGATATTTTTCCACTCGTTAAAACCACCAATATTATAGGTATCTCCCACCTTTCCTTTGTGAAAGATAAGATCGATGGCACGTGCATGGTCCTCTACGTAAAGCCAATCTCTCACGTTCTCTCCCTTTCCGTAGACAGGTAACGGCTTATTTTGACGGATATTATGGATAAACAACGGGATCAATTTCTCAGGGAACTGATTAGGACCATAATTATTAGAACAATTGGAAATAATGGTCTGCAAACCGTATGTGTCGTGATAAGCCCTGACGAAGTGATCAGATGCGGCCTTTGATGCCGAATAGGGGCTATGCGGATCATATCGGGTCTCCTCGGTGAAAAGGGTTCCATCGAACTTCAGGGCTCCATACACCTCATCGGTGGAAACATGATAAAAGAGCCTGTCTGAGTATGCACCTTCCCAACTTTCTTTTGCCGCCTGCAATAAATTAAGGGTTCCCAACACATTCGTCTTGGCAAAGGAAAAGGGATCGGTAATAGAACGGTCTACATGGCTTTCGGCTGCCAGATGGATCACATCGGTAATTCCAAAACCAGTGAAAACCTCTTTCATCTTTTCGAAATCGCAAATATCTGCTTTCAGAAACCTGTAATTGGGTTTCCCTTCTATATCTTTCAGATTAGCCAGATTCCCTGCATAAGTGAGTTTATCAAGGTTGATAATCTGACAATCGGGATATTGATTAACAAACAATCGTACTACATGAGAACCGATAAAACCGGCACCTCCAGTGATCAGTATATTTTTTTTTGCCATGTTTGAATTATTCCTCCCTCGGGTTATTTACGTACTATGTTGAAAATTGAAAATTGGTAATTAGCAATTGGAAGCCGCCCATATGTAACCGGTAATAAACAATTAGTAATTTGTAATTGGAAATTAGTAATTAGAAAGGTGGGTTTCGACGATCTTTTTCCGAAAGAATGATATCTTCAAAGGGTAAACACCAGTCGATACCTAACTTCGGATCATTCCAAAGGATTGCATCTTCATAATCCGGCGCATAATAATTATCGCATTTATACTGGAAAATAGTCTCTCCGGCCAGCACGGCATAACCATGGGCAAAACCCCGGGGAATAAAGATCTGGCGCTTATTCTCTTCGGAAAGTTCTATCGATATATGTTTCCCGTATGTAGGAGAATCCTTACGAATATCCACCGCTACATCCAACACTTTTCCTTTCACCACACGTACCAATTTAGCTTGTTCATAGGGTGGTCTCTGAAAATGCAATCCTCTCACAACTCCATATCCCGACAAACTCTCATTGTCCTGTACAAAAACGGTTTTACACACTTTCTCTTCAAACTCTCTCTGAGAAAACGATTCAAAAAAATAACCGCGCTCATCACTATACACGTCCGGCTCAATGATCACAACCCCTTCTATCTTTGTCTCTACTATATGCATATAAACACTTATGTGAATTAGCAATTACTAATTCTTTTCTCCTATAACCTACAATCTTCCATCTCTTATTCATCTCACTACCCAGACACTTCCCCACCTTTCTTACACCAATCGAAGCAGGTATTGCCCGTATGGGTTATTCTTCATCGACATCCCGATTTCCGTCAATTGCTCATTGGTAATCCAACCGTTCCTCCAGGAAATCTCTTCAAGGCAGGATATCTTTAACCCTTGCCGTTTCTCCAATACCTCGATAAAGGTAGATGCTTCCGAGAGGGAATCGTGAGTTCCTGTATCAAGCCAGGCAAAACCTCGTCCAAAGAGCTGCATCTGTAACTGTCTCTCTTCAAGAAAAGCCTGATTGACGGAAGTAATTTCCAACTCTCCACGTGCCGATGGTTTGACCTGTTTCGCAATCTTTACAACCCGGTTAGGATAAAAATAAAGCCCTGTAACCGCCCAATTCGACTTTGGTTCAACAGGCTTCTCTTCTATATTCAAGACCCTCCCCGCAGGATCTATTTCAGCCACACCGTAACGTTGTGGATTAGTCACATTATAACCGAAGATGGTTGCTATCCCTTCCTTTTCAGCATCCTTTACGGCTTTTTGCAACATGGCGGGAAATCCCTGTCCGTAGAAAATATTATCACCCAGCACCAAACATACAGCATCATCGCCAATGAAATTTTCTCCGATAATAAAAGCCTGTGCCAATCCGTCCGGAGAAGGTTGTTCGGCATAACTGAAATGGACACCATAGTCAGAACCATCACCGAGCAACCGTTCGAATCCTGGCAGGTCGACCGGAGTGGAGATAATAAGAATATCCCTGATCCCCGCTAACATCAGCGCAGAAATAGGATAATAGATCATAGGTTTATCGAAAATGGGAAGTAGTTGCTTCGATATCCCTTTCGTAATGGGGTATAACCTTGTGCCGGATCCTCCGGCTAGAACGATTCCCTTCATACTTAATCCGGTTTTTCTACAAAGATAGTGAAAGCTGAGAGAAATCGTGAGAGTTTATTATCAAAAGATTTCCGAAGCGCATCCTATCTTATCGAAAGGTATAAAAATATTTGGCTTACACAGAATAACTACCGAATATTTTGGGATTTGGGATTTGGGATTTGGGAATTATTTACGTCCTAAATCCGATATCCGACATCCCAAATTTTCACGAATAACAACTGAACAACTATCGAAGTAAGTCCGGTCTCAATCTCCGGGTGCGTTCCACCGCCTGTTCGTAACGCCATTCCTCTATTTTCCGTTCATGCCCCGACAACAAGACATCAGGCACTTTCCAGCCCTTGTACTCAGCGGGACGGGTATACACCGGTGGTGCAAGGAGTCCGTCCTGGAATGAGTCGGATAAAGCGGACTGTTCATCACCGATAGCTCCGGGAATAACGCGGACAACGGCATCTGCAATCATGGCGGCGACCAGTTCTCCTCCTGTAAGCACAAAATCACCAATGGAGATCTCCCTCGTGACAAGGTGTTCCCTTACCCGGTAATCAACTCCCTTATAATGCCCGCAAAGAATAATAATATTTTCTTTCAGGGAAAGTTCATTGGCGGCGGACTGGGTAAATTGTTCCCCATCGGGGGTAGTGAAGATCACCTCATCATAGTCCCGTTGCGATTTCAGATAACTGATAACCCTGTCGATAGGCTCTATCTGCATAACCATGCCGGCCTCTCCGCCAAACGGATAATCATCCACACGCTTATGTTTATCAAGCGTGTAGTCCCGTAGGTTATGCAGTCCGAACTCGACCAGTCCTTTTTCCTGAGCCCGCTTCAGAATACTGGTATGGAGCGCTCCTTCAATTATTCCGGGAAGTACGGTAATAATATCAATTCTCATACACTTTTGCTATCATTGAGCAAAGATAATCAATCGGGACAGGAAAAAGAAATGACAAGGTACAAAACCTATTGGCTCCCCCCTTGTGCCGGAGTGCCGCCTCCTTGAGAGCCGCCATCCTGATTCTGCATGACATCATCATTACTTATGGTGCGCTGTACCCTTTTCATCGAAGATTTCAAATCGCCAAAGCGGTAAGTAACACTCAGGTTAATGCTACGCATGGGATTCAGGAATTTGTTCTTTTGAGTGAATCCGTCTCCGGTGGTTGTGGAAGAAAATTCCCTGTATTTGGAGAAAAGACTCTGTGCATAAAGGGAGACATCCAGTTTTTTATTAAGAAGACTTTTCATCACATTAAAATTGTAATGATAGAAAGGCGATTGTTTGGTCTGCAACTGCACCCGGCTGGTAAACACTCCTCCGTTAACCCCTACCCGAAGATCTTTGGGAAAGGTAAAAGTAAGCCCCCCGAATGCACGCCCCGAAAAGCCGCTGTTCCTTAATTCACTGTTCTCCGTACTCTGGATATCTGTATAGTTTATACCCCCATTGAGATAGGTACGGATCATCTGGGTAGGAGTCCAACTCACATACACGTTGGTTCCCACCGTATGATTGCGGCCGATATTGTCGTAAGTACTATGGGTCACTCCATCCCTGATAAAACTATAACTCGTCACCGCATTCTGTGCAAATGAATAGCTTACTGTGGCATTGAAATTGAGTTTTTGGGAGAAGGAGCCGTAGTTGATGTTGAAGTTATGTTGTTGTTCGGCATCGAGATTGGGATTCCCATAACTGATATTGTTCGGGTCTATATCATTGACATAAGGATTCAACACCCAGATGCCCGGGCGGGAAATACGCATATTATATCCTCCACGCAATGTACGGGTCATTCCCAACTGGTAGGAGATGGTAGCCGATGGAACAAGATCAAAGAAATTGGTCTTGATAATCGTATCCTGGGCCATATTCATAAAATGGATATCCTGTTGGGTATGCTCGGCACGTAAACCAACTTTCATTCCCACCTTACCTGTTTTATAGCCATAACCGGCGTATGCCGAAGTGATATTCTGCTGGTGATCGAGATCGTTTTTCCGGGTCAAATCGGGCTTCCACACTTTATCAACCACATCAAAGAAAGTGTGGTCTCCTTCACTGGAATTATCCCTGAAGATATATTTCAATCCGGCTTCAATACTATGTTTTCCGTTAAGCGGATTCACATAATCCACCTGTCCGGTATGTTCATTACCTCCGGCATTATTCACACTTTTTTGCTTGTATCCGTCGGGGAAGTGGAAAGTGTTTTGGTCATCTATCACATTATTGTATTCACTTTCATATTCGCTGTCGTTGGGATTACGTTCGAAACGATAAGAAACCGTCAACATCTCCCCCTTTCTTTTGAAGTTACGCTGATAATCGGCCGACAGGTTCATCCCTCCATATTGCGAAGTACTGTTTGTACGGGTATCATAGGAGTGTGGACGTACGCCCCGGGAAATCGCACTCTGGGCACCAATAGAATTATATTCTCCCCCAAACCGGGATACCGACAGGTTGAAGAGGTTCAACGTATCGGGTTCGTAACTGAGTGCGCCACTCAGATAGAGCCCCCCACCTTTGCCTTTATTGGTTCCGTCGAGCGATAAGGTATTGGCCGGATCGGTCTCTTCCCGGAAGAAAGAGGATTCGGATGCCGGACGCCTGAAATTGTAATATCCGGCATTTCCGGTAAACCCGACTTTACCATACTTGGTAGCCAGGTAAGCATTTCCTCCATAACCGCCAAAGGTATCGCCATTGGCACCCACGGAGCCGGAATAACCATCATCGGCACGTTTGTCGGTGACAATATTGATGATCCCTCCTATCCCTTCTGCATCGTACTTGGCCCCCGGATCGGTGATCACTTCCACATCTTTCACACTGTTGGCCGGCATACTTTTCAATACCTGCGATGGATTGGAGGAGATCATGTTGGAAGGTTTACCGTTCAGGTAGATTTTAAAATTGGTAGAGCCTTTCAGTTGAATCTCATCCTCGCCATCCACTGTAACAAGAGGTACCTTGCGCAACAGGTCCAACACACTGGATGTAGATGACTCCGGATCATCCTTGGCATTATAGGTGAGCTTATCGATCTCCACTTTCACTAAGGGAGCCTGGGCGGTAACACTAATTTCGTCAAGCTCTGTGGAACTCTCTGTCATCTTAATTTCACCCATATCAACTGATTTTTGCGAGGCGCCGATCTCTACCGGCTTTTCCAACTGGTCCATTCCCACAAAATAGAAAGTAAAGATATATTTCCCGGGATCGAGTGCCGTGGAGAATGTTCCATTCTCCTGTGTGGCCAGCTTTTTTATGGCAGCGGCGGGAGCAACCTCCCGTGCAACGGAAATAGTTGCGTAAGGTAATCCGTTCTGATCGGATGCCGATACCAATTTTCCTCTCACTGTAACGGACTCGGCCCATAATGTTGTTGAAAATAGGACACTCAACAGTAAAATAAATGTTTGTCTCATACGATTATTTTATTTTTCAATTTCGGTGTATGGAATGTTTAACCACGCACGTCTCCTCCATTCCTCTTGTGGTTTCATTTCTGAAGCGCTAAAGTAAGCATTTAATTGGAAGGCTATCGAATAAAACCCCGGTTGTTACGAAAATTTAGTAATCACCTTTTTGTTTAGTTTCGATTTTTGCATATTTAAACATCAGATGGGGATTTAGGATTTAGGATTTAGGATTTGGGATTTGGGATTTCAAGATTCAAAAATTATGAATTGCAAATCAACGTAGTCAAATCCAAAAAAATATAAGGAATAAACAAAAGTAACCATTCAATCGTTTCTTACTTTGATTATAAAACTTTCCGGCCATGCGCGCGTTAATCAATGCATTCATCATACACCTTACCCTCAATATCCTGGTTTTCCTGAAAGGCTGGAATGCCTTTGAAGGAAAGAGGACAATACGTATCATCATGATTGTCATTTTCGGAACGGAATTGATCATCTACTCCATCGGTTTTATTTTCTACCATTACCTTCCGGAATCTGTCACCCAATTCATCCGGGTAATGGGCACCAGTTGGATGCTCTTTCTCTTATACTGTGGGGGATTATGGCTGGTCATCGATCTGGTCAATGCGATTCGTCAAAAAATATCACGCAGACCATGGCGTATAAGAGATCAATCCAGGAGGTTCAAAATCATCTCATACCTCGTTCCAATGGTGATTGTCATAGGCATTATGATTCACGGAAGATACAGGTTTATGCACCCTGTGGTACAACAGGTGTCAATAACAACCCACAAAACGGCAGAAAAAATGGACTCAGTGCGTATCGCCATGATTGGGGACCTGCATCTGGGATATATGATCAACAGAAAACACACAAAACGGTTTGTTGACCTGATCATGGCGCAACAGCCTGACCTGATCCTATTTGTGGGAGATATTATTGACGGGCATATCGAACCGATACTGCAACAGCGGATGGATGAAGAGTTGGCACACCTGCATGCACCCTTAGGAGTATTTTCGTGTACAGGGAATCACGAGTACCGCTATGACGCGGAGGAAAAGATATCACTGTTGAATAACGCAGGGATCACCATATTACGTGATTCTGCCGTATTGATCGATAGTAGTTTCTACGTGATAGGGCGTGAAGACAAGGTTATGCCTACCCGGAAACCGCTACGGAAGATACTTTCCGATCAGTCGGTAGAAATGTCAAAACCGGTGATCGTATTGAATCACACTCCCGACAACCTGGCTGAAGAGGCAGATGCCGGAGCAGATATTGCCTTATACGGACATACACACCACGGACAGGCTTTTCCGGGCAATATTGCCACAGAGATGACGTTCGAGGTGGCACATGGCTATAAAAAGAAAGGCGACACACATGTTTATGTCACCTCAGGGATCGGTTTGGTAGGCCCCCAATACCGTATCGGCACAGTCTCGGAAATGGTGATGCTGAACGTAAAATTCAGCCACTAACCTCATAGGCTATCGACGGCCTTCTCCAGATGTACAGAATGAGAACCCTTCAAAAGGATATAGTGATTTGAAACAGGCTTCTTTTTCAGTGTCTCTATCAATAGGTCCACATCATCAAACAACCGGAAAGATTCATTCTCACTGGTGCATTTATTAAAAGCCGAACCTACCAGATAAACCTTGTCATAAGGTTGTTGCTTTAGAAGCTGAACTATCTTTTCATGCTCTTCATCACTGCTTTCCCCTAACTCTTTCATTTCCCCCAGGATTACCATTTTAGATAACGATGAAGGAATGGATGAGAAAAATTCCAATGCAGCCTTCATGCTGGTAGGATTTGCATTATAAGCATCGATAATCAGGTCATTTTTTTCGGTGCGTTTAAACTGGGAGCGGAGGTTTGTGGGTTCATATTCTTCCAGTGCAGCACTGATTTGTTCAGCATTAATCCCAAAAAATTTAGAGACGGCAACCGCAGCAATTGCATTATCAAAGTTGAATTCACCTACCAGTCGGGTTTTGACACGATAAGAATTATCGAAAAAGCTCCAGTCGAATTCCAGAAAAGGAGTAGCATTGGCAATCGAACCGGAAGCAAAGAGTGAAGGATCATTTTTGCCATAAAGGATCCGGTCCATGCCTTCCGTCTGTTCATACAGGATCGGATTGTCTTTATTGACAAATACCTTTCCTTTGCCTTCCCTGATAAAATCATATAATTCGCATTTGGTAGCAACCAGATTCTCAAAACTCCCAAATCCTTCCATATGCGCCTTACCCACATTGGTAACGATACCATAATTGGGTTCTGCAATCTCACATAGTTCTTTGATATCTCCCGGATGACTTGCCCCCATCTCCACTACACCTATCTCATGCGATCTATTCATAGACAACAATGTGAGTGGGACACCAATATGGTTATTCAGGTTTCCCTGTGTATAGGCCACCTTAAACTCTTTCGACAAAGCGACGGCTACCAACTCTTTCGTAGTAGTTTTTCCGTTTGTTCCCGTGATGCCGATAATAGGTATTTTCAACTTCTTACGGTGCCAGTTGGCGAGTTTCTGAAGCGAATGCAATGCATCTTTTACCAAAATGATCCTGTCATTTTCTTTCTCCGGCTCTTCATCCACCACAGCGTAGGCGCATCCTGCCTCAATCGCTTTTTCCGCAAACAGATTACCATTAAATCTATCTCCTTTCAAAGCAAAGAAGATAGAATCTTTGGGACATATCCGTGAGTCGGTGGTAACAGAAGGATATTGAAGAAATAGATTATATAGTGCAGCGGTTTCCATATAGCTTAAGCTAAATGATTTACAAACCCAATTTTGCAGCAATCTGTGCGGGGATGGCATCCCTGTGCAAGACGATACTTAAAGTCTTGTAGCGTACAAACGGATCTGAGGCATACCACAAACCTTTATAAGGACCGGTTTCACCCCATGAATTTTTTACCATATAAAATTTGTTCCCATTCTGGTCTTTAGCAATACCATAAATCTGCATACCATGGTCGTCGGTAGTCTGGTAATTATCAAAAGATTGTTGTCTCATCTCCTGGGTAATATGCTTTTCTGCAAGCACCTCTGTTCCGACGCGTGCTCTCAGATTTGCATCCCGCTCACGTGTGGAGAGGCCAAGCCACTTGGCTTGATCAGAACCTGCATTTTCGGCCGCATTTTCATCAGGCATGATAGCAATTCCTTCACGTGAAAAGCCGGCTTCACTCACATCCGAAGCCCAGGCAATGGTATATCCTCCCATAATGGCATTTTCCATCACTTCCATCAATTCTTCAATAGGGAGGTTGTATGAATTGGCCCAACGCCAGTTATCAGGCACTTCAATAGCAAATGGTTTATAGAAAGGATGATGGGTAAAAGAGGTCAAAGAGACATAATCCTCTTGCTTGAGCCCAAGAAATTCCTTAAAGGTATGTGGCGTATACTGCTTGCCTTGATAGGCAAATGTTTCCGGTAAAGATCCCAGATAAGTATCCAATATTGCTGAGAATGCGTTAGACCATACCGGAGAAAGGTTCCTGGCACCGATAATTCCGTCCATATATCCTTTCAGGACCTTATCCAGTTCACCGTGATTATGTGTTTCGGAACCGTAATTAAGCCCCCGGTAAGCATCTTCCGGCATTATTCCATATTCATCTATAGTCTCTATCACATCGGCAAAAGATCCGCCTGCGGCAAAATTGAGATTGCCATGCAGACGAGCATATTTTTGCGCTTTATCCTCATAATTTCTACGGACTATATACATTTCAGAGAGATCGAATTCCCCTTTCCCCATACGGATCAGTTCCGATTCTAGCAATCCTACGCCAGAGAAACTCCAGCAAGTTCCCGAACTGGCCTGATTCTTTACCGATGTAATGGGATTTTGTTTTACTACCGAGAAGTTATAAATACCCTGTGCCGAAATGGTTAAAGTCGTTAAAAGAAGAATAAAGACCGTAATCAATTTGTTCATAATGATACCTGTATTGTTATTTAATAGTTAGTCGATAGTTATTCAATTGTTATTCGTGCGAAGCACAAATGTACCATAAATCGGGGAATTTTTTCTGTTTTCAGACTACTATTTCCGTAAAAAGTCAAAAAAGCGGTATATTTACGGCTTCAAATATAAAGAAAGTCGAGAGGTAAGCTAAGCTTGCTTAAGCTTATCCGAGACGCATCTTATATTCTACAAATAAATTATTGCGATATGGATGATTTAAGGCCTGCCAAAAAAAGAATGCGTAAGGGACTGTTATGGTTCCTCGGAATATTGATACTTGCCCTCGGAATTTTTATCTATGTACGTTTCTATTATGTATTTGGAACAGGGGTAAAATCGGGGGAGTTGAACTATCTTGTTTATAAAGGAGTTGTCTTTAAAACCTACGAAGGGAAACTGATCCAGTCAGGTTTTCGTGCTGATAAACCCGGAGGATTACAGTCGAATCAGTTCGATTTTTCAGTAGTAGACAAGAAAATTGCAGAACAATTGATGATATCGAGTGGCAAAAATGTGCAATTACATTACAAAGAATATTTCGGTACGCTACCCTGGCGAGGGTATACCAAATTTATCGTGGACAGCATCATCATGATAGAGGAGAAACCCATCCGGAAAGATCTGGAAGAGGATTTAACTCCTTATATCCTTGAATCGATGTAAGGGGAAAAATTGATGGCAAAAAAGAAATTTTACGTTGTTTGGAAAGGGATAAAACCGGGGATCTATAGTTCCTGGGATGATTGTAAAGCACAGGTTTCCGGTTTTGAGAATGCCCTATACAAATCTTTTTCAACCCGGGAGGAGGCAGAAAAAGCATTTTCTTCCAATCCATGGAAATCCCTGAACAACCAGCAGGGTAAAAAAGTGAAATCCGCCCCATCATCGGGATCTGCATCAGCATCGGAATCCTCTGCAAAAATATTGGCCGGGAGCATCGCTGTAGATGCCGCCTGTAGTGGTAATCCCGGCTTGATGGAATACCGGGGCGTATTTGTAGCGGACGGGGCCGAAATCTTTCATGTGGGGCCAATGGCCGATGGGACAAACAATATCGGTGAATTCCTTGCCATTGTACACGCCCTGGCATTACTCAAAAAGAAAAACAGTACAATCCCTATCTATTCCGATAGTGTGAATGCCATGAAATGGGTGACAAATAAAAAGTGTAAAACCAAACTGGCACAGACTGATGTAAACAAACCGATCTTCGAGTTAATTGAACGAGCCGAGAACTGGCTTCAAAACAACAGCTACTCCAACCCGATCCTGAAATGGGAGACCAAACTGTGGGGTGAAATCCCCGCCGATTTTGGAAGGAAATGATAGGGATAGATTCACAACTGCTATCGGATGAACACCTCGCCGGTTTCGTTTAATAGTTGTATATTAAATGGAAAACTCTCAGCCCTCCTCTTCCTCTTCGTCCGGATAATAAGATTTGGGTGGTTGAAGTGTAGGAAATATCCGGCGTACATTTGCAGCTACCCTGTCGGCAAACTCCTCTATATTCATATTCAATGCCCTCGAAGTTTGCAGGTAAACCTGACGAATGGACATTTCACCTTCATCAGTTTCACAAAACAAGGAATCAAGGGGTATTAATTGCATGGAATCCACATTGATATTGTCCCCAATAGAAAAAAGAAATCCTTCTTTCACAAGCCGTTGGGTAAGCTCCGGCTTACTCCGGTAACCATGAATGATCCAGGGCTGGGTAGGCTTCACCTCTCTTCGAACCTGTATCACCTCTTCCCACGCTTTCACGCAGTGGATGATTACCGGTTTTGACAATTTCTCGGAGAGTTCTATATGTTTCTTGAAAACAGGTATTTGCAGGTCGAACGAAGGCCCTTTCAATCTGTCGAGACCTGTTTCGCCTATAGCGATAATACGAGAATTGGATGCAATTTCGTACAGGTAAGCCATCTGGTTCTCGCTCTCTTCTGAGTACCAGGGATGAATTCCGCACGAAAAGGCGTGACGTGAATAAGATTCTTTTGCTACTTCAAACTCAAGGGGGTAAACATCAAAGATACACGAGTGATAAGGATCATCGCTATCTTCAATAAAAATCTGATGGGTGTGTACGTCGTAAAATTCCATATTTTAATTGGCCTCTGCTTTCGGCTTCCGCTTTTTCGGCTTCGGATCGGGCACGGGGTCATATCCCGACCCTCCCCAGGGATTACAACTTATGATACGCTTGGCAGACAGATAAAAACCTTTGAAAGGGCCATGTTTTTTAAGCGCCTCTATCGTATATTGTGAACAGGTAGGCGTATAGCGACAACTTGGAGGCGTAAGGGGAGAAATGATAGCTCGGTAGAAATAAACCGGCAGGAGTAGTATCCACGCTAGTACGTTTTTGATTATTCTCAGCACTGTTTTTTCTCCTCAATCCGGTGATTCAATTCTTTTATAGCTTTTCGTATTCCTTTCTCTACCGTAGCATAATCACACAGCTTATCTGCCACATAAATAAATGCTACGTCAAGATGTTCATTTTCCGCCAATCCATTGGGGAGAAACAGGTGCTTATTGAGCCGATAAGCCTCTCTCCCAAGCCGCTTCATCCGGTTACGGTCAACTGCCGACTTAACCCTCTTTTTAGGGATGGAGATAAGTATCGATAATGGCATCGATCCGTATTGTGCCGTCTCCAGATACACTATCCGAAAGGGGTACGACATAAAGGATCGCCCTTGTGTAAAGAGGGCTTCGATTCTTTTTTCACCTGTTACCCGCTCTTTCTTCGTAAACCTGAAGCGTTCCATATATATGCAATCCTCCGAAAGCAATTATACCGACAAAGATAATTGTTTTTGGATTTAATTGTTACTGATTCGAAAAAAAATCAAGCCCAATGTTTGTGGTTTTCTTTCAAGAAGGCTTCCAATGCAGCAGCCATGGAAGGATAATCAGGCTGAGGAGCTTCACAATCGAGTCTTAGTCCAGCATCCACTACAGCTTTTGCCGTAGCATTACCAAAACAGCCTATAGCCCTGTCTCCCTGTTTGAAATCAGGGAAATTTTTCAATAACGATTGTATTCCTAATGGGCTAAAGAAGATAATCATATCGTAATCAAACTTCTCATCCTTATCGAAGTCATTGCTCACCGTTCTGTACATTACACTTTTGGTGTAGTTTATCTTCTTTTGATCAAGAAAATTAGTCACTTCATCATTATGTTCTTCCGGAACAGGAAAAAGAAACTTTTCTTTCGCGTGCTTGGTAAAGGCATTATTCAGTCCGTCAATCTTACCGGTCTGGCTAAAAAATATTTTCCGTTTCCTATAAACAATATACTTCTGCAGATAAAGTGCCACAGTCTCCGAAATACAGAAATATTTCATTGTTTCAGGAATTACAATCTTCATCTCTTCACAGATCGAGAAAAACTTATCAACCGCTGTTCTCGCCGTGAAAATGACCGCCGTAAAATCAAGTATATTAATACGCTGTTGACGGAATTCTTTCAATGAGACCCTTTCTACTTTGATCAGAGGATAGAAATGTAAGTCTAGATGAAACTTTTCCGCTATCTCGTAATAAGGCGATTTTTCGCTACTCGGTTTAGGTTGTGATATGAGAATTTTCTTTACTTTCCGCGCGTTCATATAATGTTATCTCCTGCAATAGTTATGGCTAAAAGCACTCCTTTATATAATAGAAAATAAGGAGCGATTTCAGTGCCGCAAAGATAGACAAAAAAATAGAAAGGACTGATCTTATTTTTAACAAAAATATTTAATAACTCAATGTAAATGACCATCCGACTAATAAAAAAGAGTACTGCAATAAGGATTAGCATAATATTCCTAACTTCATGTAAATAAACATAAAAAACTACAGGAAGAAAAGCAGCCACTCCAAGAATCTCCATTATTCTGGAATAGTAAGTCGACCAACTTTTCATCTCATTCTGTAAAAAGAAAGTCCCAATCAGTCGATAACCTGCAATTTTCAGATAGATTAATAAGGCAAGCCCCATAAAAACACCAATAAAGCCAAGTATTTGTGCTCTTAAGGAATATATGGAAAATCCATTGCTCCACAACCATGAAAAAATCAGGATAGAGAAAAGCAGAATAGCCTGAAGAAGCAGATAGAACTCTCCCCAGGCTTCTGTTTTGGTTACCTGGCTTTTATGTACGGATGCAACCGGTTTTCCAAAAGAAAAAACAGTTTTAAAATTACCTTTTAGGGCTGTTCCTTCCCAACGAAAAATAAAAGCAAATAACATGAAGCTAAAGAGGAAGAGAAGAAAAAAAACAGAATGTATCCATGGAGAAAAAGGGAGAGGAGCACCAATGGAACCATTCTGCAATAATTGCATAGATGAGGCGGCTCCCCCATCAAAATTAAAGAAAACCTGGGTACTGTCAGTGGGAAAAAAATCATACTGTCCGAAACTCATTTGCCATGACTCCGGAACGACCTGCTCCCCCTCAACCTTTAAATAGTAAGGGAGGGTGTCGGAAATAGTATCTGAAACCAGTATCATACTTTTCAGTGCAATACCACCATTAATCGTATTTGGTATACCCGGGATTCCAGTCTGGAATAGTCCGGATGAGGGTGACAGCCTCTTCCGGGGTGGTTACTACCTGCCATAACTGCCGGTAAGACTCTCTCATAAACCTCTCACTAATCATCTTCTCGAAAAAAGAGAGTAATGGCTGGTAGTAATTGTTTACATTTAAAATAATAATCGGCTTACGATATAAGCCCAACTGCCTCCAGGTAATAATCTCCGCCAACTCTTCCAACGTTCCCACTCCGCCGGGAAGAGCAATTACTGCATCGGCCGTTTTCACCATAGCCGCTTTCCGTTCATGAATGGTCTCAGTGACAATAGTCTCTGTAAGATGAGAATGTCCCCAACCGGCATCCACCATAAACCGGGGGATAATACCTTTCACCCTGCCTCCATGCTCCAGTACCGCATCATTCAAAACTCCCATCAATCCTTCTTTTCCTGCACCGTTTATACATATGTAACCATTCTCCGCAAGTAACTTTCCTAAAGCAGACGCGACATCAAAATAGAGCTGGCCGATCTCTGTGCTGGATGCACAATAAACCACTACTTCTTTTTTCCCGTTTTCCATATTTTTAATTCAAAATTCAAGATTCAAGATTCAAGGATTTAGCTACGCTGATTTTCAATTCAAGATTATGAATTGCAAATCGACGTAGTCAATTAACAATCGGCGTAAGCCAAATTGTAAAATCCAACATCCCAGTCACCTAATCACCCAAGTCCCATATCCCAAGTTCCAAATCCTAAATTTTCACTTTTAATTTTTCACTCTTCAGTCTCCCCAGTCTCCTCGTCTCCCCAACCTCCTTGTCTCCCAGTCCTTCTACAGACCAAACTCCTTTTTGATCTTGTCTACATAATCCAGTTTCTCCCAGGTAAACAGTTCCACTTCAAGCCGTACAGGCTCTGGCATATAACGCGAATTGAACACCTTTTTCACTATTTTTGGTTCGCGCCCCATATGACCATATGATGCTGTTTCCCTATAAATTGGATTACGAAGTTTTAATCGTTGCTCGATAGCTTTCGGACGCAAATCAAACAACATCTCAATCTTTTTCGCAATCTCCGCATCTGAAAGGTCGACATTGCTCTTTCCAAAGGTATTCACGTAGATATTCATAGGATCAGCTACCCCGATGGCGTAAGAGACCTGGATCAGCATCTCCTGGGCGACACCTGCCGCCACCATATTCTTGGCGATATGCCGTGCTGCATAGGCAGCGGAACGATCCACCTTTGAAGGATCCTTCCCCGAGAAAGCACCTCCTCCATGAGGGGCTTTTCCTCCGTATGTATCCACAATAATTTTCCGGCCTGTCAATCCGGTATCCCCATGCGGACCTCCAATCACAAATTTCCCTGTTGGGTTCACATGATAAGTAATATCCCCGTCAAACAGTTTGTGTACATCTTTTCTCTTTCTGTATTGTGCCTGTACCCTCGGTATAAGGATTGACTTAACATCCGATCTTATACGTGATTGCATTCTTCTATCAGCTTCAAGCGCCGCTTCCTTCGTATTGCCTTTCGGTTGTTCAAATTCATCATGCTGTGTTGAGATCACAATGGTATCAATGCGCTGGGGCACTCCCTCTTCATTATATTCAATCGTTACTTGCGACTTGGCATCAGGACGCAGGTAAGGCATCAGTTCCGGCTCATTTTTCCTGATATTGGCCAGTTCCTGCAATAAGGCATGGCTCAAGTCGATAGGCAGAGGCATGTAATTTGCCGTCTCATCTGTAGCATACCCAAACATCATCCCTTGGTCGCCAGCTCCCTGATCCATAGGATCGGCCTTTTGATCCACGCCACGATTAATATCATCAGATTGTTCATGTATACTGGAAAAAACGCCGCAGGAAAGCGCCTCGAAACGATATTCACTTTTGGTATAACCAATATCCGCAATAACACCACGTGCGACTTCGGCCACATCGACATAGGTATTCGACTTCACTTCGCCCGCCAACACAACTTGCCCGGTTGTCACAAGGGTTTCACACGCTACTTTTGAATCACGGTCGTATGCTAAAAACTCATCAAGCAAAGCATCCGATATCTGATCGGCCACTTTATCGGGGTGCCCTTCCGACACCGACTCGGAGGTAAAAAAATAATTCATTTTAAAGCTGATAAAAAATTTGAAGAACTGAAGCAATGAAGAAGGGAAAATGCAGCAAGCGTTTTAGCATTTTTTTCTGTGGTTGCAAGCAGTTCAAATCTGTCCACATTCATTTTGTCGACTGCAAAGATAACAATAAAACAGGCTGAATAGTCTCGAATAAAGGTTAAAATGTATTATCAGTTCTTTCTATAAGAGGTAAACAGAAATAAAATAGCTATTTTTGACGACAATCCGAACAGGTTAATTTCATTCTTCCCGTTGCTATTTCTCCTCACGGGGTAGAACGACATTTTGTGTATGAAGATCTATTTTTTTCGCACTATTATCATAGGGATATTGCTTTTGGGAATTCTACCGTCAATGGCACAAGATATGGCTTACCCGGTGGAGGGTGACGGTATACTCTCTTTCCTGCGCCGTTGGAACAGGATCGGCGACTCGTATGTACAGGAATTTATGGAACTGAATGGTGACAGGCTCAATGACCAGGGTGGCCTTGAATTGGGAACGGTTTACCTGATTCCTCCACTACACCCGGGAGATGAGTATCCTCCTTCCGAAAAGTTAGCAGGTGGTGGAACTGATCCTGCCATTTTTGGAAAAAAACTAAGTGAGGTCACACCGCAGTCTGACCGATTGAAAGATGCTTGTTTTTATATCATCAGCGGCCATGGAGGACCTGATCCGGGAGCAGTGGCACGTGTGGGTAACAGGCAGTTGCATGAAGACGAGTATGCATACGATATAGCTTTACGGCTTGCCCGTAATTTGATGATGGAAAGCGCCACAGTATACGTGATTATTCAGGATCCAAACGACGGAATCCGAGACGAAATGTACCTGGACAACAGTTCTAATGAGACATGCATGGGTGAACCAATTCCCAGGGATCAACTCGACCGGCTAAAACAACGTGTGGACAAAGTAAACGAGTTGTACCAGAGAGACAAAGGGGAATTTAAATATATCCGTGCCATCGACATCCATGTAGACAGCCGTAACAAGGGAAAACGTATCGATGTCTTTTTCTACCATTCCGACGACAAGCATTCCAAATTACTTGCGACTACCATGCGCGACCTGTTCCGCGTAAAATATGACACGCATCAGCCCGGCAGAGGATTCGGAGGATTTGTAGAACAACGCAACCTCTATGTGCTCCGCCATCTGAAACCACCGTCCATTTTAGTCGAAACAGGAAATATCCAAAACGAATTTGACCGCCGGCGTATCCTTTCAAGCAACAATCGCCAGGCATTGGCCAATTGGATGGCACAGGCGTTTATGGAAGATTACAAGAAATCGGTCCGGTGAACACTCCGGGTCAATTCGCTATTACCCGTAATCTTGTAAGCCCTCTATGAATTAAATTTCGCAATGATTGATAATTGATATCCATAATTACGCAGATATCCTCATATTTTCTTTCTTCCAGATAGTAGAGAGTGATTGCTTCCTTTTGTCGCACGGAAAGCTGATTTAACAGGGTGGTAACTTTTTTATTAAAAAATCTCTCTTTTTCGTTTATAATATAATCAGCCTCTACGTTCTCAGCGGCGACAGGATGATACTCTTCTACCTGTTTTTCGGCAAGCAGGGTCTTCTTCTTTAATTCATCAAATATCTTATTTTTTAACGAAACAAACAGATACGATTTGAAATTAAATACTTCATCCAATTCATAGCGTTTATTATATATTTTGATGAACACATCATGGATACAATCTTTCAACATTTCATGATCACTGGTCAATTTACATCCATAATTGAAAAGAGAATCGGCATAGACATCATACAAATAAGTAAAGGTATCCACATCTTTCAGATTAAGAAATTCCATCGGATTTCCTTCCATTATTTTTTCTGCGGTATTCGGAATTTGAGTAATCATAGTAAAATACGTTTTATCTTTTATTTATTTTTGACAAACGTACAGCATATTTATCCCGACAATTGGTGTTTTCTGGTATTATACTGGAAAAAATTGACAAACATGTCCTATAACACATTTTCCGCAGAAAAAAGAATCTCCAAGAGAGTGTTTTCTTAAGGCTAACACCTTAAAACAATTCTAAATCAAATAATTACACAATTCGATCTATTTACAACACAAGAGATTATTAATACCTTAATTACCAATCCGCTTAAACCAATATACCTGCTCTTTATCGTGAGAGGGGTTGAAAGTGTATGTTTCTTTTACAACTATTTCACTGTCTATAATGGCTACATTACCCGTTTTTGTGTCAACATTTTTTAACTGGTATACCCCGGAAGAAAGCTGCACAGGGGTATTTTCCAGGTTATTTCGAGAATAAATGATTGCTCCTATACCGGATTTTTCAAGTTTATAATAGTCAGGGGTCACCTTGGCATCCATCAACAAAGCATCTTTAAAAAATGATGCATCCTGTATTACCGGCAGTTGCGACAAGGAACCGCCGGCCATAAAAATGGCCCATGCCATTTCCGGGTATTTCTGGGAATAATAGGTAACTGCTTTCTGCGGATATTTTTCACGATACTCTTTCACGGCTTTATAGACATCCTCAAAAGTAATTTTACCGACTTTCATCTGTCTCGCAAACTGGCGCGGCGCCATATTTTTGCCCCCTTCCGGTGCATACAGATCCCCGTTATCTTTGTAATGCCAATACCTGATATCAATAATATCAACAACTTCCGATCTGACAGGGTCGTTCAATATTGCATCCTGCACATCTTTGGTCGTACTCAGGGCCACTATGGCATTTTTTTCCGTTTCCTGTTCCCAGGCGGCAATTTCGTCTATCCAAAACTGTACAAAATGGAGCGGACCGGTAAATTCCGCGCTTATCAACTGTATTACATTGGTATTGTCTGCGAAAGAATTAAGGCACTGACGGATGTATTCCCTATGCAACTCCTTTCTCACAGGATTATCGGTATCATAGAACATATCGGCAATAAATATTCGCTTATCTCCGGCGAACGGTACAGGTTCGGGAAATCCGGTAGAATTTATATTGTTCGCTGTCCGCCAGGGAGAATCCACCCAATGCGCGCCCGCTTCGAGTATATTATGCTGAAAATAATTTTCGTGGAATAACAGGATCCCTTTATCCGAAGCTTTGTCGGCAAACTCTTTAAGCCTCGACCAGTACCATTCATTCGGTTTCGATAAATCATATCTGGACAATCCGTCCCAGGCAGTTCCTGTTCCGCTTCTGGCGAAAGGTTGTTCGTAAAATGGTCCCCAGACGTCACCATCTTTCCTTCTTACCCGCTGATGATCGTCCCGTCTCCGATCATACCATAATCCGTAATTATGATCCAGAACCACCAGGTTATTCCCGGCCATAAAAGCTATCACAGAATCAATTCTGTCGGTCAATCCCCAGCCTTCTCTTCCCGGTACAAACCGGGTTATATGCGGTTTTGAATTTTGGATATTACCGGTCCTCAATTTTCCGCTCCACCAAGGCACATCCTGTTTTCCACCGGTCAACAGACGCTTATCCATACTGATCTTGCCATCTACAATTTCAATGGAACGTATAAACTGCTTGTTCTCAGAATTATCCGATTCATCCAACTCACTAACGGATAAAAGAGTACTGCTTCCGGCAGTATCCATACAGAGATTATCTTCAATCCACTTTTGCAAGGTCAGTCTGGGATTATATGCTTCCTGTGCCATTTCCATCGCCTGTTCGACCGTTGGACTACTTGTAGCGCTTGTATTTATCGGTAAGATTCTCGCTCTCTCATCGATATTTACATTCAATCGTTCTGATAATTGAGCGTAAAATATACTTCTCGGCCGCAAATGATTATTCGATCCGTACCATTCCCCATCACCCGAAAATTGGGCCCAACACCCGTATGCCCTGTTTTTATTCTCCGGATCGGGGGAATAACACTCTATTTCCGCTGCTGTAGACTGCCAAAACAGGCTATTGGCCGTACCCCACCCTGCTCCGTTTTTATGCTGTCCGAGATGCTTAAATACCAGGTTATTTCCGTCGATATCGACAATATCGAATAACAGACCGCACGCCCAACTATCTATTGCACCACTATATCCTTTTGAATCTTTTGTCGCGCATTGTACAAATGCATTGGGTCCGGGCGCACAATATCCTGCGGCAAAGTCATGGATACCCTCTTCGGAATAGCAACGCTGAAAAAGATTCAACTGACCCATGGTTAGGAATGTGTTTCTCCTCATCCCCCCTATTTCAGAAACAGGTTGCAAAGAGATACAGTCTTCCACGGTTATCCGTGAACCGGAGGGTTGAAGTATGACGGCGCTTCCTGCGAAATGCTTAAAAACGATCTTTCTTACCCAGCAATCCCGGGCATTTTCTATCGATATAGCCGTCCAGCAATGGTCTTCATCCTTTGGATAATTTTTATCGTATTCCGATTCAAGTTGTATATTTTCTATCCCGCTATTCGTTATCCGCCCCGGCCATTGATAAGTATATATTTCAGACGCTGCCTCTTTGGAGTCAAGTGTCATACTGAGCGGAGCATCTATTTCAATGGCACCATCATTTACTTCCCTAATATTTCGATCCCACATTATGTCTATATCGCCCGCCTTCCATCCCAAAGCGGTGATACCACCACCAAAATGATCGCATCCAAGTTTGGAAATCCATTCTGTGGAGGAGGGTCGGAATACCATTATCCCATCCCCTTTGTTTAGACCTGAAACCGTTTGCAGAACTACCACACGGGAATTTACCGGAATATACTCAGAAGAAATGGCAAATGTATCTATGTATTGTATGTCATTTTTACCTTCAATTCGGATAAAGGCATTACGGTCAGTCCCTGCTTTTCGCAGCACCGTCTCGTTTCTCCCGGTTCCTCTCAGCACAACACCCGACTGGGTGATCGTTAACGGTTCGTTAAGAGTAAAAACACCTCTATCCAGCAAAACAGCCCCTCTGAATCCATCGTCATTTAGCGGGAGACTCTCTACATACTTTATGGCCCGTTGGATTATTTGGGAGGCATCTCCGACTTGATGCGCCACAAAAACCGTATTGTCTATATAAGGAATATCTTCATTTGAATTTTTATACCCGCAATAAGAAAAATCCAGCACCCTATTCCCCAAATGGTCTTCGTTGTATATAATTTTACCTTCTTCTACGGCTAACGAGTAGTTTTGAGCAAAAAGCAGCGGTATTGTAAAGAAGAATGCTGCATAAAATACCATTATCCGAAAATTGAATTTTCGCAATACCATATACGATTATTTTATTTATAGACGAACAGGAGCCTATTTTGTAATCAAACTTTACTATACCTGTATTCATTCAGGTAATCACGGGGAGAAAGATTGTATTTTTTCTTGAAACATTTTCCGAAATAACCGGGATCTTTGAATCCGACAGCAAAAGCGATCTCTGATACCGACAGGTCTGTACTCTTGATTAACTCAACGGCTTTCCTTAGCCTGGTCTCTTTTACAAGATCCACAGGCGCCAGCCCTGTAATACTTTTCAGTTTCTTAAAAAAGGCGGATCGACTTATACTCAGACTCGAGGCAATGGTATCAATGTTGAAATCGCTGTTCTCCAAATTATCTTCAATTATCTGATTAATATCTCTCAGAAACTCCACATCCTTTTTGATAAGGTATTCCCCATAACTGTTGCTCGACGGCAATGCATTCTCGTCCATATTCCATAACTTTTCCCTGAAAATTTTCCGATCATTCAATAGTTGATCAATCCGGGCAATCAGATATTTTTTACTGAAGGGTTTGGTAATATAGGCATTTGCACCCGAATGCATGGACTTGATCTGGGTTTCATCGTCGTCTTTCGCGGTAAGAATAATTACGGGAATATGACTTATCTGAAAATCATCCCTGATATGCTTCAATAGTTCCAATCCACTGACGTTTGGCATCATTTGATCCGTGATAACAATATCGGGATAGTAGAGATGAACCTTCTTCAGTCCTTCCTCTCCATCATAAGCAACATGTACATTGAATGAGTCTTCCAACTGAAGTCTCAGGAAATCACACAACGATTTGTTATCTTCCACGATAAGGATATTCGGCAAATCGGATCTGTCATCCGTATATTCATTTTCGTTTGTCGTATCCGGAAATCCATTCGTTTGTAAAGCGAAATCTGTTTCAATGATGTCATTCATATAAAATTCCACTTCCGATTCTTTGAAATGCTCCTTTCCTAATGGCAACACCACAGTAAATGCAGATCCCTCATTCTGAATACTTTCTACTTCTATACGGCCATGATGCAGTGTAATGAGCTCTTTCGACAACGCCAATCCGATCCCTGTGCCCTGATAATAAGAGCTGTTTTGGGTAAAACGTTCGAATATTTCATCCAGTTTGTTTTTCGGAATACCAATACCATTATCCTCAATACGCACAAAACAGGTGTTGTTCTGTTCATCACAACCACCTGTAATCAAAACACTTCCACCGGAAGGAGTAAACTTAAACGCATTGGAAATAATATTGCGTATCACTGTCTCCAGTTTCTCCTTGTCTACCCATACCACAATATTATCACCCAATAAGTGATAATCATAGCTGATGTTTGTTTCCATGGAGAGCAGGGAAAATTCATTGTAAAACGATTCAATAAGTGTATTCAAACGAACTGGAGAAATATGCAGCCGCATTTTTTTATTTTGAATTTTACGGAAATCCAGGATTTGATTAACCAACCCCAACATATGATTGGTGTTTTTCTCCATAAGAGTTATATACTTAGCCCCCTTCTCTGAAAGGTTCTCGTTCTCTTTCAATTCCTGGATGGGCCCTTTGATCAAAGTGAGCGGAGTGCGCAGTTCATGCGATACGTTGGTGAAGAATTTTATTTTAAGTTCAGAGACTTTCTGTTCGATATAGACATCGTTCTTCATTTTAATCATCAGCGCTATAAATCTGAGCAAGAAATATAAAAAGAAGAGCAAAAGAATGATATAAATAACATATGCCCATGTTGATTTCCACCAGGGCGGAAGTATCCTTATCTGGAGCGTTCTTTCCGAGAATAGTGAAGGATTCGTTTCATCAACAGTATGTACTCTGAACAAATATCTTCCGGGCGGTACATTTGTATACGAGGCGATCCTGTTTTTGTCGGTAATATGCCATTCTTTCTCATATCCATCCAGAATATATTTATAACGCACATGATTTTGAGTATGATAGTTAAGCGCGGCAAATTCAATGGAGAACATGGATTGGTTATGCTTCAACTCCACTTCATCCAAATATTTAATCGATATGCTATCGGTACTCCACTCATCATAATTCCTATTTGAGACCTTCATGTCTATGATATAAGTGGGATAAGTCACGTGATAGTCACTTATATCTTCCGGCTTAAATTGCAGGATACCTTCTCTGCTCCCAAACCATATGGTACCGTCAACCAGTTTAAGAGCGCTTGTTTCTTCCATCGAAAAGTCGGCTAATCCGTCATATTTACCATAGTTACGAAAAGTTTTGGTGTGGGGATCAAAGCGGGAAATTCCTTTTTCCGTTGAAAGCCATAAATTGTTGTGGTCATCTTCCACTATCGACAAAATGACGTCGCTGTTAATTCCGTCTTTAATACCAAAAGATTCAAACAGAGGTTTCTTTTTCTCTTCGTCATACTTCACTAACCTATTTAATCCCACACCAAAGACACTTAGCCATAAGGTACCGTTTTTGTCTTTATACAGATTATAAATATCATTACTTATATTCAAATCATTTCTGTACGTTTCGAATGCAATATTTTTAGACAAGGTGAAATTTCCATCGAAGGACATCAATCCGTCACTTGTACCTACCCATATTCTACCGTTTTTGCCTTCTGTAATTGCCCGTACTTCCATATACTGCCCATATTCCGGATAGTTGGAAAAAGAATTGTATTTATGTTTAAACAAAATAAAACCCTGCTCCTCCTGCATCAGGTTCAAACCACCGCCAAAAGTGGCGACCCATATTCGCCCCTTACCGTCCTGATATGTATAATAGACATCATTACTACTGATAGAATTGGCAATATCCGCATCGTGCAGGTATCTTTTAAATTGATATCCGAGGGGATTCTTTTCATCCCGTATAGCACTTACAAGCCCTTTTCCCTTTGTTGAGAACCACAGCGTGCCTTGCCGGTCTTCCATAATGTGATACACATTCCCGATATTATAATTGGAAGAGGAAAAAGTATGCTTCAGCACACCATCACTACTAAAACAGAAAACTTCCGATAACCGGTTTCCTATCCATATATCGCCGTTTTTGGCTCGAAAGAGCATTTTCACCGGCATTATATCTCTTTCTGAAACAAGATCAGCTATGTTAAAAGCAGAGAAAGGATTGAACAGATTGAACTGTTTTTCCGGAAAACTAATTTTGAAAATTCCATTCTCATAAGAAGTAAGCCATAAAATACCGTTGTCATCAAATAACAGGTTGGAGGTCTTATTGCTTATATCGTCACCCTGATCAGAAATACCGTTCAATGGGGCACACTTCATGCTTTTTCTGTCAATCTGATAAACAGTTCCCGATGTTGCAAGGAAAAACATACCCAGTTCCTGTCCATCCTGCCAGTTCAGTGTTTCGTTTATTTGTTGCTGTCCGTGAAATTCAAAAATGTTTGTACTCTCATTTCCGGGATCAAATACGATGACACTATTGCTGTCCGTCACAAACCACATCATTCCACTATCGTCACGGAATGAGTCGACAATGTTTAATTTCGTAGGGATAAGCATTTTCGATTCATTGGTTTTCGGGTTCAGCCTGTATATCCCTTTATCTTTTACAGCTGCATACAGTATGGAGTCAACACCCGGAATTATATTCCGGATCTCTCCTACACCTGACAACGTCTTGTTTATATCAATATCTCCATCCGATAGGTATACGCAAATAATCTCTCCCGTCCTGTTCCCCAACCATAGTCTATCATCCTGCTCAAAAGCACACGTATAATAATAGCCGTCAGATAATGGGGAAAGTTTTTCCGAAATATACTTCACCGTTTTTTTCCTTAGTTCATCCCCCTTTTTACAGGATAAGATCGAAAAATCCATTCCTATCCAATTAATATAGTCGGCACTTTCATAGAGAATATTCTTTTTTAGTTTCGAATCTCCGGTTCTGTTATCCGACTTATACTGCAACAATATGTCAACAAAAATATCTTCGGAAGGTATGGCCAGCAAGAGATCTTTATCTTTGGTCAGCAAAAGGAAGTTCCCTTCTTCTGTTTCTGTCATCTTAATGATTTGTGTATTCACCGAGAACTCACTGGACAAGCGATTGAATATGGCATGGAATCGTTCCTTTTTCTTATCAAAGATATATAATTTATGATCGGTTGTTTTCAGCCACAGATTCCCGTATTTATCTTCAATGATATGCTGGATTTTGCGTGGCGGCACATCTGCCTGAAATTTATGGCTGCTGTTATAGGTTTTGAATTCTTTTCCATCGAAACTGCACAAACCATACCATGTGCCGATCCATAAAAACCCATCGGGGGATTTTAATATACAATTCACTGTTTCATGAGCCAATCCTTTTTCCGTAGAGTATTGCTCTATGATGATAGTATTATCGGTCCATGCAAAGAAAGCATAAAACAGACATAAAAAAAGAGATATAAATTTGAGTTTCATACTATTAAATTCCTTTCTCTTGCCGGTATGGTATATGCAACTTCAGTACGGTTTATTCCGACATATTTTTGATATACGGTAAATCGACAAGATTATCAAATCCATAAAATTGTTCGGCATTGGCCCGAAGGAATTGTCTCTTTTCTTCTTCGGTAAGCAAGTCCGATTTCAGCACAAAATCATACGACATACGGTATGTAATAGCTGTGACGGTGCGGGGATAATCAGATCCCCACATCAATTTTTCCATCCCCACCAACGAAGCGGCTTCTTTAATTGCCCGGACAGCTCCTTTGAAAGGATAGAACTCGTCATTGAACAACCAGGTAATGCCTCCCGATTCTATCATTACATTCTCGTGTCCGGCCAATTTAATTTGCCCGGTCCACTGAGGACGGGTAACCATTCCAAAATGGCCTATGGCAATCTTTAATCCGGGATATTCAGCGATTACTTCTTCCATCTCGGCAACCTGGGCCGCCCCGTCCGCGAGGTCAATCGACAGCAAAATACAATTTTTTTCCATCAATTCAAAAACCTGCATCATCTCATTGCATGTAAGATAGATTCTTTTGTCAGGCAATAAAAACCGGTTAGCAGGCAGTTTAATGGCCCTGAATCCCTGTCGGATCAATTGTACGGCATGCTGTAAATACCCCTCCTTACGGACATCGACCATGCCACAACAGAGAAACCGGTCAGGATATTTCTGTTGTACCTCCCAAAGATAATCATTTTGGAGCCCGTCGATATATTCCTGGGTAATCACCGCTGCCGACACCTGCGCATAATCCATATTCGACAAAAAGATTTCGGCCGTGTTTCGTCCGTCGGTGATAAACGGGGGTAGCATCTGGCGGATCTCACCCATAAAGAGTGATTTGCCATTATCCAGGGTCTGTATCCGCTGCCCGTTGACTTCGGTATCCTGCCGGAGCCATAGATGGGCATGGGCATCAATGATGGTATAATCCATACCAGTTAAAATTTAATAAATATTCTAAATACTTTTCCCGTATTCTCCGACCAGTATTCCAACGCTTCCTGTCCCTTTTCAGGGGGATAGATTGCGGTGACAAAGGTATCGGGTAGCTCGTTCCGCTTTACATATTCCATCACTGCCCGGAAATCTTCCGGCAGCGCATTGCGCGATCCCCTGATATCCAGTTCTTTTGCAACAAAATATTTGGTTTCGAAAGCAACTTCCGATTTGGCATAACCGATATATACCACCCTTCCGGTGAAGGCAACTTCGTCCACTGCCATGCGGTAAGTGGCCGGTGCTCCTACCGCTTCAATAACAACATCCGGACCCATATTCCGCGTAATTTCCATCAAACGGGAATGCAGGTCTTCCGTTGCCGAATTGATCTTGTATTGTGCTCCTAACTTTTCCGCCAGTTGTAACTTCTCATCATCCAGATCGACCACAATCACACGGGCTCCACGTAATACGGAGCGAATGACAGCACCTATGCCGATCATCCCGCAACCAATCACCATCACCATATCGAGATCCGTCACTTGCGCCCTTGAGACCGCATGAAATCCGACGCTCAGGGGTTCGATCAACGCAAGATCCCGGCCCGAGATAGCATCATCCGCGATCACCTTCTGCCACGGAACAACCATATATTCACTCATCGCCCCGTCGCGTTGCACACCTAACGTCTGATTAAACTGACAAGCGTTGACGCGTCCGTTGCGACACGACGGACATTTCCCACAACTGGTATAGGGATTCACCGTACAGGGCATCCCCTCCCTGATTGTATCGGGTACACCTGTGGTAGTCTTTTCCACCACGGCGCTGATCTCATGGCCGGGAATAACCGGCATCTTCACCATCGGGTTCCTGCCCAGGAAGGTGTTCAGATCGGATCCGCAGAAACCGACATGCTTTATTTTCAACAATACTTCACCATGCTGAGGTACCGGTTTCTCTTTCTCAACCAATGCGACCTGTTTACTATCTAAAATACTGAGAGATTTCATATTTATTTTTCACATTATCATTACTCGTCGGGATCATTCAATCGACTTACATACTCGTTTCACACGATTATTTTAATCATGTCGGTTCCATCTTATATTGTTCAACTGTTCAACCACGTATCACGGAAACGGGGTTTCAGAATTCTTCTTACATCTTCCAGCAATTCCTCATCCAATGGCTCGTTCGCCCATTCTATATTGTTGATCACAGAGGATGCCCGTGTAGTGCTGAATAAGGTAGTAACGATCCGCGGATTGGAAACCGAATACTGCACAGCCAGTTTTTCAATACTTTTCCCTTTGCTCCTGCAAAAATCAGCCGCTTTCTTACACAGGGTTTTTAACGGTTCCGGCGCAGGGTGCCAGTCGGGCGCTCCTCTTTCGGTAAGCAATCCCATTGAGAAGGGGGATGCATTGATCACGCCGATACCGTGTTGTTCAAAGAAATCCAGATAATCGACCAACGAATCATCATTCAGGGTGAAATGGCAAAACGACAGCACTGTCTCTACGGTACCAGGCGGAACATGCTCAATCACATAGACAAAATGGCGCAGTGTCAGGTTGGTGATCCCGACATGTTTTACAATCCCTTTGTCTCGCAACTCAACCAAAGCTGGAAGCGTCTCATTACATACAAGATCCAGATCGGCAAACTCAATATCATGGACATTGATCAGATCAATATAATCCACATTCAACCTTTCCATGCTTTCGTAGACGCTTTCCACAGCTCTTCCTGCCGAGTAATCCCAATAGTTATTACCGTCTTTACCGTATCGTCCCACTTTTGTAGAAAGATAGTAACTGTTTCTGGTAATATTTTTCAATGCCTTCCCCAGAATGATCTCTGCTTTCAGGTGTCCGTAATAGGGTGATACATCAATAAAATTGATCCCTTTTTCCACAGCAGTATGGACTGCTTCAATCCCTTCGTTTTCCTTCAGGGAATGAAAAACGCCTCCCAGTGAGGATGCACCGAAGCTTAAAGGAAAGACCTTCATTCCTGTTTTTCCAAGTTCTCTTTGTTCCATATCTTCCAATAGGCATAATATTGATTACGGAATAAGATAACAGACAACCAGACATCTAATATATCTTATTCGATATAAACTATAATAACAATTACTTTTTCTGATGCTTCTCACCAAAATCTGTCTGCTGCCGCTCCACTTCGTCCAACGCTTTTCTGATCTGCTCTTCACTCATCGGTTCTTCTACCGGTCGTTTTACATCGAAAAATCCGGGTCCTCCGGAATAGTCATCGTCCTCTTCCAGGTAATTCATTTCCCTCACAGGAGCGACACTCTCTATCTCAATTTCAGCGGGCGTGGGAGCATGTGCCCCTTCAAATAACACGCGTGCCTTGACGGTTATTTTACCAGGAGTTTTGGTCGACCGGATCAATACGGGCGCCGACCCGAACTCTACAGCCCGGGGGTTGGCGCCGATATGCGCGTCTCCGATAATGGTTCCCTCTCCCTCTACGGAAAAGAGGATATTCTCTTTGGCCAGCCTCTTCACATTGCCGTTGTCATCGGTCACTTCAGCCACTACCGTCACAAAATCGGAGCCGTCCGCAACCAGCGATGTTCCTTCATGATCGACATACAGCCTGAGTTTCGTGGAACGTCTCGACGGCATCTTTGTAGTAGTAGCTACCACTTTTCCATCGATAATCCCTTCTGCCACGAAACGGATCTTTTGCCAGTTTTTCTGTACGTAGGTATATTCTCTCATCTCCCAAAAGTCAAAAACATCCTTGAATACCACGGGAACATACGGAATTCCATTCACCCCGTTTTCCACTTTCTGTACGATCGTATCCGTTTCATAGACAATCAGGCGTACCGAATCGCAGTTACTGAATACCACCACGTCACTGCCGGAGAAAGGTGTGATCTCGTGGGCGATAAACACCATGGGCCCTGTCTCGGCTACCGGATGCGATATTTCCGGATCAACCTGACTTTTAAACAGCTGAAAGGCGTATTTCGGTTGACGGAAAGCATCGAAAATACCGCCGAAATAGGGATCGGGATGATAACCGCGCTGATGATCGAACGGATGCCAGTGCGCTCCACCGATAAACTGCCCTGTAGTGTTGAACATATCCCCATAGGATTGGGCCAGTGATAACGCCTGCACCAATTGAGGATGCTCACCCCAGCTTCTGGATGCCCTGTTATTGTTATTATGGGCATACCAGTCATCCACATTTTCGCCGAATTCACGGGTAAAGATACTCTGTTTTACCTTACCTTCATCGGTCGGCCAGCCATACACCAAATCATAATGATCCGCAATCCCTTCGGAATGAAGGTCACCCGCCGCTACCGGAGCACCCGGGTAAGGGTATTCCTCCTTCGTGATCTTCAATGCCTCTAACGAAAAATCAAGAGGGAAGCGGGTTTCGTTTAAGATCGGTTCCCAGACGAGCACCGAGGGGTGGTTCCTGTCACGGCGGATCATTTGCCGGTTGTTTTCCTGTGCCAAACGTCCGAATTCCGAATCTTTGTTCCAATACTGCCAGCCGGGAGTGGCTACGATCACAAAAAGCCCCAGTTCATCACAGGCATCCATAAAGGCGGGATCCTGCGGATAATGGGCCGCACGGATGATTTCGCATCCGGCATCACGCAGCTTTTTCGCGTCACGCCATTGTTGTGAGTTGGGTACTGCATTACCTACGTATGCAAAATCCTGATGGCGGTTCGCTCCGATGAGCTGACCGTAGGGTTTCCCGTTCAGATAGAACCCGTCTTTTCCCCGGAATTCCGCTTTCCTTATTCCGATACGTGTGGTACCACCGTCCAGCGGTGTATTCCCGTCCAACACCCTCGAATTGATCCGGTAGAGGTACGGACTACGGGGCGACCAAAGGTCCGGATTTTCCACGGTCATCTTTTGTTTCACGGCTTTGCTCTCTCCGGGGCCAAGCCGTACCTGCTTCCTGTCCGATCGCAACACATTGCCTTCGCTATCACAAAGTTCGGTCAACAGCACCACACTTCTGCTTCTGGTATCCCTGTTCCGGATATCGGTATCCACAAAAATATCGGCGCTTTTTTCACTGATATTGTCGTAGTGAACGAATACCCCTCCGCCTGCCACTTTGTTGGCCTCTACCGCATCGGTAATGGCGACTTTTGCTTTTGCCATCATCCACACATCCCGGTAAATTCCTCCGTGATAGGCGAAATCGAGCGTGTATTGCGGCTTTCCCGGTGGATACCCCTTGTCGTCGCTATTATCGGCAAATACCGCCACTAGGCAGGTATCCCCTGCCTGCACACCGGCATCGGTCAACGAAACCGTAAAGGGAAGGTATCCCCCGATATGTTCTTTTACTTTTCTGCCGTTGATATATACGATCGATTTCCCCATAACGGCTTCAAAATAAAGGGATACATCTCTGTTCGTTAGTGACTGGTCGACCACAAAATGTTTCCTGTACCAGGCAGGTCCCTGGTAATTGCGGTTGCCGCTCGCTTCAGCCGGCATCAGTTCAACGGTATGGGGAATAGAAACCACCCTCCATGAGGAGTCGTCCAACCGGGGAGATTCCCCGTTATCCACATCTCCCTTATGATATCGCCATCCGGGATTAAAATTATAGATGATCCGTCCGCTCTTTTCCAGGTCAAAAAAACCGGCTACGGATGTCTCCGGGTTATTGGCCAATATACCGGGTTGAATACCGAAGAAAAGGATCGCTATACATAGCAATGTCTGATTTTTTCTCATTACTTATCGTTTATTATTTATCATTTGTAGGATAACAGCAACTAAACAGGAGACATCCCAAATTTACATACGAAACTTCAGTCATTTATCATCTATCACCTATCATGTTTATTACGTCTTTCAACCTGTGGGAAGGCGAGACATTCAGCTTTCCCAGTTTTCCGTTCACAAGCTCAGCCTCAACAATTGTATTGCCGCTCAGATGCAGTTTAAAGTGGACGTTCCACTCTTTGGGCCATGCAGGGAACAGGTAGATTTTGTCGTCCACCGTCTGCACAAGCATTTCCTGTAATCCTATCATACCGCTCCCGCCCCAATTATGGTCGGGTGTCCAATCGAATCCGGGTCCCCAGAATGCGGGAAAACGAAAAGGGCCATCGGCCATCTTCAGCAATGTCAACCGCTTCGCTTCATCAGTGAGTCCCAGGCAAGCCGCAAAAATATTATCCTGCTTCCAGCCGACATGACTCCTGAACTTCAGCATATCGGGATCGTACAGGTAGGTATTGATCGCCAAATGGATATCTTTTTTCCCGATACCATACAGGCGCCAGGGAAAAACCGGGTACAACTGGGGGGACTCCACATTATTTACCCGCTCCCACAATCTTGCCGGGGCAATCAGTTCCCTGCCGTCCATTACACGGGTAGTGATAGGCGGAATACGGGATAACATACCCTCCCACTTTTCTTTGTCCACAGGGTGGTTGTCTAACGCCACCAGCCTCTCCAGCACAACCGTCAATGCCGCGACAGTGGGGGTCGCATTATATGCCATTTTATAGGTTTCACACGCCGTGCCGGGATATAAAACCAGATGACCGTTTTCATCCAACGATTTGGCACCTCTTCTCTTCGCAAGACGGGTATAATGTTCATCGAAAAAGGTGAGACAACTCTCTATAAACGGAATATACCGGGTGATGTCGCTGTTATTGTACGCGTTGGTCTCCAATATCATCAGGCAAAATTCCAGGACCGTATCCCATTGATACTCCAACCAGGCGTTGTACTCGATACCCTTGTCGAAATAGTCGGGCCTTTTCCATCCGTATTCACTTGGGTTGGGCAAACCGAAATTCTCCATCTGTTCGGTAAAACAGGCACCGTCATGTCCCCAGTAGCTCTGCGATCGGATTTCGGCATTTCTCAGGATACGCAGGTAAAAATCAAATTGCGCACCCATCATATCAAAATCCCCGCTTTTCAGCATTGGAAAATATACCAGGCGTTGGTTCTGCGCGGTGAAGGTGCCGCCGCCCCATTTCCTGTAATCGGGCGTAAAAGCCTGTGTTGAATCGACGAACACGGGATCGAATGTAAACAGCCCGCCATTGAATTTGGTCGGATAAGCACCATAGGCATTGCATCCCAGCATATAACGGAAGAGTTGATAGTTCCGTCCTGTTTTCCATGCTTCCGATCCTTTCCTGTCCTTATCTATAATGATATAACTCCTTTCCCAGTAATCCTGCCACCATTTCTGTGCAGTTTGTTTTGCCGACAGCACATCCGCCTGACGGGAAATCCGATCCAATGCTTTTTTCCAGTCGTCGATACCCTCTTCCTGCGCAGTATGCAAAGCCACACAGATACGATGTCCGGAAGCCGGTTTTTTACTTTTAAGCGACCAGAATTGATAGTCTGTATCCATATACGTTCCATACCCCGTGTGACTGTATTTCAGATTATCGCCCCATAATTTTCCGCCCGAGATCAGGTTTTCCAGCGGATTGAAAAATCTGTTTTTCACCGAGTCCAGTCCCTGCTGAGAAACAGTTACATCGAAAATGGTCGGTGAACTGTTCCTGTGATAAAAGCAGACGGCTTCTTTTTCGACTTCTATGATGTCACTCTTTGTGAATAACTTTTCAGGCAGCGCCCATTTATAGGAATTCTGGTTCCCCTCTCCTTTTCTCACCAAACGGTCCTTATATCGCCAGTTTTCGTAAAACACTTCGGTTTCAACCTTCTCTTTACTGTTTACTTCTACATGAATAATGGGATTATGTACATCCACCCATACCTCTATTGCCGTAGTGCCGCCCCTTATTATCACTTTACCGTCAGACAGATTGAGCGTTTGACTGAAATCGTTATCCCGGAAAGGATTGGGTGTCAACCTGAGACGAACGCGCCCGGATTTTAACAGGGTATTGTTCTCGTCGAACGAACCACTGCGCGAAATATAGAACAGGACATCATCCTTCTCCACCCACACATTCAGGCCGATATCCCCGCCCCCGCACGGCATCGACTCATGGGAGCCGGCGCTTTGTGAGGTCCATACAGGGTTATATATATCCATCCTGTTACCCGGTGGTTGCGAATAACAAAAAACAGGAATGCAAACAACTAAAAATCCTATAATTAATTGTCGGTTCATCATCACCAGTTATCTGTTCTGAAAGAAGATACGGGTAATCCCTCGGTCCCGAAGAGATCCCCTTCCACATAATTCTCAAACGCATAGCGTACGGCCACAGGCTCCTTCACCATATCCGCTTTCACATACACTTTACTTCGGCTTATCCATGCTTCGGCTTTGTGGAATTGCCTGTCGCTTCCCGCTATTGTAAAATGATTCAATTCACCGTTCAATGCGGTGATCCACATATCGGTCCTGTCGAAACTCAGGATGACCGTATCTCCCCGGATCTCCATTTCTTTGTAAACGGGCGAGTCTGCCGTAATTCCTTCGATCTTATAGGTTTTTGCCAGAGCCTGTAATGCCAGCCGCTCTCCGGGAACCTGCTTTTTTGCGGGATGGATCCCCTTTTCCGATCCGGCATCCAGCAAAACCACCATTCCCGAATTTTCAATCGCTCTCTCCGCATTCAACTGCGCTTCCCTCAAATAAGCCGAATTAATCACCTCTTCCCCTTCCGGTGTGACCAATGCATAGTCGTACGGGGCTATCTGGCAATAATAAAACGGAAAAGGGCCTTGATCCCATTTTGATCTCCACCCGTCCACCATGGTTTTAAACAGGTCGGTATAGTTGTGATAACGGTCATAATTGGATTCTCCCTGATACCAGATCACTCCCCGGATTGAAAAACCAACCAGCGGAGAGATCATCGCATTGTAAAGCGTCGTGGGCGTCCTGTTTTTCTCCCTGATATCGCTCTCCTTTTCCGGCAGACGGACTTCCGGGAATGACTGTAACATATCTGTTCCCATCCAGCCCTCAATCCATGATCCGCCCCAACTCGCACAAACCAGTCCTACGGGAACATCGAGTATCTCCTGCAGCAACCGTCCGAAATAGTAGCCGGTAGCGCTGAATTCTTTTACAGAAGCAGGGGTTGCCGGTGCCCATTCGCCTGTCACATCTTCCTGGATAGCAAGGGTTGAATTTCTTTTTACCGTAAACAGCCTGATCCGGGGATTGGCCGATTTCAGGATATCCATATTGGCATTCTCTACCGGCTGGTTCTTAAACCCTTTCATCGGCATCTCCATATTCGACTGGCCGGAACAGAGCCACACTTCACCGATCAGGATATCCTGCAGGGTAATGGAATTGTTTTCTTCTTTAAAAGTGATGGAATAGGGTCCGCCCGCCCCAGGTGTTTCAACCCTCAGCTTCCAGTACCCTCTGTTATCAGATTCGGTCACATATTCTTTATTGTTCCAGGAAGTGACTACAGTGACCCGGTTGCCGGCGGACGTCTTTCCCCATAAAGGGGCATTGGTCTGCTGCTGCAGTACCATGCCGTCGGAAATAAAGGCCGGAAAAATAATATCGGCCTTTACTGTTGATCCTGCAAGAAACAGCAAACAAAAGAATATTGCTTTTAGAATTTTATCCATCCCATTCATTTTATTTGTTACTCAGCTTTCGTATGTATCTTTGGAGAGTATATATGCAACTAAAACGGAGACCTTTAGATATTTTGTGGGGACCCATAACTCGTGAAGAGCGTAAAAAGAGTAATTGTTTGAGCGAAGCGAGTTTTTACTCTTTTAGCGAATGAGAGTTATAATGGGTCACAAAATATCGCCAGACGAATGTTTTAGTTGCAATCATACGACTTGCGAAACTTGAGTTTCCTATTCTATTCTGAAACCACGAGCGTCAACGGGCCCAGCAAGCCGGATGTTTGCAGAGGTTGGTTTTCAATCCAGTAACGGGCATTTGTCCAGATATGTCCATCTGTGATCTGCTTGTCATGCACCCCTTTTATCCTGTTGGCCCATCCGTTTACAACTCTTACTTCCAGGGCATTATCACCCTCTCTTACAACTTCTGTCACATTTACTCTATCCGGATATGTCCAGACGGATCCGCAATATACATCGTTTACATACACTTCCGCCATATCGTGCACTTTTCCTAAATCCAACCGGATATCCTCTTTATCCAAACCTGTGTCTAACTGGAAATTGGTTGTATAAATGGCCGTCCCCGCATAGTACTTCACGCTCTTATCCTCCTCCTTACTCCAATCGAATAACTCTTTTACGGTATAATGCAACGAGGGATCCCGTTCGAAAACAATGTTCCACTCTGCTGTCTCTAATGGTATTGTCCGGGATGCTGTAACAGCGTCTATCTGTGTATGCGAGGTCGGATTCCGAAAGACAATAAAAACCGATTGATGCGGGAAGAGTTCCAGACTTATATGGGTTCTTCCGTTTTCAATGCTCCATTTCTCTATATTTTTTATTCCACCGGTCACAGGATCCCATAACTCGGGTTGTTTCCCTGCGCATCGTAAAGAGATATTCAGATTCCGGTTCTCCTCTTTCTGATTCGATATAAAATAAATATCCATTCCCTCACTTGCCCGATGTGTCCAGGCAATCTCTTTCGCTCCATACAGGTCTACATCCTTCTCCAACCCAAACTGACGGAAATCCGGTTCATGATAGGGCAACAGATATGCATCGGAAACCGACCAGATCCTGTCCGTAAGCTCTTTCAGGTTTTCGGTTGCATGCTCTTTATTATGAAAAGAAGGTGTTCGGGACGGTTTTTCTCCCAGCAAGACAATAACGCCTTGCTCCTGTATCTCCCTGATTTTTGATGCGACCTCTTCACTCATATACTCACCATGAGGCGACAGACTATAGGGTTTCGGAATAACCAATATACTGTATTCCATACCTCCCGGAAAGACAAGCTTTCCATTTTTCACCTTCGCATCATTCAGCAGCGCATCCCGGTTGAAAGAGTCGTATGCATATCCTCTCAACGCATCGATCCAGTCTCCTGCATCCGTCACTCCTGCGGAATGCGTAACACCTACCGGTTTTACCCTGAGGGGTTGTCCTACATTCGCGATTCTCTTCTGTTCCGCTTTCACTTTCTCTTCGCCAAAGATCCCGGGCAGCGAACTTACCAGTCTTTCCGGAAGGAACGCCCTTCGGGGTGTTTCCTCTCCTGTAAAGACCGCAATATCCACGACGGGATGGCCGGACTGTAACAATGTCTGGCAACGTTTTATATAATCGATCCATGCTTTGCCCTGCTTCCACCAGGTCTGGTCACGTTGAAAATAAAGCCCGATCCCGTCGAGCGTTACTCCGGGATACTGATCCATAAAAGGATTGTGCACATAGACATGGTGAAAGACCTTATTCAACCCCAGTGCATAATTCCTGTCCAACAACGGTTTAACCATCCTCGGGTTTTCATTCCACATGGTACGGAGTTGGGTGAATCCTTCACCCTGGATGATATTCTTTCCGTAAATACGTCCCCCGGAGATGGCATCCAGCATATCGTTGAACTTATCGTGGGTAGGGCTATCCAACCAGAATTCACCCATGGGCCTGTCTACCATCCGGTAGTGCATCATCCCGTCACTTACCATGGTGGGCGAAACACACTCTGCCGATAATTCACAATCGTATTCTTTCGCAAAGCCGGCCAACGTATCATAAAACACCTCTACCACCAACTCGGCAATGGTCTGACGAATATCGTGCAGGATACTCTCCGTAGCTTCCACACTTCCTACCGGTATTCCGGTATAGACCAACAGATGGGGTGAAAGGTCATATCCTCTGCGCTCTTTGAATTCGCTCAGGAAGTTTTCCGACCAGTTCTGACTGCCGCACTCCCAACTGTCTACATGCATATATTTGAGCACCTTCCGGGCAAGCACCGGATCTGTCTTGTGGAAAGCGGCACCAAACCAGTTCTCCAATTGGATCCTTACTACCTCCCTGCTGAATTTATCACATTCCAATCCTCTTCCTGCACCACCGGTAGCATTGGTATGCCCTGTCGAAGTGTGGCCCATCCGGATTATTCTCCATTTTCCGGAAGGAAGGGTCGTACTTAAATCATTATTTTCCAGTGAAGAGAGGGGTATCTCCATCACATCTTCGGGGTTCACACACGCTTCGTCCGGTATCTCGTCGGATGGTGTCCTTTGGGCTACCCGCCATACCAGTCCGCTTTTCCCTTCATGGTGATCAATGGCCGCCTCACCGGACAAAAAGATATGGTTGACCCTCAGGTTAGGCCTCCACTTAGCGGCATCCAGATCCTCCGCACCCGGTTCGGTGCCGGCAGGATCCCAGTAAAACCGAAAGAAACGGGCCTCTGTGGCTGGAATAGAATAGGTAAAGTTCTCGTCGGTGTTTTGCCATCCCTGACGAGGGGGAGTCAATTGTTTGATCTTGTTGAAACGGATACCGTCATCGCTGGCATACACGGCCAGACGCTGCGCCTGAAAATTGTTCCCTCCCGGAACAACCTGAACCGATCTACAGAGGAAAGGGGTATCAAAGGTGTATTGAATCCAGCAGGGATCAGCACTTCTGAACGTTCCGGAAGCCTCCCTGTCGGCCAGATAAGCGGGATTTCTATCCTTTGTGTCGGAAGTCACCACAGGTTTTTTATCATCCAGGGAAATATCGCGCGTAACAGGAATTGCATAAAGAGCAATATCCCTGTAAAAACCTTCATAACTCTCAGGCTGCGGGATGGGCAGTTGGTCCACTGCCCCACCGTCGATCACCGTGTCACTCCAGACCACTTTCTGCATCGACTTTTCAGGCGTGATCCACGGTCCTCCCGCCAGCGCAAATCCGTCACAGATATGCATTCCCAGTTTCAACCCCAGCCGGTCTGCCTCCTCCATGGAAAAACGGACCAACTCCCACCATTCGGGGGTAAGCTGGTCATAAGCGGGCGAATAGTCAAACGTTTTATTCTCGGCCGCGCTCCTGATAGGCATCAGATAAGCGCCACCCAAACCGATCTCCTGCATGGCTTCCAGGTCTGCCGTGATTCCCTCTTTTGAGACTGCACCATACATCCAATACCAGAATGTCCAGGGAGCGGCTTCTTCCGACAGGGGATTACGAAACTGCTCTTCCAGATTGGTCTTTTGCACAGCATTACCACAACCGATCATCATCGGCAGCAACAGGAATGTTGTCATCAACAGGCATAATTGACTTTTCTTCTTGCTCACAATCATCAATGAAATCTTAAAATAATTCTTCCGCTTTTGTCCCCGTTCGCCCACTTTGGTTGTGACGATGGCCCGATAAGATCGGTCGTATTTACTTTGTTACGTACAGGGGGAATTACATCCAGTATCGATATTCCGCTGTCGGGGAAAGTATATAACAGGGCATCCCTGCCGTCACGGGGCTGATAAACACCAATATATGCATCCGGCGTCTCATTGGAGATCGAGATGACCCCTTCCTGCGTCTCAATATTCATCCAACTGCAATTGGCAAAATAACCCTTGAATTCGGGATAGGTAAATGATTCACCGGGCACCGGGTCGTTATATTTATTTTCCCAGACATTGTAAGTTGTACCGTGAAGCCTGTTTTGCCAAACCCGGTAAGGGCCGTCTCCGAGCCATCGCTTACCGACAACTTTTTCCTCAGGATAATCAAAACGAACACCCATCATATCTACCACCCCATTGAAATTATAGGTATAATTCAATTCGACTGTACCATCGGGCATCACTGTCCATGCCGCTTCTTTCATATTCCCCAGTTTATAGAGAACGTGCAATGTGCGCCTGTCACCCTCTTCACTTACAAAAACGGTATCGAGACGGGCGGCATCCTCAAATTCCTTGTATATCCTCTCTGCGCTTCTGGCATCCGGATCATCGTGATTGTAGAATTGATCGAACGACCGGTCTCCTCTCCGGACACCGAAAAATCTCGGGCCATTGCCAAAAGATATGCTGCGCCCATCCGCTTCAACCTGCTCTAAATAACCGTTTCCCTTATTAAAAGTATATTTCCTGCCGGATGCCGAGAGGATGATATGATTCGCTGTTTCATCATAGGATGCCCTGGTACCGCTTTTGCTTACCTCCGCACTGCTCTTTTCAGTTCCTTCGATTCTCCAGCTCCACCGCCAAAGCTCCTCTCCGAATTTATCGATGACCGTTACAAACAAACCATTCACCTTATCACTGAAGGGCGGCATATTGATCGACATTACTCCACTCTCATGCGGGGCGATATCACTTCCCCTGAGACTACCGCTTCGTATGACGGAAACATCGTCCCCGGCATTGAATACGGAAGGGAACGAAACCTGTTCCCATTTAAAGGTACACGCATTCAGGCTGGTAAAATCATACCGGTTCTCTACAACAAAGTTGCCATCGAAATCTTTTCCGATACGTTCATTCATGATCTGTACGGGCGACCAGATCTCTTTCACGGTATAAAAGCTGCCTTCCTTTTCGTGATGGGGTCCCACAATACCATCGGCCGCATAATTACCCTGGTTATCGATCCGCCCGTCTTCATCTACCCTCTTTACGCCTTCATCGGCAAAAACCCATAAAAACGCTCCGGCACAACGGGGATGATTGCGCATCATCTCCCAATAGTCGTATAATCCTGCACCATGACCGCCATCGTACAATCCATGCAAAATCTCGGTGGGCATGAATATCTCCGGCAAACGCAGATATTCCTGCGTTTCGCCATACGAACGATAGTGCATTGTTTCAAAGCCTCCGAAATTACCTTGCGGATGCAGTACAGGACGTTGTTGCGGGTCCCATCTGTGATACTCACCATCCAGTTCGGTATTCCATCCTTTTTCATTGCCGTTGCTCCACCAGATGACAGAGGGATGATTCACGTCGCGGGTAACCAGTGACTCTACCAGCTTTTTCCCGATAGGCGTATCGTATTTACCATGCCAGCCGGCCAATTCGTTCATCACATACAGCCCCAACTCATCACAGGCTTCAAGGAACTCCGGATCGGCAGGATAATGGGAAAGCCGGACAGCATTCATATTCATCTCCCTGATCAGACGTACATCTTCGTAATTTTTTTCACGGTCCAGTGTGCGGCCGGTTTCAGGACGGAAACTGTGCCTGTTGATTCCCCGGATATTCACCTTTACACCATTGATATAGAGCCCGTCACTTTCTCTGACCTCTATGGTTCTGAAACCGAATCGCTCTTCAGTCTGATGAAGGATCTCACCCGCATCTCCTGTCAATGAAAATTGCACTGTGTAAAGGTTCGGGGTCTCGGCAGTCCACAATGCAGGAGTCGGTACATGCATGGAAACGGTCGTCCAGTCGCTTCCTTTTTTTATTGGCGAGACGGTCTCACGAACCTTACGGCCTGCCGCATCGAAAATCTCTGCTTTGATACTCAACGCGTCCGACACCGCATTTCCCAGATAACATTCTGCTGTAAATGATCCGTCGGCTTCTGCCTTGATGGCGGTTCTGTGAATATGCCGGACCGGTTTGATCTCTAAAAATACAGGACGGATGATCCCGCCGAAATTCCAGTAATCGGCTCTCCGTTCCGCCAGATTCACACTTGCGTTCTCCGATTCCTTTTTTACGGTTACTTCCAACAGATTCTTTCCACCGTATCTCAACTTATCGGTCACATCGTAGGAAAAACGGTAAAACCCACCCTGATGGGTTGGGCCGGCTTTCAATCCGTTTAACCGAACTTCGGTGTCGGTCATCGACGCTTCAAACACAAGCCGGATATGGCGGTTTCTCCATTCTTCCGGAGCTTCAAATTCGTATTTGTACCTCCCTTCTTCTTTGGCAATTCCTTCGGGAAACGGTTTTCCATAAAAAGAGATCCCGTACTGAAACTGTCCGAAACCCTGTGTTTCCCAGCATGATGGAACCTTGATGGTAGTCCATTCTCCCGAATTCATACCCCCGGTAACATAAAAATCCCAGTCTACCGCATCATCGGCGCCTTTTCCGGAGAGATACTCAATCACCGTTTTCGGGGCGCTTTTTTGTGCGTACAAAAAAGAAAAGTTCGCAGCCAAGAGGATGCATACTACGTAGCATAAAAGAAATTTAGTCCGCATAGAAGTAATCGTAAGTATTTTAAGTTTCGTAATTCGTGTAATTGCAACTAAAATCTCCGACTGACAATATTTTATGACCCATAATAGTGCTCGCTAAAAGAGTAGAACTCGCTTCGCTCAGACAACTACTCTTTTGACACTCATCAAGCACTATGGGTCCCCATAAAATATCTAAAGGTCTCCTTTTTAGTTGCATACACTATTAAATTTGCATACGAAACTTAAGTAAGTATATAATATCTGTTTTTTGAGAGACGTTTATAACCGTCATTTGTACCCATCTACAACTCTCCGGGCGATAAGGGCGCCTGTGCCGGTGAAATCGTAAAGTGCAACCGATGTTCCTTTTTCTCAATCGCATAACGCTTTAAAACCCCGGGACCGCAACTGCTGTTTCCCAATCCTAACTGCCGGGCATCGATTGACAGGATCGTTTCAGGTCTGGGTTCCAATTCGTAATTATGTCTTACTGCGGCAAGATCTGTTGCCAGATAGTGCAGTGCCGACGCAGAAAAGGGAGTATCCCTGGCACTGATGCGTATTCCTTTCCCATCGGCATCCGTGAGCGTAAGCAGTTGAATATCTTCCTTGTTCCCATTTTCCTGCGGGACAGGATAATTCACAAACTGTTCCGTAACCGTTGATTTCCACAAACCTACAGGTGAAGAGTATTTTCTGTCGGGATAATTTTCATGCGGTCCGCGGCCATACCATGCGTAATACTCCAGGTTGGCTTGCAGCGACAAGAGCACTCCCAGGCGGGGCAATTCCGGCAATTCACCCGTCGGGGTAAATTGGAATTGTACATCTATTGTACCATTGCCGGAGATGGTATAGGTCGCATGGGTAATAATACTTCCGTTCAGGTATGAATCACGTTTAACCGTAACGATACGGATCCGGTTATCCTGCGTTCTTTCCCATTGTACCGACTCCGTTTTGGTTACCGGACTATCCATCCTGTTTTTTTCCCAGTCCGACGCCAGCCAGTTCCCAAATCCTCTGTCGTTATCCACCGGCGCCCGGTAGGCCTGGGTAGAAAATTGAGACGGCAACTCGCTGTTGTCCGCGAAAATCTCTTTTCCGTCATAGTGCAATGAAACGGGATCACCCTTTTTCAAATCCCATTTAATCTGGAAATAGTCATTATAAATGGAAAGCAAATCACCATCCACAGAGGTTATGATGTTTCTACTTGTCTCTGTCCTACGGTTATTCTGGCGACCGGTCAATCCATCCCTGAGTGTAAACTGCTCCCATGCTACTTCAAACCCTGCCTCGGTCAAACGATCGCCTTCTCTGAGCAGAAAGTTTACCATAAGCTGTACATCCCCTCTCTCAGGAATTGTTCTTTCCGGACGAAGATCGACAACAATCGATTCACCGGGTAATACCGGTACGGGAGAGATCTCATGAGATTCTTCTTTTTTCCCGTCTACCGATATGCTCCATTGTATATCATAACCGGAGAGATCGACATGATGGTGCCGGTTGGTGATCTTTATCCGCAACGGATCCCTGTCAATCAACTCGATGAGCACAGGCTGATACACCTTTTTCACCTCCAGATATTTGGGCGTGATTTCCCTGTTCGAAAAAAGGACTCCATCCAGACAGAAATTTTTCAGGTTGGGTTGATCTCCGAAATCACCTCCGTAATTCACGATCTCTTGTCCCTCGGCGGTTTTCGTAATAATTCCATGATCTACCCATTCCCAGATAAAACCGCCAAGCATTCGCGGATTACTATAGATTTCATCCCAGTACTCTTTGAAATTCCCCATCGCATTCCCCATCGCATGGGCATATTCGCTGGTCAGGACAGGCCGGTTGTCGTTGGTTCGCTCCGCGATACTCAGCAGCCGTTCCCAACGGGCATTCTCTGCCCTTTCCTGGCTCTCGCCTTCCGGTATATTGGGATTGAGATATTCTTCCTGCAAACGTGTGTAAAAGCGACTGATCATATCCACCGTGCCGGGGTCATTCTCTTCCCCCTGTGCTCCCTCATAATGAATGGGACGGGTTGGGTCGAAATCTTTCAGCCAGGCCGAAATAGCGGCGAAATTGAATCCGTATCCCGACTCATTTCCCATCGACCATACCACGATAGATGGGTGATTCCGGTCGCGAACGGCCATCCGCACAGCTCTGTCCATAAAGGCGTGTGCCCACTCCGGATCACTGGCCAGGATACCCCGCATACCGTGTGTCTCGATATTGGCTTCATCCATTACATACAGTCCATACTCGTCACACAATTCGTACCAGCGTGGTACACTGGGATAGTGGGCCGTACGTACGGCATTGATATTGGCTTGCTTCATCAGCTTTATATCCTGTATCATGCGTTCTTCGGTCATCACTTTTGCCGTGTAGGGATCCTGTTCATGCCGGTTCACCCCTCTGAACCGTACCGGTTTTCCGTTCACAAGAAACTGTCCGTTCTCGATTTCGACACTTCTGAATCCGACCATTGTAGTGATCTGCTCTACGGCTCTGCCGGTTGAGTCGTTCAATGTTAGCAGAAGCGTATAAAGAACAGGCGTTTCGGCTGTCCATTTCCCGGGATTCTTAACCTTCGATTCCAACCAGGCAAACTTCCGGATGCCGCGTTGCGGAAAACGGTCGTTCATCACGGCTGCCCGGTAATTCAGGTTCAATATGGGCGTCACATCCTGCGATAGATTGGTGTCGAACACCGCCTTACCATCAGCATCGTACAATTGTGCCTGTACGGTATATCCGTCTTCCTGTTGGTCGTCATACAGCGCCAGTGCAGGGCTGATTTGCAGCGTCGCGTCCTCATAGTTTTCATCCAGGATGGTCCTTACTCCAAAATCCCGGATACGGATATTTTCAGTGGCATAGAGGTAAACGGAACGATGGATACCGCCGAAACGCCACATGTCCTGGTCTTCGAGATAACTCCCATCGGAATATTTATATACTTCCACGGCGATCCTGTTTTCTCCGCTTTTCAGGTAAGGCGTGATCCTGAACTCGGAAGGCTCCATACTTCCCTGGCTATATCCTACCCTTTCTCCGTTGATCCATACGTAGAATGCGCTCTGCACTCCTTCAAAATGAAGGAAAACCTGTTGCTTTTCCCACCCGGCGGGAAGAGTGAATGAGCGGCGATAGGAACCCACTGGATTCCTTTCTGCATAGGATGTGTAAGTCTCTCTCGGCTCTTTGGTCACATAAGGTGGATCAATCTTGAATGGATAGCCTGCACTTACGTAAATAGGTGTTCCAAAACCGTTTACTTCCCAATTGGCGGGCACTGGAAATTCAATCCAACCGGAATCATCAAAATCATTCCGATAAAAATCCACCGGTCGTTTTTCAGGTGTGGGAACCCAGTTGAATTTCCATTCACCGTCCAAAGAGAACATCCTGTCGTTCTTTTCTTCGGCATAGGGGATGAAAGAGGCCCTGGCCGGCTCCCTGTTTATATGCAGTAGGTGATGATTCTCCCAGTCGTTTTGCGCAAAGCACGGGAATAAAACAACTGACAAAAGAAGAAAAAACAGCAATATGGATACTCGTTGCATTTATTTTTAATTTAGATGGGTCACAAAATATCGTCAGTCGAAAATTTAGTTGCATAAATACCAATACTTTAACACTTTATTGTACAGTCAGAGAATTCAATCTCAAACCGTTCATATTTTCCGACGACAATTCTACTTTATAACGCCCGGCATTGATATAACCACCGGTACTTGTATTCAATGTACGCCATTTCTCATTTTCCATCGGGAAAGTGATCAAATCATCTTTCAATACCGTTCCATCTTCAACGATCAGTCTGAATCGCACCTCTTTGGGCGCGCCACTTGTATTCATATAGGAAAATCTGAAGGCGTAGATATTGGCTACACCGGTAAAAACATCCCATGTAATAGCGCCTTGCCTGTCACCTGTAAAACCGATTGACGTCCTGTTTCTCACCTCACTCTTTTCTGTGGTTCCGTCGATATCCGCTTCTTCTGCCGGATACAGGGTCGCTGTTCTGCCGTCATCTCCTTCCGGCAATGTTTCTACAGGGGTTTTGGCAATTCTGTCGATATTATTCCATGACCATCCTGCAGCGGGGGATACTTTTGCAGGCTCAATACCGGGATATTCGGAAGCAATGGCTATTGCTGAGATTACCGCCTGCCCTGCTTTTACTTCCGGAAAGGAGATTTTCAGTTCACCTCCCACTATTTCAGCATCGATCACCTGTTTATATGCCGTGTCATGTCCTGCTTCTGCCCATATATCCAAATCGTCTATATAGACGGAGTCGTTGAGTGCAACATCAAATATCCGGTATCCTTCACAATCATTGTTTCCACCAGTGCCATACCAGGGTTCTGCAAAATAGAGCTCCACCCTGTATTTTCCGTCGGGAAGAGGAAAATGGTATGCCAGTTTGTGACGGCCATACCGAAACTGTCCGAACAGTTTCCAATCCCTGATACCTTTTATCGGATCTGTGGTATAACGTTGGCTTCCCTGGTAAGGATTCACATCTTCAAAATCATCCGCCCAGGAGACCGAACCCCAGCTTCCATTATCCTTCCTTGCAATATCGGCACTCCACTCCTGTCCGAATTCATCCACATAGGCATCTCCACCGCAATTGACACGATAAATATAATGATAACCCTCTTCCGCCTTTAATATCGGCCGGGCATCCTGATAAAGCTTCTCAAAATTAGGGGATTGTTCCAGATTATCCAATACGAGACAGTCTTTTGCTACCGGCTTGCCATCCACGTAGCCAACGGCATAAAGCACATTGTACTTGATATCCGCATTATTCCAAACGAAGTGTGTACCTTTGGCGCCTCTTTTTTGCCGCCCCAGTGATTCCGAGTGGATATCATTAAAAAGTTCCACTTCATCGCAGTTTGAAAAGACACGTATACCATCCTTTTTTCCGGGCGAACTCCATCTATCGGCCCAGGTATGGGATACGATATAAACCATAGGATCTGCTTTTGGCGGGGCATAGTTCGAGCGGTACATATAATATACATCCAACGGCTCTCCCCATGATGTGAGCAAACCCTTATAGTTTACCGGCCCTATCTTGTCGATGACACGGTATCCCTCATCGGGATGTCTTCTTCCGGGATTGTCATGCGAATTGAATATCCATTGAAATTGTCCGATGACGCTGTCTCTCACGGTTTCTGCCAACCGCACCTTCTGCTCCATCAACAGGGACATTCTGTCTTCACTCCAGGGGCCATCCTGTTCGAAATCACCTTCGGCATGAAAATCGAGAGAGCGCCAGGCGCCATATTCCCCGTTCAACAACTGTATTTTCAACTCATTGGCATAATTATCCGGATCGCCTCCATAGGTACCCGACCAGTTCTGTACAACGTTCCAGTCGGTCCCCTGACCACCGTTACAGGTTGTAATGACCCGCTGGACGGTTGCCGTAGGATCCATATCCCGGATAATGGCGACGCATTCCTCGGCAAATTCTTTAGGAAGCACGCTCTCATTTTGTAATCCCCACATGATCACCGACGGTGAATTTCGCCGCTCTTTTACCCATTGACGAAGCAGTTGTTTGAAGTTTTCCCGGAATTCCGGCGTATCATACCAGATGTGGGCAGAAAACTGCGGCCAGAAAAGAATACCGTTCTTATCCCAGGCCTCCTTATACAACAGGTTATGAGGCTGATGGGCATCCCTGAACGCATTGAACCCGGCATCCTGTATCTGTCTGACCCTTGCCTGTATCTCTTCTTTCGAAAAAGCATGCGACTGTCCGAACCGGTGTTCGTATTCAGCCGTACCGTTCAGGAAGAAGGATTGACCGTTCAGATGAAAAGTGGGATCACCGTCATTTCGTATAACCGGCCAACTGACTGTTCGTATTCCGTAAGGGGTGGTCACTTCATCTGTGGTGGCCCCGTTTCTCTTCAATACCGATGCAAGCCGATAAAGGTATGGATCTTCCACAGACCACAGGCGGGCATCTTTTATTTCAGGACTGACCTGTTTGATAACCCTGGTTTCACCCGGTTGCAGCATAATCGTGTCGGATAAGCGGAATACAGCAATGCCGTTATCGTCGTTCAATCTGGTGACCAGTTCGAATGTTTCTTCGTTATCACTATAATTTTTTATCTCTGTCTCGATATGTAACAACCGGGTATCGTTATTCCAGATATGTACACCAAACGGCTCTATTCTGACTTTATCGACTACCTCCAACACCACAGGACGAAATATCCCCATCGGTTGCGATCCTTCGGAGAAACCCCATTCGGAAGAACATCCTCCGCATACCCAGGGCATATTGGTGATAAACGACGGATGTTCGGCTTTCACCGTAAGGATATTATTCTCCCCTTTATTGACAGCATCCGTCACATCCAGCGTAAAAGTAGTTCTTCCCCCCGGATGGCGGCCAAGATCTTTTCCGTTTAAAGAGACCGTAGCATAGGTGCCAACCCCTTCAAAACGGATAAAAAACCGTTTATCGGTATCATATTCCGGCAAAAAGAACTCTTTCATATACCATGCATTTCCATGCCTGTTTCCATGAAGATATTGGCGATAACCATGATAATCATCCCAATTGTGAGGGATATCCACTTTTATCCAGTTACTATCCACGGTAAAAGCATCGTACTGACCACTGTTTTCTTCCGCAGCAATGGTATACCAATCCTTATCAAGTGCTATAATCCCTCTTTTCCCTTTCTGCTCCGGTTCGGGGAATCTCAACTTTGACCGCCCCACCGGCCTGGAGACCGCAACCGCGATCCCCCGCTGGTCATGCTCATTGACGGCACAATAAAAATGATACACAACGCCGTCATGCTTGATCAGGTAAGATTTATGAGCGAACAGGTTGTCATAGTCTTTCGAGGGTACAATCAGATCATCACCATTCCAATCGGTCCAGTTTACCAGATCATAGGAACAGGAAAAAGTATTGAATGCTTTGTATTTCCGGTCCGCACGAAATGCTCCAAAATAAAACATCACGTACAGGTCGCCCATCTTTTGAATGTGTGCGTCACCGGTGATCCCCTCTTCATGAGAAAAGACGGGATTATTCTCATAGCGTTCCCAGTTGACCATATCATCGGAATAGGCAATACCTATTCTCTCGGCCTTCACATTGTTTTCCGGATTGATCCCGCCGGCGTTATAGAACATAACAAACGGCTTACCGAATTTCCCGGTTTTATCCCAAAACACGCTGCTTTTATATTGGATGATATTTTCGAACCATTGCGCCTCTTTGTCGTTCGGCGACATCCCGGGTCGATCGAAACCCTGCCATTCATGGGCTACGGAAGGATCCTTGTCCGTGTAGGCAACCCCTATCTTCAACGGGCCTGTCTCGTACCCCCTTTCGGCTCCCCCGATATAAGTCATCCAATACTTATTATCGAAGGTATTCAATTCGTAGCTGCCGCCCCAGGTATGATCTTCCAATGCAGGATAGCCGCCACGCTGATTCTCATCCCACTTTCCATCACGAAAAGAGAGTATCCGTCCCAATGTTTTCCACTGTAACAAATCGTCACTTTCAGCCAGCCATGTCTCATATCCCCGTCCATCTTTGCCGGATTGACCATCATAGCGAAGATAGGTCATATACCATTTATCACCCTTGCGGAAGACGGTGGGGCAATCCATTTTCTCGTTATTTGTTCCGGGAGCGATCACCAGTCCGTATTTATAGGGTGTTTTTACCTCCTCATATACTTTCTCCATCTTTGATTGCGGAACAACCGTTTGGGAAAGGAGATGTATACAATTGAGAGAGGTCAGTAAAAAGAGAATTATACTTGGATACAATCTTTTTTTATTTATATTCTTCATTTTGCTCATCAATTATTTTTCTATATGTGCAGGTACTGTTATTACATATCTTACAACCATATGCACGTTTCCTCAGGTTGCGTCCAATACCTATAATCCCACTCACTGATTTTGCCGGAATCATAAGAGAGGAGTCCGTGAGAGTCACACCTACCGGATTTCTGCCAATAAGTGAAAACAATTTTTTCTGCTCCTGCAGCTCCCAGTTACAGTAGCCCGGACTGTATCTGTTGCTGATATGCATGCCCCTTTGCCGCATTTCATCGGAAAGCACCTGTTGAACATGATCCATCGCCTTTTCCACTGTCAACGAACCGATTGCATCAAGAAGGTATGCCTCCATGATATTCCCCTGTTGACTCTGCTCATTGATCATATCCGTGAAAACCGGCCCTGCACTACAGACAAAAAGAGCCATGGAAGAAGCTTCTTTGAGATAACCTGAAATCTGGCGGCCTATTTGTAATTCAGTTTGGTCGATCTGTACACTACCCTGTTTCACGGAAACAGGGCTGTTTTTTTTTATCAGATAACCTCCTGAAATTCCTTCTATATATTTCAATTTTTCCCTTATCTGGTGGACGAAAATCTTTGCAGGGTGTTCATCTTCTATATCGGTTGATTGAATAAAACGGAAGATTTCGCCCGAAGCAGGTCCGACTTCCCGAAACGCAAACTGAAAATATTGAAATGTATCCGACATCTGTCACCTCCTTCAGATAGAGCGATTAAACTCTTCTACAGCCTCCAAAAAAGCGCGAATATTTTCCAGCGGGGTTTGTGGAGGGAGATCGCATCCGCTGGATATCACAAAGTTAGGATAATTTTTTGTACGATTTAATAGTTCCAAGGTCGACTGTTTTACTTGATCGGGATTGGACTGTTTGAACAAACTTACAGGATCAAGGTTTCCCATCACGATCAAGTGGGGAGGGCACTCACTCAGTGCTTCCGTTATATCTATCGCGTTGCCGAAATGCAAAGCATTGGCACCACTCTCTATCATTGCCTGGGTACATTGGCCGCTATTGCCGCAATTGTGGAGGATGACCGTAAAATTATCATCTTGCACCTCCTGTACAATTTGCTTCACAAAATCGGACGAATAGAGACGGCAATCCTCATCCGACAATAGTCCTGCAGCGGGTTCAGCCATAATAACACCGGCAGTTCCCGTACTTTTCATCGCTTTGCAGTAGTCCACCAAAAAGGCACTACATTTCGAGAGCAGCAAGAGAATTGTCTCCGGCTCGGTATAGATTGAAACCATTATTTCTGACATGTCGTACAACCTGCCGGCTAAAGAAAAGGGGCCGATACATCCTGAAAAGAGCGTTCTCTCCTTGATATTACTGACACACAATTGATTTGCCAGCAGATAAGCAGGCAGACGCCCCTGATCCAAAGCCGGCACTTGCAGTTGCTCCACGTCGGACATCTCCTTCAATAATCTTCCCACCACGCGCGGTGTTTCATCCTCAGGCATATTCACCATTGCACCAAATGCTTCGGCCTCCACTGTCAGATCCATCATGGAGCTACAGGTCGACAGATGGAATGTTTCAGACGCCGCTCTGATAGCTTCATACTGCACCCTTCCATCAGAGACCGCACTTTTTACCGTGGCACCCATCAGTTCAATTCCGGGATGGGTGATCAATGGAAAGGCCTGTCGCCTCTTATGGTTTAACACGCTGTCTATCCACTCTTTCATTACTTTGTCAATTAGTTATTCATTTTTTGGGATTGTAAGTCTAACCATATAATGCCTTCTCTGGGATTTTTTCCATATGCATCGGCACCGATAGAGGCAGCAAAAGCAGCAGTGAGTGGTGCGCCTCCTACAATCACTTTGGTAGCGGGTGAAGCCTGCTTAATGGCTTTGATCACCGGTTCAATGTTCACCATTGTGGTGGTAAGTAGTGCCGAGATACCCACCACTGCATCGGGATATTCTTTTACTTTTTCCACGAATGCCTCTGTGTTCACATCTATCCCCAAGTCAATCACCTCCCATCCGGCTCCTTCCACCATCATACTCAATAGATTTTTACCGATATCATGTAAATCTCCAAAAACGGTGCCCACAATAAAAACTCCTTTCCGTTTGACAAAGCCGTCAGCAAAGTAAGGCTTCAGATGGTTCATGGAGGCATTCATTGCTTTTGCCGATAGCAACATTTGTGGTACGAAGATTTTTTTCTCCGTAAACTTTTCTCCTACTTTGTTCATGGCAGCAATCAGCGCCCGGTTTAATATTTCATCGGGATTTACTCCTGCTACCAATGCTTCTTGGGTGATCTCATCGGCACCGGGTAGTCCCTCCATTTGCGGAGGATAAGGCGAGTTGATATTAATTTTCCCGAACTCCACACACTCAAATAATTTATTAATCAATTCCAACTTCATACTTTTTTATTATTGATTGAGTCGCCTTTAAAAAGTATATTTTTTCAATTTTGCCCCATCCAGAAGTATCTGTAGGGCGTTATTTTTACTTAAATTCGACTTATTCAAGTGGACTCTTGATTCAACTTTTGCAAGTCGTATGATTACAACTAAAGCATTCAAGAACCAAGAAAGGCATTGACCTTCCTAATTGAATATGATATAGACCATGACCATGACAAGAATTAATACCAGCCAGACAATTTTTACAGATCTGTCTACTTTCACGGGGCGATAATCCAATAACCGGGCAGTATCGTCGCTTTTATCGAACAGAGAATAGAGAAAGAGAAACAGACATAGAATGACAAAAATCAATGCGGAAACGTAGAGATAGTGAATCCCCTGAAAAACCACATTGCCGTAATAGAGCAGTCCCGTCCCCAAACTACACAGTGTTCCTGCAGAGAGTACCCAATTCACGGCATTTCGAGATGTTTTTTTCCACAGTACAGCGGACAAAAAGGCAGCTGCCATGGGCGGAGCCAGAAATCCAAGCACCGACTGAAAAATATTGAAAAAGCTCAACCCCCGGATAGAGGAGATACCGATAGCGAGAAAAACGGATAATATTGCTCCTGTCAATACCACAATCCGTCCGATCTTCTTGATCTCTTTCTGTTCGATATCGGGTTTATACCTCTTTATAATATCCATTGTAAATACCGTACTCAATGAATTGAGCGCCGATCCTATTGTACTTATCAGTGCAGCAAGCATTACCACCACTACCAGGCCTGTCAGTCCGATCGGAAGCACGGCCTGGACCAGGGAGAGATAGGCATCGGTGGAGTTTGACAGATCCGGAAGAAGGATAAACGCCAGAATTCCCGGGAGGATGAAAAGAGGTATATCGATCAGTTTCAACCATGCAACGAAATTGGCACCTTTTTGTCCCTCCTTAAGATTTTTCGCACCCAGTACCGATTGAACCATCGATTGGTCAGTGCACCAGAACCATATACCCATGACGGGATAGCCTAACAGAATGGCCAGCCATGGAAAGTCTTTGTCTTCTAACGGCTGGAACAGTTTCCAGTATGTAGGCGGTGTGGCCTCTATCACACTTCCTATACCTCCAATTTTGTGCAAGGCCAATACCACTAAGAGGAATGAGACACCAATCAGCAGGAGCATCTGAAACACATTGGTATAGGCAATTGTCTTCAGTCCTCCGGTAATCACAAAAAGGGCGGAAACCAACACCAGTAGAACGATACATAACCAGAGTGGCAGATCCAGTATCTGGGCCATGAATATACCTCCGGAGAAAAGTGTCAGTCCCAGCCATGAAATAAGCGTTGTAACGACTGTATACCACGCAATGTATCGCCGCGATGTATCGCCAAAACGTTTACCCATATATTCCGGGAGGGTGGTCACTTCTGCTCCCAGGTAGCGGGGTGCGAAGACAAAAGCCAACAGAAAAATAAAAAGAAAAGCGTACCATGAAAAATTACCGGCAACAATACCGCTCTCGTATCCGCTGCTGGCATTGGCAATTAACATCGAAGGACCCACGTTGGTACCCCACATGGTTAAACCAATTGCCAGCCACCCCAGGGATTTATTGGCAAGGAAAAGGTTGTCACTTCTGTTTTTTTTACTGAAGCCGGACCAATAGGCTATGATTCCAAGGAGAATAAAATAGGCTATGATCACAGCAATATCTACTGAAGATAATTGTATCAGGGCGTCCATGCGGTATTATCTGTTTTTATTGTTTATCTGTACTTATCGACAATTGTCAATGCTTTCTCAATCTCTCTTTCAGATTTAAAATCCACATTAATATGCAATCCCTGATTGCCCACATGATCAATCAGCGGCTCCAGTTCATCCAATGTCACCCAGTTTATCATAACAGATTTTCCGGCAGCAAGGACACGCTTATACAAATCGTACCACCGGGAATTTCCCCCTTGTGGTTGCCCGTAACCCGGTGCCCATTGTACCCCGTTCAGCTCTTTCAACTCCAATACGGCATCCAGATGGCGGATGGCATCTACCCCATCGAGATGATAGAGTGTATAATCAATTTGCCTGGTCTGCTCCTCCAGGAAAGGGAGACAAAAGTGTCTAAAATCCTCTTCTGAAATCATGATGGAGAGGTCGACCTGTAGTTTAGATACTTTCCCCGGTGCCCAAAGCGAAAAGTAGCAGAAAGCCATCTCACCCTCCATATTGATGATATCATAGATGCGGTCGAAGACATCAAAATAAACTTTGTTTATTTCCGCCAACTGCTCCAAAGTCCTCTCAGGCTCAAGGATGAGGTCTACCAGCACGTTGTCGGGTCCTTTCAGACTGGCCAGCACATCCAATCCCTCTATCAGGTCAGGACAGCCCACCATATATTTTCCTTCCGATCTTTTTTTCACAGCACTCAGCAAATCCCGGTGTAATTTCCACCACCGGTTATCTTCATCAAACTGAATTGTTTCATCGAAATCCTTTTTTGGGTGAATCCAGATTGTATCGTCACGCCCTTCTAATTCCGAACCCAGCAAGGAAGCCAAAGATCCCGGTCCCAGTTGTGTGTTTGCTACAGGAAGGATATCTGCCATATAGGAGTTCCGCGACATTCTGTAATGCAGATAATCTGACCGCCACTCCGGATCGAACCAAAACTGGTTGATATCTTTATGGCGCGGAGGGGGTGGAATCTCTTCATAAGGTTCACCTTCTTTGAAGAGATGCTCCCACATCGATAAGACGATACCTTTCCCCTTCCACCAATCCAGGTAATGTTTTTTGGTCTCGTCAAAGTTTGATTTCCATGTCATCATAAGCAGTTTGCAATAATTCAGGCGAAAACGACTTCAATCACTTTACTCAAATCCATCTCGTCCGTACAGGAGACCTCTTCCGGATAGAGTGGAATGATAGCTCCTTTTTTCACAAATACAGGTATCGTATCCAGTGGGACATCGCTATTTCTCAACCATTGGTTGCCTTTAAAACACTCTTTTGTGAAAAAATGGATCCACTCTCCTTCAGGCAGGTAGATATCTCTTTTGTTGTCAGAATTCATTACCGGTGCTACCATCATATTTTCCCCAAAATAATACTGGTCATCAATATGGCGGCAGGTTTTGTCGTCAGGATGATGCAGTATGAGTGCACGCAGCATCGGCATTCCGGTCCGGATTGTGATCATGCTTTGTTGTATAATATAGGGAATTAGCTGGTAACGAAGCCTCCATAATTTTCTTATATTCTCCTTAATTGCGGGATAGTGCCATGGCTCACGTTTACAGGTGCCGTGGTAGCGGAAGTGAGAGGTAAAAACGCCGAACTGTGTCCATCGGATATAGAGATCATCCGGAATAACAGAATTCATAAAATCAGGTACACCATGAAATCCGGGAACATCGTGACTCCAAAAGCCAAAGCCGGAAAGTCCCAGTTGCAGCCCTCCTCTCAGTGAGGCGGCCATTCCGTCCCATGAAGCAGCGGCATCACCTCCCCAGTGGAGGGGATAGCGCTGGCATCCGCTCCACCCGGCCCTTGCCCAGATGATTCCTTCACCTGTAACCTCTTTTGTCACTTCATAGGCCGCTTTCTGATACAACAGCGGGTAGAGATTATGCAGCTTTTCAGCTGTCATACCGTGATAAACAGCATCCAGATGAATATCTTCTCCAAAATCGGTCTTGATACAAACAACCCCCATCTTCAATAATTTCCTAAGCAGCTCCTTATACCATTCTGAGGCCTTCCTACAGGTGAAATCGATGGTGCCGGCATAATCCTCCATACTGAAATTGGAAGCTCCGGAGATATTCTTATTGCTTTTGCTGATATAGTTATTTGCAGCGGCTTCTTCATATTGTTTGGCCTGATGTGAGATATAGGGCAATTGCCACAAGCTTACCCTGAATCCTTTCTTTTTCAGCTTGTCGATAAACTTTTCGGGGTCGGGGAAACGCTCCTCGTTGAATTTCCACTCACAAAGCCAGTCAGTCTTAAACCACCCGGTATCTAAGTGGATCACATCACAGGGATAATCTTCTTCACGCAGCCTGTCGCAGACCTCATTCACCTCATCAGCGGAAAAATAGGACATACGGCTCATCCAAATGCCAAAACTCCATAGAGGGGGCAGCGACGGGAATCCGGTCAGTTGGCGATAGCCGCGTAGGATCTCTTCCGGATGGTCCCCTCCGATCAGGAAGAGATCAATAAGCGGTTCATCTGTCAGAATTTGTACAGAACGTGTAGAATGGTCGGCCAGTGAAAACTTCGCAAATGATGTAGTGTGCAAAAAGAGTCCATAATCTTCGGAAGAGAGATAAAAAGGAATATTTTTGTATGTACGACGATTATTGACTCCCTGTCCGTCCTGATTACGCAGTTGAAAGGTCTTCCCGGCAAGGTCTATTTTTGTAAAGCGTTCACCTGTACCGTAAAAGCACTCATCCGGTTTTGCCTTGATTGAACAGGTAGCTCTGTCGGGCTTTCCGTTATGCTCTACATAGGCCAGGGCAAATGCATCATGCCGTGCCGGGGAAAACATGTCGTATGCAGAAAGCGAAATTTCCTTTTCACCATCAGGAAAAAAACTGATCTGTATCGTATCTTCAGGTGGAGGAATAAGATCACTCCAATGGTCTATCATTGGTTTTGCAAAGCTGACAGCCGCCTTTTTATTTCCGGCGGTATCTTTTACGATCCATTTATCTTCTAATTGCAGGTAAGACAAGGAGGTATCAGTTTTCAGCTCAGCGGCAAAGGAAAGCATTTCGGAATCTTCACTGATTTCATCACCCAGAGAGAGTGAGAGCCTCAAAATTTTATTCCCGTATTTCCTGATACGTAATATATGCTCTTTTTTCCTGTACGTTGTATCGGGCTTTATTTCGTTAGAGTTGTGTTGTTGTTGAAAAGGGATGGAGATATAGATATCCCCTTCCCTCTCTACAATCCGTGTAGGTGTACATGCACGCCACAGTCGGTCGCCTTCGTCCAACAACGGACTAAAATCTAAAAAATCAAAAAGCTGATAATTAGTCTGTCTCATCTATTTCCCGCTTTTTACCTGCTTTAATTCAATCCATACAACACCTTCCGGAGCATTCTCAATTCCTTCCTGATACCCCGCCATGATACTGTTCCATTCATCCACCCGCGGATTATTTTCTGTCGTCTTAGGATTCAGCTCGTCCAGGTTTTCGCCTGCAGGAATGCTGATCACCAACATCAGTTGTCGGCCGTCACGAAAGAGCAGCACCTGTTGAAAAAGGGCATTGCAAAAGCCGTTCGACACCTCCGGCCATTCTTCGAATTGCAGACGGTGATACTCCATATATTCGTCCTGCAATTGGGTATCTGCAATCAGGTTAGCGGTCATAATAGTATGAGACCACTGCGCCGCACTTTTTTTGTTGCAGTTTTTCTCGCGGCCAAAGTGATAGAACGGTTTTGCAAAGACCTTTATTTCCAACCCCTTAAAACGATCTTCAAGTCCGGATTTCACCTCATCCAATCTGTTCTCATCCAGATACAATACCCAACGATTCTCCCAGTTGTATAATGAATTCTTATCGATCCGACACTCTTCGGCATATCGGATCATCTCTTCTTTCGAAATCACAGACCGTCCATCCACAATTTCAATAATGGAAGGAGAAAAAGAACGGTCGTTGGATGTACATGAAACAAGAACGACAGTAACAAGAAAAACAGCGATCGTTTTTATCGGACTACTGAAGGTCATACCTTTTTTTATTTTAATAAAACAACCAATCTACGGTTTCGCTTCCATCCTCATCCGTCAATCCGGCGTTTCTCGGGGGCACATCAGATCCCGTGAAACCCAATACCAGTAACATACCTTTTCCAAGAGTCAACGTATGTTTACCCGGCGAAAAGGAGTAGGTATGAATATTTACAGCCGGTTGATCCGACAGTTGAATCGCGTTGAGAAGCACCGGATCAGCCTGTCCGTATAAATTGGCGGATGCATCGGTCTCCAATGTGGGTGCTTTCGCATATCTGTTCTGATCGTTTCTGAAGTAACCCACCAGTAGTTTTACCGGTCCTGCCGTTTCAAATTCGAGGGTGGTTCCGTTCTCCCTCTGTTCACCAGCGTTCAAACTCAACATCTTCATATTTTGCAATTCCGGGGCAATCTTCTCAATTACCGTATTACTCCCCGATATAGCTCTTTGTCCCTCAGACACAGGTATCCATTGGGATTTTGGATTTAACAAGGTCACCTCAGCAGGGACGAGCGCCGGAATTGCGATATCGCTACCCATTGAATGATCGGATTTCAACAATGCCAGATTCTCCATAAAATTTTTCAATTCCTGCTCATAATGGGGTAACAACTCCTCCCATGTCTTGTTTTTTCCGTCATCTCCACCGATAGGAATACGTCTCTGGGCCGTCTGCATGCTATTCGCGTAGTGGTAGGTATCTTTAGTCAACTCCACCAGCCTCCTGTAGTGATTCAGGCTCTCCTCCATCAAAGGGATCGCCTTTTCAAGATCATTGATATCCTTGCTGTACTGGTAATCCAGTACATGCTCGGCAGCCCTCACTTTGGTATTGAAAAACCAGGCAAATTCCCGGTAGCAATATACATCGTTTTTCAACCGTAAAAATTCGTCCCTGTTTTTTGTCACTTTACTTTCCGCCTTATCAATAGCAGCCACTGCCTTGTCGCCGTGTTCAACGGCCTGCGCAACGATATCGAGCGGTAATTCACCGGTATGAGGAATATTTTTCCACTTTTTATCAACAAATTCTATCAGTTTCTCCCCTTCGGGGCCACACGACTCGTAGAAACCGGGATAAATTGTATATTTATAAGGATTGACCAACTGGCTCATAAACATTCCCAGCAGAAGAGTTTGTCTGTTACCTTCCGTGATGCCAAAACGGCGCAAAAGCTTCGGAGATATTTCTCCGGTTTGTTCATATGCTTCCAAGATAGAGGCAGCCTCACTTCCACAACCGTACAGATCGTCCAACCGGTCACTCCAGTAACCGATCTCCTGTTCCCGCGGCCGGTCGGCTTTCCACGCGTAACGTCCCCATGCTTTATACCAGATCCAGTCCCGGTCTATCTGCCGAAGGCGTTCTCCATCCGCCAGTTTATCGGCGGTGTAGGGCCAGTCCCAGTAAGAAGCCTGCGGGTATAGGTGCAATGCGTTTGCACCATGCACCTGATGCATTGCCTGTACCGATTTCCGGATAAAATCGGGGGAGCCGTACCGGAAAGGTTCCAGATTGGCGAGGATATGTACATTATCGATATGTACCGACCCGAGAGCACTGAGTTCCTGATGGATTTCCGACCAGGGGCCTCTCGGCTCATAGGTTGTCAGTGATTCACCGTTATACTTGTGCATGGTGTACAGGTTTTTATATATCGGTAGCGCCTTATCCATCACCATCCCGGCATCGGTATCGTGTGCACGCAGAATAATCGGCGGTTCATCGGTACGCCCCAATGCATCCAACCCGTCCTTTACTCCCGGTATCACAGTTTCGGTAAACCATACTACATCGTCCTCAAGGGTAGCCATCGCCTCACCCAGGCAGACCAGCAGTCCCACATTGGGATATTTTTCCACGAATGCAGCGATGGACTTCCGGGTATAATCGGCGATATAAGGGATGATCGGCCTGTTCCTGTCCTGTGTTTTTATACCGTAATGTTCCGCAAAAGGTTTGGATACGATTATATTATAAAACATCTGTATCACATAGATCCCTCTTTTATCAGCCTCTTCTGTCAGAAAAGAGAAAATCTCTTCATTTTTCCTGAAAGTCTCCTCGTCCACCTCTAATGCAAAAGGATAGTCATCCAGTTTCACAAGTGAAGCGAACGGATGCCCGTTCCACAGATAGAGAGAATTCATCCTGTTCTCCACCAGCATATCCAGATAATCTATCCATAACTCTTTATCGTAGAACCAGGGAAATGTCTCCGGTGTATAAGGATATTCATACACGGTTCTTTCCGGCAGGTAATAAGGTTTCTGCAGGCCGACACAGGCCCCGCGTAAAACCATTTCAGGAGCGTCCACCAACTCAGCGGGGAGAGGTTGCTTCTCATTGAACAGGTCAGATAGTGTATAACATCCATACAGTGCGCCGGATGGGTCCTCTCCATAGACCAGTGTCCGATTATTCTCAGTAGCGATATAATACCCCTCATTGTCCATTTCTTCGGGGAGTGAAAAACCCAGTCCATCGATAACACCCGAAGCAAGCGGATCTTCTTTCTCCAGTATCCAGATAATTCTTTCATTATTCCCTGAAAGGTCTGTCGATCCGCCTTCCCTGATAACCACTTTATATTTAAGTTCCGCCAGGCTGTTCTTCAGATGTTCAGCTCCGAATAACAGTCTTTCCGATGCGGAAGGAGATGTAAGGATAGTCACAGACTCTTTTTTACAGGACACAATTAAAATGAGTGCCGAAAGAATAAATAGTGTTCTTATCTTCATTTTTAATTCCAATTTGTATTATCGAGACGATGAAGGAACTTTTCTGTACTCAAAATTTATATATCACAACCACCTCTTTTCCCTCTTCAATCCATAGCCTGTAATGGTTTTCATCCATTTTTTCGATTGTTCCCACGGATGTGGTTGGTTTTGATTTACTGACAAAAGTAAGGTAACCATTCCCTTCAGAGGCTTTCACCCTGATAGTCTTTTCATCCATCCGGATCTTTATCTCTCCGTTAGGTGTCGGTACAGAGCCTTCCATCCATTTTAGCCCGCCTAAATTCGGCGTGATGGAAAATTCACTGTATCCTGCTTTTACCGGCTGTATGCCCAGATAATATTTTCCCAGAAGATAGAGGGGACTTGCTCCCCAGGAGTGACAAAGACTTTTCCCATACGGGCGCCCGTACATTTCCAGATGCTCAATTCCCTCGTCCGATGGGTTGTACTTTTCCCAGAAGGAGGTAGCCCCTTCACGGATCATTCCGCCCCAATAATCTTTCATCTCGGTCATTACCCTGTCGTGTTCACCCAATGCACAGAGCGCTTCCAGTTCATAAAAACGCATATAGGGTGTGGTAATTTTCATGACGGAATCATTGAACAATACCGAGTTCTTAATGGATTGCCGTTGCTCAGGAGTGAGATAGTCATAGAATACCGCGAACATATTGGAATAGCGGGTCACTTCGGATTGTTGGATACCATTGACACGATTATGCACCAACGCCTGTTGGTCTTCATCCCAGAATGCGGGAATCAACTTTTCCCGCAGGCCGGATGCCATTTCTTCGTACTTAACCTTATCTTCCTCGTTGTTGGTCAGCTCAGCACAAAGCGCCATCGTTTCGAGGCTTTTGCAGAAAAGTACCTGCTCGAAGGAGAGTTCTCCCTGCTTATCGAGATAACCGTCGGCCCAGTCCACAAACACCCAGTCACCGGCCAATCCTTCTACCATTCCGTTTTTATTCGTCCTGCCCAGTACGAATTCCATCATTGACTGCATACGTGGGTATATCTCCGAAATAAACCGACTGTCGCCGGTAAACAGATAATAATCGTAAATGGATAAGAACCAGTAAAAAGTATAGTCCATAATTGTATTAATATGGCTGGTCACCGGATCTTTACCACGCAGGAGCCAGATGGTATTCCTTACCGTTTGTGAATCAAAAAAGAGGTAATAATTCATCAGATAACTCTGATACGCATCGCCGCTCCACACCCAACGATCGCGTTTGATGCCGTCGATAAAGAATTCCCTTGTGGTAAGGTGCATCGTGTATGTGCTTACATCCCATATCCTGTTCAGCTCTTCGTCGTTGCAACGGAAAGTACCGCGGTACTCCTCCGGCTTGTATTCATACAACATACCGATGTCACTATAGGTAACATCCGCATCTTTCGTGATGTAAATGTAACGGAACGCTTTGCTGTTCTCCATTGTAAAAGTGTCCGAGAGGGGATATGTAAGGCCGAGTGATTCATCCCTGATCCGGACGCCGTCCACAGAAAACCTGTCAAGTGTTTCACAATAGGCGGTATCGAGTGCCTCCTCCCGGCTTTCACCGTAAAAAATATGGATGTTTCCCTTTCCCCGTAAACCTTTCAATTGAAGAAACCCGATGGTTTCTTTCCCGAAATCGAGCAACTCACCCTCTCCATATCTCTCTTTGCTGACCACAGACTGAGGTGTTACGGCAAGTTTGTATGCTGAAGGGGGATTGTCGATCGAATTAAAACCGGCCGATCCGGCATGCATATAGAATGTGGTGGATGTATCACTTGCTTTTCCGCTTTCATCGATCCATTCCTTGTCTTCAAAAGTTACCTTCCATGTTCCGTCCGATTTCACGGTCTTTCCGTTTACAAAGATGGCCGGGGGAGTAGCCTGATTCCAGACTTTGATATTCAGGCTGTATTTTCCGGCCGGCAACAAGAATCTTTCCGGCATTCCAAACTGCAGTTTCCCATCCAGTTTGATGTTGTATCTGCCCTCCACCTTGATTTCTATTTCTTCCGGTTCGGTCAGCGCTACCTCTTTACTGAATTCAACCACGACATAATGGCTGTCTATCTTCCAAAACGGCGGAAAAAAAGCGCCCCGTTCCGTACGACGGTTATTCATTTCGTTTCCCAACCATATTTCATAGTCTCCCGGATACCAGATCCATGTGGCAGTGCCGGAAGCAAACAGACTGTTTTGAAACAGTAAAAAGAGAGCAACAATAAACAGATATGACTTTTTCATTGATTTGAAGCGTAATTATAAGTTGATATTGTATTCCTTTAAGATATCGTCGATTTTGATCTTTTCCCCGGTTTGTAAAGAGCGGTCCATTGCCTGAAGAAGCGCCACTGTCCCGATTCCCTCCCTAATATCGGGATAAGCGGTGAAATTCTGCTCAATGCTATCGGCAAAATATTCCAGGTAGTTCTGGTATTCACCGGCATGATGGCTTTGTCCTTCGAAGCGGAAATAGTAATTCTTAAAGTCTTCTCCCCAGGTAATTATCTTTTCCTCGCCTTCACGGGTAGTGACCGAATATCGTAATTCATGATAATCGGCCTGACTTGCACCTTCTGTTCCACGCAGAATACAGCTCATCTCGCTTTCACGCATAGCAGGTTGTACCGGGGAGGTATAGATCCCACTCACACGGGCAATTCTACCATCTTTTGCCCTAAAGATAAAATGCATCGTATCTTCGTTTTTGAGGCCGGCCTTTACCCCATTTTGGCTGAGCATACCGTATCCCACCACCTCTTCGATTTCAGGCAGATACCACCGGATGAAGTCCACGGGATGGCTCAGACCACCATATAACCACTTAAATTCGGATTTCAATGACCAATCTTTATTCAAAAACCAGCGATGATCGGCATTATAAAATGCTTCAACGGTTATTAAATCGCCTATTACTCCTTTCTCGAAGTCGGTCCGTTGACGCTTCATCGGCTCAAAAAAGCGGGAACTCTGTCCCACAAATACTTTCCTGTTGTTCTTCTCAGACAATTCGATCAACTCTCTGGCATGCGATAAATCGTGGATGAACGGTTTTGTACACACCACATGTTTTCCATGTATCAAAGCCTGCCGGATATGTCCGGCATGCAGATGATCCGGCGTATAAATAGCAATGATATCGATATCCGGATCGTTTAAAAGATCATCGTACTTGGTGGTATATGCATCAAAATGAAACTCATTTGCCCGTTGTCTACAAAGTTCTTCATTCCTGTCGCAAATTTTCACAAGATTCAGTTTCTCACTTGCCAATGAAGCAGAGATTGTACTTCTGCCTTCCCCAAGTCCCAACACAGCTATATTTAATATCATTCCTATTTTTCTGAGTGTAATAAATATTGAAATTCTTTGGTGAGTCCTGCATTGGTTTTGACCGAATCGTCTACCATAGGACCGTTATTCTCCCACACATTTCCCGGACCATTGGCATTCTGAAGGAATTTCTCTCCTTCCGTCCAGTTATTTTTTACGGTGATAAAAGAAGAACCTTCATCGGTGTAGAGATAAAACCAATGTGTGGGAATATGCACATAACCCGGCCGGTAGATATCATGGATATAATTTTCCGATATCACCGTATTGGGCTGACTGCCGAGCGTGTAAATACCTGACACATCGTACATATGTTTGGCATAACGCCAGATATGATTGGCGCGGACACGATTATTTCCCATACATACGGGTGTACTGTTCCATCCCCACCCCAGGCTGATTCCCGTATAAGACACTTCGCGTATCTCATTGTGTTCAATATTGATATTGTTCACATATCCGGCGGCAATGGCCACACAACCCCAGTCCTCGTTGGTCACATCTTCAAACAGATTGTTCACAATATTTTGATAGGAACATACTTCGCGTTCATCCGCCGGATTATAAGGATAGTGCGTTTCATGGGCCGGCGGTGAAAAACTACCGATCACCATTCCATTTCCCCCGATATCTTTGAAAACAGAACCCTCTACTTTCCCACCTCTGTTACCCCAGGCATAATCCAATCCTGTGGAAGCCAAATGCCTGAAAACACACCTCTCAAAATCAATATTTTTTGTACCTGACAGCGATACCGCAGCTGCAGGACGCCCGAGCCATCCCTGGTTATCGAGATCGTGGTTATTGTCGGGTCTCTTCATCTTCGGGTCTATCCTGTAGGCTTCCGTCAGGAACATACCCGCCTGCAACGGCACATGCCCTTTTTCCGAAGGACGCATCCAGGTAGTATGACTGAACCGGATATTGCTGAACCGGATATTTTCCACCGGGCGGTCTAACGTGCCCTCCACCAGAATAAGCGTCTCTATCGCCGGAACAACGGCCTCTATCCCGTTTATATCCTCATTGTCCAATGGCAGATAATACAGCTTTTGCTGCTTAAAATCATGAAACCATTCACCGGGCTGGTCGAGCAGTTCCATCGCATTGGTCAGATAAAAGGCGGATTCATGTCCGGGTGTAGTCATGGGACTGGGCCAGGGGTGCTCGAACTGTATTTTATGCTCCGGGTTATGAAAACGGACAGCAGCCGAATCCCCGTGGATATCGATGGACCGGATGCGCAGATTGGAAATGCACCACATCTGGTGCAGCACCATCTCGGCGTAAGGTGCATTCAGTATGGGTTCCACAGCCCTGGAAGGCACCCATAGGACCTGATTGACCGGATCGTTATCCAGAATCCGGTGCATCGCCTCAAAATCGACCACATCCCTGGCACGCACGGCCTTTCTCCCGTTTATCCATAACTGGCGGAAATCGAGGGGACGTCCGTTAAAATCGGGCACATCGGCAACCCAGTATTTTCCGCTTCTTTCCCATTGGGTGATGGGCATGCCGCCACTGACAACTGGCATTTCACCTTTCTCCCCGCGGATGGTCGTCGGAGACTGGGGTGTTCCGCTGTCTTCCGGCCGGATATAGAGAGGTTCATAAAGGTAATAAGTGCCCTCTTTCAATATAATGTTTATCCCATTCTCGATTCCTGATATATTCAATCTGCGCATTTCGCGTGCCTGGCGCAATGCAGCCTGTAATGTCAGCTTCGGGGATTCCTTAGAACCATCGTTACTGTCGTTTCCCGTAGATGAAATCCAGATATCTGCCGAAAAGAGATCGGTTATTATAAAGGATAAAAAAACAATGATCGTGAAAAAATAGTTTTGCTTCATACTCCTCTTTTATCTTGACAATGGCATCCAAACGGTCATCTCACCTTTCCCCCTGTTTCCCCAGGCATAATAAGGGATCAACCGTATATTCACTTTTTCTTTTTCTTTGGCTACAGGCCGGTAAAGCTGGTTTTTCCACGACGGGTCACCGGCAATCAGGTCGGCCTGCCCTTCAAGACAGATAATCGGGCTACCATCGATAACCATTCTGCGTGGTGTAAGCTCCATATCCGCAGGCAGCATCACATCATCCATCTGATAACCCTCCTCTATATCCATCGATTCAAGACAGTAGACCAGCGGTCCTCTCTTCACGGCGACCTGGTTTCTGACCTCTTCCACCAGAGGATTGGCTTCCATTAAAACCGTTTGCATATCCAGATCCAACTCAATGATATCTCCTTTTTTCCATCTTCTTTTGACTTCAGCATACGCTCCTTTTTCAGACGAGATATCGATTGCCTTACCATTTACAGAAAGGGTAGCCTCTCCACTCCACTGCGGAATACGGAAGAATAGTGAAACCTCATCGTTTCCAGAGATCCGGTCGATCCGGATACTGTTCTTCCCATCCCAGGGATAATCCGAAACCTGAGACAATTGAATCACTGTACCATTGGGTAAACTGGTATCCAGTTTATTTCCCCCGTAAGTATGAAACCAAAGGGCATTATCCGCTACCGAATAGAAATAATTGTGTGTTTCACACAAGGTCCTCACCGTATTTGGCGGACAACAGTTACACAATGTGATATATTCTTCACGTTCTTTTGACCAACGCAAAGTATAAGGGAAATCCGCCGAGACACGCAAAGGATTGGTATAAAAGAATCGTTTTCCGTCTATGCTTACTCCCGACAGGATACTGTTGTAAAGCGCCGTTTCCATCACGTCGGCGTATTTCTCATCCCCTGACACCTGTAACATGCGCCAGTTAAACAGCAGATTCCCGATATTGGCACACGTCTCGTTATGCGCGGTACTGTTCGGCAATTGATACGCCCTGCCATACGATTGATGCACTTTCTGGATCGAATCGGGTTCATAGCTCGTACCGTCAGGAGAAGTACCGTCATACAAAGCACCGCAGGCACCTGTGATGTACATCTTTCTGTTGACAATATCATCCCAGATCGACTTCAGATTCTCAATTAGCTTTTGTTCTCCCGTTTCGGCATATACATCCGCCACGCCTGCGTACAGATAATTTGCCCTCACGGCATGCCCCATTGCTTTGGTCTGCTCCCTGAAAGGAATCCGGTCCTGATTGTCGTCCGTTCCGCTCTCCACCAGACCACGAATATCGATCAGGTTTTGCGCCAACTTCAGGTAAGCAGAATTTTCAGTGGTTCTGTACATCTCCACTACCCCCATATAATGAGAAGGGCATATGGCATTTCTCGCCAACTCGGCAGAGGCCGTTTCATAAAAATTCCGGAGGAAATCTGCCGCTTTAATAGCCATCTCCAACAGTGACCTTTTACCGGTTGCCCGGTAATGTACGCAGGCGGCCGTCATTAAATGGCCCAGGTTATAGGTCTCAAAATTCAACCTGTCACGGAATGCCGTTTCTTTATTCGTCTCATTTCTCTCTTCAATGAGCACGGGAGTATGGATATATCCATCCTGACGTTGCACTTTCTGTAAGGTTTCTATTATTTCGTCCATCAAAGCATCCAACCGGGGATCTTTTGTGACGGCATAGACCGATGCCACCCCTTCGAACCATTTATAGAAATCACCATCGTGAAAAGGGGGACCTGAATGGACACCCTCTTTATCACCTGCGGCAATCTCAAAATTCCTGAAAGAATGGGATACTTCAGGATTATTCAGTGTCTTCCACATGCTCAGGATCATCGTGTCTTTATAGACTTCAAACCGGTCTGCCCAGAATCCTTTCGTCCAATGTACGGATCCCATATCTACATTGTTCATTACTACATGCTGGCTGTTCACCGTATTTAACAATCCTTTTTGTTGTGCCATCACCGATAAAGTGAAACAAAGCAACCCTAAAGGAAACAGAAACTTTCTCTTTCTCATAGTGTTAATGTGATTTTATTTGAGGAATCCACGATAATCCTTGTGGTATCCCTTAATTCGTTATCTTTATTTACGTTACTACACATTTTTATGACGTTCTCAATATTGCATTGTACTCATCAAGAACCGGGATTCTGCCACCGTTGATTAAAGAACGTAAAAGACTTTTTGCATTTTGTTTTTGTCATTGAAAACATAAGCAAAATGCTTTCGCACAAACAAATGTGATTACATCTGACAAGGAATAATCTAAAAACAAATGCCCCCAAAAGTTAGACCGAAACTTTTGGGGAGCATCTAATCACGTAGGTTGTCCTTTTACACTAATCCCTGATCAATAACCGGGATTCTGACCATACTCATCCGCATTTTCCAGCACATCTAATTCAGATTGAGGAATCGGACGAACATAATGTTTATCGGGATTAAAAGCAGTAATATCCGGATTCTGATTCCCTTGTCCCAATCTGTTCTCCAACTGCTTGGTCCTTTTTAAATCGGGCCAACGCAGATGTTCTCCCGCAAGCTCCCTGGCCCTTTCGTCCAACAAGAAGTCGAGATCGATATCCGAGATCGATACCTGCATCTCCGAGGTACGATCTACAGGAGTTTTTACCGCAGCTCTCGTTCTTAAAACGTTTATATAATAAGCAGCGTCAGGAGAGGTTCTGTTTAACTTATAACTTGCCTCAGCCGCGATCAAGTACATTTCAGCAAGACGCATGACAATCACATTCTTAGTACCGGCATCTGATCCGGGTGTCCTGTCGGGATCCCTGAACTTCATGAGTGACGGATAATAGGGATTATTGTTTGCGTTGGTCGAAATTGTCCCGTCGGAATTGTAGGTATCGTTGATATCTTTCACTCCGTACGGTCTGGAATCCTTATCTGTGATGACCTTTTTGGTATAAAACAATGCGGTGTCACCCGGTTGAATGGTCACGGAACCGGCAGAAAAAGATTTTTCAAACCGTGCAATATCGGTTGTAGTCCAACTGTAAGGCTGGGTAGTAAGAGGAAGGATGAAATGCTCTCTAAAGGAGCCATAATACCTTGCATCGATATCTTCATCGAAAATATCCAACAGGAATCTGGTAGGCATCAATCTACTCGCGCCGTCCCTTCCATATTCCGTCACTTCTAAAGAGGGCATACCGCAAAGTCCGGTATATTTTGCCAGGTACCACCTGAACAGCCGATTGGCATTGTTCGGCTGCGGATTCAGGGCGGAATTGGTCGAATGGGTTATCGTCCACAAAGCCTCAGCATTGTTCTTATTGTTTGACGGGGCAAAAACCTCTTCAAACGTGTCATAAAGGCGACATCCGTACTCTGCCTGGCTATCGATCAATTCATTGGCTGCATCCAATGCTTTTTGATAGAATTGATCTGCTTCCGCTTTATTGTTTTCAAAATATTCCAGATAAGAAGCGCGGGTCAATGCTGCTCTTGCAAGCATTCCATACGCTGCTTTTTTATCGGCTCTCCCTACCTGATCCTGATGGTACGGCAATATTTGCGCAGCCCTTTCCAGATCACTTATTATTAAATCATAGAAATCTTTCAGGGGACTTCTTTCGGCTGTCAGAGGAACCCCGGATGTTTCAGTAGTCCTTAAGGTCACCCCACCGAATGTTTCGGCAATCATCCAATAGGCGTAAGCCCGTATAAATCGCAACTCTCCCTCTTTGGCTAATTTCACATTCTCATCCGAATATACCACATTCTCGATCCTGTTTATTCCGGCATTGGTATAATTCACGATTTCGTACAGGCGTTGCCATGTGTTTCTTATTTGCCCGGTAGTAGGATCCAATCTCTCGTTATAAACCAATAGTTGTTCCGCATACGTTCCCCTGGCGCCCATATACCATAAATCGGTTCCTCCTTCGAACAGGAACATGATATCTTCCCTTCCGTAAAATTGCGCACTAAAATTATAATACGCTGAATTCACCAGTGCATTCATCCCTTCTTCGGTACTGAATACTATATCGGCCGTAGAGCCGGAAGGATTATATTCTTCCAGACTACACGCCCCAAAGAAAGAGAGCGTCATGACCAGAACTACTATTTTATACTGTAATTTTGTGTTCATAATGATCATTCTGTTAAAAATTAAAATTCACACCAAATACCACTTGTTTGGTCAAGGGCATACTTTCAGAGCCTCCCCGTTCCGGATCATAATTCTTTATCAAATGGCTCTTGGCGACAGTAAATAAATTAGAAGCCGTAATATAGAATCTTAACTTATTAATCCCCATTTTGCCCGATAATGCGGCAGGGATTGTATAGCCGAGATTTACATTCCTTATTTTAAAATAAGAGCCATCAATATAATTAAGGGACATATATCCAAAGTTATCATATATTCTCCCGTCTTTTTTGGGTCTTGGAAAATCATTCGACGGATTTTCAGGAGTCCAGTAATTCAGATAATCCGGGCTATTGGATACTCCCGAAGGATCGAATCTCCCTAGAAACTCGGCATCGATCATTTGACCCCATCTCATCAACATAGATAACCCCAGGTCAAAACCTTTGTAATATAAAGAATTATTCAGTCCGATAGTGAACTTGGGCGATCTGCTCCCCAGATACTGACGGTCGTCTGTGGTGATATTGAAATCCCCATTGCTGTCCACCACTTTCAGACTGCCGGGAGTAAAAGCATTTTCCGCTCCGTTCAACTTATATTTAGCCATTTCCTCTTCTTCCCCCAATTGCCAGATGCCATCCAGTTTATAGGAGTAAAAAGAATCTATTGGTCTCCCTATCAGTAAGGACGCTATCTCCGGATTTTGACCTGATATGATATCTTCACCGGTAATCAACGACACGATCTTTTCCTTATTGGAAGTAAATGTCAGGGTTGAGTTCCATTTCAGGTCTCTTCTGTCTATATTTACCGTGTTCAATGTGATCTCTATTCCCTTATTATTGGTCTTTCCGATATTCTGATAGGTGGAGAATTGTGCCGAGCTGGATCCTCCGGCGCCGGTGGATGGCGGCAGGCTTCTGGCCATCAATATATTATCCGTATCAATATTGTACAGATCGAGGTTGAGATCGATCCTGTTATTCCATAGGCCGATGTCAAACCCAAGATTGGTAGAAGTTGATTTTTCCCATCCAAGCGAAGGATTCCCTACCAGATAAGCGAACTGATACACTAAAACTGGATCATCATTAAAGCCGAATCTCGTATTGGCAGACACGCTCCCACCCTGTGTTGCATAGGGCGGCGCGCCGGCATTTCCTGATGTACCATAACTGGCCCTTAGCTTTAAATTGCTTAACCAATCTGAGGAAAATGCCATAAAAGGTTCCTCATTTATGCGCCATGCACCCGAAACAGAGGGAAAGAAATCCCATTGATGGCCCGGTGCAAGTGTCGAAGAACCGTCCCATCTGCCGGTAGCCGTAATATAATATTTACCCAGATAATTGTATGAAAGACGCGCTGCCAGACCAAATGTCTGAGATTGTATATAATTTGAATAAATCAACCGGCTTGCAGGATCTGTAGCGCCAAGGGAGTAAAACAGGTATGAATCCAGCAGTTGGTCATTTCCAATCGATGAATAACTTTCATCCATATTTTTGATCCATGTGGTAATCCCGGTCGCTTCCAGATAATGATCTCCTATATTATCGGCATAGGTAATTATATTGTCCCATGTATAGTTCCTGAATAAATCCTTATTCACCTGAGCCTGGTTTATGTAACTTCCTCCATACTGGCTGGTGGAGTATTGACCATTATATATACCCCTTCTCTGCGCATTTACGGATGTGGAAAGATTAGACCTCCAGCTTAACTGCTCAATGGGCCTGATAATCAGATAGGCCGTATTAAACGATCTCAGGGCAATTGTATTGTCAATCGCCTTATTCTCTGAGGCATAATTGGCCAACGGCGATAATCTTTGTGCGTCACCCGACACAGGAAACAGATTTATTTCTCCGTTTTCGTCATAAGGAGTACCCAGCGGAATATAGGTCAGTGCCTGGGTAAGCATACTGCTTGGAACACTATTCTGATCGAAATAAGTCAACTGGGAATTCACTCCTATATTCAACCATTTTCTTACTTCGTAATCAAGATTTACCCGCAACGTGTATCTGGTGAAATCATCTTTTTTAAAGATACCTTCTTCATTGTAATAGCCCAATGAAAGATACGAATTCAATTTATCATTATTGGAAGAAACTGTCACATTATGGCTTTGTTGTCTTCCCTGCCGTACCAGTTCGTCGATCCAGTTCACCCACTGGTTGTTTTGTATGGCATCCCATTCTTCGTTCGAGAATATCTTGAAATCATCCGCCTGGGATTCCCATTCCCCAACTGCCCTGTAAGCCTCTCTTCTTACATCCATATACGATTCACCGATCCTGGGCGTCGGGTAATCAACAAACCCATTGACACCATAATAACCATCATAATTTATACTGATCCTGTTTTCCCGTCCCCTTTTGGTAGTAATAATTACAACACCGTTGGCGCCTAATGATCCATATATTGCCGTTGAAGAAGCATCTTTCAATACATCGATACTCTCTATGTCATTAGGGTTCAAATCCGCATAGGATCCGCCCTGCACACCGTCTATGATGAAAAGCGGTTCGGTATTTCTTGTTTTAGTCCCATAGATATCCGTATATCCCAGGGTTTTGGTACCCCTTATGGTAATGTTCACCCCTGATCCGGCGCTTCCGCTCGACCGGGTTATATCCATTCCTGCCACTCTACCCTGGATAGCATCCATGGCATTGGACGTGGGTATCTGCACAATATCCGATGTTTTTACGGATGACACCGCTCCTGTCAAATCTCTTTTTCTTGCGGTACCATAGCCAATAGCCACCACTTCATCCAGGGTGCTGATCTCCGGTTCCATCACAATCCTCAGATTGTCATTGCTCTGGTTGACTGCTATGTGCTGTGTTTTATAACCCACATACGTTATCTGTAAAACACCCGCTGATTGAAGGTTCATTACGAAATTCCCATCGATATCTGATACTGTTCCCTGCGAAGTTCCTTCTATGAGTATGGAGACACCGATTAACGGTTCTCCTGTCTCATCTACTATATTCCCTCTAACCTGTAAAGCCTGATTTACTCCAAAGCTGTCAGATAAATTATCGGAAATACTGTTTCCCAATAGCAAAGCGGGACAGATCATCCCGACCATAAAAGTAACAACGCTAATAACCAAAACTTTACCCATTGAAAGCTTTACGCGCTGATACCGACTTAAAGACACATTCTTTAACATAATCATAGCATTTCAGTTAATAACATAAAGTTAGACATCTCAAAATAGAGACTTCATACTTAGTACTTATGTACTTAAAATTCCCTCACTTTAACATTGTTAATTACCAGAAATTTTATTTAACCATCATCTGGCAAGAATAGTAAATTTCAACCTTAAGGAATCAGATAGGGGACAAATAGTTGAGGGTACCAATCTGGGCACCCTCCTCTTTAATTATATAAATCTTGCTACTTTCAGTAGCCATCGCTTAATACCCGGGGTTCTGATAATAACTTCCGCCACCTTCCAATGCCTGGATAAATGCGGTAGGTATGGGACGTAAAGCATATTCGGGTTTAAAGAATACAGCCAAATCGGGGTGCGTACTCTGTAAATAGCTATTATCCTTAAACATACCTGTACGTTTTAGGTCATAATGTCTGGAATATTCGCCGCATAATTCACGGCCTCTTTCATCCAGCACCGTACGCACCGTAACTGCTCCGCTTAAGGGTTGCGCACCCGCCCGGGCACGTACTTTGTTAATATACTGGGCTGCATTGGCTCCACCATTCGCATAGATATCGGCCTCTGCCGCAATCAGATATACTTCGCCCATACGCATCATAAAAGTAGCGTTGAGGTTCCCGTTTCTTCTTTGACTGGCATTTGCCACATAGAAATTGCTGCTGTTATGCTTATTGAGTGACGGATAGAAATAATTGAACGGATTCTCAGAGGATCCGTCGGATGTATAATCTCCCGACGGATTCTGGTATGCATAATTCGCTTTTACTCTTTTCTCTGTATCATTATAGACATCCTTATAATCAACCACCAGATAGTCCCGGCTCAGTTTATTGGCGGATTCAGTTGTATAGCCAGGATCCTGCGGCATAAGAAACCGGACTCCAGGGTCACCCACCTCGATCACTGATCCGGTAACACTCTCTTTACGATCAAACCGGTGTACAGTGGATTCGTCCCATATATACCGGGTATTTGCATCCCACTCTGTAGTAAACACAATATTAAATCTCGGATCCAGCGTATCATCATCCTGCATAAACAGGCTCAGGAGATGTTGTGTCGGCATAAACTGCCCGGATTGATTCCCTTCGTAGGAAATACGGTACTCCTGCGTATCGGTGAAGGCACCAAATTGGAACAGATTACAACCGAAATATTCATTATTCCTGTTCAACCGGTAATTTCCGTTACTCGACCCATGTCCGTCGGCACCGGCATACCAGCGATGTTTCCAAAGTGCCTCTTTATTATTCCAGTTGTTAGCTTCTTTAAATACATCTTCGTAACTGGGATACATATAGGCATTGTACTGCGCACCTCCTGCTTCTGCATCATCAATCAACATCTTCGCATAACGTAATGCATCTGCAGCATATTTTTTGGAATCATCGTATTGTACCGTTTGTAGATACGCTTTAGCCAGGAAACCGAGTGCAGCCTTCTTTGTAGGAATAGTCGTAGTGGCATCAGTTCCTTTTCCCAACCATTCCAAAGCAAACAACAGGTCGGGAATGATTATCTCTTCATAGATAGTCAATGGATCGGTCCTTTCGGGTTTAAAATTAATGGACTGTGCCGGCTCAGTTATCATCGTAACAGCGCCAAACTGTTCTACAGCATTAAAATAGTAAATGGCTCTCAAGAAACGCGCCTCGGCAAGTTTGGCGTTGCGCTCTTCTTCGGTTTTAAAAGGCACCCTGTCGGCATAGTAAATGGCCGTATTACATGAGCCGATCCCATCATAGGTTCCGTTCCACCAATTGTTTGTATAGGTTGTATTGGGAGCGGCTCCGGCAAAAAACCAAAACCACTGGGTCCAGCTGGTTGACATATTGCGTTGATATGTCCACAGGTCCGTATTCCCTTCGGTAAGCGCCATCCAGCTATCAGTTCCATAGAAATACCGCTGCATTGCGAAATAGCACTGATTGACCAGTGTCTGATAACCTTCCTCTGTGGCAGACATTGCCTCCATTGTAAATCCTCCCGGATTATACTCATCCAGAGAACAGGATTGGAATTTCATCGTTACAGCGAGCAATACAGCTCCAAGTAATATATTTTTTATTGTAGATCTCATCTTTGTCATCATTAGAAATTAATATTTATTCCGAAAACATACTGTTTATACAAAGGGAATGAATCCGAGCCGTTCGTCTCCGGATCTGTTCCTCTCAGTTGTTTATCTTTTACATATACAAACGGGTTATAGGCAGTTACATAAAAACGACAGTTTTCAAAGAACGTTTTTTGGATAACACTTTTGGGTAAGCTATATCCCAATGTGATATTTTTGATCTTAATAAAAGAGCCGTCCCGGAATCTCAAGGCCGACATGACAGTTTGCTCATCGCCACTGCCGGGAACCGGAAAGTAAGCACTCTGGTTACTTTCGGTCCAGTAATCTATCCCGCGAGGCTGATTTGTTGAGGTATTGGCCTTTGCCGTATACCATCCGATCAAATCACTCTCGATTGTCTGACCGTATCTCGCCATGGCAAAAACAGTGAAATCAAAATCTTTGTATTGAAAACTGTTATTTAAACCGACAATATAATCCGGATTCAAATGGCCTAAAATCTGTCGGTCATTCTCACTATATTTATGCTCTCCTCCATCGCCATCATTTTCCACAGTCTCAATTCTAATCCAGCCCGGTTTTACACCGTATATTTCCAGGGTTTCAGCAGGAGTATCACTTCCCCATATGCCAAGGTATTTATAGTTATACAATGAACGTATAGGATACCCTTCAAACAAACTTTCCGCGATCAGATCACCGGAAGGTAGAGATTCGATTTTTTCCTCGCTCCATGTAAAAGTCAGGTCTGTGTTCCACCTGAAATCTCTTGTTTCTATATTGTGCGAGTTGATGGCCAGTTCGAATCCTCTATTACTGGTTTCGGCAATATTTTCCCAACTGGAAAGAGGCGCTCCCCATCCGGTAATTCCATCTGTAATAGGCATAGTGCGTCTAAATAGGAGTCCCGTTGTTTTTGTTTGAAAGAGATCCAGGGTACCGTTCACTCTGTTAGAAAATCCGAAATCGAACCCGAGATTCCAGTTCTTTGATTTTTCCCATCCGAGACTGGGATTGCCGTATGTTCCCGTATATTGAGTAAAAGGTACTATTTGTCCGTCTATTGATATACCGGCACTGGAATAAGCATACACATTCGTAGTCGAACCATAGGCGCCTATTCCTCCAGAGTTTCCGGTAACTCCATAACCTACCCTCAACTTTAAGTTGGTCAGCCAATCGATGGACCCCATGAATTCCTCATCCGAAATACGCCACGCGACCGCCGCTGCCGGAAAACTATCCCACTTATGACCGGCAGATAACCAGGAGACACCATCCCATCGATTTGAAAAGGTTAACAGATATTTACCCAGTAATGAATAATTTACTCGTATAGCATAAGACATTTTCTGCGTTTGGTCAAAACCTGACTCTACATGAGGAGCTGTTCCTGACATCAAGCGCCAGTATGACCAGGATTCTAATTGCTGCCCACTGCTTGCAGCCATATTGAATTCATTCTGACTGTGACTCCATGAAGTAACCAAAGTTGCTCCGACAGTATGTTTATCGGCAAAGGTATTATTATAGGAGAGTATATTTTCCCATGTATAACTTCTGCCATAATTGTTTGTAATGGAAGCATGCGGTGACCCCGCGTAAGTAGGCCGATTGGCGTTGGCCTGGTTTCCCCAGAACTGGCCGGTTCTTCCATTGTTCAATGTCCCGCTTAAGACTGTTTTCAGGCTTACACCGGCAACCGGCACTATTTCCACATTTCCGGTTACATGAATATACGTATTCTTGTTATTATTTTCGAATTGATAAGGGATGAAGTCTCCAAGGGGTGAAAATTCATTCGTTGCATATTCATGGATGATATTTCCATTTTCGTCGTACGCATCTCCAAGGGGAAATGCCGATAACGACCTTGTAAAAGTATTATTCACCCCATTGTTCCGGTCTGAGTAACTCAAGTTAGATGTGATTCCCGTTTTCATCCAATTAAACAGCTCATGATCGACATTAAACCGGAACACATAACGGTCCTGGTTTTCATTTTTCAGTAATCCTTGGTCACGATTATAGGAAATAGAAGAGTATACCCGGGTTTTCGCATTTCCACCTGTTATGGACAGATTGGTTACATGGTTTGTAGCCGTATTACCGGCAGCTTCCTCCACCCAGTCGATCCATTTCCCCTGATTATAGGCTTCCAGTTTGCCTGCATCAGGCAATAAGGTAGACATATCGGCCGGATACTGTCCATTCTGGTATCTATAGGCTTCCCTCTGGTACTGCACCCATTCGTCGCCGATCATACCGTGAAAGAACTCCGGTTTACCGCTAAAACCGAAGTAGCTATCCAGGTTCACCCTGGTTTTACCCTCCTTACCCCGTTTTGTGGTAATGATGACCACCCCGTTTGCTCCCGCAGACCCGTAAATTGCCGTGGAAGAGGCATCTTTGAGAATGTCCACACTCTCGATATCGGAAGGATTGACCTGGCTGTAACTACCCGGGATCCCGTCGATAATAAACAGAGGCGAATTATCTCCATAGATAGAGCGTGACCCTCTTAATATGATATCTACTCCTTCTCCAACCCGTCCGCTCGACTTAATAATATCCATACCCGGGATCTTACCCGCTAAGGCTTCCATCACGTTATTGGTGGGAGAGATGACAATTTCCTGATTACTTACAGAGGTTACCGCTCCCGTGAGGTCACGCTTCCTTACTGTTCCATAACCAATGACTACCAATTCGTCCAACGTTTCCGTATCTTCCGCCAGCACCACACTTATAAACGTCCTTCCATCAACCGGAACAGTTTGCCTCTGCATACCTACGTAGGAGATTTCAAGGATACCACTGGACGGAACATCCGGTAATACAAAATTCCCATCCATATCGGTAATCGTTCCGGTTGCCGTTCCCTGTACCTGAACGGTTACCCCTATCAGGGGTTCGTTATTGTTATCGGTAACAGTACCCCTAACGGTTATGTTTTGGGCAAACAGACATAAGGGAAATAACCACATGAAGAGAAACATCATCCTTTTCACTAAACTTAAAATTACTTGTTTCATCTTGGATTTTGTTTTAGATTGATTAATAAATTATCATATATTGTATCCCGTAAGGTCTTTTAGCATCATGGTGAATATATTATGGGTTTACAGGCCGACGGTGAATCTGATCCGCTACAAACGGCAAATACCTTGTCGGCGTTTATTGAAAAATTAAACGGGTATTCCGGCTAAAGTCGGCTGAAAGAGAAGAGAGTTTGCAGGTAACTGAAACCCGGAGCGGTAACGGGCAATCGTCCAGGCGAAAAATAGGTATTCCGTTTATGAAAGAATAAGACTGCCGGTAATCAGGCTTCTGACATCTTATTCGATTTATATGCGAGGATATAAAAAAGAGGCGCGGACGATTGTCGATATTCCTCATAACAGGCACCGCTAGGGCCTTCACACGAGAATATGACAATGTCCACGCCCTTATTGCTAAGGGCGCTTCCATTCTTTAGCCTCGTGTGAGAATTTAGCGGATTCGTTATGAAGGCCAAAAAAGCGCTATATTACTTCGTACCGTGGTTTTACGGTACAAAAATAATAATTCGTTTTAAATCTATTATGTTCCCATAGGCATAATTTTTAACAGGATGATGATTTTTTACTTAATATTTACACAATAAAGAAATTCATTCTCTACCAAATTCAATTTTTTTCAACATATAATCAGCTCTTCATAAGCTGATTTAAGAGTCAATGACAAATAATTATTCTTAAAAACAGTAACACAATGACAAAGGAAAAAAGATTTTTTGTGAATAACGGAACAAAATCGACATATAATTATGCGATTTCCGGATATAATTATAAGTATATCACCGAAAATCACTATTTTTGCTATATAACACGGAAAAACAGATAAAAAATGGAAACAAAAGAGCAGACCTTCAAGAATACACATCACGGGCACGCAGTAAAGCGCATTCGTCACTCTTTAGGAATCAAGCAGGAAGTTCTGGCTGATATGATGGGAATCACCCAGGCACGCGTTTCCAATTTCGAACAGAAAAAAGTGTTGGAAGATGAGGTGATTGATAAATTAGCCAAAGCATTAAATGTAGCCCCCGAATTGATCAAGGAACTGGAAGAAGATCCGGTAACGGTGATTATTGAAAACAACAGACTGGATAATAATTCAGGCTCTGCCTATAATTATATTGCCGGAGATAATATTATCAATAACCCGATAGATAAGATTGCAGAACTTTTTGAAAAGTTATTGGAAAAAGAGCAGGAAAAGATTGCGTTATTGGAAAAGTTATTGGGAGAGAAGAAATAATTACAGAACGTATAATTTAATCGAACAAATTCTCGAACTAAGTAAGGGAAAAACTGTCCTGTACGAACGGATGCTCAAACTGGAGAGAGAAAAATGGCCCTTTTGGAACAGTTGTTGCAGGAAAAGAAATAAGATTCCGGCATCTCTATTTTGGCGAACGTGCCTCTTTAAATCCCTCCAGTTGGGACAGATGAAAGGTATATTTGCGGGGACGAGGCATAATAGTGGTATTCGTTATTTATTTAAAAATTCATCTACTTTTGAAGTAAAGAAATAACCTCCGGTTTTCGGGGCTCCCCTGAATTCAATGATCTCTTTTTTTCTTAATATACGGAGATATCGTTCAATTGTGGCAAGACTTTTCCCCGTTCTCTCTGCAATTTCCACAGCGTTCAGCCCCGTCGTCTTCAAAATAAGATCTATTATTTCGCTTACACCCTCATTTACACCCTCATTTACACCCTCACGAACGAGGGAATAAATAGTATTAATTTTATTATCAGATGGTTGCGATATTTTTACACCCTCATTTACACCCTCATCGGAACGAAAAGCGGGATGAATTGGAAGAGTGACTATAAAATAGTTGTAGTTCTCGTCTGTTTCAAAACAGGGTTCGGGAGAACCGTTTTTCGCCATTTCTTTACGGATAATGGGAATACCTGTTCCTCTTCCCTCGGTCATATCCAGTTCCTTTAAGAAATCCCCAATTCTACGATTACGGTATCTCCTGTTCCGGATAATACCTTTCCGAACTTCTTCCAACTTTATGCTGCGGTCGGGGCCACCATAGTTGATTATTTCAATGGCATCGGGGAGAATACGGATCTCAACAGGTTCCCTGATCTCATAACTGCGATGATATACACTATTGACTACCGTCTCCTCCAATGCCCGAAACGGATAACTCTTCAGCTTTGTCAGGGCGTTTATATATCTGTTCTTTTAGTGCGATATTCTCAAGCTGTTCCAATGCCTTTTGGATTTGTATGTGTATGGGGCCCGTAATGGCAGGCTTTTCATAAAATGTAGGATCGCCTAATCCTTTGGGAAACTCCACTATTTCAATACGGGAATAGGGAAAGAATTTGTCCGGCCTGAAATTGAACATCATCAATGCAATATTCTTGGGAAAAAGCATCTCATCAGAGCCGTGTAACAGATCCATTGAACGATAAATTTCTACTAACGGCACTTTGTCGAATTCATCCAGTAATTCGCTCTCTACCGTAACCAGATACTCCCTGACCAAGGAAGGGGAAATGTCGTCTATTGTAGCTTGTTGATTGGAACGGTCATCGAATGGAATACGATTTGCCAGGTTAAATAATTCTTCCAGTTCTACTTTACCCGGTCGAACGGTACTTGCATATTTGCGGATATAATACTGATGTTTTTTATCTTTAGCCTTTATATTTTCAGGGACTTCATAAGGACGGTCCATTCCGGCGGGAACCCAAATTACAAGGAGATTTTGTTCGTCGAGCGTCTGAATATCTATTTTAGGACCATAATAAGGGCGTATAAGGTTGTTGTAACCGATCATTTCTTTTTGGATAGCATCCAATTGTTCCGTCGGTATACCTGTAATCGGGCGTTTGGCTCTACCATTCTCTTCTTCGGCGCCTACAATAATATATCCGCCCCCTATGTTTTCAAAATCATTTGCAAATGCACAAATCGTACGATATATAGCTGCCGGATTCCAACCTTTTTTATATTCAATCCGTTCACTTTCAACAATACGTCCGGAGACAAGTTTTTCTATGTTGACAGGAATTGCCATATTTTATTGATTTAAAGAACAAACTTACAATTTATTCTTTAAAGTTCATGAATAGACTTGTATTCTTTTTCTTTTTGGAGTAAACTCACATTCAATATGGCCAGGCTTCGTTTTGAATCGGCGTTCGTTCCAGTTTAGCGGGATCGATTTTCACATATTTAATGCGTTGACGGCGCCAGGTGTAGACAATATGAACATATCCATCTTCTCCTTGGATAACAGAAGGATAGGAGTATTGGCTGACCGGGGAATCCTCCAGGATCAGCGAAGCATACCATGCTTTTCCGTCATCCGATAAGGCGACATTCAACGGGGTTCTGGGCCCTTTCCCTGATCTATCCGTAGGTTTTACGTGATTATATACCAGCAACTGCCGTCCGTCGCGGAGCGTCACGGCATCGGTCCCTGAATTATTATTGGGCAATCCGGACAGCGTCATTTCACCCCAGGTCTCCCCTCCCTCTTTCGACCAGGCTTCGGCCAAGGCTGCATCACGTGTCCTTGCAAGAATTTGCAAAGAGCCATCCTGATAGGTCAGGATACTGGGTTGAATTGCCCTGATCGCTTTTCCATCATTGATGGCGCCCACTTTCCTCCAGGTTTTACCTTTGTCTTCGGTAATTTCGAAATGGACCCTCCAACCGGGAGCGCCTTCCAGACTGGAAGGACAGATCATTCTACTGCCGATCATGACGGGTTTATTTTTGACCGGCCCGATAAACCCTTCGGGCAGCTCTTCCGGTTCCGTCCATGTTTTTCCGTGATCGAAAGAACGGATCAGATGTCCGGTCCAGTCGCTCACGGAACTACCTATCTTGTAAAAAAGCAATAATTCCTCTCCGGGCACCTGAAACAGCACCGGGTTCCAACAGGCTTTTCTCAACGTATCACTGATAATGCCGTTCGCTACCGACTCCGGTGCTGTCCATTCACCGTTCACCATCCGTGATACCCAGATTTCGACATCGGGATTCCGCTCTTTGGTCCCTCCGAAGAAAGCGGCCACCAATCCTTCAGGTGTCTCGGCGATAGTTGCTGCATGGCACTCGGGAAAGGGTGCTGTTTCATAGAGGAATTTCTCTTCCACAATACCTTTCCTCCACTTTTCGTATCCGGGATCCAGCTCCATAGTGAAGTTGTAATCGCCCGAACCCATCTCCCATATAATAGCGTTTTCGTCCCTGCCCAGTTCTTTTATCCCGTTTCCGGTTTTCAAAGCAACATCTCCTTCCCTGATATTGAAGCTGTTTGCCGGGAAATGCACCACTGCAGTACTGTTGGGCGGAACGGAAACGATCCACTCCAGCCGTTCAAGGTCTTTTTTCCAGTAGCTCTTTACATCCCCGTATGGCGTCTTATAAGAAGCATTGACATAGGATAAGTCCTGAATATCAAAATGGGGTCTCATGATGATCTTTTTGAAAGCGATCAGCTCATCGTCCGATTTTATTCCGGCCATATTTTCGTAGCAAAACGGGATGAAATCACCCAACAGCATCACATGGTTACCAGAATTCATTTCAGGCCGTGCCGTATCGCCATTCCATAATTCCCAGATGGTGGTAGCGCCTTGTTTTGCCATATACCCCCAGCTCGGATAAGTATCATTGGATGCCAGACGGAACGCGATATCGGCCCTTCCCATTTTGGAAAACTCCCGTAAAATCCATTGGGAACCGATCACACCCGTAGGAATGTGGCAGTCATAGTTGTTATTCTTCATTATGCCTGTCACCAGATGGTTCTCTACGGCAGGGACCCACTCTTCGGGGATCATCCCGAAGGCGAGCGGCAACAGGTTGGCTGTCGCCGTATTGTTGCCATAAAACAGGCTGTCAGTCCGGAAGAATTTATCGTTAAATGCTGCTTTTACTTTATCGGACAATGCGTCAAATTGTGCCGCATCATCCTGTTTATCCTGTAAGAGGGCGAATTTTTTCATCAATCTGAGTATCCGGTAATAATAAGCAGTACCGATCAGCGCACCGTCGGTAAGGCGCCTCGGATCTCTTGCATGGATCTGTTCCGGTGATTCAGGTGGCACACACCAGTCACCGTACTTATCACGCGGCATAAGATAGTCCTCTGTCATGTATTCCCCTTTCATATGGCGAACCCATTTCAGCATGCTCTCATAATTTTTTTCAATCGGTTCCTGGTTGCCGAACTGAGTATAAAGCATATCGCAATTGAAGAAGAAAGCGGAAGGCCAGGTCACATTGTCGGAATAGTAATTCCAAAAAGCAGGTGCCACATCCGGTATACATCCATCCTCCCTTTGTGCTTCGCGGATGTCGTCCATCCATTTGCTGTACATCTGGACGTTTTCAAAGAGATAACTTTCCCCAAGACCGCCGATGATCCTGTCTCCCAGCCAGGGCTGACGTTCATTCCGCTGGGGGCAATCCACCGGCATCCCTTTATAGTTGCCCCGTATCCCCCAGAAAGCATTCTTCATGACCTGATTGATCACCGGATCGGATGATTCAAAAGAGCCGGTGATCACCATCTCGTCATTCACTACCTCTCCTGTAAAATTCTTTTTGTCGACTTTGCCGGGATAACCGGTCACCTCGACATACCGGAAGCCGTGATAGACAAACCGCGGTGCCCACTCTTCGATCCCATCTCCCTTCAGGATGTAGGTATCCGTCACTTTTGCATCACGCAGGTTGTCCATATAGAGGTTGCCATCGGGCTGCAAAGTCTCGGCAAAACGAAGTTTCACCATATCACCTGCATTTCCCTGTACCTTAAAGCGGATCCATCCGACCATATTCTGTCCCATATCCAGAATATGCTTTCCCGGTGAGAGTTCTGTAATGGATAGAGGATCGATCGTATCGACCACTTTCATTCCTTCCATCATTTGTGCCCTCAGTGTCCCGTATGGTATGGAAACACGTTCGGCATCCTCCCAGTATGAGTCGTCGTATCCTGCCTTATTCCAGCCGGTCAACTCTTTCCGGGCATCATACTCTTCACCATCGTATTCGTTATTACTTCGGATAGGGCCATCGGCCGTCATCTTCCACGATGTATCGCTCCCTATCACCTCCCTTGTCCCGTCGGTATAATCGATAATAAACGTCAAACGCAACTTCGGATATCCGAAAGTGGGAATTTTATAGGGTTTGTATGCTTGCCGCATGGTATAATAACGGCCGTTACCCAGCGTTACCCCGATCGCATTGTCTGCCACCTGAAGCATTGATGTCACATCATAACTATTGTATAACAGGGTCTGCCGGTAGTCCGTAGGAGCCGGCGCCAATACCTGATTCCCCACCCTGTTGCCATTCAGGAAGAGCTCATATAACCCTAATCCCGAGATATGGACAACAGCCTGTTTCACCGGTTTATCCACCTGGAATTCCTTACGCAGGTAACGTGCCGAAAGGCGTGAGAACTGTGATTCAACATCCCACTTGGCACCCCTGTCCATACCGATCCAGCGTGCCCTCCAGTCATTCTCGGAAAGCAGTCCCATACACCAGAAGGCACTACCGCTCCACACCGGATTGCCTGTATTGGTTGTCACAAGCACTTTCCAGTAATAATAGGTGTTACTCTCGAGTGGTTTTCCTTCGTACCGGATCCATTGTGACTGATCGGAATTGACGACCCCCGAATCCCACATATCACCGCTGTTTTCATCCAGTTTTTGTTGGGATGAAGCGACTAAGATCCGGTACGAACGCTGCATCACATTCCGTTCACCCTCCGCAAAGATCCGCCAGCTGAACCGTGGATTTCTGGCGTCTATTCCTATAGGGTTCCGCAGCGATTCGCATTGAATATCACCTATTGATACCGCTGCAGAGACCGTATAGGTAAAAGAGGCCAGCAGGGTAACCAACACAAATATTCTTATCTTTCCCAACATGATATCGTGCGATTTATTTTTTCAGTTTCTCCTGTGCATCGGGCAGACTATCCCAATCACTTGAAATATACTCTTTAGAGGCATCGACAGCAATCAATACCGTATCTTTCCCATAACGGTATCCATCGTCATCACTAAACCCGGTGACCTTATTATCGAACTCTCCGATATAGGACAACGCCCCATCTTTGGGACTATACCACCATACTTTTTTCCTGTTGCCCGATATTTTGGTCAGGTCTATTTCCATAGGGCGTCCGGTATAATTATAGACCAACAGATAATCATTACCTCGTGTGGCTATCAACCGGTCGTAACGGATACCGTTGGTACCTGCGATCACTGTCTGGTCGGGCACCCTTTCAAAATAGGGGAAAGTCAGCATTAAGTTTTTCAGGTATTTCATCTGGTTGATTCCAGGGTCGTTCAATGCTTCATACCATGTCTTCTGGGCTCCGTAAGCACCACCGATTCCATCTTTCTTCATCTGCATGATGGAATTATGACCATAGGTATGTCCGAACGATCCGGCGAAAACAGACCAGTAAGCATAACGACGCACATCGTCGTCGTTCCATTTCACTTCATTGGGATTATGCAATCCATGCGGAATATCTTCATAGATGGGCTCTCCGTCGATCACCGGTTTTAGCGGTTCCAAAGCAAAGCTGCGTTCAACAAACCGCCAGTTGTCTTCTTCGGTATTCTCTTCGATAGGATATTCGCCGTCACCTTTGCGCTGGCCGTAACGCCGGTGCCCCGACTGGAACATATTGAAATCCAGCCAGTGTTCGTTATGGAACCAGGTACCCGACATAGTCCTGCCACGAGGATGATACGTCATCAAATGATGTTTATCAATAGCCCGGATACTGTTCGCCAGTGCATCCCAGACCTCTGTTTTTACGTCTCCCCGGATATCTCCACCGATAAGCCAAATAATATTAGGACTATCCTTATACCTTTTTGCTAAAAATTCCCCATATTTTCTGGCATCTGCCGTGCTCATTTTTCCTTGCTGCACCGGAGTACCCCACACACAGACCATTCCGATATAGATCCCTTTCCGTGCCGCAGTCTCTATAATATAATCCATATGGTCCCAGTAGCCGTATTCACCTTTTTTATCGATATTCTCAAAATTAAATCCTTCCGGCAGCGCCCATTTCCCGTATGCATTGATCGCGGGCATGGTATTCATGACCATTACCTGTACCACATTGTATCCTTTCTGTTTGCACTGCTCCAGATAATACTCGGCTTCATCCCTGTTCAACCGTGCCGGTAGATACCAGCCGGTCTCACCCAACCAAAAAAAGGGAGTACCGTTTTCATGTTTCAAATAGCGGTTTCCTTCGTCCACCACCAACTTCCCGTTTTTCCACGGGATATAGGTTTCCTGAGCCGACAGGTTATTCGTTAGACATACAACAATAATAATGGTTATCAGGGATTTGAATTTGTTCATATTGATGTTATTTATTTTAGTTTCGTAAGTCTATCAGCAAGATGTAGGCAGCTAAATATGAAACATGTGAAAATTGAGTTATTTATTTGATTTTTGTAATTTCTCCATTTCGATAGCGGCCAAAATAAAGGAGCCGGTTGATTTAGGGTCGTTTTCTATGACCGGTTCACTGATGTAATATTCAAAGGATCCGTCCCTGCGCCTTCCATCTCCCCCTAATCCGGCGACAGCGCAACAGTGAGTGATGGTGTACGTTCCGTCTTCTTCCAGCCTGATAAAATTGCGGATGATCCCGTCAAATCCTTTTTCTGCGGTATCCCTGTAGCTTTGGTCAATATAGTTGTTGTTCAGCGCTTTGGACAGGAAATAGACAAAAAGGGCCGAACCGGATGATTCCAGATAATTCCCTTCCCTGTTTCCCTGGTCCGTCACCTGATACCACACACCCGTAGCGGGATCCTGGTATTTCTTCATTCCTGATGCAAGGGTATTCACTATAACAAGCAGGCTATCGCACCCCTGATGGTCTTCGGGAAGGAAATCGAGGACATCTACCAACGCTGCGGCATACCATCCCATACTGCGAGACCAGAACCCGGGGGACGTACCTGTCTCCTTATCCGCCCAAAATTGTTCTCGTGATTCATCCCATCCGTGATAAAAAAGCCCTGCTTCTTCGTCATAGGTATGCCGGGCAATCATAGTGATCTGGTTGACCACATCATCATAGAGCGCCGGTTCGTTGAAAACAGCCGCATACTGCACCAAAAAAGGAGAAGCCATATAGATACCGTCGAGCCACATCTGGTGCGGATACTTCAGTTTATGCCAGTAGCCGCCTTCCGAGGTACGGGGATGCGTTTGCATCTGGGTATACAGGGTGTCTATCGCTTGTTTATAGCGGGGATCATTGGTTTGTGCATACAGGTCAAAGAGTATCTTTCCGGGACTGACATTATCGATATTATACGATTGCATCGAATATGTTTTGATTTGTCCCCCATCCGTAATCAGACTGTCGGCATAGAGTTTGGCATAATCAAAATATTTTTGGTCTCCGGATACTTCCCACAATTCGAGCATCGATTTGGCGACCAGTCCGAAAGTGTAAGTCCACCTTGGTTTTGTCGCTTTTTCAATCATCCATAATTCCGGAAAACGAACCATTTCCGAATCGGCCATTTTTTCCGACCAGGGCTTCTCTTCGTTTTGTTGTTCGCATGACACGAATAGCAGGGACAGAGCAATAAGAATCAATAAATTACACTTAAGAAACTTCATATATCTCTTTTTTTAATTACAAATTACTAATTACCAACTACTAATTACCAATTACTAATTACCAATTACCAATTACTAATTATTAATTACCAATGAGTTGGCATAATACAATTATAGGTACTTGTTCCCAAATTTTTCATTCTTCACTCTTAGTTTTTAGTTTTTAATTTTTCACTTTCAGTTCTTAGTTTTCCACTCTTCATTTTTAATTTTTCATTCTTCATTTTTTATACACCAAATAAGTCTCCCCTGCCTTGGTATTCAGGTCGTAGATAAAGCTATCTGCGATACCGGTGGGGGGAATCTCTGTTTCCGAATGAATAAGCGGTGCGGGAATATCGGGCGTCTCAAAACAGGCATTCGGATTAATCCCTTTCGCCCTTTTTAATCCTTTTCCTTTCAGGGCTGTCCGGGAACGCAGCCGACAATTGCCACCGTTCTTTGATATTATCTTAACCTCACTCACCTCTCCTTCTCTCCATATAATATCTATCTCAAATCCGCCACGGGCGAGTAACCCTTTGACATGTCCCTCTTTCCACAACGACGGTAAAGCCGGAAGAAGATAGATAAACCCATCGTAGCTCTGCATCAACATTTCCGCGATACCGGCCGTACAACCAAAATTCCCGTCGATCTGGAAGGGCGGGTGTGCATCGAAGAGATTGGGATAGGTACCGCCCGGCCCGGAATTTTCCCTGACAAGTGTCAGTTGGTCGGTAATCAATTGATAGGCCTGTTCTCCATCGAGCAAACGTGCCCACAGGCACACTTTCCATCCCATCGACCAACCGGTGGAAGGCCCTTTCCTGTGAATCAGCGATATCCGTGCAGCGTTGAATAATTCCGGAGTACGATAAGGGGATATCTGATTACCAGGGAATAACCCGTATAAATGAGAGACATGCCTGTGCGTATCTTTCGGGTCGTCCCAATCATGCATCCACTCCTGAAGCTGTCCCCATCGTCCGATCTGCATCGGCGCCAACTCCGGCAACCGTTGTCTTAAATGAGCGGCATAATCATGATCCATATCCAAAACAGACGAAGAAGTGATCACACTATTCCATAAGTCGAATACCAACTGGTTGTCCATGGTACAACCTGCCGCGATGGAAGCTCTTCCCCCGCTGCCGGCATGTGTATTTTCCGGAGAGTTGGAAGGAACGACCACCAACCAGTTATTTTCGGGTTCATGCACCATGAATTGATCGAAGAAAAGAGCTGCCTCTTTCAGGATCGGATATACTTCACGTAAGAAATCCACATCACCGGTATAGAGATAATGCTCCCATAAGTGTCTGCACAGCCAGGCGCCGCCGGCAGGCCACATTCCCGACATAGCCCGGTCTACCGGCCCGGTAATGCGCCAGATATCGGTGTTGTGATGAAGGACCCATCCGTCTGTGGCATACATGATTTTAGCTGTCTCCTTTCCCGTTTCCGAGACCTCTTTGATGAGCCTGAACAACGGTTCATTCAATTCCTGTAAGTTGGTGACTTCCGTAGGCCAATAGTTCATCTCAAGATTAATATTGGTCGTATATTTACTATCCCACGAAGGGAAAAGCGCATCGTTCCATATTCCCTGAAGGTTGGCCGGCTGTCCGCCCGGCTGTGAACTCGACAGGAGCAGGTAACGGCCGAACAGGAAATAGGTGGCTACAAGATGCGCATCGTGGGTCTCTTTAAAATTCCGGATACGCTCGTCGGTAGGAACGTCGGCGTATATATCTTCGCCCAAATAGAGGCTTACACGGTCCAGATAACTCCGGTAATATGCCGTATGGGCTTCTTTCGACTCCTGATAATTCCTAATCTTTGCTTTTTCCAGATAATCCGCCGTACGTTGTACTTCATCGGCCGTGATATCCTGATAGTTGTTGAAATTGGTAGCTATGGAAACATACAGTACCACTTCATCGGCATCTACCACAGAGATCACCCCATCCCTGTAAAGCACATTGCCGCCAGTTGCATCCACCGATGCCCGGCCGTGGAACCTCACTCTCCCGGACACTCTTTCGTGAGTAGACGTAACGCCTGATAACGAAACAAAATCCTCACCGGTAGCTATTTTTACGTCTCTGTGCGGTGAGGTAAGGTGCGCGTTAAACGTGATCGCACCGGGCCTGTCGGCTGTCAGCCGGATCAACACTACCTGATCGGTGAAAGAGGTAATAAATTCCCTTTTAAAAGTCACATCGCCCACTTTGTAGGACATCGAAGCTTTGGCCGAATCCAGATCCAGTTCCCTATAATAATCGGAATAGCTGGCGTGTCCCGGAAATGACATCCTCAGGTCTCCGAAAGGCTGGTAGGGCATTCCCGAATTGGTGTTGGACATCACCTTTTTGTTGGCCAAATCCTGTGCTTCTACATATTTACCGGCAAATATCAGTTCACGTATTTTCGGAATATTCTCCAGCGCATCCGGATTCGCATTGCTATTGGGACGCCCCGCCCAGATCGTCTCCTCATTCAACTGGATCTGGTCGATCGCCGGATTGGCATATACCATTGCCCCCAATCGTCCGTTACCGAGCGGCAATGCCTCAGTCCAGACCGCAGCCGGTTTGTCGTACCATAGCTTATATCCCTGACCGTACATGCTTAATGAAAAAGTCATGAAAAACAGACCGAGAAAATAACCTGTAAGAAACCGTTTTTTCATCTTATTCATCCTCTTTTTTTATCTCTATTTGTCATCCGGACTTTATCTCTTTTATCCGGAATCCTATATACATCTTTATCGAAAATATTTCTGCAATTGCTCAAAAGAGCGAATGGCATTTTCAGGATACAGCTCACCATCCTTGTCGAAACTCTTCAACGCCTCCTGCGGTTCCACAGTAATCCGGCCTTCGTCCAACTTCGTTCTATCCAGGGAGAAACGGGAAACAAAAAAATCATATACAGCTTTTCGTTTATTGAACCCAAAATCATGCCCTTCCTCCTCCAGATGCACATTTCCCACATTCCCCACAGCATCATCGTACAATGCATACATATTTTTCAGATAGGGATACTCCAATGAAGGCACACTCGCAGTCCAGTCTCCCCCATCGGACACAATCAGCAGGGGCCGGGGAGCAAACATAGCAGCCAACTCGGCATTATTTGTACCTCCACACGCTAAGAAAACCGGCAATCCGCTCTCGCAGGGACAACCCCCATCAAAATGGGAAGCCAGACTTACTACCGGCGCCATTGCCGTATAGCGATCGTCAAGCACCGACAGCAGGACAGCCTGAGATCCGCCACCGGAACCGCCATTCACCCCTACTCTTTCTCTGTCGATATCATTTCGAGTGAGCATATAATCAAGAATCGCGATTCCGTTCATCGCCTGGATCACATGCGCCGCACTGGAACGATGTGCCTCACTTCCCACCTGAAGGGCCGACTCACCCCATCCAAAGAGGTCATATCCGACACAGACAGCCCCCATTCTGGCTAAAGATCCCATCCTCACCTGTTGGTCTTTCCGGTAACGGCCATCGGCAAAATGGCCATTGGGACAAATGATCAATGCATGTTTCCCTTTGGATAAAGGGGTATAAATTGTACCGGCAACATAAAGACCAGGGAGTGTTTCCAATGCAAAATTCTGCACCGTATAACCATCATATTTCCTGATTTTCGATAAAATAGGTTTTGCATGAACCCTTTGCACAAGCAGATCATCTATTCCAAGTTTCTCCCTCACCTCTGTATAGAGGCATTTTTTTCGTTCTTCCCATGCTTTCCTGTCCGGATACAACGATGCCAGATAGTCAAGCATCTTCTTACCGTCTTCCGGCGTCCTGCGGTGATATTCGTAGGATTTCAACTTATAATGACGATCACTTTGCTTTACAAACTTATAATCAAAGGGGGCAAGTATATTCTCCAGGGTTTCCTCAATTGAATAGGAACGAATCCTGAAATCGGCATACGGAAGCACTTTTCCTATCGTATCGATATCGTAGGAAAGACGCACATTGAACCGTTCGGATATTTCCGCCAGGACCTCACTCAACGGCCTTTCAAACCTGTTTTCAAACCGCTGTTGAGTCTGGTAAACCGGATTATTTTTATCTCCACTTCCTTTATCCAGGACTTCACCTACTCTTTTTAAATAATTATTCATCAACACAACACCTTCGTTTTTACCATCCAATCGCAGAAACGACCTGTTTCCGGCCATCGGAAAACACCCCTGGATAATGAGATCTTTTGAGTCCTGCACTGTGATCAAAGGTTTTTCGTTATCGGGTGTTCCTGTCCATACATTATTCATCATCACATTTTCCGAGTGAGCAATCCTGAACGGCGAGGAAGTATCAATTCGGATATCCCTCAAAGTGACATTTTTGGCGTTTTCGATAGTAGCTCCCTGTTTCGATTGGATATTGATATTGCTGAACGAAATATCGGAAACCGGCATCTCTTCCAGCCCGACGACCTCAATCGCTTTATTCACTTCCGTACCGGTCAGGTTGGATATATGGATATTCCTGAAAACAGGCGTTCTTTCCGAAACCGGTTCCGGGTCCATTTTGCTATACATCAGGTTCATGATGATGGCTTCTTTCTGAATATTCTTCATCACAATATTGCTGACCCTTATCTCCTCCACGATACCTCCCCGCCCCCGGGTAGATTTCAGGCGGATCCCCCTGTCGGTTCCGTCAAACACACAGTTGGATATTACCACTTTTCTTACATCGCCGCTCACCTCGCTTCCGATCACCACTCCACCATGTCCCGACAGCATCGTGCAATTGGTGATGGTAATATTTTCACAGGGAATCGCAAGGTTACGCGCCTGTTCATCGCGTCCCGATTTTATTGTGATGCAATCATCCCCGACGCTGATATGACAATCGGAGATATGCACATTTCTACAGGAAGAAGGATTGATACCGTCCGTGTTGGGTGAAGGGGGATTGTTGATCGTTATCCCGGTAACGGTTATATTTTCACAAAACTCCGGGTTGATCGTCCAGAAGGGGGAATTCACGATTGTGATCCCCTCGATACGGATATTCTCACAACGGATAGTCTGGAAAAGCGGCGGACGGAAAAACCGTCTGTTCAGGGTATTGACATAATCTGAATTGGTCAGCCTGTAGAGCTCTTCCGTATTGTTTTCTTTATCCCAGAGCGGCTGGTACTTATTCAGGTCCTTGATCCCGTTTTTCTGAAGATCGACGATCACCCGGTAGAATTCATCCCACCACTTTTTTCCCTGGCCGTCGATGGTGCCTCTCCCCTTAATCGTGATATTCTCCTCTTCTACGGCATACAACAGCGGGGAAAAACTTTTCATCATTACTCCCTCGTACCGCATATCGACAAAAGGCAGGTAATCATCGAAATTATCCGAGAAAAGCAGGATAGCGCCTGACTCCAGCTCTATCGTGATGTGGCTCTTTAATTTGATGGCGCCTGTGAGATACTTCCCCGCGGGAAAATAGAGCGTTCCTCCGCCTTTGGCCGATAAATCAGCTATCGTATTATTTATCAATTGAGTGTTTAACTTTTCACCGCTATCGTCCGCACCCAGTAATTTCATATTCACATTGTCGGCATAGGAAAGTGATGAAAAAAGGAAGAGAAACAGTATAGATAATTGAAAGTACTTCATATGATTACAATTTAGACACAAGACACAAGAACCAGGACATAAGACAATTTTCCGATTTATTGATTTAGCGATTTGCAGATGAAACCATAAAGATTAGGATTACAGTTTTACAGAATAACTATATTTTCCGCTTCCCGCATCATGCGATTGTTTGTCAGGAAGGATTATTCTGGCCCGGGTATTCACAGGCACCTCTACGTTCAATTGGAATGTGTTGTTTTCTATTTTCCAGTCGACGCTGATCTTTCCATAGAGCGTTTCAGTAGATGCCGAAACAGATGTCAGGTCACCTACCACCTGCGGATGCACGATGAACCGTTCATATCCGGGAAAATCGGTATCGGGTTGGATCCCTGCAAGCCAGGCAAAGAACCATTCATCGATCTGTCCCATCATAAAATGATTCCATGAAGTACCCTGTCGTGGATCCCATTGCTCGGTAAGGGTGGTAGCTCCGAACTTCACCTGAAATCCGTAACCCGGTACGTCTTCGTGATTATTCATGATGTACATCAACTCATTCAGATCATTCTGTGCCAATGTCTGGAACAGGTAACGGTTCCCCACATCACCGGTTGTTAACCGGTTTCCCTGTTTCCGGATATCTTTTACCAGGTTTGCCAGCACCCGGTCTCTGTTTTGCCTGTCTACCATATCAAAGAAAAGGGGTATCGCATTCGATGCCTGGCTTCCGGTTCCGTACTGGCCTGTTTTTTCATCGAAGAACATCCTGTTGAAGCCCTCTTTGACGGATGCCGACAATTCATGATAGTATGTCGCATCCGCATTTTTCCCTACCATTACCGCCGCCTTGCTGAGCAGGGTAAGATCCCAGTAATAGTGAGCCGTCGCCACCAACGGGACGGGCGTATTTTTCGAAAATCCGGCTTTTTCGCCATGATAATCGTACCAATCACCCAGGCCATGCGATACAATATGTCCGGAAGCGGTGGAAGAGAGATAATCCACATAGTTCTTCATTACATCGTAGTAATTATCAATCAAAGAATCATCGCCATAATAGAGATAATACATCCAGGGCAATATGACCGACGCACTTCCCCATTCGGGCGAATCCCTGAAACCTCCGTCAAACACCACAAATTCGGGTGCAATACTGGGAACCAGCCCCGTAGGTAGCTGGGCATCCCTGATATCCTGCATCACCTTGGGGATGAATGTTCTCAGGTTGTAATTATAGTAGAGGCCCGGTCCGTTCAAATGAACCTGCTCCAGCCAACCTAATTTCTCCCTGTGGGGACAATCGGTAAACACAGCCTGCATGTTACTTCTTACGGCATTGCCGATTATCCTGTGTGCATTATTGAAGATGCTGTTTGAACTTTCAAATGTAGATATTTTTTCTGCCGAATTATAGATAAAGCAGGAGTTAATCTCTTTGAGTCTCGGTAAACCGGCAGAGGTTTGTTGTTCTTTAGACGCCAGATCAGCCTGGATATACCTGAATCCGTAATAGGAGAAACGGGGACGCCAATATTCATCTCCCTCTCCCCGCAGTACATATTCATAGTAATGCTTACTTCCGGTTTGTTTCTGGCTTACTGTTCCGTCCTCATTCAACGATTCTCCGACAGTCAGCCGGATGGTATCGCCCTTTTGTCCGTTCACCACTATTTCCGGGAAACCGGACAGGTTCTGTCCCATATCCATCACATAACGATGGTCGGAAATTTTATTGGTCTCCTTCACGCCAAAACGCTCCATGATCTTTACAGGAGTGGCCTGCTGTGCCCTCAACTTTCCTCTCGGCGCGTCCTGGACAATAACAGGGTTCCATTCTTCATCATTGAATGCAGCCGTATTCCATCCCGGCTGTTCCCTCGTGGCATCATAATCCTCCCCTCCGTAAATACAGTTGAAGGTGATGGGGCTATAGTCGTATTTCCAGTTTTCGTCCGACTGCACCTCCCGGGTTGTTCCATCGGAATAAGTGATGATCATCTTGAAAAAAAGCGTCGGTGGTCCGAAGCTCACCAATAGTTTCCGGTATCTTCCCCCTTGCACATTATAAAATCCGTTCCCCAATAATATACCGATCGCATTTGCTCCCTCTTTCAAATATCCGGTTACATCGTAGGCGTTGTAATACACTGTTTTATCATAATCGCTTACAAGAGGTGCTAATTCGCTTTCACCTATCTTTTCTCCGTTCAATGAAAATTCATACAACCCCAGTCCGCAGACATACGCCATAGCCTCTTCGACTGTTTTGCCGGATTCAAAAGTCTGCCGCAGGTATATGCTCTTATTGGATAAGGGATTGACCTGCTCCCAAAGGGATCTGTTCTCCGGCCTCCCCATGACTGTTGAGTGAAAATTCCTCCCTTTCGGAAGTCTGGCATCCTGATGAGAGACAGACCCGATCCATTCGGCGTTCAGGAACGCTGAAGCCGGCGCCATGCGAAAAGAATTTTTCTCACTCCATTCCGACGGCTGGTTTTTCTCATTCCATACTTTTACCCGCCAGAGATATTTTTTCATCGGTTCCAGTACCCTGTTACCGTCATAAGCGACATAGCGGCTGTTTGATGAGATCGTTTTTCCGGTACTCCAGAATAGCTTCTCGTTACCATCGACCAGTTCATATACTTCAATCTCATAAGCGCTCTGATAAGTACCATTCTCTTCGGAAGTGATCTGCCAACCGAACCGGGGGTGGGTTGAACTGACCGTGACGGGTGATTCCATCCTGTCGCATGTAAGACGAACCACTTCAAAAGCCCCGGCTTGTCTTACACTCAAACAGAGAATCCAGATACACAGCAATGATATTTTACCCTTCATACTACAAAACATCCTGACAAACTATTTTTTCCAATTGATCCGATCTTCCCGCTTCTTTTCCATCCACAAAAATCCTGAAACCTTTTCCCTGATGATAGCGGTCTCCGTTTTTATCCCATAGGATCGTAATACTCCTACCGTGGTATGGCAGATTATCCAGACAGAACCAATCCCATTTATCTGCCGGCAACAGGGGATTTACAACAAGGGTATTGTCTTCCTGGGGACGAAGCCCGATCAATCCGGTAATCAACAGATCATTAAAGGTGGAATGATTGTAATATTTGCTCCTCTCCTGATCCCCTTTCAACCAATAGCCTGTCACTTCATCCTGATATTCACCTATGTAGGGTCGTCCCCTGTGATATTGTGATTCCACGTACAGTTCCATCAAACGATAATAGATACTGTCGTTCACGGTGGTCTGGGAATAGTTATTCATGAAATTGGCCATCGCCGTCATGGTCTGGCTGGTCGCAAACGGCCAGATTGCTCCGTCCCATTCACAATTACAGCATCCTGCTTTACGGAAAAGCGGGTGACGCCGTTCGGCTGTTGTCAACCCGTATGGGGCCAGGAAACCCTCTTCATCTGTAAGTTGTTCCCAGGCTACATCATATTTCCCCTCATCCGGCAAATTAAAATACCAGGGGATATAGCCGATCGCTTCCCTTACATTGGCCAGAGAATCCCCTCTGTGTGTTTCAAAAAACTGATGCTCTTCGTTCCAGAGTACCTGATCCACCAGATTTTTTATCGTATCCCTTTTCAATTGGTATTCCCGGGATTTTTCTTTCTCACCGGCCAACAGAGTGATCTTCGAGAGAGCATCCGCATTTCCGTACATATAGCTATTGATGGTGGGGCGGGCATATTTTTTGCGTCTTCCGCCACTGATCGACTCCTCCATCCCATCCTGTACATCTCCCTGCCAGTAGAGGTTATTCGGTAACCGGTGAGTTGTCTCCCACCTGCGGTATTCATTTTCCAGATCGGGTAACAGGTCAAGCAGGAATACGCTATCCTTGTCTACCAGATAACGGTTATAGAGGGCGTCTGCCGCCCACGAACTGAAATTACCGAATCTCTCCATCGGCTTTCCTTCATTTCCTCTATACCAGGCGTGGATATACTGGTCAAGATATTGCGGATCGCGAAGCCATCGCGACTCATAGATGTGATGACCAAAAGCACAGGCAATCATATTGTATTTATCGGCATACGACCTGTTTACCAGAAACTCGGTCATGACGTACCCTATGGGAGTCTCTTTGATATGTTTTCTCAAGGACCACCAGCGATAGTAGTACATCTCTTCAAAATTCTCCTGAGGACATTCAAACAGCGGTATATTTTTTCTCATCCATTCACTCGATTCACTGTTTGGAATAGCCTGAACAATATTCTCCTCTTCCATCCGGTTGAAGTAGTCCGCATAGTGCCTGAAATGATCGTAACGAAGGATCATGCCTTCCTGATAACCACTTATATCGGACGTACGAAGGTTCCTGATATAAAACGCAGACAACGGATCTTGCTCTCCCGCATCGGGCAGGTCGTCATAGTTATCCGCCGGGGTCTCAGGTGTCGGATGCTGGCGTAATTCGCCAGTCCTGAACACGATTCTTTCGATGGAATGAACCGGTGCAAAAAATCTCCTGACACCTACCCTCTTTTCATTCACATAGACCACTATTTCATTATTGGATGCCGATAAATCTGCCCTCACCGTATATTCCCTGTCAGACTCATATTGCATCATGTTGGAGAAACGGGCTCCCCCTTTTACCCTGAAAACGCCTTCCGGTGTCAGTTCAAGGCGGGAACAGGCAATACCGTTCTCATCCATGAATTCAATCTGCAAAGTGCCGTTGGCCACTTGTGCGGCCATCACTTTGAACGAAACGCTTAATTCCCCGGTTTTAGGAATTTTCCTTTCGATCTTCGCATAATCAAACGGATCTTTATCTTCCAGCGCAAGCCAGGTATGCCCCTCTTTTTTCTGCAGTGAAACCGGTGCCCATAGCGGAGAATAGATATTCCACTCTGTCAGATCGGATAACTTTTCTTTGGTATCCAGGTCATCGTTCGCATGGGCGGTAGCATCCGTTTTTACAGGTACAGGCACTCTGGCCACCCACATATCCTCTTTGTTCATGCTGTAGGTTACCCAAAGATCCCCATCGGGCGGGACACCGTTGCCTTCCTGTATCCCCCGGACATATTGCGGCCCGTAGGACTTATAGTTTCCACCATATCTCATCGGGGTGATCTCACCATGTACAAGGTTCAGCGTAGTGTATTCTATCCCGTCAGTACTGGTAGAAATAGCCAGGGGCCACCTGAATTCCGCCGGATTATATACAGTGGCATAGGTGCCGTCACTCAACCGCTGCCCCCATATTTTGGCGTTACTGTTGATAAAACCTCTCGCCCTTTCGACGGGTTCCAGCCAGGTTTTTCCGCCGTCTTTACTAATGGAAGTCAATGCATGTTTCCATAAACCTACCACGTTGCCGTCAGGCAGATGATAATAGGAAAAAGCCTTATATTGTTTCTTTAACGGAATCAACGGGTCATCCCTGTCCGACTCTTCGACCCATTGCATCATATAGAGCGGATTTTCCAGGATTTCCCTGCACGCTTTCACAAATTCTTTGTCCTTGCTTCTCTCGAAATAGGGGTAGTCCGTATTTTTTTCGTTAAACTGATGATTATAGCGGATAAAATAGATGGGACCGAAAGAACCGTCTTTTTTAATTTCACGGACCACTCTGCCGATCCCGTTCCCATCGTTGGGATCATCTTTTTCATCTAACGCGATACCATAGTATCCCATGGCGATAAGACGGTCCGACTTGGATACATAGAACCCGACCCTTTGATGCATGATCGCTTCCAACCCTTTTGCCACCATCTGGTTGCCGGGTTTTGTGAATCCGTCAGGTACTTTGTATCTCGGGAATAACACCATCGGATCACTCCATCTGTATCCATCTTCCGAAGTCATTAAAAATGTCTGTGACGGGGGGATATGCTCACCTACTTCATCCGACAGATACTCTAAATAAAATTTTCCGTTCCAATAAGCCAGCATGGGTTGGTGGTTATAGGTCCATCCATACCCGTTGGAAGCATCCGGATACTCCCTGTTTGCCCGCATTACCTGAATGTTGTGTACCCCAACAACCGGTGATAACTGTCCGTCATGATAAACCGGGTTCGAAAGCTCCCGCCCGCTATAATATACTCTGTCCTGTGCACCGGATATCATTGAAACTGATGCAAACAGCACGCAACAAACTAAAATATGCAGGATATTCTTCATACAGACCTCTCCTAATCTCTCTTCTTACTTACATTCTTCATCTCATCAACAACCGAAGCGGGCACTTTAATTACTGTTCCGTGTTTATGCCCATTCGGAATATGCAACTCGTCCGTAATATCTTCAAAATATATAAAGTCGGTTGTTTTCTTCGCCCCATACTTTTTCTTACGATACATATCAAAATATATCAGATACTCCTCTCCGATTTTCGTCACGGAAGGACCTTCCACAAATTTTTCAGTGAATGGATCAGACGGTTCGGAGTAAGGCCCAACAGGTGATTCAGCAAATGACACCTTGAGGTTTCTATCAAGTCTTGTATTGTCTTTTAACACTAACACATAATCCTTCTCAGCCCTTTTGACGACCACCGCATCAATCACGCTGAATCCCGGATCCAGAAAAAGCCTGGTTTCGGAAAAAGTTTCAAAATCTTTCGTGGTCAGATAATACAACCTGTGATTGTTATCCTCATCCTCGACACCTCTCTCAAATTTACCGGGGACACAAGATGCCCAGACAATTATATATTGATCATCCACATCGTCATAAAATATTTCAGGTGCCCATACATTGACGGTCGTCGTATCTTGCATGGCAGGAATCATTTTCGGTTCAGACCAATGGATCAAATCTTCGGATTGTGCATATCCAAATCCCAAATCTCCTTTCCAACTGGTAGTCCAAACCAGATGATACAAATTATCAGGACCTTTCACAATGGAAGGATCACGCATTAACTGATGTTTTCCCAGCGATGGTTTCAGCCATACTCCATCTATACTTTCCCAATTGTATCCATCTTCACTATAAAGAAACCTGAGCCCCTCATCAGCAGGTTCATGAAATGAAGTAAACAGAAAAACCTCTTTCTCATCCTGCGCTGCGGCGCATGCGGAAAAGATCACAACGACGAAATACAATAGTAGTTTATGTTTCATTACATTTTACTTCTTTTGGCTTCTTCAATACGTTTATTCCATTCAATCCGTTCCTGGTCAAGATCGTATCCCTGCTGAGACAGATAATTATTGATCTTACCCTTATATTGCCTGAAAACCGCCTGTTTGTCTTCCGATGACCCCATATTCATAGCCTTATCCCTGGCCTCAACCAATTGATTATAGACATACTCCTTTTCGTCTTGTTTCAGGGAGGGGATAAGCTCGGTAAAACCCCGGTAGTTATGGTCGAAAGCACCAAGGGTCATTCCGTCTTTGACCCCGTCAATTTGTTGTTTATTCAAATATTTCGACAAGTTCCTGAGATATTTTTTCTGCAATTTCTGCAATTTTTTTTCAGCTTTGTTTTCTAACTTGCTTTTCTCTTTTCCGAATTTTTCATCCGGCAAACCGGATTGTTTCAGTTCTTCAATCTTCCGGTCTTTCCGGTCATGTATCTTGTTAAGATCCCAATACTGTTTCACCATTAGATCACGCACTTTTTCTTTGATCTCTCCTTCAGGAAGACGAACATACTGATCCAATATTTTATCAGATCTATTGCTCAACACCTCAAGATACTTTATATCCTCAGGTGTTTTGGCTTTTTGTGCATTTACCGAAATCAATCCGAAGAGGATGAATCCTATCAGGAAAATATATCGTGTCATACTTTTAAAACTGTTTATTCTTTACATTATTGTATCTGTAGTAAGCAACAATGCAGCGCAGCGTACAGACTTGCAGTTGTGCTGCATTGTTGTTATTCTTGATGGAGGGAGCCGTTCTCCTGTAACGTATCATAATTGAACTGAAGGTTACTCCAATCAATTTTTGTTTCGGGATTGATACCATTGATGAATTTCTCGATATTGGTATACCCATCGCCATTGATATCGCCATTGGCATCCGACGGGTCATTTGGATTCAGGCCGTATTTTACTTCCCACCAGTCGGGCATGCCATCACCGTCCGAGTCCTGATAAGGCTCGCCTTTATATTCAGGATAACCTCCTACCTGGTTTATGTCGGTGATGATCCCTTTTTTATACGAATCCGCGGGTAATCTTCTTTTTACATATTTGCTATCTTTGGTCTCCAATCCCTCTTTATATTCAATGATTCCTGTCTTTACCTGTTTTACGATACGTGTATCCACTTCGTCTCTTTTCGGGAGGGTAGCACCGGCATTGTCCAATACCCATCCGAAAGCTTCGCGTGCAGGGAGAATACGGACGTGCGCCATCGGGAACGGGGTTCTTGAACGCATATATTCAAAATGCTCTTTCGCTTTCTCATGCGGCATCCCCAATTGAATACCCCCGGCCCAGTTGTCTTTTGTTACCTCTTCGTTGTCGTCAATCACATTGCCATGTGCATATACCCTGCCAAAGATAAGAGAATCGATACTTCCTTTTTCAGGTTTCGCGATCCGGTATCGGACCGGGTCATTTTCGGGAGTGATAGGTCCGGGTTTGTAATAATTATTAATGAAATTCCACATCGACCTGTAATCTCCTCCGTCTACGGTCCTATTCCACCAGTTGAATAACACGTTATTCACAAACGAAAAATCGCCCCACATCCCTACGGACGGATTACGTGCCACATTATTGGCAAAAAGATTCCGGGTCATAGTGCTGTTGAGCCCTCCGAACGTGCTTCCGAAAGCATGATTATAGAGATCCAATGTCTCGGCGATAATGCTGTTTTGAACAGTGATGTTGACCGTGGGCAGTTTTTCGGGACTCCTGCCCGGGTGTCGTTTAGGTTCTGCCTCCCACATGTTTCGGTAGAGTGACAGGGATTCATCAAGCCCCCAACTGGCAGAAGTATGGTCGACGATGATATTGCCTATGGCATCACCGCTTAGCGCATCATCGCGCCGCAACACATTCACTTCTCCTCTTCTGAATCTCATATGCCTGATAATCACATCATGCGTATCAATATCCACCGACTCGCCGGCAATCACCACTCCATCACCCGGTGCTGTTTGTCCGGCAATGGTAATATACGGAGCGCGTATCGATATCGGTTTTTCCAACCGGATAATACCTGCCACATTAAAGACCACTATTCTGGCTCCCCCGGCTTCACATGCTTCACGAAACGTTCCGGGACCCTCGTCGTCCAAGCTTGTCACTACATACACTTTGCCTCCGCGACCTCCGGGCGTGAACATTCCTCCGCCTTCGGCACCCGGAAAGGCGGGTATGTTGGCCTGTGGCAATGCTTTGGGAATACCGGCCCACGGAATGTAGGGACGTCCCTCCCGTGCCTCTTTCTCTACGATAGGTAATGCTTTTGCCCATGCCGCATCATTATGGAGTTTGACTGCTTCCATAAAAGCTTTTCCCTTTTGCTCCTCTTCCTGAGGTACCTGGGGATATTGTGCCTGCATAAAGTGCGGTACAAGAACCACTAATAGTATTATGCTGTTTTTACAAGGATTCATCTTTACTACGTATTGATATTGTTAGTACTGTGCGTGAATATTGCCTTTTGCTTTCAGCGTGTCGTGATTAAAAAGAGGATTGCTCCAGTTTATCTTTGTTTCGGGATTGATACCATTGATGAACTTCTCGATATTGGTATATCCGTCCCCGTTAAGATCTCCGTTGGCATCCGACGCATCATGAGGATCCAGGCCATATTTTACTTCCCACCAGTCGGGCATACCATCTCCATCCGAATCCTGATAAGGCTCACCTTTATATTCAGGATAACCACCAACCTGACTTATATCCGTGATGATACCCAGCTTATATGAATCGTCCGGTAAACGGCGGTGTTCGAATCTGGGGACACCGTCAAGGTTCACGTTCTCTGCGTATTCAATGACACCTGTCCCCACAACCCTTGCGATCCTTTCATCAACAGCATCACGTTTGGGAAGTGTAGCACCGGCATTTTCAAGTACAAAGTCATAGGCTTCGTAGGCATCCAGAATGGTCATAGATGGCATCGCGAAAGGAGTCCTCCATCTTATTTCATCCGTATAGTCTCCTGCGTCCGAAAGGCTCTCTACCTGTACTCCTCCATCCCAGTTATCTCTGGTTACCCTTTCATTGCCTTCCATGACATTGCCATTCACAAAAGCCATTCCATACACTTTGCGCGACAATTGGCTCCGACCCGATTCCGGTTTCAATATCCTGTGGCTGACAGGTCCGGAGGTTGGTGTAACAGGTCCCGGCTTATAATAATTGTTGATAATATTATATTTCGCAGTATAATCCCCACCGTCTACAGAGCGGTGCATCCAGTTAAAAACCACATTATTCACGAAATTAAATACCCCGTTCCATCCTATAGAAGGATTACGTCCTGTATTATTGGCAAACAGGTTTCGCATAAAAGAACAGTTTTCGCCTCCCAAAGTCGCGCCAAAAGAGTGATTCCATGTATCAAGCGCTTCTGAGAAAATAGAATTTTGAATAGTGATATTCACGGTACCCAACTTCAAATCGCTTTTACCGGTACTGTCATTCCACATATGCCTGTAGATAGACATGTTTTCATCCAACCCCCAACTGGCGGAAATATGGTCCAGCATAATATTGCCTACCGGATTTCCGCCTATCGCATCGTCGCGACGGCCTACCCAGGTTTCCCCTCTACGGAAACGCATGTGCCGTATGACCACGTCGTGGGTATTGATCCAGAAGGATTCGCCCGCTACACAGATCCCGTCACCGGGTGCAGTTTGTCCCGCAATGGTAATATAAGGAGCTCTGACAATGAGGGGAGATTTTAATTTGATGATACCCGATACATTGAACACAACAATACGTGCACCTCCCTGTTCACACGCCTCCCGGAGCGAGCCGGGACCGCTGTCGTTCAGATTCGTTACCATGATCACTTTCCCACCCCGGCCACCAAAACTATAGGCGCCTCCCCCTTCAGCTCCGGGGAAGGCGGGAATATGGGCTTGCGGGAGATCGGACGGTCGCGCTGCCCAAGGGATATAAGGCCTTCCGGCCCGAGCCTCTTCTTCGATAACAGGCAAGGCCTTTTCCCATGCTATGTCGGATTGACGCCGCGCCTCCTCCATCATCTGATTTGCCTCCGCTTGTACTTCTTTAGGAATCCTTGGATATTGTGCGACAATAGATGCACTGTATAACAACCCAAAGATAAACATGAATAATCCAATCTTTCTATTCATACGACAAAAATATTTATTTTATATCCTCCACACCGATAGGACGTATTTCATAGACGCTTTACTTCATTTTTTGTAACCTTAAGAAAGGTAAAAGAAAGAGGGAACTATTACAAATAGCTTGCAACAGCTCCCCCTAACCCATTTATTAATCCATTAAAAAAACAATCTATTATTATTCCGGTGTACAGTAATAATAAGTTCCATCTTGCTCTTCGGGTCCAAGACCTGTTGGATTTGCATTGGCAGTCATCCATCCTGCGGTTTGCTCAATCCAATCATTTCCCTTTCCCGGAGTATACATATCATAGTGGATCGGATAGACATAGTACCACCCGCGCCAAGCGAACAGAAAATTTTGATCTGTCACATTTGTTCCGCTATCCATGGCATATTTATGTCCCATTCTGCTGTCTTGAATCGGATTTACTGTTTCCATACCAACGCCATCATAAAAAGCATCTAATTTATCGAAAGCAGCATCTCTCTGGGATTCAGTCATATTTCTGCTGATAGGCGAAACTGCAAGTAATCGTTCGTCTGTTTTCAAAGGATGATCTATTACTCCTTCATTCGGGTTCCACTCATCCACAGGGTATACATTATCAATATCATATGCCCAAAGTTTGCTGGAGTGTTTTGTTCCCGCGAACCGGGGAAGTCCCAATTTTGTCAATACATTACTTTCTTTGGTGTAATTGGGTCTCCCGTCTTTTCCGTCATAAATACGCCATCCTTTTCCCCATGCAAGATCGGGAGTATAAAAGCGAGTCCCATCATCAAAATCAGCAAGTCGGGGATCAAAACCGGCACCTCCTTCATACAACAACCAACGTCTCATATCCCAGGAGCGTTTGCCCTCATATGCCAGTTCTACAGCACGCTCATTCAAAACAGTCCTGATCGCAGAATATTTGTCTGTTATGTCGTTTAACCCGTAATTGTTGGCCGCATCCACACCTACACGACTACGTATTTTGCTCAAATAGCTGATGGCACCCCCAACATCACCTTTTGCCGCATATGCTTCAGCGATGTTTAACAATATCTCAGCATAACGATATTCCAATATATCTGTCCCACTGGTTGATTCCCCTCCTATGGGAACATTGGGATCTGACATCTTCCAGACAATCGCCCTGCTTTTTTTCTGAGCACCTCCATCTCCTCTGCTGCCATCAGTATAACGGTACATTTGGTTTTCAGAGGTACTGTATTTATAGGTGTACAACCAAATCTGCGTATTTGTTCCCGGCCATTCACATCCGGAGAATGCAAAAGTACGATAGAACCGGGGATCCCTGTTCCTATAGAATTTTTCGTTATTGTATCCATTCTCTTCTATCGCCGCCCTACCATTTCTCATTGGAAATTTCATTAAAACCTCATCAGGTGCCGGCATACCGGCATTGGTTCCGGAAATCACAGCTCCGGGACGGACATATTGTTCCCATCTGTTGAATGCTCCTGCAATTACATTGTCGCTTTTTGGAATCTTTATGATCGCTTCCGGGTTAAACATTCCATTGTATGCATAGAATGCCCTGTCCCACGATTCAATATCACTGATACTCGATCCGTAACCTGCCGTATTGGCCGCTGCTTCCGCAGCCAAGCTGGCATCGAGCGCTGCTTGCCAGCGTCTGCTGCCGGGGTCGTCCCAATTGGCATTGAACACCGGACTGGCAGCATACACACGTACTCTGCTTATCATTGCCAATGCTGCCACAGAAGTAAATCGGCCATCATTATCAGCATCCCACACAGCCGGAAGCAACTCTGCGGCTGCCTGGAAATCATCGCAGATTTTGTCAATACAATCCTGAATGGGCATACGCAAAGAACGATCGCCTGGTTGTGGCTGATCCGTGTCCGTCGCATAATAGGGCACACCTCCCCATAAACGAACCGCATCAAAATAGAGCCACGCACGTGCAAAAATAGCCTGTCCTTTTAATTGGTCCCAAAACGTATCATTATTGTACAGGTCACGGGATCGATCGATTTCAATGATAAAGTTATTGATAAGAAAAACAGTAGGAAAGAGCGTATATCTGTTAAAATTATTATAGTTACTTGAGGAACTTCTGGGATCATTCCAATACGGAGGATTGGCAATATGGTTCCCTGCTTTGGTATTCTTACCGTTGGATCCATTATACCTTCCGTCCCTGAACCCCCCGTCAGACAACTCTTCCGTGTAAATGTGCTGCAGACCGCCTGTGTTCTGAGCTTGTCGCATTAGCGGATCGGATCCGCAAAAAGGAGAATTATACCTTTCCAATATCTGTTTATAGATTGTTCCAAATACTGCTTTTGCCTGCTCCGGATCACTGTATACATCTAATGTCGTTAGATTATTATAATCCCTCTTGTCCTGTAAAAACTGATCGCTGCATGATAACAAAAATGTCAATATGCATATACTGATCAATATTTTTGATATTATTATTTTCATAAGTACTCGTTTCATACAATTTAAACTATTTATTTTCAAAATATCAGAATGTCATATTAACCCCTAAAGTCCATGTCCTTAATGTAGGATAATCAGTCCGCCCGCCATCGTACATATTTCTATACCTGCCGGGGTACGGATTGTAAAAGTCCCATAAGTTATTACCTGTCAAATTAAATTGCAATCTTTCGATCTTAACGTTTTGTAATAACTTTTTCGGTAATGAATAGCCAAAAACCATATTTCTTACATACATTCTGAAAGAGGATACTTGCCAGAAATCGGAACGCTCCCCAAATGCACTTGGAACAGCCATACTCGGATATTTTCCATTCGGATTATCATCCGGATCGAACATATCGGCTACATAAGAGAATTGGGACCATATAATGGTGCTATTATTAATGGCTTGCCTTACATCGTTATCAAGAGCATAATAACCACCCCAACCGGTAGAGATCATAGAAGACCAGCTAAAATCTCCCCACTGAAGGCTTAATTTTGTATTCACGCCATGACGCCTGTTACTGGCCAGTTTGGCATAATCTTCACCGTGATCTCTCGAAATTACACCATTCGGACCGGCAATAGTTTGGTTTTCGACATCGATATCTCCTGCAAGATCCTGATAAGCAATCATGCCGGGAAACATTCTATCCTTGGAAGTAATACCAAGATAACTGGGAGTAGTGCCGGCTGCCGTTGCCAGATCGGTAAGATACTGCCAATATTTGTCGATATCTTCCTGCGTCCTAAGCATCCCGTCGCCCTGGCTTGTATTTTTCCAAACTTTAAACCCCCATTGATGTCCGGGGCCACGATAGCCTGTCCAACTGCCCTGATCTTGCACAAGTGCGGGATAATCGAAAACAGGCTCTTGTCCCAATACGGTTTTGTTCCAGTTTATACTATAGTCAATCCCAATTCCATATCTGATCGGTCCCCATGACGGAAGCAAAGATTGGTTAATCCTGTCGTTCCACCTTAATGAAAATTCCCATCCCCAGGCATCTTTCTTCCCATAATTGATCGGTGGTAGCCTTGCCCCGATATAGATGGGTTCTTCATCATCAGCGATCTGCATAATCAAATCTTTCGTTTTGTCGTAATAATAATCCGTCGTAAGGGACAAACGTCCCGACAATATACTAAAATCCAACCCCAGGTTTTGCTTGATTGAAGTGTCCCACTTGATATCACGATTCGCAGTACCTCTTATATTAGCTCCCAAAGCAGGTTGCCCGCCTATACTTCCGAATCCGAGGCCACCGGTCGGATTGATATTATAGAGTTGTAACCACATCCAGGCGTCCACATTGTCCTTCCCTGTCTGCCCTAAACTATAACGTAATTTTAAAAAATCTATCGTATTGGATAATTTGCTGTTTTTGAAGAATTTTTCTTCCGATATAACCCAACCGGCAGACCCTGTAGGGAAAATACCCCAGTAATTTTCAGGGGCAAATTTCGTGGAAGCATCAGCACGGATAACAAACTGAAACAGATAACGATTATCGTATTTGTAATTTGCCCTGCCCACATATGATAAAGATCCACTCTCATATTTTCTGAAATAGGTTTCCTGGGCATTCGTACTCAGCGTCCCGGCTGTAGCGCTTACGCCATTGTATGATCTTCCGGGGCCCCTGTATAATTGCTGCTGATTGATGCCCTCCGCTTCACCTCGCTCAATGACCCCTGTAGCAGATACGTCATGTCTGCCAAATGTGCCGTTGTACATCAACATGAAATTAAGCTGTTCCGATTTTCTTATATTCTTAGTATAAGTAATTGTAGGTTTCCTACTGATATCGGTACCGTCAGGATCCCCATAGTTGATAAAATTCCAGATTGTATGCTCTCCGATCAGGTGCATCCCTTCTCTATCGGTATTTCCGGCACGTGCAAGCTGGTAATAGTCGCCCACGTTATTGTTATATGAATTGTCATAACCCACTGCATAGGTTCCCCTTACCGATAATCCTTTGATAAACGGAATATCGTAATTTAAAGAGAAGTTCGCATTGTAACCATTCTGCTCCAGGTAACTTCTCGATTTGGAATCTTCATTGGCAAAAAAGTTCCATACCGGGAACCCGCTACCGACATTTGCGTCTGTAGACGTGTTCACAGCATGGGGACCAACCCATGGCGACAAATAGAAATTTCGCATCTCATTGGTGACAGGATCCAGAATCTCAGCCTCTATAGGAATGAATTTTGGCATGTGGCGCAGCATCGGGTAATCGTGTGAAGGGCTTTGACTTCCCCATGGGCCGGAAGAAATCCTTGCCTGAGGATTATTGCCGGTTTGTTTGGTATTGTATCCTGAAATCGAGGCCGACAGTTTTAATCCCGCCGCAACGGTTATCTCGCCACCTGTACGGAATGTCCATTTATCAAAATCCTGGATCTTTCCTAAATTTGTTTCCTGATTTTGGTAATTGATCCCGGCAAAATAGGTTAATTTTTCCGAACCGCCATCAACCGTTAGTGAATGGCGTTGAGACAATGCCGACTGCCATGCCCTATCCAACCAGTCATAGTTCAGGTTTTTCATCGCATTCAACTCACTTTCGGAATAAAGATATGGCGCCCAATTTGAATTACCATTGATCCTGTCTAATTGATTCAGCATCCGATTGGTAAACACGCCGGTTTCATATGCATTCATTGTTTTTATATGCCCGACCGCATCAGAGAAATCCAACTTTGCAGAATAAGAGATTTTTGGCGTACCAACAGATCCTCTTTTTGTTTTTACCAGTATTACGCCAGCAGAGGCACGGGAGCCATACACAGCAGCTGAAGCGTCTTTCAGGATTGTCATGCTTTCAATGTCGGAATGATTCAACATGTTAAAAACAGTCATACTAGGTTCTCCATTCTCATCCACCTGCACCACATCATCAATAACGATCAGTGGTTGATTAAACGCCGAACTTCCATCGAAACTCATAGGTTGGCGCACCCTGAACGAACCGGTTGAACCGGGTCGACCGCTACTTTGAGTTACAGATAATCCCACTACCTGCCCTGCCAGCGCATCTATAATGGAAGCACCCGGCAACTCCGCGATCTCATCCATGTTCACACCTGTTGCCGCACCGGTCAGATCCCTCACGCGTTGTGTACCGTAACCCACTATCACCACTTCATCCAATGTCTGGGCATCAGGCTCCAATTGAACCGTAAGGCTACCAGAGGTTACCTGAATGCTTTGTGTTTCATACCCGACATAAGATATCCTTATTTCATCTCCTTTCCTTACTGAAATTGTGAAGTTTCCATCAATGTCGGTAACAGTCCCACCGCCGGTTCTTACAACCAGAATCGAAGCACCGATTACAGGATCATTGTTCTCATCAATTACTTTACCTCGCACGGTAATGTCTTGTTCAACATTCTTTAAAACTTCTTTTTTTTCAAAAACAGATGCCTGAGATGACATTGGCATGTACCAGAAAAATAAACTAAAGGCGCACAATATCGTCGGCACATTTAATTTAAGATTTAATCTCATTTTTTGTTGTTTGTAATTCATACGTCAATATTTATTTTTAAAGATTAAGGTCGTATGGAACCAGAACGATTAGTTAATTTAACGATTTGACGATTTGTTGATCAGTAATTATCAAATCGCCACATCATCATATCATCAAATTGATTATCATGCTCGTTTCATAGATATAAAAATTAGAGTCATTTGATTTATCGTTGAAATATATCTTTCAAATAATCGATATTAGTACCGAAATTTTTCCTTACATCGGTCGGTTCATTTTTATCTCTGGACCTCTCTACAATAAGCCAACCGCTCCATTCCATTTCATCGAGTACTGATTTAATTTTTCTCATGTCCAACCTTTTGTTGTAAGGTAACGTAACACTGTCGGTGTCCGTACAATGGATCTGGCAAATTCTCTCTTTCCCCAATATCTTCAGCTCTTCATAAATATCCCTGCCTGCTTCCAACGGATTTTGAAAATTAAAATAGATCTTAATGGCCGGAGAGCCGATTTCTTCTAACAAATTTATTTCCGATGCAGCATCCAAAGAAGTCTCAATACCTATTACTACCCCTGCCTGTTCTGCCATATCGCCGACCACTTTCAGCCTTCTGACCAATTCGGGCCTGATGTCGGGTCTTTTATTCAGATCACCCTGCACCCCCAACGGTAAAAAGGCTATTTCCACATCCATTTTTTTCATCGTTTGGATACAATCGTCCAACAGTTCCCTGTAATTTTCTCTCTCTACAAAAGATTGTGCGTAAAATGCAGACATGGCAATCGAAGCAATTTCCAGATTATATTTGTCAGCCTCGCTTTTGAACTGTTCAACAAAAACAGTATCCCGTAATTTATTATCGAACAATTTCCTATTTCCCAGTCCTCCCATATCAACTTCAACACCGTCTCCATTCAGTTCGCTGGTCAATTCAAAAGCTCCAATCTTCTGACGTTTCAATATCATCCAATCACATACTCCAATTTTATATCGTAGGTGATTCGACTCCCCATCCGGTTTTGTTTTTCCATTGCAGTTCATGTAGATTAAACTCAGTAAGAACAAAACAAATATTATGATGAAGGATCTGTATGATATTTTTCCATCCCTACTTAAATACTTTCTCACCACTTTCATCTGTAATGATTTAACATGTAAAAATTTCTCTTCATTTCTCTTATGACGACAGAATCATTTTTTTGTAATCACATATATCTTATTTAAGTTATAAAAATAAAAGTTAAAAATCACATGGACAACTAATCTGCTATATACAAAGGAACTATATGCGTATGTACCAAGATTAATCTACGTACTCATGGATTTGTTTTACGAGTAAAACCGGTCAATTGGCCTGCGCCTGTGTTTATTGAAGAAGAGTATAAGAAATCTGTACGGGATAGAAAAGGGAACCGATCTGTTGCATGGCGCTGTCGGGGTTGCTTTCGATAAGCCGTCCGGCATCTGCCAGCAGCCTGGAGGCTTCGGGCTGGGGGTTGAGGTTGCACTCCCCCAAAAAAGACGGCACTATGCAAATCATAAAATTACACTTTTATATTTACATAAAACTTGTACCTTTGCCAAAAAATTTCAGAGTTATGGTTTCAAGAATAATTACAGAGAAAATCAAGTTTCTTGCAGGCAAATATCCTATCATAACACTTACAGGAACAAGGCAATGCGGAAAATCGACACTGCTAAAATCGGCATTCCCTGACTATCGTTATGTGAGTTTGGAGGATTTGGACTTGCGAATGATGGCAAAAGACGATCCGCGCGGTTTTTTGCAAAACTTTGGCAGTAAAACCATTATTGACGAGGCACAGTATGTTCCCGAACTCTTTTCGTACATTCAAACAAAAGTCGATGCTGAAAACAAGGCGGGAATGTATATTTTATCGGGATCGCATAATTTTTTGCTGTTGCAAAACATATCGCAAAGTTTGGCAGGACGGACGGCAGTGCTGAAACTCGCGCCTTTTTCCATTACAGAACTGCAAAACGCCTCGCTTTTGCCCAATACGCTCAACGATTTCCTTTTTACAGGCGGCTACCCGCGCATTTATGACAAACAAATTGCGCCCGCTGATTTTTACCCGCACTACATTCAAACTTATATCGACCGCGATATTCGCACAATTCGCGAAATCAGCAACCTGTCGCAGTTTGTCCGTTTCCTCAAACTTTGCGCCGCGCGGACAGGGCAATTATTGAACATTACCTCGCTCGCAAACGAGGCGGAAATCAGCGTACCTACTGCCAATGCATGGCTCTCGCTTTTGGAGAGTTCTTATGTGGTTTTTTTGTTAAAACCATATCACAATAATTTCAATAAACGGCTTGTCAAATCGCCGAAACTCTATTTTTACGATACGGGCTTGGCGGCGTCTTTGCTTGGTTTGGAAAATTCCGAACAACTTTCTACCCATTATTTGCGGGGCGAAATTTTTGAAACGATGGTAATTTCCGAAATTGTAAAGCAGCATTTTTTCGCAGGGCTTGAGCCGCAAATCTATTTTTGGCGCGACAGCAACAAAAACGAAGTCGATTTGCTGATTGAAAGCGGCGGACAGTTGCAGGCAATCGAAATAAAATCTTCCGCCACAATGAAAAACGACTTCTTCGATACGCTGCAACTTTTCCAATCGTTTAGCGGAATAAGCCCTGAAAATCTGTTTGTAGTTTATGGCGGAGAAACCGATTATACGACAAAAAAAGGCAAGTTTATATCGTGGAAAAATCCATTTCAGGTAAAAAGTGGTTATCCTTTGGATCGTTAGTCCTGACTGGTTAAAATCTAAAATAAACATTGAATGAAGCGGAAAAGGATTTTGAAAGTATTTTTGTATCTTTACGCCACAGACATATTGCCTGGTTTTTGTTTCTCAACTCATTAAACCAAAAATACGTGCAAAATGAAAAAAATCGGTGTTTTATTATCAGCAGTATTATTATTAAGCCTGTACACAACAGCTTATGCAAGTGACCTTACCAAAGCAGTACAAGGTGTTTGGACAGCTAAAGTGGCGGATGCGCCTTATGGTTATCAGGATTACCAGGTGACAATAAAGCAGGTAGAAGGTAAGTGCGTGGCGGATATTACAGGTTCTCAACTGAATGTAAAAAATCAGGAATTGAAGGAAGTTGACGGAAAACTGACGATAACAGTGTATGCCGGAGAAAATGTGCAAGTCGTCATCTGGAAGGAAAAGAAAGAAGTGAAAGGAACAGCCGACACTTCCATGGGTAAGTTGCCGATTGAATTTACCCGTAAACAAGAGTCCAAACAGTAACCTCATTGCGGTTATCGTCTATGTCTTATATTGCCGACCTTCATCTTCATTCCCACTATTCACGGGCTACCAGCAAGGAACTGAATCTTGAATCACTTTTCCAGTGGGCACGTATCAAAGGGATCCATGTGGTAGGCACGGGAGACTTTACACATCCCCTCTGGTTTAAAGAGATAAAAGAAAAGCTGGAGCCGGACGGAACAGGTTTGTTCCGTCTGAAAAATCCCCCGAAAAAAGAGATCGACGGATTCAAATGCAAGGATATTGACATACGGTTTTGCCTTACTTCCGAGATAAGCTCCATTTATAAACAGGGAGATAAGGTGTATAAAAATCATAACTGTGTATATGCCCCGGATTTTGAAACAGTTGCCCGCATTAATGCGAAGTTGGCGCAAATCGGAAATCTGGAAGCAGACGGGAGACCCATATTGGGACTGCCTGCGCGCAACCTGCTGGAGATCGTATTGGAAACTTCCGATGATGCCCATCTTATCCCGGCTCATATCTGGACACCCTGGTTCTCCCTCTTCGGCTCAAAATCGGGTTCCGATACAATAGAAGAATGTTTCGGCGATTTATCCCACCATATCTTTGCCCTCGAAACCGGTTTGTCTTCCGATCCGGAGATGAACTGGCGGTTGAGCATGCTTGACAAATATACGCTGGTATCCAATTCGGACGCCCATTCTCCGCAAAAACTGGGACGTGAAGCCAATCTGTTCGATACCGAACAAAGTTACTACGCCCTGTTCGATGCACTGAAAACAAGGAAAGGATTCCTTGGCACCTATGAATTTTTTCCCGAAGAGGGCAAATACCATATGGATGGACACCGCAAGTGCAACGTCTGCTTTGAACCGGAAGAAAGCATCCGGCACAAGAACATTTGTCCGAAATGCGGCCGGCCACTCACTATAGGCGTCCTGCACCGTGTCTTCGAATTGTCCGACCGCAGGCAGCCACAACAACCTGAAGGGGCTCCGGGGTTCCATTATATTATCCCCCTGCCCGAAATACTTGCCGAAATCAAAAATGCTTCCTCTTCCGGCAACGTGGTGAACCGGTTTTTCCAGCAGGCCATATCTTCGTTCGGCAACGAATTTACCCTCCTGACAGAGGTTCCGGTCGAAGATATCAAAAAACAGGCGGGCATGTTGCTGGCAGAAGCCATTCAACGGATGCGTGCGCGGGAAGTACATCCCCAGGGTGGGTATGACGGAGAATACGGCATCATTAAAATTTTCAAAGAAGGGGAAATCGAACGGCTTACAGGCCAGATGGATCTCTTTGGAGCGGCTGATATAACTAAAACCGCCAAACGTGAAAGCAGGGATACGGAGATTACGAAGAAAATTCCCTTACCCGATCTGACAGAACCGACCGGCGCTCCCTCCTTAAATGCGGAGCAACAGGCTGCAAGAAGCGCGTTTTACTTCTCTTTTCGGAAAGCAAGGAGAAGAAGTTTTCGCAAAGCAAGGAGCAACAGGTGTTGTGTCATTTATTTTTGAAAAATTTATCACTGATGAGACCCTGGATGAGACGGGAATTATCCGGAAAGAAACTATTCTCCACATTGCCAGGGAATACGAAGGAGATCTGGAACCGTTTTTACATAAGATTTTGCTGGATACCTATACCGATGTGGCACGCCTGAAAACCGATGCGGTAACGCTGCTGACTTTCCACGCTTCCAAAGGGCTCGAGTATCCGGTTGTATTCATTGCAGGAGCCGAAGAAGGAGTCACTCCTTTACTGAGAAATAACATTGATATCGAAGAAGAAAGGAGACTTTTTTATGTAGCCCTTACCCGTGCCAAAGACCATTTGTTTATTACAAATTCTTTAATGAGAAAAAATTTCAACCAGACAGAAAATAAGACCCGGTCAAGATTCGTTGGAGAAATACCTGCTTCCTTCAGGGAAACCATAGAAAAGAAACCTCCAAAGCCTAAATGTGAACAATTGCGGTTGTTTTAGGTTGTAAGCGTTTTTGGAAAAAGTCCAATGAGAATAGAGAAGAACCTGATACGGAGACATTTTTTATAATGCATACACTCTTGCTTTTTCAACAAATATCTGAAAAAGGGATTATCTCTTCTTTTGGAGGGAACGTCCGGAATTATCCGGAAGTAACAATGGAAAAGAAAAATCCTATTAAAAAAAATAATAATGAAACCATTAAAGAACATTATCTTTGACTTCGGTGGGGTGCTGATCGATTGGAATCCCGTCTATCTCTACCAGGAAATTTTTGATAAAGAAGAGGATATGAATTATTTCCTGGAACATGTGTGCCGCTATGAATGGAATGTGCTGCAAGATGCCGGGCGCTCCCTGGCAGAGGGCACCAGGGTCTTACAGGAACAACACCCTGAGTACCGTGAAGAAATAGCGATGTATTACGGTCGATGGGATGAGATGCTGGGAGGTACTATAAAAGAAAATGTGAAATTGATTAAGCCCCTGAAAGAAAAATATAACATATACGGGCTTACGAATTGGTCGGCTGAAACGATCCCCATTGCCATGGAACGCTACGATTTTTTCAAGGATTTGGATGGGATGGTTGTTTCAGGTGCGGAAAAGATAATAAAGCCCGATCCGAAACTCTATCATATTTTGCTGGAACGTTATGAAATAGAAGCCGGAGAATCACTTTTTATCGATGATAATTACGCAAATATCGAAGCCGCGCAACAACTGGGATTTCAAACAATCCATCTGGCAGAAGGAATCAGTCTGGAGGAAGTGCTAAAAGCAAAAGCTATCTTATAAAGATATTTTCCTTCTTCTATTCCTCCCACTTTTACAGGCACGTTGTTAAAAAATAAGAAGTATATCAGCTACAACAACGATTTTACTTATTTTTGTCAACTATATATGTTATTATACAGCGTGTTCACTATGGCATACAGAAATAACGGCTGGTTGAAAGTCGTTTCTCTGGCAATCATAACATTTATCCTGGCCTCCTGCGGTGCGGGAAGAACAACTGTCTCCAGTAGTAAACCATCTACGGTTTTACAAGATGATATCATCCAATATGGAAGGCAGTACCTCGGTAAACCTTACCGGTATGCAGGGAAAGGCCCTAATTCTTTCGATTGTTCAGGTTATACCTCCTTTGTGTTCAGAAAATTCGGATACAGGTTAGATCCCAGTTCAGCCGGACAGGACCGCCAAATCCCCACTATCGCCAGACGAGAGGATCTTCGAAAGGGTGATCTTGTTTTTTTTGAAGGAAACAGAAAGAACGGGAGAGTCGGACATGTAGGAATAGTGACGGAAGCATTCCCTAACGGACAATTTAAATTCATCCATTCTTCCACCACCAGCGGAGTGATTATCTCCTCCTCTACAGAACCATATTACGCATCGCGCTATTTACGAGGAGGGAGAATCCTGGAGGAAAATGCATCATATGTGACACGACGCAATCCACAAGTAAATAAAAAACAACTTACAGCAACAAATAAAGAACCGGTACAACCAAATATCCCGGAGATAACACCTCGCGAAACAGATGAACCCGTAATAACGACCATACAGACCGGAAATTATTCCGGCCGCGAATCTATACTTGTACAGACTGATCCCCTGAAAAATCCTCCCCTCACATCAACAAACGGAAAAGGGCAAAGAGAAGATAAGGTTCAACGGACAAAAAGCGACATGGTGCTGAGAGAAGAAGAGAATGCTATAATTTCCGCCCCTACTAATACTAAAAACCATACGGTACAAATGGGCGAAACACTCTACTCCATCTCACGATTATACGGATGTACCGTAGAACAACTGAAAGTATGGAACCCGCACCTGAAAACTGTATTAAAACCTGGAGAGTCCCTACTTGTCCATACCAATTAACCTGAACAGTACACCATAAAGCCACCCTGCCATGTACGAATTTCCATATCTTAATGGAATTCCGGCATCTTTTATGTATTTTTGTGGCTCATTACAGAAATCGATTATTCCATTATACGGAGTAAGCGTAAGAAAAACAAGGAAATCGACAATATAAAAAGTATAAAATATAATTATGATAACGACAGACCAACTAAAAGATGTGTTGGAGCGCGAGAACGCGCTGAGGGGGTATCTTTGACATCGATGTAAAGCGTATCCAATTAGAAGAAGAAGAATTAAGGACTCAATCACCCGATTTCTGGAACGACGCCAAAACCGCCGAACAGCAGATGAAGGTAGTGCGTGAACTGAAATACTGGATCAATGCCTACCAGGAGGTAAAGTCGGCTGCCGAGGAGCTACAGTTGGCATTCGACTTCGCCAAAGAAGGAATTGTTTCGGAAGAGGAGATAGATGCCAACTACAAACATGTGCTTCGACTGATCGAAGACCTGGAGTTGAAAAATATGCTTCGTCGTGAGGAAGATCAACTGGGAGCAGTATTAAAGATCAATGCAGGTGCAGGCGGTACGGAGAGTCAGGACTGGGCCTCTATGCTTTTCCGTATGTATCAGCGCTGGTGTGAAAGCAAGAACTACAAGACTACTGTTACCAATTGGCAGGATGGCGATGATGCCGGCATAAAGACAGCGACCCTGCAGGTGGAGGGCGATCTGGCTTACGGATTCCTGAAAAGTGAGAACGGGGTGCACAGGCTGGTACGCGTATCCCCTTTCAATGCGCAGGGGAAACGGATGACCTCATTCGCTTCGGTGTTTGTCGTACCATTGGTTGACGACTCCATCGAGATAGAGGTGAATCCCGCCAACCTGAGTTGGGACACTTTCCGTTCGTCCGGAGCCGGTGGACAAAATGTAAATAAGGTGGAAACCGGCGTACGACTACACTACCAGTATAAAGATCCTGACACCGGAGAAGAGCAGGAAATTGTAATTGAAAATACCGAGAGCCGTTCGCAAATGGGAAATCGGGAGAATGCCCTGCGTTTACTCAAGTCGCAGCTTTACGAAATAGAACTGGAGAAACGCCGTGCAGCACAGGCAGCTATTGAAGCTGGTAAAAAGAAGATCGAATGGGGATCCCAGATCCGCAGTTATGTATTCGATGATCGCCGTGTAAAAGACCACCGCACCAACTACCAGACATCAGATGTGACTGGAGTAATGGACGGTGATCTGGATGAGTTTATCAAAGCCTATCTAATGCAATTTGGAGACGAAGCATAATGCCAGACAGAAAGAACCGATATCATCGTTTTGTCCTTTTAGGGTTGATCCTGCTCTTGTCAATTATTATTTTCAAAGAGCTACACCCCTATCTGGGAGGATTTTTCGGTGCTTTCACACTTTTCATTCTCCTGAGAGGATTGATGGTGAGACTGGTGGAGAAACATAACTGGAGAAAAGGGGTGAGCGCTTCAGTCATTGTGCTCGGGACCACGATATTTATTCTGATCCCGCTCACTGGCTTCGGGTTTCTTGCTGTTGACACTATCTCAGGAATAAGTATTGATCCTGCACAGATCATAAAAAGCATGAGAGAGTTCTCTGACATCGTTGAGGAACGCATTGGGATCACCTTGTTCACTCCCGAAAATCTTTCGTTCGTACCCCGTGCAGGGTCTTCCATCATGCAGTCACTCGTCTCAGGGTTAAGTTCTATGGTTATCAACGGAGTCATCGCCATTTTCCTGCTTTATTTTATGCTGGTAAGCTATCAATCATTGGAGAATATTACCCATGAGATACTCCCATTCAGTGAGAAGAACAAGCGCATTCTCCGGGAGGAGACAAAATCTATTATCCAGGCAAATGCCATTGGTATACCGGTAGTTGCCATCACACAAGGGATACTGGCCTATATAGGGTATCTCTCCTTCGGAGTAAGCAATCCGCTTGTATATGCCGTTTTAGTAGCTTGTACCACCATCATCCCTGTGGTAGGCACTTCGCTGGTATGGGTACCGATCGGTATTTCAGCACTGACTCAAGGTGATATAGTAAGAGGGGTATTACTACTTTGCTACGGGCTACTTATCATAGGGGGATCCGATACCATCCTCCGGTTTGTACTGCAAAAAAGGCTGGCTAATATCCATCCGTTGATCACTTTCTTTGGTGTGATCATGGGGCTTGCCATGTTTGGATTTTGGGGGATTATTTTTGGTCCGCTGCTGATCTCTTTGTTATTGCTTTTCTTTAATATGTATCGTCACGACTTTATTCCCGGTTCGACGGCACAACCCCGTGTCACTACAAAAGAAGACGGGAAAGGGGGCATTCTTTTCCGAAAAAGAGCGGCAAAGTAAGCTGCATCCTTTAGTATGCCACAATCCTTATTATTTTAGTTTCCATGCTTTACCCATTTATTTTCTAACGACAACCCGAAAAGGGCAAAGTCATATTTCACCGGATCAGCAGGATCCAGGAGGCGGAGGTTTTCGGTCAGTTCCAGCGCAGTTTTCCAATCGGTCTGTTTTCTGGTAATTAATTGCAGTCGACGTGCCGTCCTGTCTACATGGAGATCAATAGGACAAATCAGCGCACTTTGAGGAATACGTTTCCAGATACCGAAATCCACTCCTTTTCCATCACTTCTCACCATCCAACGCAAAAACATATTGATCCTCTTGCATGCTGAATTGCGAAGAGGAGTTGCCACATGTTTGCGGGTACGATACGGTGCGTCAGGAAAATCAAAAAAAAGCCGTTCGAACCGGATCAGTGAGTCTTCTACCGAATGAAAAACGCCTCCGTCCAGAAACGCCTCCTCTAATGTAGGATAACGTGAGTAATGCCGATGCAGAAAATCCACAAAGTAGAGTAAATCAGTATCGTTAAAGGTACGATGTGTAAAGCCGAGCAGACTTTTCAAATCGTCATCGCTATGCTCCATAATAAAACGGTAAGGCTCGCCTCCGAACCGTTGCACCAGTTCACCGCATTTGGCGATAATCGTTTTTCGTTGTCCCCACGCCAGTATAGCAGCAAAGAAACCCATGATTTCACGGTCTTGTCTGCCGGAAAACAGGTGAGGAACAGATATCGGATCATTTTCAATAAATGAAATATTGTTATATCGATCTACTTTCTCATCCAAAAAACTCTTCATACGATTAAATATCATTCCTGTTACTTACTCCACTTTCTTGCACAAATAATTTAGTGCAAAATTACGCCTATTCCTTAAAAAACCTTACATTTGCAATTATTTCTTCAATTACAAAAGAAGAAATAAAACATTGAAATTAATTCCTATTCATGAGAAGTGTACCCTACTCTTTCCAGCCTATACTGAAGAGCAGTCTTCTATTTGTTTTCTGTTTCCTCTTCCATACGGTTTCGGGGCAGATCAGTTACGGAGGTAAACCCCTTCCGCTTCACGCCGGGATGGGGGCAAGATCTATAGAACCGGCCACTGATCTCTTCGTAGAGATGCCGTCATTCGATGTGACGGCAGCATTACGGCAGTCCCAGCAGGATCAGACAAACCTCAAAAGCTTAGAGTTTGCCCACAAATTTTATCCGTTCCTTCGTCCCGACAATTCAGGTATTGGCTTTGTTACCGGCAAAATGAAGGTGTGGCGTGTGGGGATTCGTTCAAAAGGTGCTTACTCATTGAATATTCTTTTTTCAAAATTCAGGTTACCCCCGGGGGCACAATTGTTCGTGTATAACTCCGACCAGTCGGAGATCTTAGGTTCATATACCGAAAAAAACAATACAGAGCTGAACATGCTCCCTGTACAGCCTGTCGGGGGCGATGAATTAATCGTGGAATATCAGGAACCGCTGGATGCGGTATTCAACGGTGAGATTGAGGTAGGTGAAGTAAATCACGATTTTCTGGGGATCTTCTTCAGGGCCACTGAGATGAGAGACCCGCAGCAGGATTGCCATCCCAACCTTATTTGCTATCCGGAGGATATCCAAACCGGAAGCGGCGTAGTGGGACTGATCATCAACGGAACAACCTATTGTACCGGCTCTCTCGTGAATAATACGGCAGAAGATGGTACACCCTACCTGCTGACTGCCACCCACTGCCTGAATAGCAATTACAACCCCAGCTTTCTGGCCAACAGAAGATATGACATCGTTGCCGGCAGTATCGTCGCCTTTTTCAATTACAATTCACCATTGTGTGATATCGATATCCGCGGCCCGTTACAGATGACCATGGCTTCGGCCGATTCGGTACTGATCAGCGAAAGGCATGATATCTCCCTGCTCAGATTGAAAGAGATCCCCCCGGCAGAATACCAGCCTTATTATTTAGGATGGAATGCCGGCTCTTCTCCTTCAGCACCGTTCCACGGCCTGCACCACCCCAACGGAGGGATTAAGAAAGTAGCAATAGACGAAGACCGGCCACGCCTCGGTTCGTTTACTCTTCCCAATAATTACCAGGCTGAACCCAACTCCTTTTGGGAAGTAGGGGCATGGGATATCGGAGCCACCGAAGGGGGATCCTCGGGTTCGCCACTCATCGACAGGGAAAAAAGGGTATTAGGTACGCTTACCGGAGGGGCGTCGATGTGTTCATCACCCAGAGGTCCGGATTCTTATGCATCTCTTTTCAAATTCTGGGACGTACAAGGATCACTCGACAACCCGAACCCGATCAGCCATTATCTTGATCCGGAGGAATCACAAGTTATGCAATTGGGAGGTTTCAACCCCTATTCACAACAACCTTTCACTAAAAGCCACAATTTTAAACCGGAAGACAAGGCTGTAAGTTATCTATTTCAACGGATCCCTCTATTTGCCACTAACAACACTTTTGGATACACCGAATTTGCTGAGCAGTTCTATGCCGGAGACGGAGTAGAGTTGCGGGGAGTGTTTGTCTCATCCCCCCCTGTTAGCAGTATTTCGAGTATGAACATCAGAATAAAGGTTTACTCCGGAGAGAATGGGCCTGAACGGCTCCTTTACGAACAGCCCTACAATTATAGCTACAGATATTTCAATAATACAGACTTTCCGGTCAGCTCCCGCAATATGCTCCACAATATAGAGAATTATATCCGCTTTAATGAACCTGTATCTGTTTCAAGGACATTTTATATTTCCTACTCCGATGCCAACGGGATACCGGCCGGTTTTTCGGCATTTAGTGCAGAAGCCAGAAGGGTCGGTTCCGGGATCGTTTCCACGGCATGGATGAAAAATGCTTCGGGATGGGTAAAATCGTCGGAAAACATTGAGAATCCTATTAATACCACTTTACTGATAGCACCCTATGTTATAGGCAATACCTCCACCTCAGTAGAACCGGAAAAAGAACAATTCAAATTGGTTGTCTACCATTCCAGTGAAGTGAAACGGATATTTATCGAATCAAACTATGATTTGGTCGAATGGGAAATTTTCTATTCATCAGGGATAAAAATCCATCATGAAACCATTGATATCAGTATAAGCAGAGGTTCCTATTCGTCAACTCATCTTCCGAAAGGAGTTTATATAGTACGGGTTAAAACTGTTGATGGGACTGTCTCTGCAAAGAAAGTATTGGTGACCTAATTACTTATCTTCCAATTCCACAGAGATCTCTTCTTCTATTCCGGAAACAGTTTCCGGTTCGTCCGGCAATTTGTTCTCTCCGACTTTTTTCTCAATTTGATCTTTCAGATAAGACGAAATAATATTGCTTCCACCCGATACTTCGGTACGGTTGTAATCCTCTTTTTCGGACTCCGGCTCTTGGACAATGGGTACTACTTTTTTTCCGATAATCAACTGATCTCCGATGCCGATCCGGGAAGAATTCAATCCGTTCCATGATTGAAGCTGTGCCACCTGAATACCGTTTTTCCGTGCGATATCTCCGAGTGTATCACCTTTCCTGACCCGATAATACTGATTGACTGTCTGGGTTTTTCCATCGGGATTGTCAGTAACAGCTTGTGCCAGCTGTTTCTCTGTCGTTGCCTGGGGTGCCACTGCTTTTTTCCCCACGATCAACTGTTTTCCGATATTGAGCCTGTTGGAACTAAGCCCATTCCAGGATTTGAGCAAGGCAACGGTCGTGCCATTCCGTCTGGCAATAGTAGAAAGATTATCTCCTTTTTTTACCCGATAATAGACATTGGTTGTATTTCCCGATACCGATGAAACCGAACCGTCCAGAAAACCGTCGGTATTAGCCCTGTGCGTAAAATACCGCTCCTTATCATAATTAATAATGGTATCGTTTTTATCGATAAATGCATACATCTTTTCCGTAGGCAAAACCAATGCATGTGCTTTAAAATCACCAGGAATAATATTCTTCTTAAACTGAGGGTTCAATCTCTGTAACTCACCCAGAGATATATCCAGTACTCCTGCAATTTGTTCCAGGTGTATCCTCTCGTTCACCTGCACCGTATCGAGCGCAACTGTCAGGGATGAAGAGTGTGCAGGGCAAATATTATGATCTGCATAGTAATGCATAATATAATTGGCTGCGATAAAAGCGGGTACGTACCCTCTGGTTTCTCGCGGTAAACGGTAATAAATCTCCCAGTAATCCCGTTTACCACCACTCCGTGCAATCGCCTTGTTCACATTCCCCGGCCCGCAGTTATAGGCTGCAATTACTAAGTTCCAGTCCCCATAAATCGCATATAGGTCTTTGAGGTAACGTACGGCAGCATCTGTTGATTTATAAGGATCACGCCTTTCATCTACCAGACTGTTTACTTCCAATCCGTAACCTTTACCCGTACGCAGCATAAACTGCCACAACCCCGTAGCCCCGACACGGGACACTGCTACAGGATTGAGCGCTGATTCAATTACAGGAAGATATTTTAGTTCCAACGGAAGTCCGTGTCTGTCCAACGCCTGCTCAAACATAGGGAAGTAATAGTCGCCCAGCGCCAGCATATAGCTCACTTGGTCCCTCTTACGGACAGCATACATCTCTATGTAATTCTTCACCACGCTATTGAAAGAAAGCTCCATCTCCGAGGGTAAATTATAGAGTCTTTTAATATAAACTGAGTCATGAAAGACCACATTCTGTCCCCTTTTACAATCAATCTCCGCATTCGACAGATCAAGTTGCCAGTTACGTAAGAGGTCACTCAGTTTTTCCGTCATACTCTCCGGATAAACGATTGCATTATCCTGAATGGTGTCTGCACTGGCCGATGAAGTTTGCGGTGAATTTTCCGGTAGGCTATTTTGAGCTATAAGTCCCAGCCCGGGCCATAGAGCTACCAATATAAGTAAGATAGTTTTCTGCATACCAATTAAGGATTCATCCCGGGAGGATGAATCATGTTGTTTTAGTGTTAAAAATTAAAACTCAATTGCAACCCGTATGAGGTGCTTCCCAGATTAAGTCCCTTCTCTCCCCTGATTAGAACAGGAGCTACGCGCATTGAGAGATCCGGACTCATATCGAAATCAAACAACTGCGCATCCACGTAAGCATCTATAATAAAAATCAAATAGACTCCCACGGTAGCGATAATACTCAGATCCCTGTAGTAACGATAGTGATCTTTCCTTTGCTGCAATACCCCCGTGAACCACTGTGTATCTACCGTCTCCGGATCTTGTCCGTAAGGCAGCATATCGTGCCAACGGTTGGTTGCGGGGTCATCATCCATAATATCTTGATAGGCTCCCAAATAATCCCTGTAATAACCGTTATTCCAGGTAATGGCATATGTCAATCCGGCATAGGCTCCATAAACAATGGGTAATTTCCAGTATTTACGGTTATAAATCTGTCCTAACCCAGGCAAAATGGCGGAATAGATAACCGCTTTCCGAGGAGAAGGACTGAATGTATGGGAAGGTGCGAAAAACTTATCGGAAGTCATTTCGATAAGTGTGCCTGCTTTTGTGATGACGGAATCCTGCTTACCGGCAACCTCTCCTCCATTTTTGAGATCAACGGAAACGGAGTCGGACACCTGCCGGAGAAGCGAATCTCCTGCCAACACGGGGACACTATCCAGTGGCTGTTCTCGTGAATGACTCTGCGCCTGGACATCCACTGCGCAAAAAAGGATCGACAGACAAGTAAGGATTCCAGCCACATTCATCATCAGCAATTATTTTTGCATTTTATCAAACATGACGATAATACGTTCCAGATCTTCCGGAGAATCGAAAGGGATCGTAATCTTACCCTTGCCACGTTTGTTATAACTGAACTGCACATCGGTCTGGAAATAGGCAGAAAGATGTTGTTTTAACGCATCAAAATCATCTGGCGATTGTTGTCTCGAAGTTGATTTCCCGGTTTTTGGCTTACGGCTACCGACATCTTTTAGTTGCTGGATAGGCGCTCCTTCGTCATAATCTTTCACCATTGACTCCACTTTCCGCACTGACAACCCTTCTTCGAGGATCAGGTTGTAGAGGGAGAGTTGCGCTACCGGATCGTTCATGGTGATCAATGCACGCGCATGCCCCATGTCAATTTTTTTGTTTTTTACTCCCATCTGTACTTCCGCCGGAAGCTTCAACAGGCGCAGGTAATTGGTGACAGTCGCACGCTTCTTACCCACTCTTTCGCTCAACTGTTCCTGTGTCAGGGAAAGGGTATCGATGAGATTCTGGTATGCCAGGGCGATTTCTATAGAGTTGAGATCTTCACGTTGAATATTTTCAATCAGCGCCATCTCCATCATCTCATCATTGTCGGCCGTCTTGATATAAGCCGGGATAGAAGACAATCCTGCCATCTGAGAGGCACGGTAACGACGCTCACCCGCAATGATCTGGTAAGTATCGTCATCGAGTTTCCTTAAGGTGACAGGTTGAATAACACCGATCGATTTAATGGAGGCGGACAACTCCCTCAATCCCTCTTCATCGAATGCCCTACGCGGTTGGTCAGGGTTGGGGACAATCTTATCGAGTTCCACCTCACTAATGGAAGAAGAGCCTTGTGTTTCACCGTCGTTAAAGGTGATCAACGCATCCAGTCCTCGTCCTAATGCATTCTTTTTCGCCATAGTCTATACCATAAAGGGTACAAAGTTAGTGAACATTTTCGTTAAGCAAGAGCAGAACAAATAAATTTGTTTTGTCGAGCGCAGAAAATGTCTAATTTTAATGAACTATTCTGTTAAGCCAAATGCACAGAGCCAAGCTTGCTTGAGTTATGTCATAGCGAAGAATAGTCTGATGAAATCGAACTATTTCGTTAAGCGAATACATAGTCAAAACAAGTTTTGCCTCTGTTGAGCGTAGAAATAGTCTAATGTAATTGAACGTTTTCGTTATGTCATATGTGCAAAAGACAGGGAAACTGTCTTTTGCCATGACGAGAAAAAGTAGAAAAATTTCAATTTTTTTCGATCAACTCTTGTGCCAGTTGTATATGATTTGTCGCCCCGCGGGAACCGGCATCGTACATAAGTGCCGGCTTGGCATGGCTCTGTGATTCACTGAGTGTAATGTTACGCTGAATAACTGTAGTGAATACCAACTCTTTGAAATGATGTTTTACCTCTTCGTATATCTGATTATGAAGACGCAGACGAGAGTCATACATAGTGAGTACAAAACCCTCTATTTCAAGCTTGGTATTCAGTTTCGATTTGATGATCTTTATCGTATTAAGCAACTTACTCAACCCTTCAAGGGCAAAATATTCGCATTGTACGGGTATCAATACCGAATCGGCAGCAGTAAGCGCATTGACCGTAATGATACCCAACGACGGCGAGCAATCGATCAGGATAAAATCATACTGCCCTCTTACCGGATGCAAAAGATCCCTGAGCCTTTTTTCCCTGTTCTCCATCTGCACCATCTCCAATTCCGCACCTACCAGATTGATATGGGACGAGATAATATCGATATTTTCAAATGGAGTATTCTGCACCGCCTCTGCGGGGGTACATTTACCGATCAACCCTTCATAAATAGTATTTGCAGCTTTTTTAATATCAATACCCAAACCGGAGGAGGCGTTCGCCTGCGGGTCGGCATCTACCACCAACACCTTTTTTTCCAACGCGGCAAGTGATGCCGCAAGATTAATCGTAGTTGTGGTCTTGCCCACCCCTCCCTTCTGATTTGCCAGAGCAATGATTCTTCCCATATTATTCTATTTACAGGCAACAAAATAAGTAATAAATCAGTTAACTCTATGTTAATTATTTAAAACATTGTTTTTTTTGTTGATAAATAGGGGAAATCAAGACAATCTACACAGGAAACCAGGTATCTATTCCCATATAAAATCGATATCTTTTTCGTATTTACCCAATAGGTTATCTTTCTGAAAGAAAAACTCTTCTTCTCCGAAAGCCGGCTTGAGTTCATCGAACCAGGTAGCCTTTTTATCGTATTGGGCAAAGAAAGGAATATCCACTAAATTAGGATTACGGCACTGAAGGAAGCGAAGCGCAAACACCTTCTCACCTCTCACTTCCGCCACACCCAACACCTGAATTTTTCCGGGATTAGCACTCATACTGGGACCACGGACAGTCCGGCAGATACCACTCACATTACGGTAAGCCTTCCTGAAAACATTCCATGCTTTTTCAAGCGGCACCTCGAAAAAAGTCTTGGAACCTGTATCCCGTGCAACAAACATATAATAAGGGATCAATCCCTGCCTGACCTGCTCTTTCCACATATTCGCCCACACCTTCGGATCATCGTTAATATGACGCAACAAAGGCGATTGGGTTCTGATCTGCGCACCGGTATTAAGTATCCTCTCAATAGCCTGTTTCACCGCATCGGTAGAGAGCTCTACCGGATGATTAAAATGTCCCTGAAAAGCAAGGTGCTTTCCTGCTTTCTTCACCTTCTCGAATAAGCGTAACATGTCATCGGCATCTTTGTCTGTCAGAAACCGGTAAGGCCAGTAAGCTAACGTCTTAGATCCTATACGGATATTACGGATATGTGAAAATTCCTTTGTCAGTAGCGGTTCGATATAGGCCGACATGATACTTGCTTTCGCTGTAAGCGGATCGCCCCCTGTAAAAAGGACATCCGACACCTTGGGATGCTTCAACAGATATTTATGGAGTAGATCTGCCTCTTTCATCGCAAATTTCAGCTCATTCATGCCGGAGAACTGCGGCCAGCGGAAACAGAAAGTACAATAAGCGTGACATGTCTGCCCCTGACTGGGAAAGAAGAGCACCGTCTCGCGGTATTTATGTTGCATACCATGCAATTTTATCCCGTCTACCATCGGCACATTATGTTCCTGTCCTGCCGGATTGGGATTCAGCTTCATCCTGATATCATAAACTTTCTGCTTTAATCCTGCCTCATCATTTGCATCGATCAATTTTTTCACCTGCGCATAATGGGTTTTCGATAGCATCTCTTCCCGGGGAAAAGTCAGTGTGAAGATGGGATCTTCCGGTACATTACTCCAGTCGATCAACTCTTCCACCACATAGTTGTTCGCCTTAAAAGGCAGTACCCGACCCACCACTCCAATCGCTTCCCGTTCCTGATCGGACAGGGCACTCAGTTGGGGCAGATCATTATAGTTACGCAAAATGAAATTTCTATACTTTTTATTTTCCATATCAATTGAATTATGTTTTATTTGGTGAACTACAGGAAGTGAATAAGAACCCGAATATCGGGAAATGAGGGTTTAGATTGCAGTTCGAGATAAACAAAAATAAGACAAAAGTATCAAAAAGACAACCAAATTAATACATTTTTGTATTTTTTGGGGAAATAAAAAATCAGTTTGCCTATTTTTGAAGAAAAAAGCAATATTTCTCATCAAAGTATCGATAAATACAAATATAATGATTACTTTTGCAGCCTGATGAAAATATATTTTTCACATACACACTACCCCAAAGCAACAGTTTTAGTCCGACGATGCTTTTGACTTATACGGAGGCTCCGGTTTCCGTATCATTTCCCCTTTTATCTTTTTTCGCCTTCGGGCATCACTCTACCAACAACCCATTAATTTTTTATTGTTTTAGGATGAATGTTATTATTCATATAGCCAATAGCGGCTACGTAGGTTATGCGCAAGAGATTTGCGATTTGATTTACGAGTCGGCGCAAGCACGCGGTACTGGTATTGCTAAGCGCAGTGCCGAGTATATTGCTGAAAAGATCGAGGCCGGCAAAGCGGTAATCGCCCTCGATGGCGATAAACTTGTGGGCTTTGCCTATATTGAAACTTTCAGTCATAACCGTTTTGTGGCTAACTCGGGACTGGTGGTACATCCTGATTACCGCAATCAGGGATTAGCCAAGAAAATCAAACGAAAAATTTTCGATCTCTCCCGCAAACTCTATCCGAACGCCAAGATATTCAGTATCACTACCGGTCTGGCCGTGATGAAAATGAACACGGAACTGGGATTCAAACCGGTCACTTTTTCAGAACTGACCGACGACGAGGAGTTCTGGAAAGGATGCCAGGGATGCCGTAATTTTGATATCCTGCAACGTAATAACTACAAAATGTGCTTATGTACAGGGTTGCTTTACGACCCCAAAGCTCATCCGGTACAGCAGGCCAGTCCCTTCGCGAAGAAGGTGGTTAAACCGGTCATCAAAATAAAGAAAACCAATAAATTGCATAAAAGATGAAGAAAAAAGTAGTATTAGCATTTAGTGGCGGCCTCGATACCTCCTTCTGTGTACCCTGGCTGATCAATGAGAAAGGACTGGAAGTACACACTGTGATTGTGAATACCGGTGGCTTTTCCGATGAAGAAGCAAAATCGATTGAAGAACGGGCCCTAAAACTGGGCGCTACCACGCACACCTGTATCAATGCTGTTGAAGATTATTATGAGAAAGGTATCAGATACCTGATCTACGGCAACATATTAAAGAACAACACCTATCCGTTGTCGGTCAGTTCCGAGCGTTTCTTTCAGGCAATGGCAGTCCTGGATCATGTAAAGAAAGTAGGGGCTGATTTCGTGGCGCACGGGAGTACTGGTGCCGGAAACGACCAGGTACGTTTCGATCTTGTATTTGAAGTGCTGGCACCGGAGGTACAAATCCTTGCACCGATCCGCGAACTAAGTCTCTCCCGCCAGCAGGAGATCGACTACCTGAAAGAGAAAGGATTCGATTTCTCGTGGGAGAAATCGAAATATTCTATCAACCAGGGGATCTGGGGCACCAGCGTAGGCGGTGTGGAAACGTTGAAATCATCGGGTGTCCTTCCCGAAGAGGCATATCCATCGCAGGTGACCGACTGGGGTACTGAGCGGATCACTTTAGGATTTGAAAAAGGTGAACCGGTCTCACTGAACGGTGAAAAGATGCCACCCGTGACGCTGATCCATACGTTGCACAAGATCGCCTCGAAATACGGTATCGGCCGTGATGTTCACGTAGGTGATACTATCATCGGCACCAAAGGGCGTGTCGCTTTTGAAGCGCCTGCCCCACTGATCATTGTCAAGGCGCATCATCTGTTGGAAAAACATGTACTGACCAAACAGCAACTCTACTGGAAAGACCAGCTCTCCAACTGGTATGGACAACTCATGCACGAAGCACAATATCTGGAGCCCGTGATGCGTAATATCGAGACTTTCCTCGATGACACCCAACAGTTTGTGACCGGTGATGTGGAAATAGAACTGCGTCCCCACCATTTTGCGGTATTGGGATGTTCCAGCGAATACGACCTGATGAACTCTAAATTCGGCGAATACGGAGAGACCAACAAATCGTTCTCCGGACAGGATGTAGTAGGATTCACAAAAGTGATCGCCAACCCGTTGAAAATTTATTATACCATTCACGACAATGATTAACGTAAGTATAGCAGGCGGAACCGGCTATACGGCAGGCGAACTGCTCCGTATCCTGCTCCGCCATCCTGAAGTCAATATAGAATCGGTCATCAGCACCACCTCGGTGGGGATGCCCGTAGCGGAGATGCACCGTGATCTGTTGGGTGAGACCGATCTGGTCTTTAGCGACACTTTTCGTCAACCCGATGTGCTATTCCTTTGCCTGGGACATGGACTGTCGCGTGCATTTCTGAATGACAACGATATTCCTATCTCATGCAAGATCATCGATCTTGGAAATGATTTCCGCAATAATCCGGTATTTAACGACAGGAATTTTGTGTTCGGACTGTGCGAACAAAATCGCGAACAGATCCGCACGGCAGATAGTGTGGCCAATCCAGGCTGTTTTGCCACGACCATCATGCTGGCACTATTGCCGCTGGCATCCCGGAATCTATTGACAGACGAAATACATATACATGCCATTACAGGTTCCACGGGTGCAGGGAAGCGGCCAGCCGATACAACTCACTTCAGTTATCGCGATAATAATATCTCCGTATATAAGCCATTCACACATCAGCATCTGGAAGAGATCGCCAACACATTGACGAGTGCGGGTAACAGCGACCTACCGCAGATCAATTTCGTACCAATGCGGGGTGATTTCACACGAGGTATTTTCGCCAGCGTATATACAAGATGGGATAAGAGCATGTCGGAATCGGCTGTGATCGATCTTTACGAAGAGTATTACCGGTCATCTCCGTTCGTGTTTGTTTCCAAACAGCCCATCAGCCTGAAAGAGGTAGTAAACACCAATAAGGGATTATTACATATCGAGTTTCATAACGGCTATATCCACATTACCTCGATTACCGATAACCTCGTAAAAGGTGCGTCAGGACAGGCAGTACAAAATATGAACCTGATGTTCGGACTGGATGAAACGACAGGGCTGAAACTGAAAGGAAGCGCATTCTGATGAAGGAGGAAAAGTGGTTAGATGGTTAGGTAATATTCAAGATTCAAGAATTCAAAGATTCAAAAATTATGAATTGTAAATCGACGGAGTCAATTGCAAATCAGCGAAGCTAAATTTTCAAATCCCAAACCAAACATCCCAAATTCTTTCTTCACTTTTCATTTTCAATTTTCAATTTTCAATTTGACAAGATGAATCTATTCGACGTATATAGTTTATGGGAGATTGAACCGATACGGGCACAGGGTTGCCATGTATGGGATAATGAAGGAACGAAGTATCTCGACCTTTACGGCGGACATGCAGTGATCTCCATCGGACACTCCCATCCCCATTATGTAAAAGCGGTGCAGGATCAGGTGGAGAAGATCGGCTTCTACTCCAACTCGGTACAAAATTCTTTACAGCAGGAACTGGCCGATAAACTGGGAGAACAATCCGGTTATGCCGACTATTCGCTTTTTCTCTGTAACTCCGGTGCCGAAGCCAATGAAAATGCATTGAAACTGGCATCGTTCCATACCGGAAAGAAACGTGTGATCGCGTTCCACGGGGCTTTCCACGGACGCACCTCCGGTGCGGTCGCTGTTACGGAGAATCCGGCCATTCAAGCTCCTTTCAACACAGGGCATGAGGTCACCTTTGTGCCACTCAATGATATAGAAGCAGTGAAAGCTGAAATCCTGAAAGGTGATGTAGCGGCAGTTATTATCGAAGGTATCCTCGGTGTTGCCGGTATTTTTACTCCGGAAACTTTATTCTTGCAACAACTGGCACTTCTCTGTAGGCAAAACGACGTAATATTGATCCTCGACGAGATACAATCGGGTTACGGTCGCAGTGGACAATTCTTTGCTCATCAATCAGCCGGCATACGACCCGACTTAATTACGATGGCCAAAGGGATGGGTAACGGCTTTCCGATCGGAGGTTTACTCATCTCATCCAAATTCGAAGCAAAAAAGGGAATACTCGGAACCACTTTCGGAGGCAATCATTTGGCTTGTGCAGCTGCCATTGCGGTTCTCGATGTATTGAAAGCGGAGTCGCTGGTGGAAAATGCAGCGGATATGGGTAATTATCTGAAACAGGAGCTATCGGAAATAAATGGTATCACGGAGATCCGTGGATGGGGATTGATGCTCGGTATCGAATTCCTTCCGGAATTTGGTGCCGTTCGCAACCGGCTTCTTTTTGAAAGCCATATTTTTACCGGCGGGGCAAAGAACAACGTGATGCGTTTGTTACCTCCACTTTCGATATCAAAAGCAGAAATCGATATTTTTATTACTGAACTAAAAGATAAATTGATATGAGAAACTTCACATCCGTGCATGACATCGGAGACCTGAAAAGTGCACTTGCAAAGGCAAAACAAGTCAAAGAGAATCCTTTTGCAGACCAGGAACTGGGTAAAAATAAAACCTTGTTGATGATCTTTTTCAATTCAAGCCTGCGTACCCGCCTGAGCACCCAGAAAGCGGCATTGAACCTCGGCATGAACGTAATTGTACTCGATATCAATCAAGGCGCCTGGAAGTTAGAGACCGAAAAAGGAGTCATTATGGATGGAGATAAACCGGAACATATCCTGGAAGCGATCCCCGTGATGGGCTCTTACTGCGATGTGATCGGGGTACGCTCTTTTGCCCAGTTCGAAAACAAGGCTTCTGATTATAATGAAGTCATACTGAATCAGTTTATACAATATTCGGGTAAACCGGTCTTCAGTATGGAGGCAGCTACACGTCATCCATTGCAAAGTTTTGCCGACCTGATCACTATTGAAGAATATAAAAAAACAGAGAAGCCGAAAGTGGTACTCACCTGGGCACCCCATCCACGCGCGTTACCCCAGGCGGTTCCCAACTCATTTGCCGAGTGGATGAACGCTGCCGGCTATGAATTCGTGATCACCCATCCCAAAGGATATGAACTGGACGACGAGTTTGTCGGTAAGGCCGTGGTAGAATATGACAAAGAGAAAGCTTACAAAGGAGCCGACTTTATTTATGCCAAAAACTGGGCGGCATACCAGGATCCGAACTATGGAAAAATTTTGAGTACCGACCGTGCATGGACTGTAGACACCGAAAAAATGGCCCTGACTAATAACGCTTATTTTATGCATTGTCTGCCGGTACGCCGTAACATGATCGTTAGCGACGAGGTGATCGACAGCCCGCAATCGATTGTGATCCCAGAAGCGGCTAACCGTGTGGTTTCAGCACAAGTGGTACTGAAAGAGATATTACTGGGATTGTAAAGTGGAACGGTGGAAAAGTGGGAAGGTAATAAGGATGATGTGATGATTGAACGATGTGATGATATGATAATCATTAATTGGTAATTATAATCTGCTAATCAAACATATCCGTAAGTCACTAATCAATCTTCTTCAATCCTATCCAATCTGAATCAATCTATATAAATATGACAGAGAGCAAAAAAGCAGCCCTTTCAATTGTAAAGATCGGGGGAAATATAGTAGATAATCCGCAGGCGTTGGAATCATTCCTGAATGACTTTCATCAACTCGAAGGGCATAAACTCTTGGTACACGGTGGGGGGGTGATGGCATCTAAGATGGCAAAACAACTTGGGATCGAGACCAAAATGATACATGGTCGCCGCATCACCGACGAAGAAACACTGAAATTGGTTACTATGGTATATGCAGGATGGGGAAACAAAAATATAGTGGCATTACTACAAAAAACAGGATGTAATGCCATCGGGCTCTCAGGTGCCGATGCCAATACCATTCCGGCAATACGTCGCTCTCCTGTACCGATTGATTTTGGTTTTGCCGGCGATCCTGATCCGGATAAAACCAACACGGATTTTATCTCTCAACTGATAGAGAGTGGCATCACTCCAGTGTTTTGTGCCATCACGCACGACGGTAGCGGTTCATTACTGAACACAAACGCCGATACCATCGCCTATACATTAGCAACAGCACTTTCAGAAAAGTATCTTGTTACGATCTACTACTGCTTTGAGAAAGAAGGTGTAATGATGGATGTGAACGATCCGACCAGTATGATTCTGACGATGACCCGGGAAGAGTATGAAACATACAAACAAAAGGGCATTATCGTCGACGGTATGATCCCAAAACTGGACAATTCTTTCAGAGCAATAGAGAATGGCGTGTCGAAAGTGGTGATTTTACATGCGAAAAACTTATTATCCGGAAAAGGGACGACCTTAGGATGATGTGTTGATGTGATGATGTGTTGATTCCGTCAAGTCGTGACAGGTAGTGATGTATCTCAATATACCGGGATAACGAGATTGAATGAGATTGAATGAGATTGAATGAGATTGAAACGTCAGATTTAATTGGTAATTGGTAATTTGTAATTGGTAATTTCTTATGGATACTTTTACACAAAACGCGGTTGAACTGTTAAGGAAACTGGTTTCTATCCAATCATTTTCCGGAGAGGAGCATCTGCGGAGCAATTTTCTGACGGAATATTTCAATGAAAAAGGGATTTCCACAGAGCGTATCGGCAATAACCTGATTGTCCGTCAACCCCATCACGACGTATCGAAACCGACGCTGATGATGAATTCGCATCTCGATACTGTTCGACCGAATACCGGATATACTTTCGATCCGTTTAGCCCACCCCACTCCAATTCACATGTTTACGGGTTGGGAAGCAATGATGCGGGAGCCAGTGTGGTTACTCTGCTGCAGACATTCTTATATTTCTACGAAAAGGAACTACCTGTTAATCTCTTACTGGCTTTGTCCGCGGAAGAGGAAAACTCCGGTCCGAATGGAATGACGTTGCTTTGGCAGAAACTCTCGGGCGAAGTGGATATGGCTATTATCGGAGAACCAACCGGTATGAGAGCAGCCATAGCCGAAAGAGGATTACTGGTGATCGACGGGGAAGCGAAGGGGGTGAGCGGTCATGCAGCCCGTAACGAGGGAGTAAACGCACTCTATATTGCACTGGACGATATCGCCGTCCTAAGATCGATGAAGTTCGACAAAATATCACCCACGATGGGAGAGGTAAAACTAACCGTCACGCAGATCAATTCGGGCACACAACACAATGTGGTTCCGGACCGGTGCAGTTTTGTGGTGGATATCCGTCCGACGGAAATGTATACCAACAGCGAGATCATGGAGATCCTGCAACCGAAAGTAAAAAGCGAACTGAAAGCACGTTCGCTTACCAATCGGAGCTCAGCTACACCGACTGATCACCTGTTAATGCAATGCGTACAACAACTCGGTATTGAAAGCTATACCTCCCCGACCACATCCGACTGGATGAGGGTCACCTGCCCTGCCCTGAAAATGGGGCCTGGGGAATCAGCACGTTCCCACCGCCCCGATGAGTTCGTATTGATAGATGAACTGAAACAGGGTATCGAAGGATACATCCGTTTTATAGAACGTTTTCGTTAATCTAAAATAACGGTTAAGCGAGAGCAGTGTCAAGCTTGCTTGACACATTGCCGAGCGATAGTTATTTATCAAAATGAGCAGAGCCAAGTTTGGTTGAGTTATGCGAGGGCAAGTGAAAATTAATAAAATAACATTATCTAAAAGATATGGCAAAAATATGGGATAAAGGCTTTGATGCCAATCAGAGAGTGGAAGATTTTACCGTAGGAAACGACCGCGAGCTCGACCTGCGTTTGGCAAAATATGATATCCTGGGTTCGATGGCTCATATCAAAATGCTGGTAAAAATCGGCCTTCTGGAAACAGAAGAGGAGAAGGTACTACGAACCGAATTGCAAAATATCCTGGCAGAGGTGGAACGGGGAAATTTCAGGCTCGACAATGATGCCGAGGATATCCACTCACAGGTGGAAGCGATGCTGACTGAGAGGCTGGGAGAAATGGGTAAAAAAATCCATTCGGGCCGTTCCCGTAACGACCAGGTATTGGTAGATATCAAGCTTTATCTCAGAGAAGAAATCCTGCAGATCAAAGAAGGAGTAATTCAACTGTTCAATTTGCTGCAGTCACTCAGCGAACAGCATAAAGAGGTATTGCTGCCCGGTTACACGCACGGACAGATTGCGATGCCCTCTTCTTTCGGATTGTGGTTCGGTGCCTATGCCGAATCGTTGGTAGACGACATGCATACGCTTGCGGCAGCATGGCAGGTAGCCGACCAAAATCCATTGGGCTCTGCCGCCGGTTATGGCAGTTCTTTCCCATTGGATCGAGAGATGACCACCCGCGAACTGGGATTCGCAACTATGAGCTACAACGTCGTTGCTGCCCAGATGGGACGTGGCAAGACTGAACGGATCCTGGCCCAAAGCATGTCAAATATTGCTTCCACACTCAACAAACTGGCCGCAGATAACTGTATGTACCTTTCAGGGAACTATGGATTTATCTCCTACCCCGACGAGCTGACCACAGGGTCGAGTATTATGCCTCACAAGAAAAATCCCGACGTGTGGGAATTGATCCGGGGTCACAGTAACCGACTGCAGAGCCTGCCCAATGAGATCACGCTGATGATCACCAATATGCCGCACGGCTATCATCGTGACTACCAGTTGCTGAAGGAAGTACTCTTCCCGGCGTTAGAAACCCTTCACAGGCTTTTACAGATGACATGTTTCATGCTGGAAAATATTTCGGTTAACAAAGACATTCTCTCCGACCCACGATATGAATACCTCTTTACCGTAGAAGAGGTGAACAACCGTGTATTACAGGGTATTCCGTTCAGAGAAGCTTATCAGCAGGTAGGTAAAGAAGTACAGGCCGGTTCTTTCCGTGCCCCGAAAGAAATACACCATACCCACGCCGGCAGTGTCGGCAATCTCTGTACGGAAGAGATCAGAAAGAAGATGGAGAGAGCCTCAGCGGTCATCAGGTAACAAAGTGCATGGGCTTTTTTATATACTCGGTCTGTGATGACGTGAATATAAATAGGGTCTGCTTATTAAATCCCAATCAGGCACACAATTTCATTTGTGGCCCGAGTGGATAAATGTTTATATTTCTCACTTTCATCAGCTTCAATAGTAACGAGACAAAATAAGACAGGGGAATATCCCTCATGTGCCGGATCAGGTTCATCACAAAAATGATAGCCCCTATCCAACTGTTTGACGTCGAGGACAGTCTGGCCCGGATATCATTTAAACCATATCCACGCTTGCCCTGACCAAACTTCCCTTCAACCTGGTTGCGTTCCCCCGCCTCTCGTCGCTCTTTACGTTTTTGGTGTCTGCTCTTGATCTCTTTTACCGGTTTTCGTCCCAGTGGCTCCCCGGTGTAGCGGATCCTTTTTTCTTTCAAAAACCGCCTGTTCTCCCGGGTGAGATATATCTTGTCCACCTGGACCAGCTCCGGATACTTCCCGGTCAGCTTCCTAAAGCGTTCAACCTGTGCCTGAAGATCCTGTCCCTCGTTGAAGGCATCCCAGTCAAAATGATCCACCCTGGCATAGCCATCCAACAGGCTGATATTTATTTTCGCCCCAAACTCCGTCTTTGCCTTGGCTTTGCCGCGGACGATGGGGCGTACATGCGGTTGATGAATGTTCACGATGCGATCTTCTACTTGATGGCTCTTCTTCTTGTACATTGTCTCCTGCTGTTCCAGCAGATGCTGGATGACAAAAAAATATTTCAGTTGCCGCCGGTCGAAAGGAATCGGTTGATCCTTTATGGTGTCCAACATATTGTTAATAATCCGTACATCCCGTTTCAGGTAGTTGATCTGCTTTCGTATCGCTTTTCTTAACACGTTGGCTGGTTTTCTCTTCATTTTCGACACATTCAGGAAATCCTTGCGGGCAACCCTCCTGTAGGTGCGGGGTTTATCCCGGACTCCCAGCTTCAAACACAGTTCATCAATCAGTTCTTCCGCCTTTTGACGGCTCTCGTTTAACAGGTCCAGGTCGGTGGGGTATTTGATATCCGCATCACAGACTGTAGCATCCATTTGAAGTTTCCCCTTGTTCCCGGGATGCGGATCGGGATCGTCATCATTATTAACCCCATCATCCTTCGCAACCGTGTCAACCTCTTCTTGTTTTGCCCCGGCTTTCAGCTTTAATCCTTTTCTTATCAAATCATCTGTCAATGATTCAAAGACATCCAGGTCGATTCGCTTTCTGATGGATACCGGCAGTGAGGGTGTCATCACCTGTTCATAAGTGAAAGCCTCAAGCCCAAGAAAATACTGCATGTAGGGATTTTCCTGGATCATCTCTATCACGCCGCGGTCATCCGTCTTCATGATGTGCTTTATGATGACCACTCCCAGCACAAGCCTGGCATCCTTGGTGGGTGCACCCCGGTTGCTCTTGAAGTTCTTGTAATAAAGCCGGGCGAACTCTTCCCAGGGAACTATTTTTGAAAGAAAAACCCACCGGTTATTCTCATCCAGTTTTGCCTCGAAGGGCATCTTGAACTCGGAAATTGAAAGCTGTCTGGAGCTCTTGTATCGTATCATAAAATGCAAGGTTTATGAAGTAAAAATACTCAATTTCTTGCAGTTATGCAAATATTATGACGATTAATCTACTGATTTTCAGCATAAATATCGATTATTCAGCAGACCCTAGTTATATCCATTCTTTACATTACGCACAATATCCGTCAGCCTGACATTCGGCTGTTGACGGGCAAAGTTCTGTGAACCGACACAAACGACAGCACAGGTGAAACATCTTTCAAAAAACCTTTAGTTTATCTCAATTATTCTTTCTTCAATGACTGTAGTATTACTTAATACTACAGTTTTTGTCATAATACTATAAATAATCCAACCCGTTTCATGTATTCTTGATGCTGTCAATATTTCATTCTTTAGGTCCTTTAGATCTTCTAATTTAGGTAGCACAGCATTCACATTCATACTCTCTGTTATTTTATTCAAATATTCCAATGTTGCATTCACCAGTTGCTCCTCATCGACCTCTTGTACCGACCTTAGAACAAAACTATTATCATCCATATCAATCTCGTCAAGATAAACAAATATATCAGCATCAAAATCCTCCGGACCGAGAAAGCTTGGGATTCTTAACTGGGTTTGTAAAACCTCCAATAATTTGTATTGTGCTCCGTGAAATGAGTGGTATTGTTGGATATCCTGAATAGAGGCCGATTCAATCGCTTCTTTGGTTGAATATATAGCCTGAATCTGCTCCAACCCTTTAGCCATTTCCGGAATGAATTCAAATTCTTTTTTTAAAATCCCGATAGTCTCTTCGATATAATTTTTAATTTCTTCCCAATTTATTACTTCTGTAAATGTACCCAGTTCATCAGTCTTATAAATGACTTTCATATCTTCGGTTACACTCATAAGTTTTTGCATTCTCGGATCAGTGTTGTTTGTTTGTATATTTTTATACAGCCACTGTATTGTATAAGAGTCATCCGTCTGGTCGAGAACTGTCACTTCTACATCATAAGTTGTAAATTCCCTCAATATGGTATCTGTCTCTTGAAGTCTGATTTTCTCATGTGTTACCGTGTAATTCTGTTGCTCTCCTTTATCCCAATACGTAATGACCTGCACAGTTGAGTCTGCCATATTGATTTGTCCGATTGCAGTATTTCCTGTTACAAGAAGCAAAATAGCAAATAATGTCTTTTTCATTTTCTATACTGTATACTGTTTTAAATGGCTTATAAAGGAAAAAGTATTTGCTAAGTGCAGGAAAAATTGGACGAATAGTTCAATTTGAACCGGAACGAAACCGATGCTTTTTCGTTACGCAAATATACAGGATAAAAATGAATTATCACAAAAAAGAAATAGAACGGCCGGGGCGTTTGATAAGTTCATTTACAAATGCCTGTTCGTATATAACATTCTAATTTTCAAGCAGGATAATCAACACGGAACCAAGGATCATGATTATTGAGCCGATAATCTTTTTTCTGATCTCCTTTTCCTGAAAAAATTTATAGCCAAACAGAATACTTACAATGATTGAAAGCTGAAAGAGCGATAACGCATAACCCACCGGGATATGATCAAAGACATAATTTGTAGTATATTGCATTGTTCCAATACAAGCAATCAAAAGCAAAAATTTATTCATGTTTTTCAGTTTAACCGTTCTCCTGAACTCTGTATTAAGTCTGGTCTTATAAAAGAACAACACGATAAAAGAAAACAAAGCACCGAATATACACCAACTTATAAATGCGAATATTGTCGAGGATGCCAAGATCACTCTTTTTATAAAAACAGCTTCAATAGCTGTCAGTACCATTGCCCAGATTCTGAATTGAATAGCCGGATTTTTCAGAAGCTTCCATGAGAACCTTTCATCGGTTGTATCTAAAACATAATAACTTCCATAAATAATAAGCGATATCCCCATAATACCCCAAATATCCGGTATTTCCGAAAGCAAAAATAGTCCGGCAATTATTCCGACAACCGACTTGTATGAGTTTATGGGACCCAAAATCGATAGATCCCCCGTTTGAAGTGCTTTCACAAGAAAACCGTTTCCCATAGCACCTGCGATTCCTCCTAGAATTGAATACAACCAAAAATCTTTTCCTAAGTCAGGTATTTGTATGAAAAAGAGAAGAATACCACAAAACAATGAGAGTAAGAAATAGGTCAGAAAGTTAACGATTAACGGATTGTTCCCTTTTGAGGTAAGTTGTTTCTGATAGACATTCGCCAAAGGATTAGAGATTACTCTTAGGATAACGGCTATTGCAACTAAAACTGTTCCGGTCATTTATAAAGGGTCGTAAATAAGTAATTTATCTCTTCAGTACATTCACACCAACAATTCCTGTCAGCACCATTATACCACCGATAATGTGATAAGCATGAAGCGTTTCATTCAAGAACAGTATGCCACTGAAAACAGCGATTACAGGGCTAAAGTTATTGAAAATGGATACCTGTGAAGCCGGTATTGCCGTCAGGGCACTGTTAGTCAGGAAGGAAGTCAGAAAAGAGGAAAGGATACCCAGATAAAGTATCGTCCACAAAAATTCACTGTTGTTAAAAGGGGCAAAATAGAGCGACAACGTACCCGAGTTAAGATGTACAGTTACAGCGATCAGGTTGAACACAACGCAGGCAGTCACAGTCATGAAAAATGTAATATCCATGGCATTGAACTGTTGCGTAACTTTCTTTCCCAAGACAAAGTAGATAGCCATGGATACCACGGAAAGAAGGATGAAAAAATCGCCTTTCAACGTTTCGTTACTAATTTCTCCCAGTCCGTTCTTATACATAATATACACAACGCCGCCTACCGACAACAACACAAAAATAATTTGCCAAAAGGAATTTTTCTCCTTCAGGAATACCGCTGCCAGAATAACCGTAAAAATGGGTGCGATTGCCGATAGAATACCGGCTTCGGAAGCAGTGGTAAACTGCAGGCCTATTGTCTGCATTGAGAAAAGCAGTAACGGATAAAACAGGGATAATACGAGCAGAGGGAATATCCTTTTCCTGTCAATCACAGGCCATCCCTTCCTGCGCAACAAATAAAAAAAGAATAAACCGGCAGTTGCCGCCGTAAAGCGGTGTGCGAGCAAATCAATCGACGAGGCATGGCGCAACGCCATCTTTACAAAGATAAAAGAAAAGCCGATAATGATGGTCATCAACGTAAGGCCGGCATAAGCTGTTATTTCCCTGTTTACCTGTCTCATTCGATTAAGTTTTTTCTCCAAATCTCCCACTCAAAGTCTCCTAGTCTCCCATTCTCCTCCCCTCAAAGTCTCCCGATCATCCTTCCCATTTTATAAGGCAAAGGTAACATAGAAGTTCTTATCACCAAAACAGATGACATTTTGCTACTTTGTATGCGCTTTTTTTTGTACTTTTGCGGGAAATATTGGATATTCTGAAATCGTATCCCGATAGGGGTCAAAGAACCAAAACATACATTTAACTTTTTCGTTGGGCCAAATGAACAGGGATCAAGTTTACTTGAATGTTTTTGATAAGCGAGTACAGAGTCAAAACAAGTTTTGACTCTGTCGAGCGCAGAAAACAGCTAAGTTTACTTAAATTCTTCCATGACCGGAAAAAGTCTAACTATTATTGAATAATGAACTTACTTGACAGTTTGATCGAAAGGGCAAAAGCGAATAAACAACGTATCGTATTGCCCGAAGGTACCGAAAAGCGAACTCTCACAGCAGCCGATCAACTGCTCCGTGACGATGTGGCAGAAATTATCCTGCTGGGAAATCCTGTGGAGATCCGGGAAATCGCAAAAGAGTCAAAGCTTTTTAACATAGAAAAAGCGCAAATCGTCGACCCGAAAGAGCATGACAAAAAAGATGCGTACACCCAACTCCTCACCGAATTACGCAAAAAGAAAGGAATGACCTATGAACAGGCATCCTTGTTAGTGGAAGACCCGTTATACCTGGCCTGCCTGATGATCAGTGCCGGGGATGCCGACGGTGAGATCGCCGGTGCGAAAAATACCACAGGCGATGTACTCCGCCCCGCTTTGCAGATTATCAAGACCTCACCGGGAGTGAAGGTCGTGTCAGGGGCATTCATTATGTTCACACAAACGCCACAATATGGGGAAAACGGTACGCTTCTTTTTGCCGATTGTGCCGTAATGCCTAATCCCACTGCGGAGGAATTGGCATCCATCGCCGTTGCTTCGGCACAAACAATGAAAAGTCTGGTAGGTGTAGAACCGCGTGTGGCCATGCTCAGCTTCTCCACCAAAGGAAGTGCTGAACACGAGATGATCGACAAGGTACGTGAGGCAGCCCGTATCGCTAAAGAGATTGACCCAAAATTACAAATCGATGGAGAACTGCAGGCGGATGCCGCAATTGTCCCTTCTGTAGGAGCAAGCAAAGCGCCGGGAAGTATCATCGCCGGCAAGGCCAATGTACTGGTTTTCCCTACACTCGAAGCGGGAAATATCGGTTACAAATTAGTACAAAGATTAGGAAATGCCGGGGCTGTAGGACCAGTATTACAAGGTATGGCAGCACCAGTAAACGACCTTTCACGCGGTTGCTCAGTAGAGGATATTTACAATATGGTAGCCATCACAGCTAATCAGGCTATCGGATTAAAACAGAATAAATAGTTGCCGGATATGAGTGAAATAATCATAGAACCTATTGAAAATTACGGACTTACCATCACCTCTGAAAGCAAAAAGAAACAGTTGTTTTCAAAAATCGGGGTAGTAGGTGCAGGAAAAGAGGGACGAACCATCATCAATATGGCTGCAACAGCCGGAATGGAGGTAATTTTTCTGGATGAATCACAGGAACGGATCGATTTTGTGATGAGGGAACTGAAAAAGGTGATGGATCATAAGATCAGCAGTTGGGGGTTAACCTCGTCGGAAAAGAAGATCATTATGAACCGCATCACTCCTACCCTTCAATACGAGGATTTTAAGGGTTGCGATCTGGTGATCGAATGTACCCGGTATTCGGAAAGCGGGCGGCGAAGTACGCCGGTGCGCAAGAATATCTTCAAAAGACTGGAAGAGATATTGGATGAGGATGCGATTATTGCTTCCAACGGCTCCACTGTGATCATCAGTGAGTTGGCTGCCGATCTCGATCATAAGGAGCGCTGCGTGAGCCTCTATTTCCCGGTGTCACATCCCGACGCCCGCATTCTGGAAATCGTAAGTGGTATGTACACCTCGGAAGAGGTGTACCACAAAATGGAGATCTTTGCCAGACTGATCAAGTACAAACCGCATCGCATCAACGAAAGCAATGGGAACGTGAGCCTCCGGATGCTGGTAGTTATGATCAATGAGGCTTGCCAGATATTACTGGAAAGGGTCAGTTCCATAGAAGATATCGAAGAGACTTTTACCATTATCTACGGACAACGCTACGGTATTTTCCGTATGGCCGACATTATCGGTATCGAACGCCTTGTAACCCTTATGGAAGCGATGTTTAACGACTTTGGGGCAAAGCATTACAAACCCAATCCTATTCTATGGAAACTGTACCGCTCCAATCAATTGGGTGTACGTACGGGAAAAGGGTTTTATATCTATGATGAAGACGGGAATCCCGTTTCAATCAACAAAAACATCGTTTAATTAGATTCAAGATTTAGCTACGCTGATTTCAAATTCAAGATTTCAAATTCAAAATTTAAGATTAAGGATTTGAAGATCAAAATAATTGAGATATAAAGAACAAAGAAGAAGATGATGAAGATATTGGTATTAAATTGCGGAAGTTCATCCATCAAATATAAGCTTTTCGAAATGGAAAGCAAAGAAGTGGTTGCCCAGGGAGGCGTCGAAAAAATCGGGATGAAGGGTTCTTTCCTAAAATTCACACTTCCCGACGGACAGAAAGTGATGTTAGAAGGGGAGATTCTTGAACATCGTGCCGGTATTGAATATATTTTAGGAGTACTCCTCAGTGAGAAATATGGATGCATCAAATCATTAGATGAAATAGAGGCAGTAGGACACCGCGTAGTGCATGGCGGCGAGCGTTTTAATTCAAGTGTGCTCATTACCGATGAAGTGATCGATATACTGAACGAATGTATAGAGTTGGCGCCACTGCACAATCCCCCCAACCTGAAAGGTATTTATGCTATTCAGGAACTGATGCCTGATACACCGCAGGTTAGTGTTTTTGATACAGCCTTCCATCAGACTATGCCCGATTATGCCTATATGTACGGGATACCCTATTCATTATACGAAAAGTACGGCATTCGCCGGTATGGCTTTCATGGTACCAGCCACCGCTATGTCTCGGCAAGGGCCTGCGAATTCTTGGGAGTTCCTTATGAAGAGCAACGCATTATCACAGCTCACATCGGTAATGGAGGATCGGTGACCGCTATCAAAAACGGAAAATCGGTTGATACCAGCATGGGTATGACACCCGTCGAAGGACTCATCATGGGCACCCGTTCAGGTGACGTTGATCCTGGAGCCGTCTCCTATATTATGGAGAAAGAACATATGGGTACCAATGGAATATCGACACTGCTAAATAAATTCTCCGGAGTACTCGGCATTTCCGGGATCTCTTCTGATATGCGTGAACTGGAAGCAGCCATCAAGGCCGGGAACAAACGAGCCATGCTGGCTATGGAGACCTACAATTATCGTATCAAGAAATATATTGGCTCATACGCCGCCGCCCTGGGAGGAGTGGATATTCTGGTATTTACCGGAGGTGTAGGAGAAAACCAGTTTGTTACCCGAAGAGATGTCTGTAAGAACATGGAATTCATGGGGATTGAACTGGATGAGGAACTGAATGCTTCGGTACGCGCCAAAGAGATAGTGATCAGCAAACCAACTTCCAAAGTGAAAGTGGTGATTATCCCGACCGACGAAGAATTGTCGATTGCAAACGATACGATAGAGATTTTGCAGAAAGGATAAACAAAACTTTTTCAACAACTATGACTACAATGGCAATACTGCCATACGATCAATAAAAAAGCTCCGGATTTTCCGGAGCCTTTTTTATATATGGGGTTGCAAATAATTATTCCGCTACCACTTCAAAGGGAATATCTACTGAAACCTCTTTGTGAAGCCTTACCACAGCGTTGTAGTTTCCTACCTCTTTCACCTGGTCTTTTATCACGATCAGTTTCCTGTCCACTTCGAAACCTTTTTCTTTCAGTGCATCGGCAACCTGAATATTGGTAACCGAACCGAAAATTGTTCCGGTAGAACTGGTTTTTGCGCCGATAGTCAGTGTAACGCCTTCCATCTTTTCGGCAAGCGCCTGCGCGTCTGTTTTTATCTGGGCCAGTTTGTGTGCACGTTGCTTCTGGTTCTCAGCCAACACCTTCTTTGCAGATTCGGTGGCAATAACCGCCTTACCCTGGGGGATAAGGAAATTACGGGCATATCCTTTCCTCACATTCACTACATCGTCTTTGTAGCCTAAACTCTGTATATCTTCTTTTAAAATTACTTCCATTTCTCTTCCTCCTTTTTATTTCATTAAATCGGTTACATATGGAAGCAAAGCTATATGACGAGCTCTCTTCACTGCTTGCGCAATCCGGCGCTGAAACTTCAATGACGTACCGGTAATCCTTCTCGGCAAGATCTTTCCCTGTTCGTTCAGGAACTTCTTCAGGAATTCGGGATCTTTATAGTCGATATACTTGATACCGTTCTTTTTGAAACGGCAATATTTTTTCTTCTTCACATCTACCGATAGCGGGGTCAGATATCTGATTTCTGTCTGTTTAGCCATTTCTTAATCCTCCTTTTCGTTAAGTTCTACTTTCGCTTCAACAGCTTCCGTTTTTTCTTTCTTTACTGTTTTTGCAGCATCACCGGCTGAAGCACGTGCTTCCTGCCTCTTGCCGCCTCTGTTGTTTCTTCTTTTTTCGGCATATTCCAGCGCGAATTTATCCTGTTTCACAGTTAAGAAACGGATCACACGTTCGTCACGACGGAAATTCACTTCCAGTTTGTCGATCACTGACGGATCTGCATTGAACTCCAGGAAGGTATAAAATCCTGTCGTCTTCTTGTCGATGGGATACGCCAGTTTGCGCAAACCCCAGTCTTCTTCGTTCACAATTTCGGCCCCTTGATCCGTGAGGAGGGTTTTGAATTTTTCAACCGCTTCCTTCATCTGAGCATCAGACAAAACGGGAGTCAAAATGAAAACGGTTTCGTAATTGTTCATACTAATTTAATTATTAATTCGTTAATTGAAAAAATTTCGAGCCGCAAAGATACAATAAATTATCCAATTCTCAAAATGTCAATAATGATTACTTTCAGAGCAGCCGATAATTCAACTTTTTAGACCCACGTTTGTTATCTTGATATCGTAAATCCATTAAAAAAATGAAGAAAACAATCAACCAGGCGCTTGTAATTTTCGGCGCGTCGGGCGATCTTACATACCGGAAACTGATCCCTGCCGTGTTCGACCTGTTTATGAACGATTCACTACCGGAGGGATATGCTATCCTCGGGGTGAGCCGGACTGAATTCTCGAACAAACAGTTCCGCAAGAGGATGAAAGAAGGCATCCGACAGTTTGCCCACTATAAGGAAGCGGAAGAAAAGAAAATAGACAGTTTCCTCTCCTCTGTTTTTTATCTGAGTATTGATACCGCAAAGGGAGAAGAATATATATATGTAAAAAAGAAACTGAGCGAACTGAACAAGAAATTTAATCTTGGGCATAACTATATTTTTTATCTCTCTACTCCTCCGTCCCTCTACCCTATCATTCCAAAATTCTTATATGGACAGGGACTTACATTACAACAAAAGGGCTTCCGGAGGATTATTATCGAAAAGCCTTTCGGACACGACCTCTCGTCGGCTATTGAGCTCAATAAACAATTACAGGAGTTTTTTCAGGAGGATCAGATCTATAGGATCGACCACTATTTGGGTAAGGAGACGGTACAAAATATGTTGGTGACCCGTTTTGCGAACGGCATTTACGAACCACTTTGGAATCGAAACTATATCCAGCATGTGGAAATAACGGCAGCCGAAAGTGTTGGCGTGGAAGATCGGGGCGGTTATTATGATGGATCAGGCGCACTGCGCGACATGATCCAGAACCATTTGCTTCAAGTGTTGTCGTTAGTAGCCATGGAGCCTCCGAATAAAATAACGCCTGAAGAGATCCGCTATGAAAAGATGAAAGTCTTCCGCTCCCTGCGTCCCCTGAGTAAAACTGACCTGAAAAAGAATGTGATCCGCGGACAATACACCGAAGCAACCGTACGGGGAAAACATTACAAGGGATATCGCGAAGAAAGCAATGTAAAACCTGATTCCCGCACAGAGACTTATGCCGCAATGAAGATCTTTATCGACAACTGGCGTTGGGAAGGAGTACCCTTTTATATCCGTACGGGGAAACGATTGCCCACACAAGTGTCTGAAGTCGTGATCCATTTCAGGCCATCGCCGCAAAGGTTGTTCAAAGCAGCCGAAGGGACAGTTCATTCCGATAACCAACTTATCCTGCGTATCCAACCCGATGAAGGTATTCTGCTAAAGACCGGGATGAAAGTGCCGGGTAGTGGCTATGAAGTGAAATCTGTCAATATGGATTTTCATTATTCGGACTTGAACGACCATTATATACCCAGCGCCTATGAAAGATTGATACTCGACTGTATGGCAGGGGATAATATGCTTTTTATGCAGGGTGCCGCAGCCGAAGTGACATGGAAATTCGTACAGCCTATCCTCGACTACTGGGAGAACGACAAAGATGCACCCCTCCACGGTTATCCTGCCGGCTCCTGGGGCCCGGACGTGGCTGACGATCTGGTCGAAGGCAAAGAAAACACATGGCGATACCCATGCAAAAATCTGGCAGAAGACGGGATTTATTGTGAATTATGAATTATGATTTATAATTTATGATATAGGATATGGGATCCTATAATTAGCTGCTGACAATTGGTAATTAGTAATTGATAATTGGTAATTGAAAAAAGGATGTACATACAAATTTTTAAAACGAAAGACGACTTGAACCGGGTATTTACAGACAGGCTAAAAGAAATCATTTCTGAAAAAGGCACAATAACGATCGCACTGTCGGGAGGTTCTACCCCAAAATCATTATTCGATTATTGGGCACAACTGCCGGAAGGCGAAATCAACTGGAAAAAAGTTAAATTCTTCTGGGGCGATGAGCGTTGTGTTTCGCCATCCGACGATGAGAGCAACTACAAAATGACAAAAGAGCATCTGTTCGATTTCGTGCCGGTACCCAACGAAAATATTTTCCGTATCCATGGAGAAAACGATCCCGGATCGGAAGCCGTAAGGTATGGCAAACTACTCTCCGGGGAGTTAGAAACGACCAATAGTGTACCTTCTTTCGATGTTTTGATGCTGGGAATGGGAGACGACGGACATACCGCTTCCATTTTCCCTCATGAGATAATACTCTGGGATAGCCCGGAGAATTGTGTAACGGCTACTCACCCCGTAAGCGGGCAAAGACGGGTGAGCCTCTCCGGTAAAGTAATCAATGCGGCAAAGGACATCTTTTTTCTGGTGACCGGAGAAAACAAAGCAGAGAAAGTAAAAGAGATCATAGAACAACCCGACAAAGCCGCAGAAAAATATCCGGCTGCACTGGTACGACCGGAGTCGGGAAATCTTTATTGGTTCCTTGACACCCCAGCTGCCAAATTACTTAGACACTTAACCACTTAGGCACTCTCCCACTCTCCCACATCACACCATCCCCCTTGCTTTTATCTCCAGGTACTTATTGATGCTGTCGATGGTCAGGTTTTCAGGGGAGGAAAGCAAACACTGAATGCCGTGTCGGTTTAATTCCTTTACGATCAGCCGTTTTTCAAAAGCAAATTTCTCTGCAATAATCTTATCGTACACTTCATTCAGTTTTTCGGCTTTTTTGTCAATCAAGCGGCTCAATTCTGTATTTTTGAAGAATATCACAATAAGTAAATGGTTTTTGGATATCGCTTTAAGGTAGGGAAGTTGCCGTTGCAATGCATCGGTCGTCTCAAAATTGGTATAAAGGATCAACAGGCTTCGTTGTGTAATGCTTTGCTTGATCCCTACGTATAACCGGTTGAAATCGCTCTCAAGAAAGTCGGTTTCAATACGGTACAATGCATTCATGATTTTTTGCATTTGTCCGGCTTGCCGGTTAGCAGGAACACGATCTTCTACTTTTTTGGAGAAAGTAAACAGTCCTGCCTTGTCCTGCTTCCTGATAACAATATTACTTAGTGCCAACGTAGAGTTGATAGCCCAATCCAGCAGGGTCATTCCATCAAAAGGCATTTGCATGCTCCGCCCCTTATCAATTAGCATGTAAACCGGTTGTGATTTCTCTTCCTGGTATTGATTTACCATCAATTCCCCCTTTTTGGAAGTCGCTTTCCAATTGATGGTACGGATATCATCCCCCTGGACATACTCTTTGATTTGTTCAAATTCCATCGTATGCCCGATCCGACGGATTTTCTTTAATCCATACTCAAACGGATTATGCGAAAAGGCAATCAGGTCATATTTTTTCATCTGGATGAACGAGGGATAAGCTGCCACCGTGGCATTTTCCGAAAAAATATAACGCCGCATAGCCAGGCGAAGAGGGGTAAGTACAGAAACATTGAGTTTTCCGAACAGGTATTCACCCCGTTGCACAGGGCGTAGAGTGTATTCATACTCTTTCTCCGCAAATTTCCCGATATCACTTTCCATTAAAAAATCACGCTTCTGGTATTGATAGGGAATTTCGTCAATAATATGCATACGCACGGGAACAGGATAATGATTGTGGATTTTTATCCGGACTATATTTTCATCACCGTTCGAGAGCATCTCAGGCAAAACCCGCGATGAAGAAATATTATCCTTTCCCGAAAAAAGAACGAATATATCCACCAAAAGCAGCAATAATAAAACTATAAGCAGCCCTACAGCCACAGGATACAACCAATCCACAAAAAATGAAATGAAAGAGAGCACTGCAATACCGAGCAGCGACCAATAAAACACATGGTTTATATATAGCGATTTCAATATCTTCATTGTCTTCTCATTTCATCAGGGATATGCAGGAAACGGGTTACTTTATCGAGGGACTTCTATACCGGCTACGATCTCCGCAATGATCTGTTCCGCTTTCAAACCTTCCATCTCTTTCTCGGGCGACACAATCACACGATGGCGCAATACCGGAACCACTACATCCTTAATGTCTTCAGGGGTCACAAAATCACGTCCATTGAGAGCTGCCATTCCTTTAGCGGCATTCAAAATTGCGAGAGAGGCACGCGGTGATGCACCCAGATAAAGCAACGGTGTCTGGCGTGTTTGCTGGACAATATTCGCAATATAGGCCATCAAGTGGCTTTCCACGATAACCTCACGCACCAATAACTGGAACTTCACAACCTGGTCTCCCGACATCACATTGCTGATATTCTCGATTTTATTAAAACCTTTTGTTTCATGCTCCCTGCGGATGATCTCAAACTCTTCGGACAAGTTGGGATAATCGACTACTATCTTGAAAAGAAACCGGTCTAACTGTGCTTCCGGCAAACGGTAAGTGCCTTCCTGTTCAATGGGATTCTGTGTAGCGATCACAATAAATGGCGCTTCCATACGATATGTGTCACCGTCGAGGGTAATCTGCCGTTCTTCCATCACTTCAAACATAGCTGCCTGTGTTTTGGCCGGCGCACGGTTTACTTCGTCCACCAGGATAAGGTTGGCGAAGACAGGGCCTTTCCGGAACTGGAAATCCGAGGTTTTCATATCGAAGACCGATGTTCCGAGAATATCGGATGGCATCAGGTCGGGTGTAAATTGTATCCGGCTGAAAGAGGTATCCACCGCCTTTGCCAAAAGTTTCACAGCAAGTGTCTTGGCAATGCCCGGCACACCTTCCAGAAGCACATGGCCATTGGCAAGCAGCGCAACCAACAGATAATCAATTAATTTATCCTGTCCCACAATCACTTTTTGTAGTTCCGCCCTCACGGCATCCATCGTATTCCGCAACTCGCTTAAATCGATCCTCGATTCAAACCGGATATTCTCTTCTACATTTTCGTTCAACTCCATATCTTTTATTGTTGAATTGTTTAATCATTATTACTTGTCCCACATCCCACATCCCACATCCCACATCCCACATCCCACATCCCACATCCCACATCCCACTTCCCATATCCCATATCCCATATTCCAAATCCCATATTCCAAATCCCAAATCCCAAATTGGCACATCAACTCCCCTCCCAAAACCGATCTATCAATGTGCCCAGTTGTATAAGTTGTTGTTTACTGCACTGAGGCTGATGATTTACCTTTTCAATTAAAGAAAAAATCTCTTTGATCAGTTCCTCCTCTTTCCCTGACTTGAGGCACAACCGTTTAATTAACTTATTTTCAGTTAGTTGCGTATCTATATTATAGGTTCTCCGCACCCTATCCAGAAAATAAATAATCTTTTTTCGGGCAATATCAGAAGTATTTCCTTCCTGAAAATAGAGATTTCCTATTGTTTGTACGAACTCAACAGTGGTATTCTTCACCGGTTTTATGACAGGCACAACGCGTTGTTTACGTTTGGCCGTAAAAAAAATAAAACCAATCAGTCCGTAAACAAAGATCAACCATGTCATCCGTAACGCCGGATATTGAAAGATAACGCCCAACTGGCTTCTTTGCGACCTTTCATTATATTGTTGTGAAGCAACGAACCACACTACCGGCTGGTCGGGAAGATAACTTAATACCCTTTCTGCATACTCCTGCAACGCCTCGCCCGACATCAACGAATAATTAGAAAAAGCAACCGGTTGATTATGCAGAAGGATTTTACCCTCCCCGAATCTGAATTCCATAAAACTAATGTATTCCGACTCATTCGGTAATGTCATATAACCCAGTGCTGTGGAGGATGTTGTATCAGCATGCACAAAAGCGTACTGCCCAAAAACCGGAGAATAAATGTATTCATCATCATCCCATTCCTGTCTTGAGAATTTAAGCTTCATCCCGGGCCTGTCGCCAATGTGAGGATTAAAAAGAACCGGAAGACTGTATGAGACGTACTCGCAAATAGCCTGTAACGTATCGGTTAAATAAGGATCAAATCCATCGGACGCAATCAAAAGTATACTACCTTGTTTGACTGCATTCAATATTTTGTTAGTCGAACCCTTATCTATATACACAGATTCCCTGATGAACAGGTAGGTCTCTTTCGGTGTATCCAGGCTGTCCTGATATTGAAAATATTCAAAGGGACTTTTACTGTAACGAACAACACTGTCATCGAACAAACGATCGATTTCCTGATTCAACACATACAAGTCCAAAGGCTTTTTCTCATCCAGATAGTAGCTTGGCGACCAATCCAACGGCTTCTGGCGTGCCTGGCCTATCACAATCATCACGGCAATGAGGATCGCAAAAACCAACAGATATGTCTTTAGCGCCCTACTCATTGTTCAATTCTGTTTTTATATGACGCAGGAATGTTTCCCGGGCTTTCCGGTACTCCGAATCATTAATAGAAAACCCGCCATACCAGATATAGTTATACAGATAGGAGAGGTATCTGAATTTTTCCTGCAATGTCTTATCCTTAATTTCGGAGAAATAATCTATATTCGTTTTGTCGGGATTCCACCGGATAATATTATTGTCAGTATAAGATCTGAGCACCCATAAATAAAGCAACCGGACGGACTGGCGTGTATCACCCTGCTGCTCAGCCTCACTGAGGAGGGTTTCAAAATTTGCTTCGCGGATATGCTCCTCCACATTTGAGAGGGTGACGGCCACCATTTCATTTTTCTTTTCAAAGAACCAGCGCCCACGGTGATTCATGAATAGGCGGACAACAATATATAACGCCACCAAAAAAATCACCACCAGCACAATATTCAATATTTTATCTGACAGGTTGTTGATTGATGAAACGTCGGGGGTTCCGAAAAGCTTCCGGATCCACGCCGAGATCATTTCCTTGAGTCGTTGGAAAAAACTTTTATTGATATTCCGCTCATAATTCAATGCGTCGTCCGATGCATACCTTTCAGCAAGATAGCCGTCGAAATACCGCATAGTGCCCAGCAAAGAAGTATCTCCCGGAATCACATTAATAATGCTGTCCCGTTGGAACCGGGTCAAACTATCCGGATCAATAAATGTAGGTTCCAATATAATATGCAGGGAATCGGCATCCGTTTCTTCAATTGGTGCGACAACGCTATCCTGCGGAGAAACTTCAAAAAATGAGATAAATCCGACAATAAATATGACAATCAAAAAATTATTCCACATTCTGTCCTATTAGATCTATTTCCGATAAAGCCTGGGTATGATACCGCTGTTCCTGCATACTGTAATAGACAATACCCTGGTTCACTGTTAAAATATTGGACAATATATATGACAAGACAAACGACACTATGTACAAAATAGATATATAAATTCCAAAATCTGCATTCAACTCCCCGTTGCCGGTTGTAAATAATGAAAACATCATAAATATATAGGGAATCATCGTCACCATACCCTGTAGAATACTCAATATAAAATAGATGACTACCGCCGATCCTATAATATGCCAAAACTTTTTTGAAAACAGAATTTTCCATCCTTGCCGCATCGCATCGGTAAAGGATACTTCATTGAGAAGGTATACATAGAATGTCTGGGTAATCCAGACCGTCGCAACGGGTATAAGCAGGATCAGGATAAAGACACCCACTACCAGCAAGACCAAGACACTTGCCAACAAAGTCGCCACGATAATAAGCGGAAAGAATGTAACAAGCGAATAAAGACCAAACCGGATAATCCTGGGTAAGAATCTCCTGATCCGTTCAAAAATCTCTGACGAAGTAAAATCCTCTCTCCCTGTCTCTTCAATCAACCCCAGATAAACGACAGGATAGCTCACAGCAAAAATAGAGAAGAGGATACTCAGCACTATCATCATGATCAACATGGAAACAAACAGAACAGGATTATCTGAGAAATAATAACTTATGTCATATCCGATACCGTCATCGACACTACTAAACAGTGCTGTAAAAAGATCGCGAAAAACAAAGAAATAGATTACACAGAGTAAAACCAGAATACCGCCTGTGATTACAATATAATTCCCGAAAAAATTCTTCCAGTAGCTTTTAAAAAATGCTATAGTGTCGATGATATAACCACTGAAATCCCTTTGTTTATATAACTGAAACATATATAGTTTTAAATTAATTCATTGTTTTTCAGACTTCTTTACCACCATAAACGGATAAACCATATAGTAGAAAAAAATGAATGAAAAAGAGCCCAGAATAATCACCAGATTTACCGACAGAGGCATACTGCCGGAGAGCCTCGTCACAAAGCCTTCTATAAAACCCGCCGCCACAAAAAACGGCATGGTACTCAATATGATATATAAACTCTCTTTGAATCCTTTCTGAAAAGAAGTGAAGCGCGAATAGGTTCCCGGAAAAAGAATGGACGCCGCTACCACAAATCCTGCGGCAGTTGCCACGATAATACTGAATATCTCCATGGCGCCATGAAGCCAGATACCCTGTAAACTTTCAGCAAAAACATCGTGCTCATAAAAGAAATATTGAAATGCACCTATCATGATCCCGTTCGACATGGCAATATAAAAAGTAGGGACACCCGCCAGCACTCCGAAAATAAACGCCCGTAATGCTACATAAATATTGTTCACGGTAATTCCGATAAAAGATCCCATACGTCCACCCGACTTATACACTGCCATCGGATCACCTTTCTCAATATTTTCCAATGTCATATTCACATATCCATCACCAAGGATCAGGCGCACAAAAGTATCGTCATATTTTGCAGAAACGGCACCAAGGATGGTGAAAAACAGAAACATCACAAACGCGAACCACATCGTTTTTCTATATTTGTGTATCAGGAGGGGAACGTCGGTTTTAAAGAATTTCCACAACCTGTTCCTTTCGAGGCGTTTCGTTTTATAAATTTTACGGTATATTTGTGAAACCAAAAAATTGAGGTAATCGGTCGTCCTGCTTTTTGGATAATAGGTCTGGGCAAAAGATAAGTCGTTGAGCAAATGGATATAAAGGTTAGCCATCTCATCCGGATTCTGAGGGTGATCAGAGGCTAACAACTGTTCAAATTCCAGCCACTTGCTTTTATTTTGCTTTATGAATGCGACTTCCTTCATATAGTTCGCTAAATTAATGATAAAATGTCAAAGTTATACATTACTACTACACAAAATGTACCGCTTTTTTTCACTCCCGCATCGATAGGCGAACGGATGCTGGGATATATCATCGACATGATCGTAAAAGCTTCCTACGTCATCAGCCTATATTACCTGTTCAGATACCTGAAATTATTGGATGTATTTATCAACATGGAAACATGGGGGCAGATTGCACTATTTCTGGCGATATACTCTCCTGTTGCATTTTATTCGCTCGTAAGTGAGAGTTTAATGGAAGGAAGAACTCTGGGAAAGATGGTGGTCAAGACGCGGGTAGTAAAAATCGACGGTTACCAGGCATCATTCACCGATTATTTCACACGATGGATATTCAGGTTGGTCGATATTGATATGGGATTTGTGCCGGGTGTATTATTTATGCTGTTTACCGGGTACACACAACGACTTGGCGACCTGGCCGCAGGGACAGCCGTAATTTCTGAAAAATCGAAATACAACCTGTCACATACTATTCTGGCAGATATAAACGGAGATTATGAGCCCTATTTCTCAAGGACTCAGATGCTGCAATTTAACGATAATGACATGCGCATCATCAAAGAAAATGCCCTCTATGCCATTCAAAACAGGGACGCGGCTTTAATGGAGAGGCTTACGACAAAAATTGAAGAGGTAATCCGTATTAAGCACAAATTCCCGACCCAGGAAAAATTTATCCGGAAAGTAATCGAAAATTATAACTACTATACCGGAGAATAGACAAAAAAGATGTCCCGGACTATCTCACCGTTTTGATCCTGTAGGCACAAGCCACTTTCCCCTTTTCCATATTGGCCAGTTTGCCTTTCACCATCCTTTTACGAAGAGGAGATATCTTGTCGATAAACAGGATACCCTCTATATGATCATATTCATGTTGGATCACCCGTGCCATATAACCGGAGTATGTTTCATCGCGCGGCTGCAGGTCCTCATCTATATACTGAATACGGATTTGGCTTTCACGGGATACCTTCTCATGAATGCCGGGTATACTCAGACATCCCTCTTCCGAAGAATCCAACTCCCCACTCCGTTCAATAATATGGGCATTAATAAATGCCTTTTTAAAATCCTTGAATTCAGGATGCCCGTCATCGGCAAGCGGGGAGAGATCTACAACAAAGATACGATCTTCCAGTCCCACCTGCGGGCCGGCAAGCCCTACCCCGTCGGCACCATACATGGTCTCGAACATGTTATCGATCAATTCCTTTAAATTGGAATAATTTGCAGGATCAATATCCTGTGCCACTTTTCGCAAAACCGGGTGTCCGTAAATATATATAGGTAAAATCATAATTAACTAATCAAATCCGAAAAACGCTTTTCACTCTTAACTTTTTATTTTCCACTCATTATTCTTCTGCTTTCCATATAACCCTGCAGGATAATGGCAGCACTGATTTCATCGACCAACTCTTTATTTTGACGATCTTTCTTTTTCAATCCGGCATCTCTCATTGCCTGTTCGGCCATTTTGGATGAAAACCGCTCGTCCCAATATTCCACGGGAATTTGAGGATATAATTTTTTCAATCGGTTTACGAAAGGCTCCACCCTTTTCATATTTTCCGAAGGTTCATTGTTCATCTGTTTGGGTAGCCCCACCACAATACACGACACATCCTCCTTTTGAAGATACTCATTCAGAAAATCAAAAATTTTGGATGTCTCCACTGTAGTCAGACCATTGGCAATGATCTGCAGCTGATCGCTCACGGCTATACCCGTACGCTTTTTCCCATAATCGATAGAAAGAATGCGACCCATAACCTTAAGGAGCATCAAATGTGCGTCTGCGTAACTCGAAATCGCGTCCAAGATATTTCTCCCTTACTACCGGATTGGCAGCCAGCTCTTCGGCCGTACCCTGAAACAACACCTTCCCTTCAAAAAGCAAATAAGCACGGTCGGTAATACTCAACGTCTCATCCACATTATGGTCGGTAATAAGAATACCGATATTTCGATATTTCAATTGGGCTACAATCGATTGGATATCCTGTACAGCAATCGGGTCGATACCGGCAAACGGTTCATCGAGCATAATAAATTTCGGGTCGATAGCCAGACAGCGAGCTATCTCAGCCCGGCGGCGTTCACCACCCGAAAGCCGGTCACCCGTATTCTTCCTCACCTTCCCCAGTCCGAACTCATCGATGAGGCTTTCCAATTTATCTTTTTGTTCCTGAGGTGATTTATCGGTAAATTCCAACACCGATCTGATATTATCCTCCACTGTCATTTTCCGAAAAATAGATGCCTCTTGCGCCAGATAACTAATCCCGTGCTGGGCCCGTTTATAGACCGGGAAGCGGGTGATATTCTGCTTTCCTATAAATATTTCTCCTTCATTCGGCACAATCAACCCTACTGTCATATAGAAAGTAGTTGTCTTACCGGCTCCGTTTGGACCGAGTAGCCCGACGATCTCACCTTGCTTTACATCGATGGAGACATGATTTACCACCGTCCGCTTACCATACTTCTTCACCAGATTATCGGTACGCAACGTCAACGATTCTTCCTGCTGCAGGCTCTCCTCCGCTGTTGTATTTACCCCTTCAGTCTCAACGCCGGGGACTATGCCATCTCTCGTTTCGTCCATTTACTCGAAATATTTTTGCAAAGTTAGGAAAAAGTTGGAAGATAGGAGACACAGATAACAGAAAGGTTGTAAAATTCACAGTTTTAAGAGTGAAAAACCGATCAGAATGGGATATGGAGAAAGGTGCCTTATTCAAAAAGGAAAAACATAGAGGAGCCAATTATTCAACGCTTTGGTTCAGGGGTTTGTGATACATTAAAAGGATTGAAGAAATAGAGATCCCCCTTTTCATACAGCGGGATCTGCAACTTCAGCCGTTCCAGATAATCATCATAATCGTTATTCTGCCCCCATGCTGCTTCGGATAAGGCAGTGATACGGGGAAAAGTCATAAATTCAAACCTTTCGGTTGTCGCTATGACTTCTGTCCACAAATTGGCCTGCATACCGACAACCTGCTCAAGACGACTTCCATTCACCCATTTTTCCGGAGTGAAGGAATATGCCTTCTTCAGATCTGCAAAGTCACCGCTCCATCGGCGACCGACAGCATGGGTAGAATCCTGTACAAAATCAAAATAATAGGGTATTCTCGGACATAAAACCACCTTATAATCTTTCTCAAGTGCTTTTTCCAACTGTGCGGGTTGGTCGTGTCGCCACCAAAAAATCAAAGTTTTTTCAGAAGGGAACGATATATCAGCCATCTCGTCCCATGCCAGTATCTTATTGTTCATGGCAAAAAGAGAGTCAGCCATACGCACCATAAAATATTTTTCCACCTGCGATAAATCCTTCAAATTATGTTTTGCCATAAGGGTTTTAATCCCTTCATTATGATTCCATGCCCCATTACCGAAATGCACTTCGTCGCCTCCCAGATGGATCATTTCCGAAGGAAAGAGCACATTCACCTCTTTCAGGATATCGGTAAGATATTGATATGTACCTTCATTTCCCGGATCAAAAGTAAATTCAGGATATCTTTCCGATCCTCCGCCGCTGAATTGGGGATAGGCACGGTTGGCAGCACGGGCATGTCCCGGCATGTCGATCTCGGGAATTACCACTATCTTCCGCTCTGCAGCATATTGCACAATCTCCCTTATCTCTTCCTGTGTGTAGAACTGTGGTGCGGCATCACTATCACTATGATTTCCTATTCCGCCGATATAGCCAAGAAGAGGGTATTTTTTTATTTCTATGCGCCAGCCGGGTTCATCGGTCAAATGCCAATGGAAACGGTTCAGTTTGTAAAAAGCCATCCAGTCCAATAGCTGTTTTACCTTTTCCTTACCGAAAAAATGCCGTGATTCATCCAGCATAAACCCACGCCACTCATAGCGCGGCGCATCTTCAATATTCCAGCAGGAGATCGAATTGTCTTCAGATGCAGAAATGAGATGTAACAGCGATGTAATTCCCCGGAAAATACCTTCTTTGTCGCCAGCGGAGAGAGTGACACCTTTGGGTGACATCTTCAGGGAATATCCCTCCTTATTGTTTCCGGCTCTATTCTCTTTCAGTAACGATATGGATCGGCTTCCGGGTTGGGATTGAATGGAGAGCGGCAACCTTTTCATGTCGAACAATATTTTCTGTAAGAAAAGGGCTTCGTCAGAAAACGATGGATCGTTAATGTATACCGTTGTCTTACTGTCCAATAGAAATGAGCCGGTGACTTCCTGATAGGATCCGGGCAATGGAATTATAGGAGGCGTCGCCTGTGCTCGTAACAATTGCGCTGCTAAAGAGAAAAGGAGCAAGAATAACACATTTATCTTCATATAACCAAAACATTTATTTTTATTCTGAAATAATCACTGTCGACTGGTCCATTTGCCCGGCAACGGGTGGATTCATTTTTGCCAATTCCACCTCAATGCGACCGATCTCCGGAAATGCCTCCTTCACTCTCCGTAAAATACGGTATGCTGCATTTTCAATCAATTTGGAAGGTTTTGCCATCTCCTCTTTTACCAAACCATATACTTCCGCATAATTGACCGTATCCTTAATGTCATCGCTGATACAGGCCTCTGATAAATCGGCTGAGAAGCGCAATGTCACGGAAAAATTATTTCCGTGAATTGTCTCATGTTCCAATACACCATGGTAAGCAAAAAAATACATATTTTTTAATTCGATAGATGTCTTCATTGATTTATTCTTCTTATCAGGAACTCAATTATGGGAATATTTCGTTATATTTGTTGTTCTAAATACAAATATAATGAAAGCAAATTTATAATCATATGAAGACAACCGAAATTCCCAAAAGACTTTCAGCCATAAGGCAATTTATGGAGGAGAAACAACTCGATCTATTCATCGTTCCCAGTACTGATGCCCATCTGAGTGAGTACCCACCCAAGCACTGGGAATCCAGAAAATGGATCAGCGGCTTTACCGGTTCCGCAGGAACGGCTGTAGTCGCAAAAGATAAAGCAGGTGTATGGACGGATTCGCGCTATTTCCTTCAAGCGGCCGACGAACTGAAAGATACGGGATTCGAATTGTTTAAAATGGGGCAACCGGACACACCCGATATGACGGATTGGATCATTGAGCAGGCCGGCACCGGCGGGACAGTGGGAATCGACGGATTGGTTTACGCAGCCTCCGATGCAAAAGCCCTAAAAACAAAACTCGATGCAAAAGGGATTCGATTGGAAACCTCCCTTGATCCTTTTGCAACCATATGGAAGGATCGTCCGGAAATCCCTGAAAACAAAGTCTTCACTTTGCCTGACAGCGTAGCCGGGGAACCAGTTACGAGCAAGATCGCCCGTATCAATGCCGAATTGAAAAAGGTGGATGCGGACGGCTTGATCATAGTAACCCTCGATGCGGTAGCATGGACTTTTAATCTTCGGGGAAACGACGTGGATTACAACCCCGTAGCAGTTGCATATGGCTACGTTTCGGAGAAGGAGACAGTACTGTTTATCGATCCCGAAAAGTTGACCGATGAAGTAGCTAAGACGTATAAAAAGCAAGGGATTAAGATTACCGACTATAATGATATTTTCGAATATGTCGCCGGATTACCGGAAAATAACACTGTCTGCATTACCGGTAATAAAATCAATTATAAGTTGCTGCAAACTATCCCTTCCTCATGCAAGATTGTGGACGTACCGTCGCCCGTGGATCTGATGAAGAGCATAAAGAACGAAACTGAATTAAAAGGATTCAGGAATGCCATGATCAAAGACGGTGTGGCACTTGTGAAATTCTATATGTGGCTGGAAAAGGCCGTTCCCGCAGGAGAAGTGACAGAAATGACCGTGGAAGAAAAGTTGCATGAGTATCGTTCTCAACAGGATCTCTTTGTAGGCGACAGTTTCGGCACTATTGCCGGATATGCGGGGAATGGCGCCGTTATTCATTATCATGCTTCTCCCGCAACCTCCCTACAGGTACAGCCGGAAGGATTATTACTGATCGATTCCGGTGGCCAGTACAAAGACGGGACGACCGATATCACCCGCACGGTGACTGTCGGTAAGTTAAGCCGACAGATGAAAAAAGATTATACCCTAGTGTTGAAAGGACATATTGCCCTGGCTACCGCTATCTATCCCGAAGGGACACGTGGGTCGCAACTTGATATCCTTGCCAGAAAAGCACTGTGGGAAAACGAGCTCACTTACTGGCACGGTACCGGACACGGCATCGGACATTTCCTCAACGTTCACGAAGGGCCTCAAAGCATACGTATGGAAGAAAACCCGACTCAGCTCAGGCCGGGAATGGTTACTTCCAACGAGCCGGGGGTATATCGTGCCAACCAGTATGGTATCCGCATAGAGAACCTGATTGTCACACAAGAGTACAAGAAGACCAAAGAGTTCGGTACTTTTTATAATTTTGAAACCATCACGCTTTGTCCTATCGACACCAAACCGATAGTCAAAAAGCTACTCACCAAAAATGAGATCAAATGGCTCAACAATTATCATAAAATGGTGTTCAAAAAACTCAAAAGATATCTGAACGAAGAGGAAAGAGCATGGCTGAAGCGTAAAACAAAAGCGATATAATTTGAGAATTAGGAATCAGGATTTGAGATTTAGCTGTGCTGATTTTGGTTCCGCCGGATGTTGTTTCAATTCAAAGATTCAAAGATTCAAAGATTTAAAAATTCAAAGATTCAAAGATTTAAAGATTTAAAGATTGGTAATTGGTAATTAGTAATTTTTCAAACAAATGCCCCTTATAAAATCAGTTCGCGGTTTCACACCTGAAATCGGTGAAAACACTTATATGGCAGAAAATGCCACTATCATCGGAGATGTGATCATCGGCCGTGATTGCAGTATCTGGTTCAATACCGTGTTGCGCGGTGATGTGAACTCTATTCGTATCGGAGACCGGGTGAACATACAGGATGGTACAGTTATTCATACCTTGTATCAGAAGTCGGTATCAATCATCGGGAATGATGTATCCATCGGTCATAATGCAGTTATCCACGGTGCTGAAGTGAAAGACGGTGCACTTATTGGCATGGGCGCTATCGTGCTCGATCATGCTGTGGTAGGCGAAGGGGCCATCATCGCTGCCGGCTCTGTAGTGCTCAGCGGTACACAAGTGGAACCCGGCAGCATCTATGCCGGTGTACCGGCCAAGTTCGTCAAGAAGGTCGATCCGGAGCAATCCAAGGAGATGAACCAGAAAATAGCCGGCAACTATTTAATGTACGCAAGTTGGTTCACCTCAGATCCACGAACTTGATTGCCTTCCGGCTCGTTTCGGGATACTTAATTTTGGCAATATACTCCGGAGAAGCAAACTGGATAGTGGGTGCTACCCGCACACGGGAGCGGAAGAGATCTTTCAATTCCTTTTCAAACTTTTCCGAAGGATGCTCGCAACCCACCCGCACCACGATCTCATCAGTACCCAGATCATTGGTATAGACATCTATAATATAATCCTTTACTTGTGGTATATTGTCGAGCACATCGTAAAGCGCCGGCGGATAGAGCGAAGTGCCTTTAAATTTGATTAGTTGGCCTTTCCTCCCTACGAGAGGACTCAACCGGATGCTGTTCCGCCCGCATGCACAAGGCGAAGTGTAATGACAGCAAATGTCTCCCGTCCGGAATCGTAAAAGGGGCATCCCTGTAACACCCAAGGTAGTAATGGTAACTTCTCCCGGTTCTCCTTCGGGTACCGGATTCCCGGCATCATCCAGAAACTCGGTGATAATCAGTTCGGGTTGCTGATGTCCACCGTTCTGATGCTCACATTCGGTAAACGATGCCTGCATCTCGGTCGAAGCATAAGTACTCAAGAGCATGGGTACATGCCATTTCTCATGGATACGCTGTCCCAACGTATTCAGCGTGAGATCGGGATTGCGGAGATTCTCGCCGATGCAGATAGCTTTCTTTAACGAACTTGCATTATAATCGATACCGTTCTGCTCGGCATAGTCAATCAGTTTGAGCAGAAACGAGGGTACCACCATACAAAATGTGGGTTTAACGGTACGAATACTATCCCATTGCAGTTGTGGTATTCCGTTTCCAACCCGTATAATTCCCGCACCAAGCATACGGGCACCCATATAATACGCCAATCCGGCCATAAACCGACGATCGAGCGTGGTCATCAACTGCATCACATCGGCTGCCGAACAGCCGGCTGTAGAAAAAGAAAGATACTCATTATAAGCCAGCCGGTCGAGATCGTTATTGGTCAGGGCAAACATCACCGGTTCACCCAAAGTACCGGATGTGGTGACATAATCGATTATCTCCGAACGATCCACGCAGATAAAATCATGATTATGCTTTTGCAGATCAACCTTATCGGTAGTGGGCAGGTGACGCAGATCTTCCAGCGTTTGGATTTTTCGAAAATCGATATTGTTTTCGGCAAACATCCTTTGATAAAATGGCGAACGTACTGCCAGATATCCGATGTTTTCTACCAGTAATTTCTCTTGAAATCTCCTGATGGTATCTGCTGTTTCAAACTGAATATGAGTATGATGTTTCATTTCCGGTTGTTTTTTCTGATCTTTTTCTCAATATTCTCCTTATCTCCCAAACGTGGAATTTCCTTTGTCAATGCCGTTTGCCAATAACGAAGGGCTTCAGTTGGTTTATCCTGTGAAAAGTAATAATCTCCCAATAGTTCATAAGTATAATAATATTCGGCATTGGTTTGCAGGAATATTTCCAGCACCTGAGGATCCACAGTTTCGCCCTTTCTCATGGCGCTACCGATTTCATCTTTTATCCGACGATAATCAAGAACATTGGCGTAAGTACCGGAAAAGAGCCCGGCATCGGATTCTATGGACAGAGCTGCATCTACACTGGATACGGTGATTTTCGTACTGTCCATTTTCCCGAAAATTTCAGCCAAGTCATACATCACAAATTCTCCCATTTGCCATGGTGAGGTAGTGACCCACATTTTCAGTTCCTGCGGTTTGAAAATCACTGAGTGATGTGCGATGAATTGGTTGATCGATTTCTCGTTAGTAAGTCCGATAAGTTTGTCTTGCAAGCCCAACGTATCACGCAGGATTCCGGCGGCTTTTTGATGGTCGACTTTTCCTGCGCGATCGAGTAATTCATTCATCCGGTGCAAGCGGTAATCACTATCTGTTGTGCGGATATTATCCATATTTTTTGAATCATTCTCAAATACGTCGGATTGATAGTGATTGGTACATACAATCCGTTCGGACGATGATTGGTACATTCCTATTTCATCGGGAGACTTCTCGATAATCACAGCTTTTCCATCCTTTGCTGAGCCGATAAGCAGGCTTTCGGCCACAAATGTCTCGTGCGCTTCGGCTATTTTATAAGCCTCATCAATAGTGGAGGCATACTGTAGAATAATACGGGCCAGGATTGAAACAGGTGTTGCAGAACCAGTGGGTATGGATGCTTGCGATGCGTTAATAGTAACGGTAAGCCCCGCTTCGTTCATTCCCGAAAGCACGCCTGTCATACCAATCCAACAGACTGAAGCAAATTTATAACCTTTATCGGGATTATAAAAGGCCACTACTTTGTTTTTGGCAAACTCTTCACCCACGAAAAAGTCGAAATTACGACCGATAATCAATGTTGAGCCGGCACTTTCACTTCCCCAAACGCCAAACGAGCTACAACCCACCAGCATATATGCCTGCATCATATGGCCGATGTCATGGGCCGCATGGTAGTTGAGCTGACGCTCATAGGGTGTCCCGATGGCATCGAACTCGTCTGTACACGAAAGTGAAATACCATAAATCTCTTCCCGGTTTTCCTCAGGAATCTGTTCACCCAAATTACGGTTAAAGATTACCAGAAAATAACGCAGAAATTTCAGGTATTTTTCTGAGGGAATGATTTTTTTAATTTCATCTACAAATACTTTCTCCTGATAATAAAGCAGGTCTTCCGAAATGCGTCCAATGGCGACTCCCCTCTCAAAAGGAGTACCTTTCACATACAATTCCCAGAGTCCCTGCCGGTTCAGGACAAGGGTGTTGTCTCCGTATGAACGGAGGCTGTCCGCGATGGATAGCGGCAGTTCCTGCAGATCCGACACACTCAGATCGGGTTGCTTCATATCGGCAGATGAATAAAGAATATACGAACCTGCCGCAAGGATTATTAATAAAGTTAAAACCCCTACAGTCAGCCATTTTGCTATTTTTAGCAGGATATGCATATCAACTGTTTCCTATTTTCTTTGCAATATATTCTTCGCCCAGCAATTCACTGCAACTGATCAGGGATGTGAGTGTCACCCCGAGCACACCGTGCATATTTACATTTTGTCCGGCAAAAAAAAGATTTCTCACCTTGCTACGTATCGGAATAAGCGTGGAAAGCGGATTCTGGTAATTTTTCATTATGCCATATGCCGAACCTTCGGGTGTACCGGTATAGTCACGGTACGACAGTGGAGTCGTAGTCACTATGTGCTCCGTATTCTCCAGAACAGAGGGATCAAACTGTCTGACAAACCGGAGAATATCTTCGGTTTTCCGTTCCTTGAATTGCCGGTAATCATCACCGCGCCGCTCATAAAGGGTATCTTTCCACGGTTCTACTTCTTGGTAAAGCATTGGCGTGAGCAATTCTACCACATTGGTATACCGGATATCATGTTCATTGGGACGCATCGAGGTCAATACACCAACCACACCCTTATCATCCGGAAAAGATGTCCTGTGCCATGCATCCTGCCCATCGGCATAAAAATAGATATTATGATTGATATATCGATCAGCATTTTTTTTCTTGATCAGGTACACGGTGAAAAAACCATAGGAATTGGGCAATGAACTCAGTCTCGACAGGTATGCCTTACGGATGTTGGTGGTTCTATCTGTGATTTCGAGTGTTTTCATCGGATGCATCGTAGATATGACATACTTTGCCTGAATCAGTCCCCGGTTGTTCACCTCCACCCCACTCACCATATTCTGGTCACAACGGATCGCTGTAGCCTGCGCAAGTGTAATCACTTTTCCGCCATTACCCTCAATCTTGCGTATAAGAGCGTCTGTCAGTTGCATGCTACTCCCTACAAAACGGTAGGAACCATGCAGGTAAGACGATGTGGTCATTGCATGAATATAAAAGGTAGACACCAGTTTGTCACCGCCGTAGAGCATGGCCGGATTCGAAAGCACATGGCGCAGGCGTTCATTTTGAGTGATCCCGGCAATGGTCTTCCAGGCCGAGAGAGAAAACACATCCAGATTTGAGGTTGAAATCCTACCTTTCTTGAATCCATCTACAGTCACCGCACTTGCAATATCCGAGATCATTTTCATATAATGTTGCAGGTTTTCCCTCTCGTACGGAAAGTCTCTGGCGAGAGTCTCAATAAACCGTTCTTCCCCCATCGCATAGGAATAGGACTTGTCGGGATAGACAATCCGGTCGAAACCCTCTTCATCCAAACGGACAAGTTTGATCTCATCCATAATGCCCAGATAAGAGAAACAGCGGTGCAAAATCTCACCTTCATCCATGCTCCCGATATAGTGCACACCGGTATCCAGCATGCGTCCGTAACGCTTGAATCCTTGAAAACAGCCACCCGGTATGCCATTTTTCTCAAGCACGCATACCGAATAGCCCTCTTTGGAGAGTACTGCTCCGCAGAGCAATCCGCCTAATCCACTACCGATAATGACAATATCATATTTTTGCATAAAACGTTATCCCTCTTTCTTTCTGAATATAAAAACCTGATTGGATGTCAGCTTGTCATTCGAATGCCGCTCCAAATCCAGGCCGTGCTTTTGGGCAAATACTTCAAACTGTTTTGCCGTAGGGAACTGCAACTGTTGTTCGGTTTTGTTGAATTTGAAGAAACGGGTGGAAAGCATCTCGGTGAACCGGGTTACCTTGTGCCCGCGGTTCCGGTCGGCATCACTATCGCGGACGATGATCATGCCATTGTCATTTATTTTCTCCACACATTTCTCCAACAAAATCTCCTGCGAGCGGTAATCCATGTAATGTAGCATATCATTTACCACGAAGACATCGGCAGACGGATAATCGTACTCTAACGCATCAGTACAATCAAAACGAAGTTGTGCCGTTTTAGAGAAATTGTGATTGGCTATCGCAATTTTATCCTCGTCGTAATCAATACCCAAAACCCTACGCTCAGCTGAAGTCGTGGACAACATATAAGCGAGCATACCGTATCCGCAACCTACATCCACCACCGAGGCACTGCGGGGAATAATACGTTCGAAATAAGCGTAATATTTCTCCATTGCCGATTTCACCCGCACATACCACTCCTCCACCGGCCCTTTATATACATAATTCTGGACAAGTTTATGCCTGAAATAGAGGTTTTCAGGCCGGTCGTAACACTCTTGTAACCGATAATATTCTTTGCTTATGGTGTTTTTCACCGCTTTTGCGGCATCATGTGCCGAGCCGTATTCTGATAGCTTTTCAGCCGGAATTCTCGGTAAAAAGCTTGCACCGTAAGTACCCGGCTTCACATAAAACATCTGGCGTTTATTGAGTATCTGCCCTGTACCGTAAATCACTATCGGAACGATGTCCAACTGCAAACTTTCAGCCAGCATAAAAGCGCCTTTGTGAAACCTTTTAATTTTTCCATCAGCCGACCGGGTTCCCTCAGGAAATACTACAACCGAATAGCCATCGGCGACTTTCTCCCGAAGCGTTTCACCCATGTTTTCAAACCCTTTTTGGGTAGATATAAATCCGGCATATCGCACTACATGTCCGAAAACAGGAGAATTCCACACCCATCGATTGGTTACCATCACAATTTTTGGTGAGAGCGAAAGCATGATCAGGATATCGATCATGGATTGATGATTAGCTACGATAACAGCCTGCTTTTTCAGATCTTCGTTACAGTCATTAATGATCTTCTTCCTTGTATAGAAAATCAGGAAGAGGAACAGCCGTGTACTGTACATGATCATTCGGCTGAACAGCGCTTTTTTCTTTCTGACCGGAATGGGAACTAACGCTAGCAGCAGTCTTACAATAAACAGAAGAAGGCTTCCCAATACAAATGACACATAGATAAGTGCCGTGGATACCAGATAAAAAAGCGTGTAAGGATAATTTCCTTTACGTGCGGGACGGGTAATGAAAGTGCGGAACAGAACCGGGATCACCGTATATGAAACCAGCAAAACAGACATCATGCCCAGGATGCTGATCAACGAAATAGATTTCAATGCGGGATGTTTGGCAAAGATCAGTACACCCATTCCCACTGTAGCGGTAAATGCCGAAAACAGAATAGCTATTTTGTGGGAGTCGACCAATTTCTTACCGGTACGATATTCCTGCTGCATACCATCCATCATAAAGATGGAGAAGTCGTCGCCCAATCCAAAAATAAACGTGGACAATATGATATTGATAATATTGAATTCGATGCCGAAGATGGCCATCAATCCCAGAATAATCACCCAACTGATCGCCATCGGTGCAAAAGCCATTAACGTAAGTTCGAACCGCCCGTATGAAATGAGCAATGCCAGAAAGATAATCAGCGACGACAGGAATAAAATGGTATTGAAATCGTCATTGATCACCGAAACCCATTTATTGATAAAAAATGCACGGTCGAAGATCACCAGATCAGGATCAGACCCCATTGTATCATATACAAAATCTTTTTGACTGTCGGATAATTGCACCTGGGTAATGCAGAGAAGCGAATTGCCGTCACTCACCACCCAATCTGCAAGAAATGGAATATTCTCACCCAACTCTTCCGGGGAAAAGGGCAGGAATTCTTTATCCAACAAGCTAAAAAACGGCTCAAAAGCATCGGGAGAGAAACCATATTTAGCTCCACTCTCCCTAATTTCGGTTTTCAGCCATTGTTTCCTGTCGGGTGTCCAGAAATCATTCCATCGACGGATACGCTCTTGCTGCTGTTGCGGCGAGATCATCAGTTTCTCCGACGAGACAAAGTCCCGAATCTTTCCCTCGGTTTTTAATCGGACAAGGAGTTGATTATTTTCGGCATAATTTTGCAGTGCCTCATCCACTGTTTCTCCTACCGAAACAAACATGACCTGTTGCCGGTCGCCCGTCATAAAAAGACGGTTCATTTTCTTCTCGGCCTCTTTGATACTTGCGGGTTCATAATTCAGGTTAGACATATCACTGTCGAATTTCACATTGCCCATCGTGAAAAGTCCGGCAATAAAAATTACAAAGATTACAACCAAAAGAACTTTATTCTTCTCAAAAGGATAAGATGTGATTTTCCCCACTATCTCCAACGCTTTCCGTGAGGTTTGCGAATCGGTTTTTCTGCCCAGGAGATGAGGCAGGAAGATCAAACAGAACAGAGTGGTGCCCACTAACGAAAGGGCAGAGAACAATCCGAAATCACGCAACATGTCGGACGAAGTGAACAGCAGCGAAAGGAATGCACCGATGGTGGTGAATCCACCTACAACCAACGGATAGGAAAGCTCTTCGACCAGTTGGTGTCGGGATTTCACATGGTTGTAGTGGGTGATTACGTGAATGGAATAGCTCAGTGCAATACCCAACACTACCGCTCCTACCCCTATGGCAATAGCCGAAATAGATCCTTTGATGAAAAAAATCATTGCCAAAGCAAAAACTCCACCGTAAACGACCGGAGTAAGCAAAAGAGGGATTGCACTTCGGCTTCTGAACATCACCGACATAAACAGGATGATGACAAGTAATGCCACTCCGAGTGTAAGATAGGTATCTTTTTTCACCTGCCGGGCATTGTACACCGCTACCGAGGGGCCACCAAAGAACTGTACACGCAGACCGGAATATTCCTGCTCCACTTCGGTCGAAAGTCTTTCCAATTCAGCAATCAAATTGTCATTTTTTCCGGTTTCTCCCGTACCGTATTTTGGCGAAAGAATAAGCAAAAGCGTAGATAGATCGGACGAGAAGATATGGTTGTCATATATTTCGTAATTCGAGATATTTTCAAAATCTTTCAGTCCCAGCATTACATTTCCACCAAGACCCAGCGGATCTCGCGGGATGGTTGATTTAAGAGCAAGTCCGGCAGGCGACATCAGATTTACAAGATTTTGCCGCATCCGCTGATCAATAGCATCTTCCGTCAACAGCGTATCCATGCGCTGATAGTCATCATCTGCCAGAAAAGCGGGCAGATGGCCATACAGGAAATCGCTGGTCTGATCCACCACACCTCCTCCCACTTCCGACAGGATATCGAGCAGATAATCAGCAGCAACACCCAAGCCGATCAATTCACTCATCCGGTCGCCTGCAAGCACAATCGAGTCAAGCAACTCTTCCTGCCTGAGTGAATCTCGCGATGAAACCATCACGATGATCTTGTCTTTTACTTTGAGATTTTGAAAGACCTGTTCGCTTTTTTCTGAACTCGCATTATCGGGGAAAAAACGGGTAAATTCTTCTTCGAAACGCAACTGGACGGCAAACAGGAGCAACAGCACAAAACTGCCAAACATCAATACATTTCGCAAAATCTTCTTTCGCGATAAATATTCGTAGATGTTGACAAAGAATTTACTCATAGCACAGCCGTTTTGGGTTTACGGAATATTATTAACAGCATGTAGCAAAGCAGCCCGGCAACCAAACCGCATGCCATGGCAAAGACTATACTACCCAAAACATATTGCAGGAGCGAACTCATCACAAATTCAAGCGACATATTTTCGACAGAGAAATTCAATGCCCTACCCAACAACCGGGCACCGGTAGCATAACTTCCGAACAGGATAATCGGGATCATCGGTGGAATACTGATATTGGATGCCACAAGCGTAATCACTTTGTTGAGTTTGAGCAAATGCGCCAGCAGAAAAGCGATCATCATCTGATAACCCCATACCGGCACAATTCCCATAAAAACACCCAGCATCACGGCACCGGCAATTCGTCCATTGCTTTCAGTGGAATGAGTGATATTGTTCCGGATAAATTTCCGTATATTTTCCTTTGTCAGACTGCGTACCGTTTTCCATGGATAATACCAGAGTAACGCAATCAATACTAAAACGGTATTGAGCAGGCTGATGCGGGTAAAATCACGCCATGGATGGAAGTGGCTCACCCGTTCACCTTCGGGTGGATAATATACCCGTACGGGTACATTACGTACATTCACCCCACGCCAGGCCGATTGCACAATGATCTCCAACTCAAACTCATATTTTCCGGTGAAGAGTTTCAGATTTTTTATTTTTTCTAAAGGATAAAGCCGGTAACCCGATTGTGTATCCCCCATTTTTTTTCCTGTTTCGATCCGGAACCAGAAGTTCGAAAATTTATTGGCAAAGGTATTCTTACCGGGCATATTATCTGCCTGCAAGTTGCGTGACCCTACAAGCAGCGCATCAGGTGTCTTTTCAATCTCGTTCAAAAAGACGGGAATATCTTCGGGATAATGCTGCCCGTCGGAATCGAGTGTGATGGCATAGCGGAAATTCTCTTTGGCAGCCGTTTTCAAACCGGCTTTCAGTGCTGCTCCCTTACCTTTGTTTTTGAGGAGATGGATAACACGAACCTCCGGAAATTGAGACAACACTTCCGGGGTATTATCTGTTGAACCGTCGTTTACCACTAATATAGGAAGTCCGAAAGGAAGGGTACGCTTAATCACACCGCCCACTGTGGTTGCGTTATTGTATGTGGGAATTATTATAATCGTATTTTTCAGATGTTCTTCCATTCGCGAGACAAAGTGGCTTTCAGTTTCATACACTGCGTGTCGCCTATAAAAACTGCAGCACGCACTTCCTGATCGTCGGTCAACCCGAATTCTATATCAAATACCTTATTCTCCATAGGATTTATTGCCGACAAAAATTTACACTCTCTGATTTTCTCAAAAGAAACAGTACATTCCAATCTTGCGGAGACGGCACGCTTCACCACATTTAACAGGCATACACCCGGTACTATAGGCATTTCGGGAAAATGACCTGCAAAAACAGAGTGTGTAGCATCTGTTTCACAACGGAAACGGCAAATCCCCCCAGTCTCGCTTTGAAACTTGAGTTGAAAAAGTTTTTCCAATTTATCCATTAAGAATGCAGCTCTTAGATCACACAAATGTACATGAAATTTTTGATTTTACCTGTTGCAAGGCGGATGATCTTCGGTTATTCCATCTCCCTGATCACTATTGTAGGGCCAAAAATACCACGATATTTCAGGGTAATAGTAAACGGATAGACAGGGTATGGAACCTCAACATTTACACCGGGAGCTTTTATTTTGATAATTTTCTGATCCTCACGATTTATTCTGTATTGATATTTTCCGTTCGGAGTCTCTGCTGAAATCAGTTCTTCAGATTGCCTGCACAACGATTTCTGCGCTACGAAATGTTCCGGTAGATGGGCTCCAAACAATAATGTGAAATTGTTTTTGAAAAGGTTTACCATCGGCGGTTTGTTCATGGCATCGAGCAGATAATGTATAACAAAGGTATCAGGCCGTAATTCAAAATCAGCCATACTCATTCCGAAGTAGCTATTGATAAGTATTCGGACAGTTTCGCGATCTTGTCTCTTCACAAGCATCATTCCATTCAGGTGTTTTCCAAAAAATGATATTTCCATGTCGAAAGTTTGCAGGCTATCGCTTGCTTCTATCACCGACGGAATATCGGCACGGGTAAGAGACACTGTTTCGGCTTGTCTGCATCCGCTGCGTATGGAGGATGCACACGAAGTAGCGAGCAGACAAAAGGCTGCAATACTAACGAACAGTGAATTTCTCATCCAATTGAAGTGTGTTATATTGAGAATTGGTGAAAATGTAATCAGTATAATCATCATTGTTCTCAGTCATCCGGAGCCGTTTTACGTCCATCGTTTTCTTGTCGAAAGTAATATCGATTTCCTTAATATAAACCTTTACAGCCTTACTTGCCGGTACTATGTTTACAAAATATTCTGAGTCCGACTGAAAATACTCTAAATCATACTCCCTATCCAAAGCTGAAATATTACCTATCATGCTCGCTTCAATCAGGCCTTTCATTTGTACCATCATTTTGTTTGAACCGAGATTAACGGTTGTCTTTTTCCCCCCTGTGAGTGTTTGCAATTTATCGCCATTAATGGTAACGGCATACTGCATCGGTTTTTCGTATTGAAGACTAATCTTATTAGGTTTACGGTAGTAAAACATACCGGTAGAAACCATTTTATCGGAAAAAACTTTCATGAATTTCTCCTGCCGGAAACTGCTTTCCACCGACTGGATCTTCCCTGCAGCATCTCTCAGTTTCTTTTCAAACTCCACTGCATTCGTAATGGGCTTCCTCTCTTGTCCGAAGATGGTAAAAGAGAGCAAAAGGACATATAACAGGGCTGTAAATCTATACATACTATCGATTTTTTGAACTAAAAACTAAATGAAAAATTAAAAGTGAAAAATTAAGAAACTCATTAGCCTATTATCCAATCATCACATCTTCAAATTATTAAATCATCACTCATTATTGGTACCACCACCTTATATCCGTTTTCTTTCAGATGTATCAATAGTTTTTCCGTCAATTCTGCGCAAAACGGCATCCGGTCATGCAACAAAATAATGACTCCCGGTTTCAGTTTTCGTCTAATCCGATACAATGCTTTATCTGCTGTTTGGGCTTGCGTATCAAGTGACCGGATACTCCATCCGATGGTGGTCCACCCAAATTGCCTAACCACACTTCCTACCTTGGGATTGGTTACACCGAAAGGAGGGCGAAAAAGACACACTTGCCGTTCCGAAGCGCGCTCGAGAACCTGCTGCGCTCTCAACAAATCATCTTTCATCTTCCGTTTTCCGTAAAGCGGAAACTTACTTTCATGACTATATGAATGGTTCCCTATTTCATGTCCTCCATCCACGATCTGCCTGACAATATCGGGGAATTGTTCCGCTTTCTTTCCGATACAAAAAAAACAGGCTTTGACATTATATTTCTTCAGCACTTCGAGCAGCGGTAATGTTGTTGCAGGTTCCGGCCCATCATCATAAGTGAGTGCGACCACCTTTTCATTGGTATTGAGTTTACAGACCGTTTTCAGGTACACTCCCGCAGAAATGGACCAGGAAGCCCAAAACAGCATAAACGCCAGAATCAGCATTAAAACCCCAATACCAAGCCAGATCATTCTTCTGTAAATTTTTCTATCAAGACTGCCGTATGATTATTCAGGTAGGAGTTGGTAACCAGCACAAAGCCGTCACCACTCAATTGCGTACAGGCGTACCATAAACCAAACGAGGAGGCCGTCTGGTATTCGCCGCAAATAGATTTGAACATTTCCCCGGAAACGATACGGGCATCAGCGACTCCATTTGTCTGCAAAAAACCTGAGTACTTTTGGGTTAATTGCTCCCGGGAAAAATTACCACTCTGCATATCCACCGCCACAATGCGGGCAGTAGTTTGTGCTGTTCTTTTATTTCCCAATAAAAAGAAGGATGCTCCCTCTCCTGCAGGAAATTTTCGCCATGTACCCATGCGTTCCAGAATATGATATACCGTTGGCGTAAGCTCGTCCACAGCACCTACAAGCACGCTTCCGGCATCCCCTCCCTGCAACTGCATCATACCATCGAGCAAGGCACTCTCAAAAGAGAATGCACGATGCACATAGGTGCTATTATAGGTTTTGTTGGCCGACAGTAAAGCGATCTGTGCACCTATGGTATTGAAGGTCGATTGGATAAAGGGTGTTGGCGACAACAACTCCTCATTCTGCGAGCCGATCGACTGTAAAAACTTCTCGGTATCGGCAAGACAACCCAATCCTGTAGCGGTGATAATTGCTTCCGGTTTTTTAGATGTATCTTGCAAACATTGCAAACCGGCCGTGACACCCATCTTTACAATACGGCTCATGCGGCGGCGCAACCCTGCCTCTTTGATCCACTCCTTATAATCGGGTTCAGAGGCGGACAAACGGCCTTCCACCGCTTTATCCTGCGGATAAATGGATGCAAGAGATTGTATATAAACGGAATGTGTGTCCATTGCACTTTATTTCTGAAAAATTAACGATGCGTTGTTTCCGCCAAATCCAAAGGAATTGGAAAGTACAGTGGTTATATCCTGATCCTCCATCATCCTGGTAACGGGAGATAATCCGGTTTGAGTGATCGGTGTCCTGAAATTGAGACTGGGATAAATTACCCGTTCACTAATGGCTAGTACACTGAAAACGGCTTCCAGTCCTCCTGCCGCACCAAGCGTATGCCCGGTAAACGATTTGGTGGAACTGAACGGCGGTACATGCTCACCGAAAAGTCGTTTGATCGCGGTACTTTCGGATAGATCGTTATTGCTTGTTCCCGTTCCGTGCACATTGATATAATCAACAACTGAGGGTTCGATGCCGGCTTTTTCCAAAGCATGTCGCATTGCCAGGAAAGCCCCCTCTCCTTCGGGAGATGATGCGGTCTGGTGATAGGCATCATTAGCATTGGCATAACCCGTGAGCCGGCAATACACTTTCGATCCCGGCATGAGCGATTTCTCCGATTGCAGCACCAAATAACCTGCACCTTCACCCAGATTAAGCCCTGCACGGCTCTCATCAAACGGGCGACAAGGAACATTGTCGAGGATCATCAACGAATTGAAACCGTTGAGCGTAAAGCGACATAATGCATCAGTCCCTCCGGCTATCACCACATCGAGCAAGCCCTGCTCGATCATCCGTGCCCCAAACATAATGGAATTGGCCGACGAGGAACAGGCGGTACTGATACTCGTCCGGAAACCGTCCAATTGCAAATAGTCGGCAATAGACTCGGTATGGTCGCCAATATCGTGATGTGCAGCCATGCGTAAACGCCCTTTTTGGGGATTGGCAGCATAATCGGCAAAGAACTGCTCACTCAAATCCATTCCGCCCACCGATGATGATGAGACCAGCCCTATACGCAAATGACTGTTAGAAAGTCCGGCATCCTGAAATGCTTGCTTACTTGCCGTCATTCCGAGCAAAGCAGTTCGGGAGAACAGACGATCCGAATCCACTCCAAGATAGCTTTTCAACTGTTCGTTGCTTACTTTTACCTCCGCAACGGGTACCTGGAGTCTGGTCTGAAAAAGTGTAACCTTTCCCAATCCGCTCCCTCCGGCCCTGAATGCCTGCAGATGCTCTTCAGCACCACATCCCAGACCTGATATGCACCCTATACCGGTAACGGCAACACTCATTTTTTACGGTTCTTGTCGATAAAATCGGCCAACGTATTGATAGAATAAAAAATATCCCTGGCTTCTTCAGGTTTCGTCAGGCGAATACCGTAATTGCGCTCGAGAATAAGAATGATCTCAAGTGCATCGATAGAATCCAGTCCCAATCCGTCACCGAAAAGCGGGTCTTCGTCCACGATCTCTTCTGCGGTTATATCTTCCAGGTTCAGCGCTTGAATCAGCGCCTCCTTTAGTGCTTGTTTCAGTTGATCCATAAATAAAGATAATATTATTTTATACAACAAAGGTAACGAACCCTTATCTTTCCATCAAATAAAATTCCGACAGAAAGTTTTCACCCAGCAAGTCGCACCAGCCCACGATACAATAGTGTAAACCCTGTTCATTCATCACTATTTCGGCATATTGCATCAAAAAGTCCTTATCAAATTCCCGTTGGATAAAAAAGATATTTTCGCCCTTCATCTTCCAATAGATGCATATCTCACCCAACATGACATTGGGCAGTGTATACACAAAAATGGCAGGACTCGCCTCCCGGTCGCCCACCGCATCAAGATTCCGACGATACTGGATATCCGTATCGAGTGATGAAGAACAATTCGCCATGATGACACCTTTCGATTCAGGAGGCAACTCTGCAAACCCATCCACTGAACGGGTAAGCCAGGCAGTGGTGATAAAACCCAGTTTCGATAAATCGTCCATCTTGTAAAACTTGCGATATGCCAAGCCGAGAAATGCATACACTTTGCGGATAAAAATAGGAAAATCGTCCGCCAGTTCATTCACAAACACACGTTCATCATTGAGATACACTCCCGAAGGACTTATACTGCATGTAGAGAGAATTTTCGTTCTTTTTGAGGTTTGGGGAAAGACTTCAACCGCACGCTCTTTCCCAATCACAACGGCTGCATTACAACCGCCAAAGCCCGAAGCCGTTTTCAGACAATAAGTGAGGTTCATTGGGCGATGCCGGGAATCAATATTGAGAGGATATGGTACACCGATGGTTTCAAACCCCGGCACACCAAATACTATATTGTTCTCGAGTTGCTGCTTGCAAAGAATTGTTTCGATCACTCCTGCCGCACCAAGCGTATGCCCGAAATAGGGCTTGAGGCTTTGCAGAGGCTTTCCGGAAAGTCCGGAAAGATATAAGGCCTTACTTTCCATTTCATCGTTATAAGGAGTGGCCGTACCATGTGCGTTGATAAAAAAGTGGTCTTCCATAGAAATGCCGGCTTGCCCTAGTGCCTGATCTATTGCCAGATGCAGTTCCTCCCCCGTACGCGACGGTCCTGAAATATGGTTCGCATCATTAGTGATTGCCCCGCCGAGCAGGACTACAGGTTGCGTCTCTCTGACACAAATTTTATCGCCGGTGAGCAAGACCGAACCACAGGCTTCACCCAAAGAAAGTCCGTCACGACCGGCATCATAGGGTTTACAAATACCTGTGCTTATCGACTTAAACGCGTGGAATCCACTTACGATAAAGTCCGACAGTTCATCTCCACCCGCCACTATCATGTACTTAAACAGTCCACTCCCTATTAGTCTCTTTGCCACAATCATAGCCGAAACACCCGAAATACAGGCATTACAAAGCACAATAGGCGTAGCAGTAAATTTGAAATATGCGGCAACTTTTTCTGCAGAATGGGAAAGGAGAAGTTCTTCCCCGGTTTCGTTCCCTGTGGAAAGACGGCCAATATTCCCTTTGGTGGATACCAGTATAAACCCACAGTCGCTCTGCTGCACATTTACCCCGCTCTTCTCAATCGTCTGACGGATGGAGAGGATAAGGAGTTGTTCCAAACGTGAAAAGCCGTGTAAATTATTTTCTGTAACGAGTAGCTGTAAACGATCGTTATTAATTCTTGCCCCAAAAAACGATTCGGAATAAAGTTGAGAATCGGAGACAAGCCGCACACCCGATTGATACCGAAGCATCTGTTCCCGGCATTCTCCGGTAGAAAACCCCAGTGAGCTGATCATGGCATCTGCCGTCAGATAAATCACCGGATGTTCCATTTCTCTTTCCATCTCAAATAAAAATCGGGATTATTCAACTCTAATAAATTTGAGGTTAGATGGATGAAAACCTGTGTGGTTGATGCCTCGGCAACTACGGCACCGTCGCTTTTGCGATAAATAGTATAGTCGAACTGTATCTTTGCCGCATCACAATCCACATAGCGTGTTTCTACAATGGCCTGTTCGTTAAATGAGAGGGATAACTTGTAATCAATATCAAGCTTCACGATCGGCGCTGCAAAACCGGCTTTCCTCATATCCATATAGCTAAGTCCGTAGCGTTGACCAAAGGATTCACGCCCGTCTTCGATGTATCTCACATACTCGCCGTGCCATACTATCTGCAATGCATCCACTTCGCTGAACCGCACCTGAATTTCCACGCGGTCGGTAAGCGACGCTTCCCGTTTTTGTTTTCGCTTCATTATTTGTTCAAGTATATTTTCAGTTCACCCTCGGCAATCAATTCATCTTCCACCCACGACTTTACACCCGCAAGCGTAATATTTCCCACCTCCTGGATTATGCTAACCACTGTCAACAATTCATTTCCGACCCGGGGGTGTGCATGGATGGAAAATTTGCTTACTGCGCCGATAAATCCCACAGGGACAGTTTCTTTATTTTGTACGAAGAGAAAACCGATCCGGGCCGCTGCCGACTGTGCAAAATGCTCGATCACCCCCTCCTCGGTGAGTATACCATTGCAACAGAAAAGGTTTTCTTCCGTGACCGTAAGTCCTGAAAACGAATCACGATCGACTATACCGAAAAACTTATCGACCATCACCATTGGTTCTCGTTGCGGGATCAGTTCCAGAACAGCATCATCGGAATAAACCGGATATTGAAAATAAGATATGTAAGGGTTCACTTTTAATTTTTAATTTTTAATTTTTAATATGATTATCCGCAGTTATTCCTAAAGAATTTAGCGGGAAAAAGTTATAAATAAGTTTCAAAAATGCTTGTGCAATTCACTGATATTCATTATATTTACATCGATAACGATATAAAGATTCAAGCTATGAATATCCTGGATTTTGCTATAAATTACCCCGATGAGGAATCCTGTCGGAAAAAATTCAAAGAACAAAGAGACCAAATGGGAGTAACCTGTCGGCATTGCAATTGTAAAGAACATTATTGGCTGGAAAACAAGCAGGCCTATGAATGCAAGCGTTGTCGCGCACGCCAAACCTTGCGTTCAGGCACCGTCATGCAGCACTCCAACCTGCCTTACCGTTACTGGTTCGTGGCCATGCACCTGCTCACGGCGACCAAGGGCTCCTTTTCCGCGGCGGAGCTGCAGCGCCAGCTGGGGCACAAGCGTTACCAGCCCATATGGGAAATGGTCAATAAACTGCGTGACGTGATGGGCAAACGCGATGATGAGTACACCCTTGAGGGAGCCATCGAGTTGGACGACGCCTTCTTTTCCACCGAAATATCCCTTCAAGAGAGGGACAAACCGTTGAAGCGCGGCCGCGGGAGCCAAAAAAAGACCAAAGTGCTGGTAATGGCTGAAAGCAAAACCGTTGAAAACCCCAAACCGGGTAAGAAACCCAAGAAGGTCAGATACCTGAAGATGAAAGTCATCAACGACTTGAAAGCCGGTACAATTACAAGGAATGTCAAAGAGCACGTTGAAAGCACGGCGGACCTGACCACCGATGACTCAACTTCTTACACTAAATTGAAAGAGCATGTCCATTCACATACGGCATCCGTTATTCCACACGAGGATCTTTCCAATGTGCTGCCCTGGGTCCATACCGCGATCAGCAATGCCAAACGACAGCTCTTGGGCGTGTATTACAAGATAAAACCGGAATACTTGCAATATTATCTCAACCAGTTCTGTTATAAATTCAACAGGCGTTACTTCGGGGAAAACCAGTTTGAAAGACTGTTGATAGCCGCTGTAACGTATGCTCCTGATTTCAAGTCAAGAATTTACAATAGGAACTATTGCGGATAATCATTTTTTTTAATTTTTCATTCTTCATTTTTCACTCTTCATTCTTTACACATTCCAGAATACTATGTCCCAGTCCGATATTATCATGAATCTTGTCGATCTTCAGACCGGCTTTCTCAATAATCCGCATCATATCCCCGGAATAGTACATTTTACTGTTTCCGTTTGCCATGGCAGTGAAATAAACACTTGTCTGTGCCAGACAGAATGCCGAAGTCTCAAACCGTTGCCGGTCCCAAAATGTTTCCATCACGAACAGGCGGGTATTCCCGGTCATGGACTTGCCCGCACGGGAAACAATACTGAAAACCTGTTCCTCCGAAAAACAATCCAGGAATTGACTCATCCAGATGGCATCAAAAGGGCCGGGAAACGAAGTCTCAGGATCCAATAAATCAGCCTGATATCCGTGAATACGATCAGCCTCCGGCAGATGTTCAGTTTGTGATTTCATCAACCCTATCTGCTGTGGTAAATCCATGATGGTAACTTGTACATCGGGTGAATGATTCACGCATTGCAATGACCAACGACCGGTATTTCCCCCCACGTCGAGCAACGTTTTGGGCGAATGGGCAAAAACTACTTCAAGCGCCTGGGGAAATGAGTTGTCGGAATAAAAATGGTCGAACCCGAACCAGCTTTTCCGGACCTGGTCAGGTAGTGACGAAAGTCCTTCATAAATGGTTGGCCAGTCACCAAAAACTTTCAATCCTTCAGGTTTACCGTTCAACAAAGCTTCTTCAAGCGAAAAGAGTCCCAGATAATTCACATCGTGGTTGAAGCTCATGTTCACTTCAATCATCGGATCGGTCAGGAAAAACCAGCCCGTCTTACTTAGATAAAAGCGTTCATCTTTCAGCAGAACCGTTCCGGCAGTAAGTGACGACTCCAGTAAGACCTGTGCCGCATAACGTGAAATTCCTACCCGTTCAGCCACCTTATCCATAGTCAGCCCGTTATCGCTGTCACGCAAAAGCGAGAAAATCCCGAATTTGTGCATCAGTCTGGCAACCTGAAAGACCACCGGTGCAAATGCGATCAAATGTGCCATCCGCTGCGCCTCAGAGGCTGTAAGATGGTCGCTTTCATAAGCTTGTTTTAGTGGTGCTTCTAATTTCATTATTTTCTATTATCGAAAAATACAAATCTTCATAAAAACAGTCATCACAATAACCTCATTTCCCCCAGAACCGGTAATAGTTGAACCATTGGTGCGGATATCCTTGCACAATGGTTTCAAGTGCTTGTACGTATTGTTCCAAAAGCCGGAATTCAGATTTTGATCCGGAGCCTCCGGATACAGATTCGACTATCCGGAAATGAAATTTATATTTCATCCCCCGTTCACGCATGGAAAAATAGAAAATTACGGGAACCTGTAAGCGTGAAGCCAGTAGAAAAGGGCCAATGGGAAAACGGGCTGTTTTACCAAGAAACCCGACTTCAGCAGTCTGTGTATTTTCTAAAAAACGGTCACCCTGAAAACAGATATATTCATGACGGTCGAGTATAGCTTTCGCCCGGAGGATATTCGATAACCCGTCCGTTTCATCAAGGGGGAGCACGTTATAGTTGCGACTTTCACTATGCTGCTCAAGCATTTCTTTGATTTTCCGGTACTCAGCATCGAGCATGGCGATATGTATTTTCTTACCGTATTTATCAAAAAAAGGGGCTCCGATTTCCCAGTTCCCGACATGTGCACTCACCATGATAGCCCCTCTCTCCTGATTCAGAATTTCCAGAAAACGGGAATATGATTCATCAAAAACAAACTGATACCGGTCTTTTTTTCCTGCCGAAACAGCGACTTTATCGATCAAAGTCTGTCCGAAACGGTAATAATTCACAAACAGGAAAAGGAACGATTGAAAGAGGGATTTCTTCAAAATATTCCGTGCGTACCACCATGATGCTGCAGTAGCTTTCGGAGCAAAAGGAATGAAATAGACAACGACAAAAGCCAAAAAAATATACGCGAACCGCACTCCCAATCGGTCAATCAGAAAAATAAAGAAACCATAACCGAAAGAGCCTCCACGCGTTTTTCCGCTCCATTCCTTGTCGTTATTGTCGCCCATTCATTTTTGATTCTATAAAATCATAGAAGTCTTGAAAAGTGGCTATTTCCCTGAAATCAGTCGCTTTGGGTGTAAAGTGGAAATTTTGCTCTATCAGCACTACCATATCCACCAGATCGAGACTGTCCAGATCGAGCGTTTCCATCAGGTGTGCCTCGGGCGTAATTGTCTCGATATCCACTTCGAACTCCTCTGCAAGATTTTCGTTAATGAGTTTGATAAGTTCCGTTTTATCCATGATTCAATATAAGATGATTGCGTTATGTTATTGCTTGAATTTCTTGATTACCAACGATGAATTGGTACCTCCAAAACCAAATGAATTCGATAAAAAAGTATCAAAAGAATGATGTATTGCTTTTGTTGGAATGTTGAGTTGGGGGGCATCGTCATCTGCCTGTTCAAAGTTGATAGTCGGAGCGATAAAATCATTTTGCATCATCAACATCGAATAGATCACTTCGCTCGCACCTGCCATCCACATTTCGTGCCCGGTCATCGCTTTGGTAGATCCCACATAGGGTTTATGATCGCCAAAAACGGCATCGATCGCTTTTGCCTCGTTCAGGTCGCCTACGGGCGTAGAGGTAGCGTGTGCGCTGAGGTAACCGATTTCTTCAAGCGAAATGCCGGCATCGCGTATCGCCATCTCCAGAGAACGTTTCGGACCATCCACATTGGGTACGGAAATATGGTTCCCATTGGATGAAAACCCATAACCCGCCACTTCGGCAAGGATGGGTGCACCACGCCTGACTGCCGACTCATAACTCTCGAGAATGACCGTGGCTCCACCACCGCTCGGCACTAACCCATCGCGGTTTCTATCGAACGGGCGGGATGCTTTTGCCGGTTCGTCTTCACGTACCGAAAACGCTGAAAGCCCGTCAAAGCTGCCTATGGAAAACAGATTTACCTCCTGTGCCCCACCACATACAATGCAATCCTGAAGTCCTTGTTTGATAAGCAGGTAACCTATGCCAATAGCGTGCGAACCACTTGCGCAAGCACCTGACACAGTAAAATTTATCCCTTTCAGTTTGAATATAACCGACAAATTCATTGTGATGGTAGAGTTCATACTCTGAAAGATAGAGCCTGAACCCACCAATGCAGTATTTCTTTTTTGACGAATGATATCGCAGGCCTCAATAACCGGTTGAGCAGAGCTGTCGTTACCGTAGAGAATTCCTACTTCGTTATTTTCCAGGAAATCATTGTCGATCTTAGCCTGTTCAAAAGCTTCTAAAGTGGCTATGTAAGCATATTTTCCCTGCTCGGGAATCCCTGCACGTTGACGGCGGTCGAGCTGAGTTTTCAGATCGGGCACTTCGAGTATACCCGTAAGTCCCGAACGAAAGCCAAATTCCTTCCGTACAGGATCAAACCCGATACCCGATTTCCCTTCATATAAAGATTGACGAACTTCGTCTTTGTTTTTTCCGATACAGGAATAAATCCCCATTCCCGTGATAACTACTCTGTTCATATAATGAATTGACGATTACGTATAAATCCCCCCGTTGATTGAAATCACTTCGCCCGTGATGTAACCGGCTTCTTTGGAAACAAGAAATCCGACGAGGGACGCCACCTCTTCAGGTGTCCCGAATCTTCCGGAGGGGATCATTTTTTTCAGTTCGTTTTCATCCAAATCCTGTGTCATATCCGATTTGATGAAACCCGGCGCCACCGCATTCACAGTAACTCCTTTTTTTGCCACTTCCTGTGCAAGCGCCTTGGTTCCGGCAATCACACCGGCTTTGGATGCGGAATAATTTGTCTGACCCGGCATGCCTTTTATACCGGACAAAGATACAATATTCACAATCCGGCCAAAACGTTTCACAAGCATATTCTTCACCAACAGACGTGTAATATTATAAAATCCATTAAGACTGACATTGATCACGCTGTCCCATTCGTCTGGTTCCATCCAGAGCATCAGGTTGTCTTTACGGATACCGGCATTGTTGACAAGCACTTCGATATAATGGTCGGGATGATTTGTTGTCCATTGATTAAACGCTGCCTCCACCTGTTCGCGGTCAGCTACATCAAAACGGATCAATTCACCATCGGCACCCGCATTACGAACGGCTTCCAATGTTTGCTCTGCTTCTTGTAGACTGTTGTTATAATTAATCAAAACGCTGTAACCCATCGATGCCAGACGAATGCAGATTGCCCGCCCGATACCCCGGCTTCCGCCCGTTACGAGTGCATATTTTGTCATGATACAATACTTTTGGTTTTCAGATATTCAACAATCCGGTTAATATCTTTGTATCTGGGTTTATCATCCACAAATGTAGGAAAAAAACTTCTTATTTCATGATAAATTTCCTGACTTTTTGGGGATAACTTCTCCGCTGCCTGCAAGCAATCAATAGCCTGAACAATAGCCATATAATGAATCGCCATCACCTGAAAGCCATTTTCGATAACCGTCTTGGCGAGCAACGCAGAGTTGGTCCCCATACTTACGATATCCTGGTTGTCATTGTTATTGGGAATGCTGTGCAGATACATCGGATAAGAAAGGGTCTGGTTTTCAGCTGTGGTCGATGTAGCAGTAAACTGCATAGCTTGCATCCCATAGTTGAGTCCGAGCGTACCGAGATTGACAAACGGCGGAAGAATTTCATTCACTTTATCATGCATCAGGTAGTTGAGCTGACGCTCCATCAGCATAATCATTTTGGTGACGGCAATTTTCAGTTTATCCATTTCGAAAGAGATATAATCGCCATGAAAATTCCCACCATGATAGATATTTCCCGAAGAACAATCTACGATTGGATTGTCACTCACCGAATTAAGTTCATCTATAATCACTTGCTGGGCTATTTTCACTGTATCCCATACAGGTCCGAGCACTTGCGGCACACACCTGAGCGAATAATAGGGCTGCACCTTCTGTTTGAAATGCGAAGCTTTGGTACCGTTATAGAGTTCTTTCTTACGGTTTCGGAGCAATTCGCTATCCTTAAGCCACTCGCGCATAAATGCTGCCGTCTCGACCTGGCCGTTATGCCGCTTAACACCATTGAGCTCAGGAGCCAGAAAGTCATCGTACGATTGGGCAATTTCATTCATCATAGCTGATGCCACGAGAGCGTGATGAAGCAGTTTCCTGGCAAGAATGAGATTGACCAGTCCTACGCCGGTCATCATAGATGTACCGTTTGTGAGCGCCAGTCCTTCACGAATATGCAGTTTGAACGGCTCGATGCCGGTTTGTTTCATCACATCAGCTGTGGGATGCAATTTGCCATTGTAAAATACTTCTCCTTCACCGATCAGTACAAGTGCAATATGTGCCAATTGGACCAGATCACCGCTGGCCCCTACGCTTCCGTGCGAGGGCACATAAGGGTTGATATCGAAGTTGATAAAATCGATCAGCGTCTGGATCAGTGCAGGATGAATGCCGGAGTAACCCTGGGCAAATGTGCATAGTCGGTCTATCATTGCCGATTTCACATAAACGGGCTCAATGGGTGGCCCCGCCCCTACAGAGTGACTCCGGATGATATTATATTGAAGTTGATTAATCTCCTCATCCTTAATATGATATTGTGCCATCGGACCGAAACCGGTATTGACACCATAAATCACTTTATCGACGGAAAATTCCTGTAAGAAATGAAAACTTTTTGTAACCTTGTCTTTTAACTTTGATGACACTGCTACTTTTGCACCACCAAAGAGCAATTGCTCAATTTCATCTATATCAACACCTTTCTCACTTATCTCTACAATTTTTAACGGCATACATGAAGAAGTTCTAATTGCCCACAAAAGTACTCAATTTTTTCGGGATGTCAAATAACGATTCCACAAAGGAAATTTGTATTTTTGCACTCAACCGTTTCTTACACTGGCATCACCTATTTGTAAAACTGACTCAATTTTGAAACTACTTCCTACATATACTTTCTATTTTCTCATTCTGATTTTCTGCTTTTCGGTAGCATCTTTCCCGTCGCAGGCACAGCAATCCGGTTTCATTCACGGGGTTGTGATGGACAGCATAACCGGGGAGCCGGTCTCATTTGCCTCGGTACAATTGGAAAACACCACCATCGGTACCGCCACGGATATCGACGGATATTTTAGTATGAGATACTTACCTGGAAACCGGAAGATCATAGTTTCATCGATTGGCTTTGAAACAAAAACCGAGGTATTGCCGGAGCGAATAGGTACAGGAGAGATCATCCGGATCCGCCTCAATCCCTCTACCATCGGACTGACCGAGGTAGTGGTAAGGCCCGATAACCCGCGCTATTCGCGTAAAAATAATCCGGCAGTGGAACTCATGAAGCAGGTGATTGCAAACAAAGAACAAAACCGGATAAAAAACATCCCTGGGATAGAGTATGAACAATACGAAAAGTTGACGCTTTACTGGGATAATTTCAAACTGGAAAACCGTTTACTGAAAAAGAATTTCGGATTTATCGAGAATCATCTGGATACTTCTATTTTCACCGGTAAACAGGTATTGACCCTCTCGATGCGTGAGATGCTGACAAATGTACGCACAGATAACCTCTCCGGCAGTCTGAAAAAAAATATTATTGCCAGACGAAGCGAAGGAGTGGAAGAAACATTTAACGACGGATCGATGGATGTTTTTCTGGAGCAGGTGTTCCGGGAAGTAGATATCTACGATGACAATATCGACGTGCTGCTCAATCAATTCGTCAGCCCTACCTCATCAGCATTGGCTACGCTTTATTACAAATTTTTTATCCAGGACACGTTGACGATTGACAATATCCGGTGTGTGAACGTGGCATTTTTCCCGTTCAATCCTGAGAGTTACAGCTTCAACGGAAATCTCTACATCGCCATCGACAACAATTTTGCCATCAAACGGGCCGACCTGTCCATACCGCGAAATCTGAATATCAATTTCCTCGAAAATTTACGGGTTATACAGCATTTCAACCTGCAGGAAAACGGATTATGGACAAATGAAAAAGAAGATGTATATGCCAATTTCGCCATGAGCGATCTTCTTACCAAAGTGTATGCACATCAGGTTCGCTCTTACCGCTATATTGAAAACGGAGAGATGGTTTATCCGGAAAAAACGGATGAAGCATTCTGGCAAGACCATCGGCATGTAGCACTAAAAAGGGTCGAATCTGATCTACCCAAACTAATGGATGAACTGCAGGACGTTCCTATGTACAGAAGGTTCGAGAAGTTCCTTGAAATAATCATTACAGGTTATATCAAAACATCAAACGAACGGCAGTCGAAAAGTAAAATCGACATTGGGCAGGTGTGGACATTTTATGGTACCAACCCCATCGAAGGACAACGCCTTCGGCTCGGTGCCATGACCACAGCACATTTTCATCCCCGCATTTTTCTTTCGGGATATGGCGCCTACGGTTTCAAAGACCAAAAGTGGAAATATTCCGTTACTGCCGGCTATTCTTTTGTGAAAAAACAAAACTACTGGCAGGAGTTCCCACGCAACGATCTATCGTTCACGGCCGAATACGACCTCTATTCTTTGGGTATGCAAATGAACGAGGCCCTGAAAGACAACCTGTTCGTGGCGCTTGGCACAGCCGGAATCTCCAACCGGAGTTACCAGAACCGGTATAAACTGGCATACACCGTCGACTGGATGTCGGGACTGGGTGTTTCGGCATGGTGGAAACATACCAAAGACACGCCTGCCGGCGCATTGGAATATCGTTTACAGGTTAACGAAAATGAACTGATAGATATTCCCGGTTTCACACTATCGAAAGTGGGAGGCGAGATTTCATTCGCACCGGGGATGCAGGATTATGGTGCAAACAGGGGTGGGCGCAACGCCAAAGTAAATTTCATCAACGACAACATCCAATTGAAACTGATGCACGAATATGCCTATCGCGGATTTTCAGGTGGCGATTATGCCTATCATCAGTCACAGGCAACTGTTTCGGATAGGTTTTGGCTGTCGTCGTTCGGCCATATCGACGGTTATCTCTCCGCAGGGAAAGTATGGAATCAGGTGCCTTTCCCAATGCTTGCAAGCCCCGAAGTAAATCCTTCCGTTTTCATAGAAAAAAACCGATTCCACCTGATGCAACCGTTCGAATTCGTATCGGATGAGTATATTTCCTTGTATACAAGCTATTTCCTGAAGGGATGGATACTGAACCGAATTCCCCTGATAAAGAAGTTGCAGTTACGTGAAGTATTGACATTCAGCGGCTATTATGGTAACCTGACCGACAAAAACAATCCTGCTGAAACCTATGGGCTGTTCATCTTTCCTGAGTCAGCACACCCCATGCATGGCGATATTTATATGGAAGGGAGTATAGGGGTGGAAAATATTTTCAAAGTATTCCGGGTGGATTATTACCGGCGGTTCACTCACCTTGACCTGCCGGGAGCAAAAAGACAGGGTATAAAAATAGGCTTCCGGTTTGCCTTTTAGCGCCCCGAAAGCCATTTTTCCATATTTTTACGACAAAGACTATCTCACATTTTTCATAGCTCCCCGAAGTGCGCCTGCCCAAAAATTGCGAAGGCCAAAGCCACGCGCCTTACCGGTCGCTTCCTGCTGAAAGATGATCTCTTTGGTATCCTGGTCAAAAACCACGAAAGTGAATGTACCGTGATTGGCCGTTTTGTTGAGCAACCCGGCAACAATTACGGCACCATATTGGCTGTCACCTTCTTTTTCAATCTTTGCTACCACCTGATCAATATCGGCATCAGTTACAGCATACTTATTATCGTCTGTAAATAACTCATTTCGAGGAATATTGTCCACATCCTGTTTCACCTGCCTGTTAAAAAGTTCGTCGCTTCTGATGCCGAACGCTTTGCTCACGTTATACGTTTTAGGTTCCGACTCAAACAGATCATTGATCCTTATAAATGCATCCAGGAACTGGTGGGCAGTCTCATCTGCGCCGTAAACTTTGGCATAGGTAAAATCAACACCGTAGAAACTTAAATGGTCGATATCCTTTAAATCTCCCTTCTGGGCGCTCGCATTCTGTGATGCTCCCATACAAACCAATACGATTGCGACTAATAGAATTTTTTTCATGATGAATGATGTTTTGTTAGTTACATGAGATACAATATTTATAGGACAAAGATAAATAAATAATAACTGAACTTTTATAAAAATCAGATAGAACTTAATTTATTACGAAAGCCGGAATTCCCTATCTCTCATGAGCCGTCCCTGTTCGGTTAGCAGCTACCATTTTATAGAGTTGATCGTTAGGGCGGATCTTTTCATTGGTCCTGATAGAAAAGTGGTCTCCTTTCATCGCTTCGGAAACGGAGGTAAGATCTACCCTGATATCATCGGCAGTAATAAAGATGGCACCGGTGGTAGGTCCTGTAATTAATAGTTCATCTCCCGGTTTTACCGATTGGGTTTCCACCAGGAACTCTGTTACGCCGAGTTTTCCGAAATGCTTGACGGCTTTCCCAACGTACACTTTTCGTTTGGTGGCACCCGATCCGTAGCGGTGTGTCCACTCTCCTAACCGCTGCCCAAGGTAATAGCCGTCCCAGAACCCACGATTGAATACGGTGGAAAGACGCTCGTTCCAGTTATTTATCTTCTCTTCCGTATATGTGTCGTTACAATAAGCCTGTACCGCCTCCTTGTAGCATGATGTAACCACCCTTACATATTCCGGGCCTCGTGCACGTCCTTCAATTTTGAATACCCGTACGCCGGCATCCATCATCTTGTTCATAAAGTGGATAGTCTTGAGATCTTTGGGCGACATAATATATTCATTATCGATCTCCAGTTCTATCTCGCTGGTCTTATCCTTGACAATATATCCTCGTCGACAAATCTGGTTACAGGCTCCCCGGTTGGCCGAGAGATCCTTTTCATGCAGGCTGAGATAACACTTCCCAGAAACTGCCATACACAGGGCACCGTGACAAAACATCTCGATACGGATCAACTCACCCGACGGTCCCTTGATTTGCTGGTCGACTATATCCCGATAAATAGAAGCCACCTGATCCATATTCAACTCGCGTGCCAGTACCACCACATCGGCAAACTGCCCGTAGAACTTCAACGACTCGGTATTACTAATATTCAATTGGGTGGATAAGTGTACCTCCACGCCAATACTCCGCGCATACATCAACACCGCCACATCGGCGGCAATAACAGCCGATAGATTCGCCTCCTTCGCTGCATCCACCACCTTTCGCATCAGTTCCATGTCGTTGTCGTAAATGATGGTGTTGACCGTAAGATAGCTTTTTATATTATGATCGCGACAAATAGCCGCGATGTTGTGCAAATCGGCAATAGTGAAATTATTGGACGATTTGGCACGCATATTCAACCCTTCGATGCCGAAGTAAATGGAATCCGCACCGCCCTGTATAGCAGCGGTCAGCGATTCATAAGATCCTGCCGGCGCCATTATTTCATAATCCTGAATATTCTTCATCCGTAAGCTGTAACTTGAGAGTACAAAGGTACAAAAAATCAGCCAATCAGATAAAATATAAAACTCTCCGCATCGCGATATGCCTGGGACATTACATCCTCTACCACCCCACCTATCATCGAACTAAGCATAGCAGAATTCAAGCGCGATACGTAAGTCTTACCATCCTCTTTTTCATAGACCGAGATGCGGCAGGGCATCATATTGGAATAAATGCGAAGCGTATCTTCCGACAAAAGGCGATAAGCATAATCGGGCTTGCATAGTTCGATCACTTTTACGGGATTGACTTCTTTCCCGTTCTTTCTCATCGTTTCCTGTAAATCGTGAATGTGAATCACCTTCCAACCTCCCTCGGGAATGATTTCGGAAAGCCTGCTTACCGTTTCCTCGAATCCATACCGGCTCCTGCTTTCAAAAAACATCTGGTCCATCTTTTCCTGAATTTATGATTTTTTCAACAGTACCTCTTCGATAGCCTGCTTGAAAGCATCTTTTGGAAGTGCTCCCTGTGCCATCTGCGGAGCTTCGCCCATCGGGACAAAGAGCAAGGATGGTATACTCCGGATACCGAATTCGGCAGCCAGTTGCTGCTCTGCTTCCGTATCCACTTTGTAGATATAGATTTCACCGTCATATTCGTTGGCCAGTTCTTCTAGGATGGGCGCAACCATCTTGCAAGGGCCACACCAATCGGCATAAAAATCAATGATACAGGGTTTGTCTCCCAAATAGACCCATTGATCGGGATTTTCTTCGAAATTGGCCACTTTCGTCAAAAAGTCGGCCCTTGTCAATTGAATTGTTTTTTTTGATGTTGTCATACTATCTTTTGTTTTTATTACGTCCGTTTCACCATTGTTTGAATCGGCCTTCTGTGCAGCGTTACTACATGAAGCCAGTATAAATACCAGAGCTACAGCAGCCATTAAAAAATTTGTTTTCATTATATACTTCAATTAGTTATTGTTGAATATCTTGTTTTGCATCCTTTGTTTTTTTATCGCTTGAGAAAAGATCGAAAAGCAGATAACCTACCAATGCCCCGTATATCATCATCCTATATGGGTTGGAAGTGATAGGACATGTTCCACTCAGACATCCCACGTAATGGTAATAAATATATCCGACCAATGCACCGACTAATATTCCGGCCATTCTCAACCAATGTTTCTTAAAAAAATTTTTCATATATTTCTTTTATTGTCTAAATCCTTATCTTATCCCCAGCCACTTGATCACTTAACCACCTAACCACTTTTCCACTTTAATTGCCACAATCCAGGATACACTTCAACACATTCGAGAATCGCTTATCGCTAAGAGAATAGAAACTATTCTTTCCGCTTTTGCGACAACGGAGTATCCCTTTTGCCCGCATATCTGTCAGATGGTGTGATAGCAACGATTGCTCACAGTCCATTTGTTCCATTAACCCGGTCACCGATTTTTCACCATCCCGGGTAAGCTGCATAATAACACACAAACGGGTTTCATTGGCCAACGCCTTCAGAATATAGGCCGCCTCTTCAAATTGAGAACGGTCTATCTTACTTCTTTCCAATACATCTGTCTCTTTTTCCATTTCCATCATATTGAAAAAATTCAAACAAATATATGAACATATATTCATTTGTTTTTGTTCGACAAAAGTACAATTCTTTTTTTCTATTCCAAAATTTTATCTGATTATTTTATTGTGACACCATAGCTACTCAGCCGCTTAGCCACTTTTAAAACACTTTAATATAATAAGTCAATTTCACCCCGATCACACGGGAAGCCGAACGGGAAAAATAGGCTTGTTCGCTACGGCGACTGGTAAAAATATCTCCCAGTCCGAAATAGTAGCGTCCTTCCAGATCAAAATCACCGATACCGGTTTTCAATTCCATCCCTATTCCGGCAGCTAAACCATAATCCACCCGTTTCAGTTCATACACGCCCTCGTATTGCATTCCCACTCTGATATCTTCATCCTCAGCCCTGAGCTCATCCAGATGGTCAGACAACGCCTGGCTCATATCCTGCTTATCGCCGACCAATAGGGATATCTGAGGACCGATATTCATTATAAAGCGTGTTTTTCCTCCCGCATAGATATGCGTCATAAATGGTATATCAATATAGTTCAGTGTCCTGCTGTAAGAGAAATCTGAAGCCGGGTCAAATTCCTCTTTCCATCCCCGTTGGGCATAGTTAACTTCCACAAGAAGTCCCAAATTTTTTTCAGAAATATATTTTGCCGACACACCACCAAAGCTTCCCTGCTTGAAAGCCAAAGGTACACCCGGCACAAAATCCACCTTTGAGAAAAGGCTTCCGCCACCGGCCCCCAAATACAGTTCACCTTTGAACACTTCTTTTTGGGCATACAGTGGAGAAATACCCAAAGAGAGCAAAAAAGCTAGAACAACAAGGCTAAAAAAGGGTCTCATTGGCTTTTATCGGTTTTAATGATTCTTCCGTCCGTGCTATAATTAATAAAATAGAGTCCGGAATTGATGAAACCACCCCAATTATTGGGTCGTTCGAAATGGAACGGGAATTGGAGTGAATTTACATTCACCCGTTCTATATTTTGCTCGAAATTATTGCCATACCGCTGTAAAGCCGTCAGGAAAAACAAAGCAGTATCATAGCCCCACATACCGTAGCTGGGAAACGTTTCCAGAAGATCCCGACCATACCACTTACGGAAATTGCTTTTGAAAGCCTCCACGTCACGGCTCTGTTCGTTAGCAAAGAAAGGAGCGAAGATATAAGTATTAAACAGGCTGTAATCTTCTTTCACATTAGAATAGGCTTGCCAGTCAGGATAACCGAACAGGCGGATGGCAAAGCCGGAATCAGACTCCTGCACTTTCCTCAATTCATCCGTTATCTGACGCAACAATCCGGAATCACCGCTGGCCGGCACAATCACATTCTCTTTACTTCTGCTCATCAACGCAAGGATCGTACTACTGAGTGTGGTTGTGGCATTCAACGTTTCATATCTGACGTTATTCCTGCGAAGGTCGTTCTGCAACAGGGATATAAACTCATTTTTATCATTCGCACCTCCCTGCACAAAAATGATATTGGCATTGCGGAACGTCTGGAGGAAAACAGAAGCAGTTTTGATATAAGTCATATGTTGCACAGGATTTACCTGGAACAGGTTTCCGTTGTTCAGCACCTCTCCGTTACTCTGCGAGAACGGCACCACATATTTCATATTATGGGACCTGGAAAAATCTGAAAGCATCTTGATTTGTGCATCACTGACACCACCGATGATCAGATTGAGAGATTGCATCTCCATTGTACCAAGCAAACTTTGCAACTTCTGAGTGTCGTCTCCTTTGCCAATTTCAAAAACATACAATTCTATATTGGCTCCGTTGCTCTTCATTTTTTCCACCGCCAGAAGAAAACCTTCATAATACTCCTGAAGACGCAAATGAGAGCCTCTCGTCTCGTCCAGGAATGGTAACAGCAATCCCACTTTCATCACATTGACCCTTTCTGACGGAATCTGCTGAGTGAGCAATCGATTCGCTTCATTTGCATTCGATCTGGAATCATCCTCTACAAGAATCCTTTTTACCGGAACCAGCAACTCCATATTGCTCTTCAATCCCCCTTCAAGCATAGGATTCAACCGCTGGATTTCCTGTACTTCCACATTATAGCGTTTTGCAATGCTGTAGAGAGTTTCTCCCCTGCTGGCTTTATGGATAATGTTAGTGGTCTGTTCTTCATAAGGTAAGATTACCTCATACGATTCGAAAAAAGGAATGCGAATAGTTTTTCCTATCTGGAATGTCTCCACAGACAGTCCGGGGTTTGCCCTCATCACATCCTCCGGTTTCAGGGAATAGGTTTTCGATACGGAATAGAGCGTCTCTTTAGGAAGTATGGTATGGTAACGATAGTTCTCTTCTTTTTCCTGACTGATAACCCGCCGTTGCGGAATAGTAAGCACCTGTCCTTCAGCAATCCCCTCCCTGGCTCCCGGATTAAGACGGAATATCTCATCCACAGTAGTATGGTACATCTTGGCTATACCGTACACAGTCTCACCAAGCACTACGGTATGCTGGAATGTTGTATTCTGGTCTGCCGGTAAAGATTGAAAAGGCTGAAAGGGACGAGGTGACTGGGAGGACTGGGGAACATTGGCACTCTGCGAAGGAGAAACTACCTGTCCTTTATTTTCACCGGCAACCGGGATCAATAGTTTCTGTCCGTTCTGCAGACCTCTTTCCGCTCCGGGATTATGACGAAGAATATCGGCTACCGACACCGAAAAAGTCCGCGAGATAGCATAGAGACCTTCTCCCGATTGAACGTTATATTCATAATAAGTTTGTCCATTCACCTCCACTGTTTTATACTTCAGATCCTGCGCTTGAAGTGAAAGGAGTGATATACCTAAGAAAAGTACGGTCCAGAATATTTTACTCAGATTAAACCTGTTATGCATCTTTTGTTTTAATTTAGATGAGCTGCTTAGGCAGCTTTAATGCACAAAAATAGAAATATTATTTGGATTTATACCTTTGTGGGGATCAAATGCGACAAGCAGTTTGACAGTAATTATAAGATTTTAAACACAATTAGGTTAGTTGCTAAAATGGCAACGGGTCATTCCCCTGTGGCACGAGGCCGGATGAAGAGAAGGATGAATCGGTGGATGAGTCAGCCGGTTTCGACTGGGCATTCATCCTCGAAGGACGCTCTACGTAATTCCTTCCCACAGCATAATCGTCCAGGTTTTGAAAACGGGCATACTCATTATCGAAGCGCATGCTGGCAATACCGGTAGGGCCGTTACGATGCTTTGCCACGATGATCTCAGCGATACCCACCAACGAATTGCCACGTTCATCTTCAGTAATCCTGTAATATTCGGGGCGATGAATGAAACAAACAATATCGGCATCCTGCTCAATTGCACCCGACTCGCGCAGGTCGGCCAGTTGCGGCCTTTTACCTTCATGCCCCTGTCGTGATTCCACTCCACGGTTCAACTGCGACAGGGCGATAATGGGGATATTCAACTCTTTGGCCAATCCTTTCAATGAACGGGAGATCATACTCACCTCCTGCTCACGGCTACCAAAACTCATTCCACTTGCATTCATCAACTGCAGGTAGTCGATGATCAGTATTTGCACACCATGTTCCCGGACTAACCGCCTGGCTTTGGTACGTAACTCAAATACCGACAAACTGGGCGTATCGTCGATATAAATAGGAGCATTATACAAGAACTTATGATTTTTATCGAGCCGTTCCCATTCATCTTCAGAAAGACGACCGCTCTTGATGCTCTCCCCTTTTATCTGGCATACGTTCACTATTAGCCTGTTCACCAACTGCACATTCGACATCTCAAGTGAAAAAACACCCACCGGCTGCTCGAAATCAAGCGCCATATTTTTTGCCATTGACAATACAAAAGCAGTCTTCCCCATGGCAGGACGCGCAGCAATAATCACCAGATCGGATCTCTGCCAGCCCGACGTCAGTTTGTCCAACTCCTTGAAACCGGTCGGCAGACCACTCATCCCGTCTTTCCGGTTAGCCGCCAGCTGAATATTATTCATCGCCTCACGGATGACAGGGTTGATCTGGATCACATCTTTTTTCACATTCCGCTGAGAAATCTCAAACAGACGCCCTTCAGTCTCCTGCATGAGATCATCCACATCCACCGTTTCATCAAAAGCCTGCTGCGACACATCCGAAGAGAAAGCGATCAACTCTCTTGCCATAGATTTCTGCGCAATGATACGGGCATGATATTCTATATGGGCAGCAGAGGCTACCTTTTCCGAGAGTTCGGCAATATAGACCGCCCCCCCGGCAGTCTCCAACTCACCCCGCCGTTTCAGTTCCTCCACAACCGTCAGGACATCCACAGGTTTTTGTTGCATGGCAAGCCCCTGAATGGAATCATAGATCAACTGGTGGGAAGGATCATAAAAACTTTCCGGCTTCAATATTTCACTGACAACCGAATAAGCATCTTTTTCAAGCATCAGTGCCCCAAGCACCGCTTCCTCCAGTTCTCTTGCCTGAGGAGGTAGCTTGCCAATATCGGGTGCTGCAACCGTTTTTTCAACTACTTTAACCGCAGATTTTCTTTTTTGTCTTTCCATCTCAATAGGTTTTTGTTAAAAGGAGTGTAAAGGTAGGGAGTAATTTGTTCCTTCGGGAATTTAAACGGTCATTCTTTTCCAGAAGTTATGAACAAAACATGTTGAAAACTTAACCAGGGGAAGGTGGTTAAGCGCCTGAGTGGTTAAGTGCCTGGGAAAATAACGGTAATGCCGAATAATAAAAATTGAATAACCATGAACTTTTCAAAGGAGAATTTGTTCTAAAAGAGAATGATTCCTATTTATAGAAGAAATATATGGAAGCCCATACAGACGCGATACGGGAGAAACTGAAAAACAAAGGGTTAAAAATCACCCCACAAAGGATTAGTGTATTAGAGGCTCTTTATGCGTTACAGGATCATCCTGCTGCTGAGCAAATCATCGACTTTGTACGCAAAAAAAATCCCAATATTGCTACCGGCACGGTATACAAAACGCTCGACACACTCGTGAAGAACGGCGTGGTCACAAAGTTCCGTACCGAAGGAGAAGCAGCCCGTTATGATTGTATCCTTACCCATCATCACCATCTGTTCAGTTCGGATAACGACCATATAGAGGATTATGAGAATGAAGAGTTAGACCGGTTGCTGAGCGATTTCTTCAAAGCACACAGCATCCCGAATTTTGAGATAAAATCGATTAAATTACAAATAAAAGGGAGATTTTCATCAAGCTAAAATAATTTATCCAAATGCACACGACTTTAGTGAAATTTCTCCACCAATAACAACATTTTTAAAATTTAAATTTATGGATGCAGAAGAACTGAAAAAACAGAAAGACAAGGCGGATCAACGGAAAATGACCACCGTTGCAGGTGCGCCGGTTGGCAACAACCAGGATTCAATGACGGCAGGCCCGCGGGGGCCAATGATGCTGCAGGATGTATGGTTTCTGGAAAAAATGGCTCATTTCGACCGGGAGGTAATTCCTGAAAGGCGTATGCATGCGAAAGGATCGGGTGCATTCGGCACATTTACCGTAACCCATGACATTACGCAGTACACGAAAGCCAAGATCTTTTCGGAAATCGGCAAAAAAACGGAAATGTTCGTTCGTTTTTCTACCGTTGCAGGTGAACGTGGCGCGGCAGATGCCGAACGGGATATCCGCGGTTTTGCAATGAAATTCTATACTGAAGAAGGCAACTGGGATCTGGTAGGCAACAACACGCCTGTTTTCTTTTTCCGGGACCCGTTGAAATTTATCGACCTGAACCATGCGGTAAAACGCGACCCGCACACCAACCTGCGCAGTCCCAACAACAACTGGGACTTCTGGACGAACCTTCCCGAAGCGCTCCATCAGGTAACCATCACCATGAGCGACAGGGGTATTCCCCGCAGCTACCGCCATATGCACGGATTCGGAAGCCATACGTTCAGCTTTATCAACGCAGAAAATGTGCGCCATTGGGTAAAATTCCATTTTGTTTCACAACAGGGAATAGAAAACCTTACTGACGCGGAAGCCGAAATGGTGGTGGGAAAAGACCGGGAAAGTCATCAACGGGATCTGTTCGAAGCGATCGGCAATGGTAATTTCCCGAAATGGAAACTCTATGTGCAGATTATGACTGAAGAACAGGCTGAAAACATGCCATACAATCCGTTCGACCTTACCAAAGTGTGGTATAAAGCGGACTTTCCGCTTATTCCGGTAGGGGAATTCGAGTTAAACCGCAATCCCGATAATTATTTCCAGGATGTGGAACAGGCTGCTTTTAATCCGGCCAACGTGGTGCCGGGTATCGGTTTCTCGCCCGACAGGATGCTGCAGGGACGCCTTTTCTCTTACGGTGACGCTCATCGCTACCGCCTCGGGGTGAACCACCACCAGATTCCGGTAAACTACCCCAAAGGCGTCGATAAAGCAAACTATCATCCTTTCCATCGTGACGGACAAATGCGCGTGGACGGAAACCAGGGTGCTACCCTGCATTATGAACCGAACAGCTACAACGTGTGGCAGGAACAACCCGAGTATAACGAACCGGTACAGAAAGTGGACGGCGATATCAAACGGTGGGATTTCCGCGAAGACGACGATAATTACTATGAACAGCCGGGTAAGCTATTCCGACTGATGACACCCGATGCACAGCAACGTCTCTTTGAAAACACGGCACGGAACATGGGTTCCAGTGACGAGATCATAAAGATCCGGCATATCGGTAACTGCTATAAGGCCGATCCGGCCTACGGAAGAGGAGTGGCAGACGCGTTGGGTATCCCGTATGGAAAAGCAGGTATCGAATAGAAGTAACGTTGACATACCGGGTAAAAGAGGATATATCACTATGTGATTTTATCCTCTTTTTTATTACTAATTTCGATAGACGACATGAATAAAATACAAACGAATTTCAATTCGACATTGGGCAGATACATCCTATGATTTATTTTGCTAATTTTACAAGTAAAAAAGATCACACTCATGAAAGAGATTCCATCCTTTACGGGATTTAAGCCCGAAACCGTACGGTTCTTACAGGAACTGAAAGAAAACAACTACAAGCAATGGTTTGATGAACACAAAACCGTTTACCAGGAGGTACTCCTACAGCCGTTCCGTGCGCTGGCTGTCATGCTTTCACCATCCATGTATAATATTGATCCGATGTTCGACCTGAGACCGCAAAAAATGCTCTCACGCATTTACCGCGATATCCGATTCTCTTCAAACAAAGCCCCGTACAAAACCAGTATGTGGCTGAATTTTCAGCGTATGACCACACATTGGGAGAATTTCCCCGGTTATTTTGCTGAATTCAGCGACGAATATTTCATGTACGGAATGGGGCTTTTTATGCCCAAACGGAAAGTAACAGACCACCTGAGGGAGGAAATTGGATACAATCCCGAATCGTTCAAAGAGATGGCACAAACAGCATTGGATACGGGGTTCGAGGTAGCCGGAGAAACCTATAAACGCCCGCTGTCCAATGATCTCCCCGAATTCTATCAGCCGTGGATGCAACGTAAAAACATATATGTACTCAAAACACTGCCGCTGACGGACGAACGGTTGTTCAACGAAGCTATCGCGCTTCAGTTGATAGAGGATTTCACACAAATCGCCGACCTGTACCATTTTATGGTGAAAATCGTACAGGAAACGGTATCCCCAGACCATTAAAAGAGATTTAACGCGTCAAAACTCTTTATAACTGATATTAACTTAGTATATTAACCCCGGTATATTAACTTTGTCGTTTAATTTCAAAAGAATATAGTCATTGTTATGAAAAAAATAGCAACCACTCTTTTTGGTTTTCTCTTTCTTTTTACAGCTTTTATATCTGCCCAGGATATAATCACCTGGGATTTTTCCCTTGAAGATGCCGGAAACGGGGAGGTCAACATCATTGCCAAGGCCTCTGTCCAGCAGGGATGGTATATGTACGACACGAAGATACCGGATGGCGGCCCCAACCCCACCATGATCGAGTTCGACAAGACAACCGGCGCAGAAGCGGTCGGCGAGTTCCAGTCGGTCGATAAGAAAGCGACAGTGAAGCATGACGAGATTTTCGGAATGGAGATCGGCACCTTTACCGGTTCGACCACCTTTGCCCAGCGGTTGAAAATAACCGACAAGGTCGGTTTTTCCATCGAAGGGAACGTGCGTGCACAGGCATGTAACGACCAGACCTGTACACCTCCTTTACCGGTAGATTTCTCATTCGCTGCATCCGACCTGCCCGCTTCGGTAACAGTAGCCGGAAATACATCCACCGGAGAGAGTACCTTGCTTTCCACTCCTGCGGAAACAGAAGTACCGGCAGATACAACAGAAGAAACAATTGCCCCGGATACCCCGGTCTCTTTAACCAGTACCGACAGGGAACAGCTCTGGTCGCCGGTCATTGAAGAGTTGAACGCACTTGGGGCGGACGATCATGCCGACGCCTCCCTGTGGAGCATCTTCCTGAAAGGTCTTTTGTGGGGCTTTGCCGCCTTGATTACTCCCTGCGTCTGGCCGATGATCCCCATTACGGTCAGTTTCTTCCTGAACAGGAACAAGAAGAGCCGCAGGAAAGCCATACAGGATGCCACGATATACGGTCTCTCCATCATCATCATCTATGTGACGCTGGGGCTGATCATCACCGCTATCTTCGGTGCCGCCGCACTGAATAATATCGCTACGAGCCCGGTATTCAACCTGATCTTCTTCGCCCTGCTCATCACCTTTGCCTTTTCCTTCATGGGAGCTTTCGAGATCGTGCTTCCCTCGTCATGGACCAATAAGATGGACAGTAAGGTGGACAGCACCACGGGGATTATCAGCCTGTTTTTCATGGCATTTACCCTGGCACTGGTTTCCTTCTCCTGCACAGGCCCGATCATTGGATGGTTGTTGGTGGATGCCGCCACACAAGGTAACTTCCTGGCTCCCGCCCTGGGCATGTTCGGCTTCGCCTTTGCCCTGGCTATACCGTTCACACTGTTTGCCATCTTCCCCTCCTGGCTCAAGACATTACCCAAGTCGGGAAGCTGGCTCAACGCTGTGAAGGTGGTGCTCGGATTCATCGTGCTGGCCGTATCCCTGAAATTTTTATCGGTGGCCGACCTCTCCGGCGGATGGGGTATCCTCAACCGTGATATATTCCTCTCGTTGTGGATCGTCATCTTCGCATTGCTGGGACTCTACCTCCTGGGAAAGATCAAACTGCACGGCGACAGTGACCTGTCTCATGTGCCTCTTTTCAGGCTCTTCCTGGCCATACTCTCCTTTGCCTTTACCATCTATCTGGTGCCCGGTTTATGGGGCGCACCGCTGAAACCTATCAGTTCCATCGTGCCGCCATTGTCGACGCAGGATTTTAAGCTGGCGCACAACCCGATGAACCAGGTCTTCGACGATTATGAGACCGGAATGGCCTATGCCGCACAGACGGGCAAGCCGGTACTGCTGGAATTTGGCGGTCACGGCTGCGTGAACTGCCACAAGATGGATGCCACAGTACTGGCTGACGACCGTGTGAGGGAATTGATCGACGAGGAGTTTGTATTTATCGTGCTCATGGTGGACGAACGTACACGGCTGCCCGAAACAATCGAAGTCGATGAAAACGGAAGGACGTCAAAGCTGCGTACAGTAGGCGACAAGTGGAGTTACCTGCAGCGCCACAAGTTCGGCACCCAGTCACAACCCTTTTACGTGGTACTTAATCACCAGGGAAAACCGCTTTCTCCTTCACACGCTTATGACGAGAGTGTGGATAACTATGTGGAATTCCTGCAGACGGGACTAAAAAATTTCAGAAAATAATTCAATCTCAGAAATAATTAATTTATGAGGAGGCGCCGTTCAGGCGTCTCTTCCATTTGTAGATATGGACAACAGACAACAGAAACTGGAGGCATTCGGCCGTTTGCTCGACATCATGGATGAGTTGCGGGAGAAATGCCCCTGGGACAGGGAACAGACCAACGAAAGCCTCAGGGCAAACACCATAGAGGAAACGTATGAGTTGGCGGAGGCGATCCTCAACAACGACAATGCCGAAATCAAAAAGGAATTGGGAGATCTGCTGCTACATGTGGTATTTTACGCTAAAATAGGGGAAGAGAAGCAGGCATTCGATATGGCCGACATCTGTAATTCCCTGTGTGACAAACTGATATTCCGTCATCCTCATGTTTTTGGCGATCAACAGGCCGATTCAGCCGGGATGGTAGAACAGTCCTGGGAGCAACTCAAACTGAAAGAAAAAGGAAGGAAACATTCGGTATTGGAGGGTGTACCTGCTGCCCTTCCCGCACTGGTGAAAGCCTACCGGATCCAGGACAAGGCACGCAATGCCGGATTTGACTGGAACCAACGTCATGATGTGTGGGATAAGGTAAAAGAGGAGTTAGGAGAATTAGAGGTCGAGATTGAAAAGATGAATAGTGACCGGATCGAAGCCGAATTCGGCGATCTGCTTTTCAGTGTCATCAACGCCGCCCGCCTCTACAAGGTAAATCCTGATAATGCGCTGGAACGCACCAACCGAAAATTCATCTACCGTTTCGACTATATGGAGAAGAAGGTAAAAGAACAGGGACGATCGCTGAAAGATATGACGCTGGACGAGATGGAAGTGATCTGGCAAGAGGCGAAGAGAATGCAGGCGGACGACCTTTAGCGCCGCCTTCTTCATTTCCCGACTCGCCAGCGCGACAGGATCGTCTTCCGTTTCGGGAAAATACCGTTCTTCTTGGTGCGTACATCTTCCACCACATAAAAAATATTGCTGTCAAATTGAGTCAGCATAAGTGCCAGCGTCTTCATCTCCTTCCGGTCCACAACGGTCTCTATGATATCCACTTCATTGGTCGAACCCGTGCCGTGAGTCATCGTAGCGCCAAAATTCACCTGATTGAGCATCTGCACCAGTTCTTTTCCGTTTTTCTGCGTATAAATACGACAGAGCAAAATACCATAAGCGATCCGGTTCTCAATAAGGATACCTACGTAATTTCCCGTGGCATAACCGGCGGCATACGACAAATAGGATACTATGTCGTTGGCACGGACCAGAATTTGTGAGATAATCACTATCCAGATAAAGACCTCTACAAAACCGATGATAGGGGCTATATTTTTTGCCCCTTTGGAAACGAAAATAATTCGCAGGGTACCCAGAGTAACATCGATAATACGGCCAAAGAAAATGATAAAAGGCAACAGCCAGGGGTAAACGTCTAAAAATTCGAACATATTTTTTATTTAAGAAATTGGAACTAAGAAATTAGAAATAAAGAAGTTTTAAATTATGAGTTACGAATCTTTGAATCTTTGAATCTTTGAATCTTGAAATCTTCACTTTTAGTTTTTAACTGATCAATTCTTTCAAATAATCTACAAAATCCCGGATATCTTCATCGGTAGTATCCCACGAACACACAAGGCGAACCTCGTTCCGGGATTCATCCCAATCGTAAAAGAAATATCTCTCCCGTAATTTATCAGTAATCTCCCGGGGAAGAATCAGAAAGAGAGCATTCGACTGTACCGGTTGTGTAATCTCTATCCCTCCAATCCTGTCTATCTCATCATAGAGCTTCTGTGCCGCATCGTTGGATCTTTTCGCGTTCTTCAGCCAGATGTTTTCATTCAGGTAAGGAATAAACTGTGCGGAGATAAACCGCATTTTAGAATAGAGCTGAGTGGTCTGCTTCCGGTAATACCTCATGTTTTCAGCTAATTCCTTACGCAATGGCACAAGCGCCTCGCCGAACATCAGTCCGTTTTTCGTGCCTCCCAACGTAAAGATATCCACCCCGGCATCAACAGTCATCTCCCTCAGCGGGACATCCAGAAAGGCACAGGCATTGGCTATCCGTGTACCGTCCATAAAAAGGATCATATCATGATTATGTGCCAGATCGGCAAGTGCTTTTATCTCCTGGGGAGTATAAAGCGTGCCCAGTTCCGTGGTCTGTGAAATAGCGATCACTTTCGGCTGGGAATGATGCTCAAAGCCAAAGCCATGCAGATAAGGACGCACTAAAGCAGGGGTAAGTTTACCGTCGGGTGTAGGGATCTCCTTCAACGCTGCCCCGGTCATCTTCACAGGTGCGCCGCACTCGTCCACCGCAATATGGGCGGTAGCAGCACAAAGGATTGAATGGAAAGGCAATGTACAAGCCTGTAATGCCACTACATTGGCTCCGGTACCGTTAAATAGAAAAAAGGGCTCTACCTCTTTCTCTCCAAGAAGCGTGCGGATCGCTCCCTTCGCCTCATGGGTCCATGGATCATCGCCATACGCTATGGTATGGTCGTTGTTGGCACTCATCAGTGCCTGCATGATTTGCGGATCTACACCGGAATTATTGTCGCTTCCGAAACTTCGCATGATATCTCTGAATTATGTGTACAAAGATACAAAACCTTTCTGTCAACTATGCTAAATTGGCCAGCAGGAACTTGCGAATCTCGTCGGGTGTCACATTTCTACGTCTGGCATAGTCAGCTACTTGCACTTCCGATATCTCCCCAATGGCAAAATATTTTGATTGCGGATGGGCGAAAAAGAGTCCGCTGACCGATGCATTGGGATACATAACACCGTTCTCAGTGAGCAAGATACCGATCTCCGGGGTGGCAAGTACATCATGCAGCAGGAAATTCATTGTCTGATCCGGGATAGAGGGATAACCCACCGCAGGGCGTATCCCCTCATACTTCACAGCGAACATTTCGGCAATCGAGAGGTTTTCTTCTGCTGCATGCCCCCAGTATTCACGACGCACTTTGGCATGCAACCACTCTGTAGCTGCCTCCGCAAGCCGGTCGAGCAACGACTTCATCAACAGGGCTGCATATTCATCACCTTCCGCCTCATAACGGCCCATCTGCTCTTCCGCTCCCACTCCTGCAGTGACGGCGAAAGTACCGATATAATCTTTCTTCCCCGTATGGCGTGGCGCAATAAAATCACTCAGGCAGAAGTACTCATTCTTGTCGTTCTTCTTCTGCTGGCGCAGGAACGGGAAAGGCGTACCGCCGACGAAAATTGTATCATTTTCACTGTATGCTTCATATATCCCGAAAACCGCTTTGACATATTCAGCCTTTTCATCGACGAATTTTTGCAGCATGTCTGCGGCGTCGTCATACAGTTTTTCAGCTTCCCGCCCTTTTTCACGGTCGTCCTCGCGGTATCCGCCCAACCATGCGTCACGAGCCTCTTTGGTACGTTCCGTTTTGGTGACAGTATGGAATTTGGCCGACATATTCCAGGCATGGAAAAAGAATTTCCAGTCGATATAGGGAATAATCTCAGCCATATCGATATGTTCCAGCTTCACACGTCCCAATGTGCGGGGAACGACAGCCTCATATCCGCTCCAGTCGATACTGAAAGCATTCTTTCTGGCCTCTTCCAATGAAACCAGTTCGACCACTTTCCGTGTACTGTTCTCCCTCAACACCGTATACTCATCCTTTACTTTCCGGATATAGTCATTCCTGTTACCGGGGCTCATCAGGTTGGCAACCGCCGATGGGCTTTGCGAGGCATCTTTGACATAAACTACGGGACCCAGGCTGTATTTCGGTTCTATCTTTAGTGCCGTATGCAGTTTCGAAGTAGTAGCTCCACCGATCAGCAGGGGGAGACTGAAACCTGCCTTTTCCATCTCAGTGGCGACGATGGCCATCTCTTCGAGCGACGGAGTGATCAATCCGCTTAACCCTACAATATCGGGTTGTTCACTGATTACCGTTTCGATAATCTTTTCGGGAGGCACCATTACCCCCAGGTCGATAATTTCATAATTATTGCAGGCCAATACGATGGAGACAATATTCTTACCGATATCATGCACATCTCCCTTCACTGTGGCGAGCACTATCTTGCCTGCTTTCCGCTGCGAATCACCGATCGCTTTCTCGGCTTCAATGGTAGGTTGCAGGATCGCAACTGCTTTTTTCATGGTGCGTGCCGCCTTTACTACCTGCGGAAGGAACATCTTTCCCGCACCGAAAAGGTCGCCCACCCGGTTCATTCCATCCATCAACGGTTTATCGATAATATCCACCGCACGAGGATAGGCTTGCAGCGCTTCGGCAAGATCCTCTTCCATGTAATCCCCTATCCCTTTTACCAATGCGTGACTCAACCGTTCTTCAAGGGGAAGCGTACGCCACTCCTCTGTTTTGCCTTTTTCCGCTTCCGGATTCTTTTCTCCTTTGATCTTTTCGGCATAAGCCATCATCCGCTCGGTAGCGTCATCGCGCCTGTTCAGCACCGCATCTTCGGCCAGTTCTTTCACATCGGCAGGGATATCTTCATAGATCACCGACTGCGCCGGATTCACGATACCCATATCCATCCCGGCACGAATGGCATGATAAAGAAAAACGGAATGCATCACTTCCCGCACATAATCGTTCCCGCGAAATGAGAAAGAAAGGTTGCTCACTCCTCCGCTCACTTTGGCATACGGCAGGTTTTCCTTGATCCATCGTGCGGTTTTAATGAAATCCACCGCGTAATTCTTATGTTCATCGATCCCCGTAGCAATAGCCAGCACGTTAGGGTCGAAAATAATATCTTTCGGATCAAAATCATTTTCGGTAAGTAATCTATAAGCACGACCGCATATCTCGATACGGCGTTCGAAGGTGTCGGCCTGTCCCGTCTCATCGAAAGCCATTACCACTACTGCCGCCCCATAGCGCTGCGCCAACCGCGCCTGATGGAGGAACTCCGCCTCTCCGTTCTTCAACGAAATGGAGTTGGCAATTGATTTCCCCTGTACACATTTCAAGCCGGCTTCCAATACCTCCCATTTTGAGGAGTCGATCATGATGGGTACGCGTGATACATCGGGATCAGATGCCAACAGATTCAGGAAGCTGGTCATTTCCTCCACCCCATCGAGCAGCCCGTCATCCATGTTGATATCGAGCACCTGCGCTCCGTCCTCTACCTGCTTACGGGCAATATCGAGCGCTTCCTCATAGTTCTTTTGCTGAATCAATCGCAGAAACCTCTTCGATCCGGCTACGTTACACCGCTCCCCGATATTCATAAAATTAATCTGGGGCGACACCTCCAGCATCTCCAATCCCGAAAGCCGCAGGTATTCCGGAGAAGAAGCCTTTTGATGAGGTACACCGTTTTCTACTATACGTACATATTCGGCGATATGGGCAGGAGTTGTACCGCAACATCCGCCAATGATATTTACCAGACCTTCGTCCACAAACTCTTTGATCTGTGCAGCCATCTTTTCCGGGGTCTCGTCATACTCACCCAGTTGATTGGGCAATCCGGCATTGGGATAAGTGCTGATATAGAAAGGAGCAATGCGCCCCAGTTCCTTCACATAAGGCTTCAGTTCAGCCGCTCCCAGCGAGCAGTTCAACCCGATAGCCAACGGATTGGCATGGCTGACGGAAGCGACAAAAGCGCCAAGCGTCTGCCCCGAAAGGGTTCGTCCTGCTCTGTCGGAAATAGTAACAGAAAGGATGACAGGCGTTTTTATACCGGTCTCTTCCGCTACCTCCTCAGCAGCAAAAATAGCAGCTTTCGCGTTGAGCGTATCAAAAATAGTCTCTATCAGAAGGATGTCTACTCCACCTTCCACCAATGCGCTGATCTGTTCTTTATAAGCTGCTTTGAAGTCGTCAAAGACTGCCGAGCGGAACATGGGATTCTCTACTTGGGGACTCATCGACGCCGTCTTGTTGGTTGGTCCGATGGATCCCGCCACAAACCGGGGTTTCCCAGGCGTTTTCCGGGTAAACTCATCGGCTGCTTCACGTGCCAGCCGGGCTGCCGCCAGATTGATCTCACGGGCCAGATGGCTCATATGGTAATCCTGCATCGAGATCGATGTGGAATTGAAAGTATTGGTTTCGATGATATCGGCACCGGCAGCCAGGTATTCACGATGGATCTCGCCAATCACATCGGGACGGGTAAGCGAAAGCAGGTCGTTATTGCCTTTAAGCAACCGATCGAAATCTTTGAACCGCTCACCCCGGAAATCAGCTTCTGTAAGACCGTAACGTTGTATCATTGTACCCATCGCACCATCCAGGATCAGGATGCGACCGGGCAGAATATCTTCTATTTTCTTCTTTGTCATATTTTGTTTCAATTAGGCTCAAAATGAACTGTCCTGATGGTCCACCATCAGAAGTCTTCCATTTTCAACTTTAACTCCATTGATTTTCTGTCGTCACTCGGCATAGTACAAGCAAGCTTGTCTCTGCCCTCATTCCTAAGAAAATTCAATTTTCAATTTTCAATTCTGAACTGCCAAACCTCAACTTCAAAACAAATCTTCTCATCCACACCACTATCCACGCAACCAACAACCGTACTCCCAGTATCCACCAGACGGATACACCGAGCGCTATAAAAAGGATGTTATCTTCCAGTACGGAATGAGACATGGCAAGATGATAGTTCAACAAATTAGCATCGGTTCTGTTCACCTTTCCCTCCTTCATCTGATCCATCATCAGCGCACCCCCGTATGCCAGCCCCACAATATAGCCGATAAGCCAGAGAAATCCGGTACTTGCCGGCAGGCCGAAAAACCTTAGTAACGGTTCAATACCCTTGCTCAGTTTAGGGATCAGCCTGTAAGCATGGAGGAGACTGTAAAGCAGATTCAGTGAAAAAACAATTACGGCAATAAGAAGCATTACCTGTAACGAGCTTTTCAGCCAAAGCAACAACAGATCGCCCAATGAGGTTATTACGGCTACGTCTGTCTGCACAAAAACAGGATTTCCCATATCCTGCGGTAGGATCAGATTCAACAACAACCCTACGACAACACTCATTGTGATCCGCAAAGTGGTGACAGTCCAGAAGGGTGTTCCGGTCTTCGCCTGAATAGCACTTTCTACCGGAAGATTGTGAGATATCTGGCACATCAGCGCCAGAATAGTGAGTTCCCTCAGGGTGATCGACATGGAGGTGATAATAGCCAGCGGCGCGTAGAGCGGAAGGAAAATACTGGTGATAAAAACAATGGCGGTACTGCCGGGCAATCCCAGATAAATAAAAACAGGGTCGAGAAGACCGGCAAAAAACACGAGTATGCCGTAATAATCCAACAATCTCACGACCAGGGAAACGGGTAAAATAATCTTCAACAACCATAATGTGGTATAGCCCGATTTCCTGAACGCCGGATAAACTATATCATTACGAAACCGCTTCCTGCTTCTCACTCCTCCACTTCTCCACTCCTCCACTTCTTAACTTTTAATTTTTAACTTTTCACTTCCTAAACATCCTGTCCATTGATCTCTTGTCTTCTTTTTCTTTCAGGGACTGACGCTTATCGTACTGCTTTTTCCCTCTCGCTACCGCAATCACAATTTTGGCCAATCCTTTTTCATTGATGAACAGACGGATGGGAATAATAGTGAATCCGGTCTCTTTGGTAAGACGGGAAAGTTTGCGCAGTTCGTTTCTATTGAGGAGCAGTTTACGGTCGCGCCGGGCACTGTGATTATTATAGGTACCGTAAAAGTATTCGGCAATATGCATATTACGCACCCATAATTCTCCCCGCTCGAAGAAACAATAGGTATCTACCAGGCTCGCCTTTCCCAGCCGGATCGACTTGATCTCGGTGCCGGTAAGTACAATACCTGCCGTAAAGGTTTCAACCAGTTCGTAATCGAACGTGGCACGTTTGTTCTTTATATTGATAGCTGCTTGCTTCATTACTTTATCAAATAGGAAAAAAGAGTACAGATAAGTACCGGCGACAGAATGATAATGGCAGATGCTACTGCCGTAAAATCAGTGACTTTTGCTTTTGGTACTTTCATAAAATAAATGAATCCAACATTCACCACATAAATGGTGTAAAGCACCAATAACCAGAGAATAAAGAGTTCTGATAGAAAAGGTGTAACGATAAACAAGGCATAGAGTACTACTGAAGCATAGCCTGTGAATTGCTGAAAGCGGGACAGGTCCTTGCTTAAACCAAAGCGGGGAGCAATTTCATTCAGCAGATAAGCAGCAATAAAATAACCGCCGTAGACTCCTACAACACTAATAATAGCACCCTTCAACGCATTCTCCACATTCCCTTCCCTCACGAACCACAGACCTCCCACAAAAGAAGTGAAGGCAATGATTCCGAATATGGGATGAAGGAAACGGTAAAGGAACTCATGCTGCGTCCTCTTTTCCTTTTCCACATCTTTCCATGCCCGGGGAGACGCGACAATGAGCTGCGCAATAGTGATAAAAATATCCCTCCACATTCCTTTTTGATTTTGGATTGCAAAGGTACATGATTTTTTTGAAAGAGAAGAGTTTCATTGATCACGACGTCAGTAAAAAACGACAGCTCCTGTTATCGAGGAGCTGTCGTTTTCTATTATATGACAGTAAAACTTAGTTCTCTTCACTAATATTCCACTCCACAGCATTTTGCAATTCAACCAGCTCCGGCTCCGTATTGTCACCCTTATTCTTATAATAAGCAAATCTTATCTTCAACTTTTTATCTTGAGAACCTTCTGCCAGCGAACGCAACTGACCCATATAAAGAGCTACGGCATCCCCCCTCTTTTCAACGGTTGTACCGTCCGGTGTACCGGTTAAAGTAAGGTGCGCTTCAATTACTATTTCTCCCTTCTCATTCAATTCATCTCTTTTATAGAATTCAACCCGGCCCGTTTCACCTTTTTTAGCTGAATAACCATATTCGATAATCCAGTAGTCCCTCATAAAGCTCTTGGAGTTACTATAAAGGGGATCCAGGATCTCATCAAAGCCTACCGGCTCTTCCACTACCGGAATTCCACCCATGTTCAGGCTTTTTTGGGAGATGTCTATCACTTTGTCTGCAAGCTGTACTATGTCAGCCTGGAAACTTTGACCGTCCACTGTAATTGGGGCAGTTCCATTCGCTTCATCCCAACTGTATACCATAAATTTAAATGTGCCGGGATCCATGGTCAACATAGAGTTGGTAGTAATTACCCGAGAATAACCCGACCAACGTGAGAAAGTCTTTCCGTAGATCTGCCCCCTCTCATCCATATCTAAATATACAAAAGAGCTATCTGTATAATTATTTCCTCCTTCTCCCAAACAGGATGTCATCAGAAGTGTTGCTCCGATAACACTCAAAAACAAAATTACTTTTTTCATTTCTACTTTCTATTTTATATTAATATTAAAATTCATACCTTAATCCCACATTAATATCCATCACGATCTTCCTGTCGGAATAAATAGTCTTATATTGGTTTTTCGCATCAAAATAATAGGCTCCCCCTACTTTCCCATAGAACCTCAGCCTGTCGTAGATAGGATAGGAAAGTCCCACACCGGCATTGACCGATATCTGGGGATTCTCTTGGGATATCTTTGTAATCTCCTTCTCTTCCGATCCTTCTGCTGCGCTATTGAAATTCGCAGATGCCTGCCCCTCTTTGATTTTCCGGAATTCACCATATATATCTTTCTCCACCATTCCTCCTATGGAAGCATACACATTCAGTTGTCCCAAAGAGAAAATATTGTAGTTCACATTCAACGGGATACCCAGATAATGAAGTTTTTGCACTTCCTGCACTTTGAAATTATCATTGGTATTCCTGGATTTAGAGTGAAGATAAGAGTAAACAAGGCCGGTTTCAACGGAAAGATCGTCAAACAGATATTTGGAAACCGTGATACCGAATGACACCGGTTGGTCATGTTCCATTTCAGAAACATTGTTCGTCGCATTATTGGTCTGGACCTGTAAGTTTTTATTGGCTTCCGTCATATATTTGTTGTCGGTGTTTACAGAAGCCGCTCTCAAAGTCATGGGTGAGTTTACCGTTTGTTGGTAGCCGGTCAGCCCCCCTCTCCCGTTGACGGCAAGCAAAAGGGTTCCTTGCCCCCTTTCGGGTACACCCGCTTCGGCAAAAAGGATTTTCTCATTTCCACCGACTGTAATTGTTTCTTCTTCGTACAACTTTTCATCCTCTTGGACTACCTCCTTTTCCTCAGGTTTTGTCAATAGGTGAAGTGTGCCGGCTTCCACTTTCTTCTCTGCATTCTCACCCCCTAACTTTTCACGCTTCATCCATGCCGCCAGCATTCCCGCCGGAGAAGATGAGCGAATAACCGATTTTTTTCCGGTTTCAGCTTTTCCGGAAGACCTTGCAGCCAAAAGCTGCCCGGATTCAACCGGCCGGGTAATCGGTTCTGACACTGATTCCAAAGCTGAAGCCATCTCTGTACCGGGATCCGGAGTATTACCGGTCGGGGATGTTGTAGAAGCCGATTCGGAAACCATCGTCTCCCCCTGCTCCATAGGATTTCGGATAAACAGTATACTGCCGACGAGCAGTACCAGCACAGCGGCTGCCGAACCGGCATACCATCTTCGGCGAAGTACCGTCCGGGCAGCCGCAGCTGCCTTCAACGACCGCTCCACGCTATCCCAGCCATTTGGCGGGACAGGCGCTTCAAAACCGCTGAGTTTTGATTGAAATCCTTTTCTAATATCGTTATCTGACATCATTGTATCTGTCTTTGATTGTTATGCAGGATGGCTGAAATTTTCTTCCGGAGCATATTCTTTGCCCTGAAAAATTGCGAACGCGACGCAGCTTCATTAATACCCAACACCCGGGCAATTTCTTTGTGCGACATCTCTTCGAAAATATACATGTTAAACACTGTCCTGTATCCGGGCGGTAAATTCCTTATCATATCGAGTACCTCTTCCTTGGGGATATTTTCAATATCCAGTGAATTATCCGCCTGGATTTCCGACTCATCGGCATTGACATAGCTATATTCCTCCATAAACCGGTACTTCTGCTTCTCTTTCCTGTAATTCTCCAATGCCAGATTCACGAAAATCCGTCTGAGCCAACCTTCAAAAGAACCCTTGCCCGAAAACGAGCCGATCTGCGTGAAAGCCCGGATAAATCCATCGTGCAACAAGTCCCGGGCTGTCTCTTCTTCCCCGCTGTAACGTAAACATACCGCCATCATCATAGGAGCATACCGCTCGTACAATATTTTCTGGGCATTACGGTCCTGTTTCTTACATGCTATGACAAGTTGCGAATCATCCATTCTTAACCGCAGTTCATTTTATTAGATGAAGAACAAGAAAAAACGCTGCGTGAACCAGGAGATTTTTATCCCTATTTATGTTTTTTTAAGGAATAATACTCCTTTCCATTGAGCATAATCTTCACGCATCAAAATTACTACCAACGGTAAAAACGGACAAATGAAATTAATTAAGAATATGTAAATTAACTTGGGGTATAACTCTTTTTTCTCTATTTTTGCACTAATAATCAATTAATAATTACTCTATGAAGGATTTTCTAAAAATCGTGCTCGCGTCCGCTTTGGGCTTTGTTATCGCGAACATTCTCTTTTCTATAATTGCAATGATCTTTTTCTTTGGGGCAATAGGATCTTTTCTCGGATCTATGTCGGGCGGTGAGAAATTTATCCTTCAAGACAATACGGTGTTGAATCTCCGCTTGAATGGCCCTATCACGGAACGTACACCCGAAGAGGATCCGTTTACCTCTATGATGGGCTCTAACCGTCCTTTGCCTATGGGTTTGAACGATATTGTGAGTGCCATCAGGAAAGCAAAGAATAACGATAAAATAAAGGGGATCTATATCGATTCCCGTATCATGACCGCCTCCATGGCCACATTAGCCGAGATCCGCCATGAACTGGAAAATTTCAAGGAGAGCGGGAAATTTATCGTTGCCTATGCCGACACCTATACCCAGGGAGGCTATTACCTTGCTTCCGTAGCAGATAAAGTGGCCATCAATCCGCAGGGAATGCTCGACCTCCACGGCCTGGCCTCGATACCGGTCTTTTATAAGGACGCCCTCGATAAGCTGGGGATCGAAATGCAGATATTCAAGGTGGGAACCTACAAATCGGCGGTGGAACCGTTTACCCAGAACGAAATGAGTGAAGCCAACAGGGAACAGGTAAGCTCTTTCCTGAACGATGCATGGAGCTTCCTCAGAAGTGATCTGGCGGAATCGCGTTCACTTACAATTGCCGATATCGACTCGCTGGCCAACAACCTGCCTGCCGTACAATCGACCGACTTCCTGCTTTCAGCCAATCTGGTAGATACCCTCCTGTATGAAACGGAGATGAAGGATTACCTGAGGAGCCTGCTCGACATCGATGAAGAGGCAAAGATCCCGTCGGCGACCGTGGCCAATATGAAATCGGTAACCACGAAAACCGTAAAGAAGACCGACAATACGATCGCCATCTTATATGCGCACGGGAATATAATTTCAGGTACCGGATCATCCAACATACAGGATAAATATATGGTGGATCAGATCGAGAAACTGAGAAAAGATAAAGAGATAAAAGCGGTGGTATTCCGTATCAACTCGGGGGGCGGTAGTGCCTATGCCTCCGAACAGATATGGAAAGCCATCACCGACCTGAAAGCGGAAAAACCGGTTGTGGTCTCTATGGGCGATATGGCGGCATCCGGCGGTTATTATATCGCCTGCAATGCCGATAAGATAGTTGCCCAGCCTACTACCCTGACCGGATCGATCGGTGTTTTCGGTGCTATTCCCAGTTTTGAGGGGACTGCAAAAAAACTCGGAATATCTACCGATGAGGTGAAAACCAACGAGTTTTCCGATTTTGGCAACGTTATACGTCCCTTCAACGAAAGAGAGAAACAATTGCTCCAGTCCATGGTCGAGAGAGGTTATGATCTCTTCCTGACACGCTGTTCGGAAGGGCGCGACATGCCAAAAGACTCGATGGCGCTCTATGCCGAAGGCCGTGTGTGGACCGGGAACCAAGCCAAAGAGATCGGGCTGGTGGATGAATTGGGTGGGATTGAGAGAGCCATCGAAATAGCTGCCGAGATGGCTAATCTGGGTAAGAGTTATGTGGTATTCGAGTATCCGAAACTCCGTTCTCGTTTCGATGAACTGCTCAACCCCCGGAAGGAGGAACTGGTTGCCCGGACAATGAAAGAATATCTGGGTGAAAGTTACGAGATGTTTATGCTGCTAAAAGATATCAAAGAGCAGGATTATATCCAGGCAAGAATTCCGTATAATTTGAATATTCAATAGAATTAGGTATTTTGAGTCGCCTTCGCTCCTCGATTTCCAATTCTCGCCATGACATAATGCAAGCAAGCTTGCCTTCTGTTCACTTTGATAAATAACTATTGCCCGGCAATGTTTCAAGCAAGCTTGGCATTGCTCTCGCTTAACCGTTATTTTGGCTTAACAAAAAAGTTCACTAAATGGAAAAGGACAAACCTTCCGCCGAAATACGTCGATCATTGTCGCCGTTAGCCTGGCTCTACGGCCTTGGTGTGAATTTCCGGAATGCACTGTTCGACAAAAAGATACTCAAACAAACATCATTCGATATTCCGGTGATTTGTGTGGGTAACCTCACTGTAGGCGGTACGGGCAAAACCCCGCATATTGAATATCTCATCAGGTTATTATCACCGATATACAAAGTAGCAGTGCTCAGCAGAGGCTACAAACGAAAAAGCAACGGTTTTAAGATTGTCGACACCGATTCGAAAGCACACGATGTGGGAGATGAACCCCTGCAGATCAAGCAAAAATTCCCGGAAGCACTGGTTGTTGTCGATAAAGACCGGGTGAGTGGTATCAGCAAAATCCTTTCTATTGAAAAAGAGGAGCGTCCCGATGTGATCCTTCTCGACGACGGCTTTCAACACCGCTATGTACGACCTTCACTCTCCATCCTATTGGTGGATAGTAACCGTCCCGTTTTCGAAGACCGGTTGTTACCCGCGGGATCACTACGCGAACCGCTGAAAGGCAAAGAAAGGGCGTCCATCATCATAGTCACCAAATGTGACCCTGATATGCAGCCCATTGATTTCCGGATCTATACGAACGGATTAGCACTTTATGCTTTTCAACAACTCTATTTCACCGGCCTCGATTACGGAATGATAATGCCTCTCTTTCCGGAGTTGCAGGGTGGACCACTACAGGCATTGGATATTCGCAAGAAACATATCTTTTTAGTGGCAGGCATAGCCTCACCCCAACCTCTTGTAGATAAGGTAGAGCTTATCACCTACAACCTCTACACGAAATTTTTTCCCGATCACCACTCTTTTAAAGAGAAAGACATACAATCGATCCGGGAATTGATCCATACGGTAGAGGTGGATGACAACAACAAGGTCATCCTCACCACCGAGAAGGATGCTGTCCGCCTCAGAGAATTGCCTTATCTCGATGAAGAGATGAAGAAAATGCTCTATTACATCCCGGTGCAGGTAACATTCATTAACGAGAAAGAACAAGAACAATTTAATAATAATATTTTAGAACATGTTAGAAACTATCAAACAAACAGCGGATTATCTAAAAAATAGAATTACCGAAATCCCTAATACAGCTATTATTTTAGGCACCGGCCTGGGTGAACTGGTACATGAGATCGAGGATAAAAACGAAATCCCCTATACGGAGATACCTAACTTTCCCGTCTCCACGGTGGAAGGCCATAGCGGAAAACTGATCGTCGGTACGCTCGGCGGCAAGAAAGTACTGGCCATGCAGGGGCGTTTCCACTATTACGAAGGATATGATATGAAGCAGGTCACCTTTCCCATCCGTGTTTTCCAGGCATTGAATATCAAATACCTATTCGTTTCCAATGCGGCAGGAGGGATGAACTCCAGCTTCGATGTAGGCGACATCATGCTGATCGAAGACCATATCAACCTGTTCCCCGAGCATCCGCTCCACGGGAAGAACTTCAATGAATTGGGCACCCGTTTTCCAGATATGAGCGAGGCATATGACAAATCGCTGCGGCTGATGGCCATGGAGATCGCCAAAGAAAAAAATATCAAGCTGCAACACGGTGTCTATATCGGCCTTCAGGGACCGACTTTTGAAACTCCGGCCGAATACAATTTCCTGCGTATTATCGGGGGAGACGCCGTGGGTATGTCCACCGTACCCGAAGTGATCGTGGCCAACCACGCAGGGATGAAAGTGCTGGCATTCTCCATCATCACCGACTTAGGCGTGATCGGCAAGATCGTGGAAGTGTCGCACGAAGATGTACAGGAAGCTGCCAAGATCGCCCAACCGAAGATGGCGGAGATCATGCGGACCATTATTCAAAAAATATAATCAACTTTATTCTTTATAAAAAAGGGTGTCTGTAATACTTGATAAGAGTAATTCTCAGACAACCTCTTTTTATTCATTATTTATATGCAACGGACAGAAATAGCGACATTGGGCGAATTCGGGTTGATCGACCACCTGACCAAAGATATCAAGCTCTCGCAGGAGAGTTCCATCAAAGGCGTGGGTGACGACGCTGCCGTCGTGGATAATGGCGCGAAACGAACGCTCGTAACTACCGATCTCTTATTGGAGGGGATCCATTTCGATCTCGTCTATACCCCGCTGAAACATCTCGGGTATAAAGCGGCTGTTATCAACTTCTCCGATATTTACGCCATGAACGGGAAGCCACAGCAGATCACCGTCTCTTTAGGGATATCGAAACGGTTTTCAGTAGAAGACTTAGAAGAATTTTACGGCGGATTGAGGCTGGCCTGTGAGATTTACGGGGTGGATATCATAGGAGGGGACACCACTTCCTCCCTTACCGGCTTCACCATCAGCATTACCTGTATCGGTACGGCGGAAGAGGAGAAAATAGTCTACCGCAACGGCGCCAAAAACACCGATCTGATCTATGTTTCAGGCGATTTGGGAGCAGCTTATATGGGGCTGCAGCTACTGGAAAGGGAAAAGACAGTGTTCGACGGCGACAAAGACTTCCAACCCGATTTTGCAGGAAAGGAATATCTTTTGGAACGCCAGCTAAAACCCGAAGCCAGAAAAGATATCGTGAACCTGCTGGCGGAACACGGGATAGTTCCCACCTCCATGATAGATGTATCCGACGGGGTGTCGTCCGACCTGCTCCATGTCTGCACACAGAGTAACGCCGGTTGCCAGCTTTTCGAAGAGCGGATACCTATCGATTATCAGACTGCGGTAATGGCCGAGACATTCAATATGAACGTAACCACCGTAGCCCTGAATGGAGGGGAAGATTATGAATTGCTCTTTACCGTTCCGCTGCATCTGCATGAAAAGATGAACCAACTGGAAGGGATCCGTCTGGTGGGGCATATTACACCGCCTGAACAGGGGTGCTATCTGGTTACCCGTGACGGCCAGGAGATGCAACTCCGTGCACAGGGATGGAATCCACTCGCGGACAAATAAAATTTTCGGCATTTTTTATTTGCAAATTTTGTAAATCTCAAAAATGCTCTTATCTTTGCACTCGCAATTTAAGCAGTGCTGGTGCCATAGCTCAGTTGGTAGAGCAAAGGACTGAAAATCCTTGTGTCCCCGGTTCGATTCCTGGTGGCACCACTTTTAAAAGACTTCAAATTTGGTAAATCCCTGAAAATTAAACCTTTCAGGGATTTTCTTTTTCCAAGAAACCCCACTTTTTCAGCAATATTAGGCAATTCCGCAGGGCTAAATCGTGGTCATTTTTTGACCGCTGAAAAATTGACCACTAATTGCACTTTAAGTCACTGATTGTCTTCTCGTTAAATGCACGTCAAAAGGCATGGTTTAAGTATCTTTAAACCATTAATTTATAGCGTATGAAACGTCAAACTTTTAACGTGCTTTTCTTCATTAGAAAAACAAAATTGAAAAAATCGGGAGAAACACCCATTATGTTGAGAATTTCTATTGATGGGCAATTAGTTGAAATCCAACTTAAGCGAGATGTATTTCCGAGGTATTGGAATCAAAAGAAAGAGCGATGCACAGGCAAAGATGCCGCATCCTTAGAAATTAACCGCTACCTCGATTCGGTAAAACTTCGCTTACTGGATATTCATCGAAATTTAGAATTGGAAGACAAACTTATCAATCCGATGGAGATTAAACGAAAGTTTCTCGGATTGGACGAAGAACACAAAATGTTTCTTCAAGTATTTCAAGAGCATAACGACAAATGCAGAGAATTGATTGGTATTGATTATGCCAAAGTTACTATTTCTCGTTTTGATACTTGCTTGAAATACATGAGGGAAATGACTTTGGTAAAATATCGCATGAAAGATATACAGCTCAAAGAGGTAAACCACGCATTTATTCAAGATTACATCCATTTCTTGAAAGTAGAAAAAGGATTATCGGAAAACACGCTAATTCGCTACATGAAGGTAATCAAGAAAATTACAAATATGGCTTTGGCAAATGATTGGATGACTAAAAATCCGTTTGTAAATATCCGATTCCATGAGCAGGAAGTTCACAAAGAGTTTCTAACAAAAGAGGAATTGGAAATTTTGCGAACCAAAGAATTTGATATTCCCCGATTGGATTTAGTACGTGATGTTTTCCTCTTCCAATGTTGGACTGGTTTAGCATTCGTGGATGTATCGGAGCTAAAAGAAGAACATATCGTTCCCGACAACGAGGGTAATTTGTGGATTCGTAAGGCAAGGCAGAAAACAAAAATCATGTGCAATGTTCCACTCCTTGATATTCCGTTGCAGATTTTGGAGAAGTATGAAGAACATCCATATTGCCAAAAGAAAGGGATTTTATTGCCTGTAATGGCAAACCAAAAGCTCAATTCATATTTGAAAGAAATCGCTGATATATGTAGAATTAAGAAGAATTTGACGACGCACACAGGGCGACATACGTTCTGTTCGGTGGTTACGCTAGCTAACAATGTTTCGTTGGAAAACATCGCTAAAATGGTTGGGCATACTAATACCCGAATGACTATGCGCTATGCAAAAGTACTTGACCAAAGTATTCTTAGAGATATGCAGGGAGTAAAAGAGAGTTTTGCAAAGTAGATTAAAACAGAAACGGCTGAATTGTTCAATGTGAATATTCAGCCGTTTAAAAACAATGGCGAAGAAAATTTATAAAGAACCATCATACGCAGGTCGAAATCGCTCCTCCAACACTTTTCGTATATCAGACTCACGGAACAATACTTTTCCTGGCAATTGGATAAATGGCAAAATCCCCTTGTTCCTGTAATCTTGCAAAGAACGTCGGCTCATTTTTAGAATAGAACAAAGTTCTTCGCTCGTCAGATATCGTTCGCCATCAAATAATGGCTTATGCGTTTTCAAAACCTGCTCAATATATGGCAAAGTCCTGTTTAAGGCTTGCAATAATTCTTGACAATCTTTATCGGTGTGTAGTTGCATGGTGGCTTATTTTAAGTTGACTCTACTTTTGTCCAACAAAGATTTCACTTCGGCAATGCGATAATATATTTTCTTCCCGATGGTAGAAAATGAGAGTTTACCATATTCTCGAAGCGTTTGCAAACGGCGAAGAGAAATATTCAGAGAAGTCGCCAGTTCTTTGCCCTCAATCCATTCTTGCTCAATGCACTGAGTATCATTAAATGGTTGTTTCGGAGCTAAAGAAGCAATTTTCTCCAAGTGCTTTTTGAATGCTTCAAATGATTCTTTTTCTATTGCAATAATATCCATAAGTGTTGACTTTATTCGATTTGCCAACAAATATAGGATAAGAAAGGAAGTGCTTCTGGATATGGGTAGCAAAGGATGTGATTGACAGGAAGTGGCGCAAATGTTCTATGTAATGGGGAAAGATTAAATTAGCAAGAGATGGAATGCATTCTTAATTAGAATCGTTTGAAAGAGGAATTATAACAAAAATATAGCGCATGAAATCAAGATATTTAACACAGCGCAATTATGGCTATGGACTAAATAGCTAATTATAGCTATACATAACTATATTTCGTTTATTTATCTTTGCACTCTAAAATAAATTAAATGGATATTATTAAAATTGCAGAATATAATCAGGAATCCGCATGGAGAGTACTGGAAGATACCAAGATTATTCAAGCTTGGGAAAATATTGGGGCTACCGTTAACATTATCGGGTCATTAAAATCTGACTTAATGATGAAAAGTCGAGATATAGATTTACATATTTATTCTGAGAAATTGGATATTTCTAAAAGTTTTGCTGTGGTACAAAACTTGGCAGAAAAATTATCACTAAAAGAAATCTTCTATGAAAACGGAATTGAAACAGAAGAAGAATGCATCGAATGGCATGTTATATACGAGGATAAAGATATGAATACGTGGAAATTCGACATGATTCAAATTCGTAGGGGTTCTAAATACAGAAAATTTCAATATTGATTCTCTCTTTTTATTCCACAAATCATAATTAACATCAAGATCGCTAATTTGCTGTCTCAACTTGCTGTCTCAACCAAAGTTTTTCTGGAGTTATATTGCTTGAAGTCATTCTACAAAGTTAGCTATAAATAGCTATTTATGAAGCAATAAACTTATTATATCTTTGGAGTACTACTAAAAAAATCAATGTAAGTGATTATTGTAAACACATTTATTAACTCTAAATTAATCGCTTATGGATAAATTATTAAAAACCGAACTGATTATTCTAATGAATAAAAGTTCACAGGAGATTACAAACGAAAAAATGCAACGTGCCTATGGGGAGTTTATCGCACATATAGACAACGTCAGATTTGAATACGAAAAAGTAATCTAAAACACTATATTTCTGTTCTATCGACAAGACAAAAATAGTCTATTTTCGTCTCGTCAACAGAACAAGAATATCTTCAATTCATCTCAACATTTTGTTTTATTTCCAAAACGCACTATATTTGCTGCATAATAGAAACAAAATAAGGAAATGAATTTTCTGGAATTTAAGACTAAAATGTTCGATTTGGCGTGCTTCAATATCTATCAGGTATATGCATGGCAACCCGATTTTGACCGGAATAATTTTACCCGTTGGACTAAGAAAGGATATCTTATCCGATTACGGCAGGGCTATTTTGCTTTTTCGGAGTATAAGAGCAAGCCGGATTATTCTCTTTATTTTGCCAATCGGATTTACCGCCCGTCCTATATTAGTCTACACACGGCATTGTCGTTCTATGGGATGATACCGGAAGCGGTGGTGCAGATTACCAATGTGACAACCCTGAAAACAGCATCTTTCGCCAATGACTTCGGCGAATACTCTTATAAGAATGTCAAAGAAAACCTACTATTCGGGTACGAGTTGAAGCCAATGGCAGACAACCGCACCATACAGTTTGCCACACCCGAGAAGGCATTGCTTGATTTGCTGTATCTTTATCCATTCTACGATAGTGAGCAGGAATTAGAAGAATTACGTTTGGATGAAGATTTCCTGCACGATGATTTAAACAAGGATTTACTGATGGACTACTGCGCCAAATTTCAAAGCAAGGCGCTTGACCATCGGGTAAAGCTACTTTTTAAGACATACGATTTATGATACAGATTGAACAGATAAGAAATTATTTTCCGACTCAAATCCGTGGAAATTCAGGCTTCGATAAGCACATACTGAAAGAGTATTTGCAGTTGATGATTCTGGATTACCTTTCTTCTACCCCAAGCATCCAAAAGATGGCTTTTATCGGCGGAACAAACCTGCGTTTGGTAAAAGGGATAGACCGGTTCTCCGAAGATTTGGATTTTGACTGCAAAGACCTGTCGAAAGACAAGTTTACTGAAATGACAAACGGCGTAATCCAGTTTTTGGAGCGTTTAGGGTTGCGGGTAGAGGCAAAGGACAAAGAAAATCCGAAACTAACGGCCTTCCGGCGCAATATCCATTTTCCGGAACTGTTATTTGATTTAGGATTAAGCGGACACAAGGAAGAACGTTTTTTGATAAAGGTCGAAAGTCAAGACCAAGGAGTCGTTTACCCTCCGGTTATTACAAATATCAAGGGTTGCGGATTCTTTTTCCCGTTTCCTGTTCCTTCCGATGGCGTATTGTGCAGCATGAAAATTGCCGCCATGTTAGCCCGTGCAAAAGGACGTGATTTTTACGACCTGATGTTTTTACTTTCGCAAGCCAAGCCGGATTATGATTTTCTGTCAAAGCGTTGTGGAATACATAGCTTACAGGAGTTCAAGCAGGCAACAGCCGAATTACTGAAAACAGTCGATTTGAAGAAGAAGCAAAAGGATTTTGAACACTTACTTTTCAATAAGGCGAATAGTGAGAAGATTTTGAGGTTTGGGGAATTTGTGGATTCGCTTACAGAATAGTTCAATTCGAAATATGTATTTCGGAAATGACCGTTTCGGAACTGGTGGTTTCGGAGCAAAGGAAAGGCAAATTAAACCACCACCTTCCAAGAAGGTGGATTTAAAATAATGAATCGGGCATAGTTACAGAAATTGGAAACAGTTTACGAAGTAATTAAAAAGCAACGTCCCATTTTTGCGAAAGAAGGAACACAAACTGTAAGGTACGAAGTAACCGATAATTTCCTGCGCTTTTGGTTCAGATATATTGAGCGGAACAGGTCACTGATTGAGATTGGAAACTTTGAAGGACTGTCTAAAATCATGCTCGATGATTATCCCACTTATTCGGGAAAGACATTGGAACTGTACTTTAAACAAAAGATGCAGGAGAGTTTTTCTTATCGCGCAATAGGCTCGTGGTGGGAACCAAAAGGGAATCAGAATGAGATTGATATTGTGGGAGTATATTTGGATGATAAGAGTGCAGTTGCTGTTGAAGTAAAACAGCAGAAAAAGAACTTCAAACCTCAATTGTTTGAAGAGAAAGTCAAAATCCTAAAAACAAAGGAACTGAATAAACATACAGTAGAAAGTCTTTGCTGGGATTTGGCAGATATGTAATAGAAGTAAAGATAATTGAGATATGGATGATTAGCATTTCGTTTCTAAGATGCACTATTTTTATTGCATAACGGTGTCTATCAATATGCTGTTAGTTTTTAGTTCGGCTAATAATATTTCATCAAATACAGGCACCCTGAATTACTGTTCTATCCAATCAAAGTCAGTATAGCTAAAAAGTCCTTTCTCTCCGATTTTTATTTCAGGAATAACAACCAATGAAAGGAAAGAGAGTGTCATAAATGGTGCATCAAGCTTACACCCAAGTTGTTTAACCCGGGTATCAAGTTCATGGTAAATATCGGCAACTTCCTTTCCGGGCAGGTCACTCATGATTCCACCAACCGGCAAGGGTAGTAGTCCTGTTTTTCCGTCACAACATACAGAAAGTCCTCCTTTGCTCTCAATGACCGCATTGATGGCGCCGGCCAACTCTATATCTGAATTGCCGACAGCGATAATATTATGCGAATCATGTGCGATGGTACTGGCGAAAGCGCCTTTCTGAAGGTGAAATCCCTTGCAAAAAGCTACCTGGGGAGTCCCGTTATTATATCGATTGACATACACGATCTTGGCAATATCTTCACTTGTATCCCCTTCAAGGTTCTCTACAGGGAATTTGGGTGAATATGTGGAAACAGTGGTCAGTAGTTCACCTTCGACAAGAGATATCACTTTAATTTGTCCGGACACCGCTTTGCGTAATGAAGATACCGCTATTTTATCGCGATTAAAATTATTAATAGCGATAGGAAGCAGAGACGGGGAAGCGGTTCTCATCCGTTCCACTCCATCAATATAAACCTGTTCCACGTCAAACGTCTCCAGGCTATCCACCACAATAAAGTCAGCTTTATCCCCCATCCTCAATTGCCCGACATCGAGATGATAATGACGAATAGGGTTGATGGATGCTATTCTGAGCACGTCAAACAGATCGAATCCGTTTGCCACGGAACGGGCCACGAGTTTTTTTATGTGGCCCGCCGTCTGTAGTTCATATGCATGGGAGTCGTCAGTACAGAACATTACTACATCCGGATTGGAACGAATAAGTGATTTCAATGCTTCATAGTTACGGGCAGCGCTTCCCTCGCGGATAAGTATTTTCAACCCCAATGCCATCTTCTCCTCCGCTTCCGCAAGAGACACACATTCGTGGTCGGTAGAGATATGATGACTTACATAAGTGGCAAGAGCGCTTCCCGATAACAGGGGAGCATGTCCGTCAATAGGCAACCGGTATTTTTCAGCCACAGCAAGTTTGGCCATTACCTCTTTATTTTCGGATAATACGCCCGGTATATCCATCATCTCGGAGAGTCCCACAAATTGCCCGGAAGCCGCCAGTTTTGCTATATCACCGGAGGCTATGACACCGCCGGAACAGTCAAAAGGAGTGGCCGGCACACAAGACGGAATGGTGAAGAAGGTCTTCAATGGAGATTTCCTGCCGTTTTCAATCATAAAATCAACACCACCAACCCCCATTACGTTGGCTATTTCATGCGGATCGGTAACCACCGCGACCGTCCCCTCCCGAATAACCACATTGCCAAAGTTTTCGGGCGTAAGCATCGAACTCTCAATGTGCACATGAGCGTCTATAAAACCGGGCATAATATAGCTCTTTCGCTCAACAGGGTGTCTGTTTATAGCGGTAATAAAGCCATTTTCCACCTCGACAGACCCTTCAAATATCTCTCTTCCAACAACATCTACTATATGCCCTTCTATTCTATCAATCATATTTTCATAATTCAATTGATGCTTCTCACTTAAAATAAAGTTGATAATCAACGGATAAAAAGATGAAAAGTTACAAGTTTAGTGTTTTTTATGATATATCAGACACAAATGTACATATATTCTATAATTTTGCAGCTGAAAAAATGTCCGGCTACAGTGGCTAAAAACAGAACAAACATTCCAGACCCACACAATCGTATTACGACCGTAACGGTTCGTCCAAAATTTAAAGAATGGTTACCCTGTATTGGGATTGCCATTGCAGCATTCGTGTTCAATACTACCGAATTTGCTCCTATAGCCCTTTTGAGCGATATAGCAAAAGGTTTTTCCATCAGCGAAGCCAAAGCCGGACTATTGATTACCATCTATGCATGGGTGGTGGCACTGGCTTCTTTACCATTGATACTTATTTTTGCACGAGTAGAGCGTCGTAAATTAATGGCCGGCCTATTGATTTTATTTATTATAAGTCATTTGCTGTCATGGCAATCCTATAATTATACTTCATTATTTGTCTCACGTATTATGGTGGCTTGCACACATGCCATCTTCTGGTCGGTCGCTGCCCCAATGGCTGTGCAAATGGCACCGGAGGGCCACCGTTCAGCCGGATTGGGAATCATTGCTACAGGGAGCTCGTTGGCGACTATACTCGGACTGCCTCTCGGACGAACAGTGGGATTGTATATGGGGTGGAGGACAACTTTCTTATTTATTGGTATAGCTGCTTTCCTGGTATTGATATTCCTGATGTTTGTATTACCGGTCTTAAAAAGTGAGAACGCGGGATCTCTCAAAAGTTTACCCAAATTAATCAAACGCCCGGCACTGACAGGGATATATCTACTGACAGTTATTATGATCACTGCTCATTTTACCGGATACACCTATATAGAACCTTTTATGATCGATATAGCCGGACTTGATGAAAATGTAGCCACTATCGTACTGCTTATTTTCGGTATTGCCGGAATCTTCGGAAGTTTTTTATTCTCCCGTTACAATGAGAAACGATGGCTGTTTCTTATGGGTGGAAGCGTAATTTGTGTATCTATTTCGCTCTCTCTTATGTATCCATTGGGGATCAACATTTATACCATATTTGTATTATGCATATTCTGGGGCATATCATTCATGATCTTTAATCTGGTATTTCAGGATACCGTCATAAAAGTCGCTCCCGATGCAACGGCAGTGGCGATGTCTATTTATTCAGGGATATATAATGTAGGGATTGGCAGCGGCGCGCTTATTGGCGGGATTGTAAGCACACATGCAGGAACTCAGTACGTAGGTATGGCGGGATGTTTTATAGGTTTACTGGCCATATCTTTTTATTTCTTAGTGACAAGACGCCATCCCCGACTGTTCTTATGAGTCCGAAAAAGAAAAAGTGTTCGATTCACCCAGATTAAAACATCAGAAGCATTATCTTTGTGCAGGAAATGTTCAAATTCTCGTGCCACATTTTTGTGAAGTAAATAAGATAAAATCATTATGCAAAAGTTAATAGCATATCCCCTCTCCATTATTTATTACCTATTGTTTGGAGCTACGCTGGTAATTTTTCACGTGGTTCAATGGATATGCTTCAACCTGTTCGGATATAACGCCCACAAAAAGAGTGTCGATGTGCTATGTTTCTTCCTTGTATTGAACACTTATGTGCTGGGCACAAAATATAAGATCAGAGGACTGGAAAAACTTCCCGCAGATACACCCCTGATTGTTGCCTCCAATCATCAGAGTTGGTATGACATCACGACTATCGGGTGGTATATGCGAAAAATTCATCCTAAATATGTCAGTAAGATCGAGTTGGGAAAAGGGATTCCCAGCATATCATACAATTTAAGGCATGGCGGATCTGTATTGATCGACAGGAAGGATGGAAAACAGGCTTTATCCGCCATCCGGCAATTGGCAGAGTATATAGAAATACACAAACGTTCGGCAGTCATATTCCCTGAAGGGACACGAAGCAATACCGGCAAACCACGGCGCTTTGCCGAGAACGGATTGAAAATCCTCTGCAAATACGCACCTTCCGCCTATGTTGTTCCTGTCACGATCAACAATTCGTGGAAAATGACAAGATGGGGTTCTTTCCCTTTAGGCATAGGCACTAAAATCGAGTTTACCATTCATGATCCTATCCCCGTAAAAGATACACCTTTCCCTACCCTTTTTGAAAAGACTGAACAGGTAATAATCCAGTCTATAAATTGATGGGAAATGACTGAGATTGTCGATTATTTCCCATTTGAAATAATTGTTGATATCATCCATAACTGTTCGTTCTCGAACCATCTCTTCTTCTAATTCCCTGTCTTTTATAATAACCGGTTCTCTATTCACAATTACCATAAACATCAATATATTATATTTTAATGTATAAAACAGCTATTAATATTTAATATATTGATTTTATTTGTACCTTTGTAAAAAACATGAATGTTATGTGGACAGAAATGAGTGATCCCGCTATCATTGAAGAGTTGTCGAAGCGGTTCAGGGAATTACGGTTAAAGAAGAACATGCAGCAGAAAGAGCTTTCTGAATATTCAGGTGTAGCTATAGGAACTATCCGGAGATTCGAAAACGGTGAAACCATTTCAACAGAAAGTTTGATAAAGGTCATGCGGGGGCTTGGCATACTGGAAAATCTGGAACAGTTAATACCCGAAGAACCCATAAGTCCTATCCTTATGAAAAAATTGCAAAGCAAGAAAAGAATGCGTGCGAGTTCATCAAAGAAATAAAGCGAATTAAAAGTTTTCAATAGAACAATTTACAATGGATGACTTAATTGTTGATGTAAATATCTGGGGGAATAATGTGGGTGCTCTTATATGGGATCACAACAACGAAGCTGCATCGTTTCAATATGACGATAAGTTTTTGCGTTCCGGGCTTGATGTTTCTCCTGTCATGATGCCATTGCGTAATTCGGCAGGGATGGTTTACCAATTCCAGCAAAACCGAAACAATTGTTTTAAGGGATTGCCGGGGTTGATTGCTGATTCTCTTCCCGATGCTTTCGGTAGCCAGATTATCTATGAGTGGTTTGCATCACGAGGATTGTCTGATGAACAAATCACCCCATTAGACTATTTATGTTACGTGGGTAAACGGGCGATGGGGGCTTTAGAATTTCAACCTTCAAAGGAAATACCGGGATTGGATCAGTCTACACGGATTTACATTGACGAACTCACGGCATTGGCTGAGGAAGTATTCAAAAACCGGCTGGAATTTCAGAGCAGGTTACAAAATCAGGATCAAAAAATACTTGACATACTGAAGGTTGGGACATCTGCCGGTGGAGCCAAACCGAAAGCGATTATCGCCTATAACGAATCGACCAATGAAGTGCGGTCGGGTCAAGTTCTCGCTCCGGAAGGTTTTACTTATTGGCTTCTGAAATTTGACGGTGGAGTTTATGAAGAACATTTCCAAATCACCGATAATCCGAAAGGAATCGGTAATATAGAGTATGCTTATTATCTAATGGCCAAAGCAGTAGGAATAAATATGATGGAGTGCCGGTTGTTGAAAGAAGGCGATAGTAATCATTTTATGACAAAACGCTTTGACCGTACCGATTCCGGCGAGAAGTTGCATATTCAAACTTTAGCGGGAATAGCTCATTATGACCGGGATCAACGACATGCTTACGAACAGGCTTTCCGGTTAATGCGACAAATGCAGCTACCATATATCCAACAGGAAGAGTTTTACCGTCGGATGGTATTCAATGTGGTAGCCCGCAACCATGACGACCATACGAAAAACCATTCATTTATTATGGATCGCTCGGGCCAATGGCGGCTGGCTCCGGCTTATGACTTGTGCTATTCCTTCAACCCGCAAGGACGTTGGACGAATCGGCATCAAATGTCTGTCAACGGCAAGCAAGACGGATTTACATTCGAAGACCTGAAAACAGTAGCCGACCGAATGGGCATAAAACATGGAAAAGAAATCATCGAAAAAGTGGTCGATACGGTTTCTGCATGGGAACAGTTTGCCCAGGAAGCCGGAGTAACGGCAAATCAGGTAAAGGAAATAAAATCAAATTTGCTATTACTTCGACCATAATTATGTTCCATTACTGGTGGATCCGGTTTAATCCTTGATTTTTAGACGCCATTTATGGACAAGAATCTAATTCGGTGTTACACATTAGGGATATCCCCAATAAGGCGAATCCCAAAAGTTTTTGTTCAACTTTTGGGATTCAGTTCAAAATAAATCAGAGACAGCCTCTCTTCTATTTATCAATTATATCGTTTTAATATCCGGGGTCATTAGTGTCCACTAAAAAATCATAATAGTTCTTTGAAATTGTTGATATTCAATTTATTGTATCCGATTTTCGAGTCAACGGATTTGAATTTATCTTTGCGGTCAGAATCAGACCGTTATGCATAAAGACCCATTCGTTTTCTCCCAATTAGTCCAGTTCATGGATAGGAATCACTTCAATTACCTTGTACGCAAGTATGAAGGTGATAGATACGTCAAGAGCTTTACCTGTTGGAATCAGCTACTTACGATGATGTTCGGGCAACTGACCAACCGCGAAAGCCTCCGCGATCTAATTGTAGCGACCGAGGCGCATAGCGGCAAACTTTACCATCTTGGAATGGGAAAGTCGGTGACCCGAAGCAATCTTAGCAAGGCTAATGAGCAGCGCGACTATCGTATATTCGAGGACTATGCCAAGTTCATGATCAACGAGGCAAGGAAGCGGCGGATTGACAAAATCTTCGAGCTTGAAGGGCATGTCTATGCGTTCGATTCGACTACGATTGACCTGTGTCTGTCGGTGTTCGAATGGGCTAAATTCCGTAAGCATAAAGGCGGCATCAAGATGCACACGCTTTACGATATAGAGGCTCAAGTTCCTGCTTTCGTGCATATTACTCCGGCAAACGTACACGATTCCAAGGCTATGCTTGAGATACCATACGAGCCAGGGGCCCATTATATTTTCGATCGCGGCTACAACGATTACGGCAACCTGTACACTATTCACCGCACTAAAGGATTCTTCGTTCTGAGAGCCAAAAACAACGTCCAGATGAAGCCGAGAACTTGGAAAAGGCGACTTGCGCGAGGCATCGTTTCCGACATAGTCGGCACTTTCACCGTGTATAAAAGCACCAAGGTTTATCCGGAGGAACTGCGAAAGGTGATTTGCATCGATCCTGAGGATGGTAGCAAATACATTTTTCTTACCAATAATCTGACAGCCACGGCCTCTCTGATTTCGGAACTTTACCGCAATCGGTGGAGTGTGGAACTATTCTTCAAATGGGTGAAGCAACATCTCCGAATCAAGAAGTTCTGGGGTACATCAGAGAATGCCGTGCGTGTCCAAATCTATTGTGCAATAATTACTTATTGCCTTGTAGCAATAGTTCAACACGGCATGAAATTGGAACGCAGCATCTACGAAGTCCTTCAAATTCTTGGAATCTCGCTTACCGACAAGACCCATTTGCGGGACTTGTTCGACAAAAAGAATATCAATGATGTCAAAGATCTCTATGGTTCGAGTGAACTAAATTTATTCAACTTTTAACCGTGTCCAATTTTTAGTGGACACTTGTGATTTCTTTAAAAAGATACTGATAGAGAATCGTACCAAAACCTTTGCCCTGTATATCTTTATCCAAATAAATTGTAACCTCTTTAGTGGATGAATAAGCACAACGGTTATTCCAGTTATGCAGGTAACAATAGCCTGCAATTTTACCGTTAATCTCTCCGACATAATAAGGAAAGCCCTCATCTAAAAAGCCTTTAATACGTTGTTGCATTTCGTCAATGCTTACGACAGCCGTTTCAAAGGTGACGGCTGTATTTTCCACATAATAATTGTAAATATCACAGATGCCTTTTGCATCTTCTAATGTCACTTTCCTTATTTTCATACAGAGTAATATTATTCGTACTTATACAATATAATTCGTAAATCAACGAACTTTGGGGCAAAAATTTTTACTCGGAGTTACAACTTTCTTCGTTATTGATATCGACAAAAAATACAGAAAACAAACTTTTTGCCTTTTCCCAATTTTCTTCATTGATACAGTATTTGACTGTCGGCAACGTGATTGCGCCCTGTACCAGTCCTGCATCCTTAAGTTCGTTCAGATGCTGGGATAACGTACTTTTGGCAATGGGCAGTATTTCCGACATATCACCATGATAACAACACGATTTGCTTGCAAGCATTTCCAGTATAGCGATACGAATAGGATGCCCCAATGCTTTGGCGAACCGTGCAAGTTGTTCTTGTTCGACGGTCAGTTCTTTCTTTGACATATCTCATATAATTTATTGTTCAATTACTTTAGACATTTTGAGTCGCCTTCACGCCTCGAATGTTAATTGAGTCGCCTTCACGCCTCGAATGTTAATTGAGTCGCCTTCACGCCTCGAATGTTAATTGAGTCGCCTTCACGCCTCGAATGTTAATTGAGTCGCCTTCACGCCTCGATTTTCAATTCTGCACTCGGCAAAACCAAAGCAAGTTTGACTCCGTCTTCTTCCTGCGCACCTCACCAAAATTCGAACTAATTCACTTTTGGGTTCGGGTTTTCGTCAGTTGTTTCTGCTCTCACTTAATGAAATAGTTCGCAAATATACGAACTATTTTTTAATTCGTAATATTACGAATATATTTTCTAAGAACATTGATTCTGATAACAAGAATAGTATCTTTGCATTGAAATATCAATGGTATGGCTGTAAAAATAGAAAAATGGAGATTGCCCAAATGAATAAAACAGATTTCAACGAGATAATCCGACGCTCCAAAAAGATACGGGAGTTGTATCATGAGGCGGAAAAACAACATCACGGAAATGAATGGACAATAGAAGAAGATGCATTGGCTTTTCTGACCGATGCAGGATTGGTCGGACGGTACACGATGTCGCAACAGGGACGTTGGCCGAAAGAAAACACCCATGCCGAGTTGGAACATAAACTGGGTGAATGTATCTGGTGGCTAGTTGTTTTAGCCGACAGGATGAACATTGATATGGAAGAAGCGTTAGAAAAATTCCTTTCCAAAACAGAGAAATTATTCGGAAAATAAATCATTGATTATGTCCTATTGCTTTTACATAGACACCATGCAACCCGAAGAGAGAAAAGCGTTGCACAAGAATTACCACGACAATCATTACGGTTTTCCTATCCACGATGATAACGAATTGTTCGGTCGACTGATCATGGAGATCAATCAGGCGGGATTAAGTTGGGAAACCATTTTAAAGAAAGAATCCTCATTCAGGGAAGCTTACGATAGTTTTAATATTAAAAAAGTAGCATCTTACACTGAAAAAGACCGTGAACGTTTGCTGAATGATGCGGGTATTATCCGTAACCGATTGAAAATCAATGCTGCAATAGAAAACGCCAACACTATTCTCGCATTACAACAAGAGTTCGGTTCTTTTGAAAAATGGCTCGAGCATCACCACCCTAAAACAAAAGACGAGTGGGTAAAGCTGTTCAAAAAAACCTTTCGTTTTACCGGTGGTGAAATTGTGAACGAGTTTTTGATGAGTATTGGTTATTTATCCGGATCACATTCCGAAAACTGCCCTGTTTATAAAGAAATTCTGAAACAAAACCCTATGTGGAACGCAGGAAGAAAATGAATTTATATCATTTTCAACTCTGCCATTTCATATTCAGCCTTTAATGCGGAAATAATTTCTTTTACTGTGGAGATCTTCTTTGCCAGATAAGCGTTACTTCCGGCAAAGGCGTATCCCCTCTTCATATTTCCTTTGGATGAATTATACAGCGCTTTCATGATGCAATACGGACTTTTCTGATAGTCGCATGTTTTTATACAATGTAACGGACAATTTTTAGGGACTTCCGTACCTGACTCGATCTTATTGATATATCCATTGCGGATAGCCCGTCCCGGCATTCCTACAGGACTTTGTATGATTATGATATCTTCCTGGTTTGAGTCGATATATGTTTTCTTAAAAGCATAAGGTGCATCACATTCTTCTGAAGTAACAAAGATGGTTCCCATTTGTACACCGGATGCCCCCAGCTGAATAAACCGGTATATATCCTGGCCGGAATAAATACCCCCGGCGGCAATAACAGGTATTGATTTAATATCTTTATACATTAGTGGGCACTTAAATAAAAAAATAGTTCTTTGAAATCTTTTGTAGATCGCAGTTTTGAGAAATTTTAGTTGTGTGACGATTTGAAATGCGATGATTATATTTTACTTTGCCCAAAAGTAAAAATCATGAATCAAGGCAAATATATTTTCGCACAGCTTACAGAATTTCTACCACGTAGGGTGTTTGACCATATCGTATCCAGGCACGATGGAAACAAGAAAGTCCGAAGTTTCACCTGCTGGAACCAGATGCTATGCATGATCTTTGGACAATTGACAGCCCGTGACAGTATGCGGGACTTGATGTTGAGCTTGGAAGCCCATCAATCCAAATATTACCATTTGGGACTGGGGGCAAGCGTAACCCGGACAAATCTGGGCAAAGCCAATCGTAACCGTAGCTATAAAATCTTTGAGGATTTTGCCTATGTGATGATGGACAAGGCCCGTCAAAGTCATTACAGGGAGGACTTTGAAGTCAAGGTGGACGGGAACGTCTATGCCTTTGACTCCTCCACCATCGACCTGTGCCTGAGTGTCTTCTGGTGGGCGGAGTTCCGCAAGCACAAGGGAGGCATCAAGTTGCATACATTGTATGACCTGAAGACTTCCATTCCGACTTTCGTGTTGATCACCAGCGCAAAGGTCAATGATATGAACGCGATGGATTATCTTCATTATGAATCCGGGAGCTTTTATATCTTCGACCGCGGATACGTGGACTTTGACAGGTTGTACCGGGTGAATGAATCCGAAGCCTGGTTTGTCACGCGGGCCAAGAAGAACTTCAAGTTCCGCAGGATGTATTCCCGGGAAGTTGACAAGTCGACGGGCGTGCAATGCGACCAGATCGGGAAACTGGAGGGATTCTACCAGCAAAAGGACTATCCCGGCAAACTGCGCAGAATCAAGTATCACGACGTGGAACTGGGCAGGACTTCGTTTTTATAACCAATAACATGGACTTGACGGCCGTCGAGATAGCGCTACTGTATAAAAAACGCTGGATGGTTGAGCTGTTCTTCAAATGGATAAAACAACACCTGAAAGTAAAAAGCTTCTGGGGAACGACCATCAACGCCGTTAAAATCCAATTATATTGTGCTATCATCGCTTACTGTCTGGTAGCCTCGATTGGTTACGAATTGAAAGTTGAGCGTCCAATCTACGAAATTCTGCAAATACTCAGCATCTCCCTACTGGACAAAACTCCTATAAGAGAGATACTTACGAATTGCGATTACAAAAATGTCAAAGAGCTCGATTATAAACAATTAAAAATCAACTGGATCTAAGTGTCCAGTAGTGATCTTTATATTGTACCATTATCTGGACAACTTCCGGAAGTATATGTTCCAGCGCGAAATTCTCATCTTCAATCTGGTCCTTCTTAAAACCCAGATGCCCTCCGGCCTTTGGGCCTTCCACCACAATGGCATCAGGCAAATAATTATAGTTTGTCTTCCATTTCTCACAAATGATTTTTGCTGCGCGCGATGACGAAACAATAGGCACTAACTTTGTTTTACTATCGGGAGTAAGGTAAGAGGGTAAGTCGAGAGGAAGTCCTGCCCCGACAAAAAGAAAATCAACATTCTCCTGAATAGCAGTCCGTACCATGTCGGAGAAATTAGTAAGTGCTGCCATTATATTGATACCAATCAACCCATTACTCTTTGCCCTGGCTTTCCGTAATTCTTCCTTTAAGCCCCATATACAGTCTTTCAAAAAATCAGCCGGTTTTTGATGATACAAAAGCCCTATCCCGGCACAGGAGATAACCCCGATACCCCCTTCATTGGCAACGGCAGAAGCTAACCCGGAAAGAGATATTCCCACTCCCATTCCTCCCTGAACGATCGGGAGTTTAATATGTAAAGACCCTATATAAAATGATTTCATCAATGATTCTTTTTTGAATGATAATTAACCTTTAAAGGTGAGAATTATTTCTTGTATAATTATTACATAATAATAAAAATAAGTTACCGTAGATTCAACTCGCAAATGCAATTTTATTTTCCAAAGATGCAAAAAATAATTGAGCCGGTGTTTTATAGTTCAATTTTTTTCTTGGTCTTCGGTTTAATTTGTATTGTATCTCCTTCACTTTTTCACTATTAACATCATTAAAGTCAGTTCCTTTCGGGATGTATTGGCGTACGAGTTTATTGGTGTATTCGTTCAATCCTCTTTCCCAGGAACTGTATGGATTGGCAAAGTAAAAATCAATATCCAAAGCGCTTGCAATGGCTTTGTGTTCTGCAAACTCCTTGCCGTTATCGGATGTTATGGTGTGAATCTTTCCTTTATAAGGCATTAACAGACGGATGACAGTCTCCTTTACTGCCTCGGCATTCTTCCCCTTTTCCAATTTTTCCATTAGCACAAACGCCTTGGTTCGCTCCACGATGGTTAAGATGGCACCCTTGCCGTCTTTGCCGATTACGGTATCGATTTCCAAATCTCCAAATCGTTTTTTCTGGTCTACGATTGCCGGTCGGTGTTCAATCCCCACCCTGTCTTTAATGTGTACCCGGGTATCCGATACCGGGCGTCTTCTGTGCTTGAGCTTGTGGCGTAAGAAAGTGTATAAATCTCCTCCTTGCGCCTTGTCTTTGCGAATGTGCTGATAAATCCTTTCCACGCTTACCATCTCAATGCCGTTGACTTTGCAATAGCCGTTAATCTGTTCGGGAGACCACTGTTCTTCCCGTAGTTTTTTGTCAATGAACCGCTGCATGGATGAACTGAAGCTACGCTTGCGCTTGAAGCGTTCCTTGCGTTCATCGGCAAGCATTTGAGCGCGAGCCGCAGAATACTTCCCACGCTTGGCTTTATTGCGGGACAACTCCCGACTTATGGTTGATTCCGATACTCCTACAATCCCTGCAATCTGTTTTTGTGTACTTCCCCTTTGAAGTAGAGCTGATATTTGGTATCTTCGCTCTACGGTCAATTGTTTAAATTTTTTCATAATACAACTATTATAAACATTTTGGCCAACTTTCCCAAGGGAACGCGTTCCCTTGGGAATCTTTTTGACCATTAATAAATGATATTTAGTTGCATTTACTAATTGAATTTACGTACATGTTTCACAGGATTATAGAATCCGCCAATCAAATCCATTGTTGATAAATATGCAATACACATCGTCCTTTTATAAGTATGCAATTTTTATCAGCATCAGATGAAATGACATGTTAGTATGTGAAATTCAGGCTGTTTTAAAACAATAGGAGATCATTATTTGTTTATTATATGGCAAGTTATGAAAATTTATATTAGACATATGGTAAGCCAACGATGCAAAATGGCAGTAATGCAAGAGCTAAAGAAAATAGGGCTCAATTACATTACCGTGGACTTAGGGGTCGTTACTCTTCCGGAGGATATAACGAAAGAACAAAAAAACCAATTGAAACAGGCTTTGCATAGTTCCGGATTAGAACTGATAGAAGATAAAAAAGATATACTGGTCGAACAGATAAAAACAGCAGTCATAGAATCGATACATTATTCAGATACTCAATTAAAAGTGCCCTTTTCAGCCTATCTGAGTAATAAATTAAACCTCAACTACACTTACTTATCCAATATGTTTACAGAGTCAGAAGGTATTACCATTGCTCATTTCATTATCACACATAAAATCGAACGTGTGAAAGAACTCATTCAATACGATGAACTGACTTTCTCTGAAATCGCCTACAAAATGCATTACAGTAGTATTGCACACTTGTCGAATCAGTTCAAGAAGATGACAGGCATCACTTTGTCATTTTATAAAACACACGGACAGAGAAGGGAAATTAATATTGAAAACCTGTGAATTGTGTAATTTTCCTTTATTTATTTGTTTTTCAAATCATCTGATTCCTCCTTGTTCTTATCTGCCCGTTTATGGGCTTTTTCCGCTCGCTTTTCTTTCAAATTCTTTTGAGGAGCCTTTTTATCGGCCCGCCCTTTTCCCTTACTTTCCTTTGACATAACTATTCAAAATATTAATGAACCACAAAGATGGGAATTATTAAACCCGATAGTATTACACAAGAAGCAAAACAAGTTGCATCTTTTACATATTTACAGGAATACCGGTTAAAATCCAATATCAAAAACCTGTGAAACATGCAATTAATAACCGGTTAATTGTAACATATCATTTAAAATGAAAGCCTACCTTTACAAATCAACACCTAAAAGTGTTGAACAAATATATATGTCAATAAAAACTGTAAATCCGACGACAAATGAAAAGCTGCAATCATTTGATGAAATGTCCAAAGATGAAATTGAAGCCGCAATCAACCAATCAGAAATAACCTACCAGAGCTGGAGAAAAACCACTTATAAACAAAGAGCGGTACTGTTGCACAAAGTGGCAGAAATACTCCGGATAAGAAAAGAGGAACTCGCCGGGTTAATTACGCTCGAAATGGGTAAATTAATTGGAGAAAGCAGGGCTGAAATAGATCTTAGTGCAGATATTTTCGATTATTATGCAGATAATGGAGAGAAATTCCTGGCAGATAAAACCCTGAAACCTGAATTTGGAGAAGCTTTTATACGCCACAGTCCGATAGGCGTTTTGCTGGGTGTTGAACCCTGGAATTTTCCATTTTACCAGGTAGCGCGCTTTGCTGCTCCCAATATTATGATAGGAAATACGATTCTTCTGAAACATGCTTCCAATGTACCTCAGTGCGGAATAGCAATGGGAGAGATATTTAAAGAAGCCGGCGCTCCCGAAGGATTGTATACCAATCTGTTGATTCCCGGAGATAAAATATCGAAGCTCCTTTCCGATGATCGAATTAAGGGAGCATCCCTGACAGGCAGTGAAAAGGCCGGCGCGAGCCTGGCTGAAGCGGCAGGAAAAAATATAAAAAAATCAGTGCTGGAACTTGGCGGCAGTGATCCTTTTATTGTACTGGATGATGCCGATATTGAAAAAGCGGTGTACTGGGCGGTGATAGGGCGTATGAATAATACCGGCCAATGCTGCGTCGCCGCAAAGCGTTTTATCGTTATGGAATCCGTTTATACCGAGTTTCTGACCAAATTAAAAGCCGCTTTCCAGTCGCTAAAGGTGGGTAATCCGATGGATGATGATACACAATTAGGCCCGTTATCCAGTCAGGATGCCTTATCCGATTTATCGGATCAGATAAATAAATCGGTGAAAGCCGGAGCCAAAGTAGAACTGGGCGGAGGTCGAATAGATCGTTTGGGAGCTTATATGGAACCAACGATCCTGTCGGATATAAATAAAAATAATCCGGCTTATTTCCAGGAGCTGTTTGGTCCTGTGGCTTTGTTGTTTAGAGCCAAAACAATAGAAGAGGCTATTAACCTTGCCAATGATACCAGCTATGGGTTAGGTGCTTCAATTTTCACCAGTAACATAAAACAAGGGAAATTATTAGCTGATCAAATAGACGCAGGAATGATTTTCATAAATCATCCTGCATGGACCCAACCCGATCTGCCATTTGGAGGAACAAAAAGGTCGGGGTACGGACGGGAATTATCGGAATCAGGCCTTGAGGAGTTTATCAATAAGAAATTAATACGGACAAGTCTATTGACTGATCCGTTTTGAGGAAAGACCTTTTATGCTAATGGATTAACAATTTTTAAAATCACAGCTAACGAAGGAGTACCAATGGTCCTCTTTCGTTTTTATGATCAGCTAACTTTTCAACCATAAAATGAAAAACAATCCGTATAATTAGAATAAAATACTCCGCTTACAGTTGATCAAACAAGAGCTTCACAGCGATAACACGGTGTTGTATAATTCACATTATTAATTACATAATTCACAGATTGAGAGGCCAGATCTGTTTTCAGATTGTTCTAATGATATAAAGACAGTTATCTGTCAGAAACAATTTAAAACATAATCAACGGATTATGGATAAAAGAAATAACGCAATCGGACGGGCAGCAGGTCCTCCTTTTTGCATCTCTAGTAGTTGATGAAAGTAAGAAAAGAAGAAACAAAACAAATAAAAAAACAAACAAAATGGATGTAGGAATAATTGGTTCAATAGTTATTGGTATTATCGCCGGTCTTATTTCCGGCCGGAGTACAAAGGGCCGGGGATTCAGTTTACTGGTAAATTTAATAGTCGGCCTAATCGGAGCTGTATTGGGTGGCCTGATCTTCAGCCTGCTGGGGATAACCTTCGGCGGGGTCATAGGAGTACTCATCGTATCAGTCATAGGAGCTGTTTTCTTCCTATGGATACTGTCTTTATTCAGCACGCGTAATAGGCAAACCGGAATTTACAATGGATAAACCGATAGGGCTTATCAAAAAAATAAGGAAAAATGAAAAAGATTCATGGAATGACACAAGAAATACGACCGATAAAAAAGCGGACACAATCAAAACCGATATAAAAAGGGATGTTAAGAGAAAATTGAATTAATATCCGTACGATGTGAGAATACCAGCCAATCACAATAAATAAAACGGCTGGCTTATCTAAAAAAATGTTATGAATAAATTACTGTTTTTAAGTATAATGATATTAACCTCGCTTGGTTTTATATCTTGCGGAGACGATGATGCTCCGGTATTAGGAGCCAAAGTACAGGTTACGGTAAAGAATATGGCAGGGACTGCCCAAACCAATACGACTGTTTACTTATATAAAAATACGGAAATAGATGGCTCTACGAAAAGTACTGATGCCGACAAATATGTTGTAACAGATGAGAATGGTATTGCCACATTCAACTTAAATTTTACCGAATTAAATATTCTTGAATTTGAAACGACTTTGTCTTTTGCTGTCTTTTATGAAGTCGGTGAGGTTGAATTTGTTGCCCCGGGCAGTACAAGCGTGACGGTAAAAAGGAATGACGAGAAAGAAGTTGACATTACAATTCCATTCTAAGAAACAAGAAGTATATGCAACAACAAACGGAAAATTCACCGGATTATCTGGAAGACAAGCATCTGAGTCCTGAAGTAAAAAACTATTTAAAGGTACTGAATGTGGGAGAGCCTGTTGAAACATTGTCGAAAGAGGGTGCCCGCAAAGTGCTTATAGCGGTTCAGGAAGAAGTAAAAGTCGATCTGTCGGGTATTGAAGAATCTGAAAAAACAATTCCTGATAAAGACTATCCGGTGAAATTAACCGTTGTTCGTCCTGCAGGCGTCACAAAAAAACTACCCGCATTTATTTTCATACACGGGGGAGGCTGGATACTGGGAGACTATCTCACTCATAAACGGTTGGTACGTGATCTGGTCGTAGAATCGGGATATACCGCAGTTTTTGTCCATTACACGCCTTCGCCCGAAGCTAAATATCCGCAGGCAATCCATGAGATTTATGCGGCCACAAAGTGGGTTGCAACCCATGGAGACGAATTAAATATAGACGGTAGTCGTCTGGCTCTGGCCGGAAACAGCGTGGGAGGTAATATGGCGATTGCAACCGGTTTATTCGCGAAGAAAGACCATGCATCGTTTATCAAAGTCCAGCTTTTATTATGGCCTGTGACAAATGCCCGTTTCGATACGGATTCGTATAAGATGTATGCCGAACAACGATTTTTAACGACATCGATGATGAAATGGATGTTCGATCAGTATACAACAGACAGGAAACAGCGTGAAGAAATTTTTCTTTCACCGCTTTTGGCTTCTGTTGATGAGCTGAAAGGGTTACCTCCCACTATCATACAAGTGGCCGAAAATGATATCCTGCGGGATGAAGGCGAAGCGTTTGGGCGGAAGCTGGGCGATGCCGGGGTCGAGAACACGACGATCCGTTACAACGGTGTCATTCACGACTTTGGATTATTAAACGGATTAGCAACTTTACCCCAGACACGTTCGATGCTCATCTATTCGGCAGCAATGTTAAGATATTATCTCAAATAAATTTAATAAAAATAATTATGAATAAAGTAGTAGTAGGTATCGTGATTGGTTTTTTCACAGGATATTTAATTCGCAAGATGCAAGATGATGGACAATTTGACTGCACTTACGATAATGCCTGCAAATTTTTCAGGAAATCAGAGAAAGATTTAAAGAACATACAAATGAAGCCGAATATTTGAAAGATTAAGTGGAAGACAAAAAAGAAAAGAATCGTATGATATGAAAGGAAAAGAAAGCAAAAAGGAAAAGAAAAAAGAGAAGGCAACGGGTGGAAAGACGAAAGATCTTTCAGAATACCAGAAAGCCAAGCAATCCAGACAAGACACTAAGCTAAATATAAAATGGCAAATATCAGACGGGAAGGTATAATCCTCGAAAAAACGGATTTAAGTTTTGAAAATGAAGGAGTACTGAACCCGGCTGTCATTGCCGAAGGCCGTACTGTGCATCTTTTTTATCGTGCGGTGCGCGAAGGGAACCATTCCACCATAGGTTATTGTCGTTTGGAAGGGCCATTAAATGTAGTCAGGCGCGATAAGGAATCTTTCATGCATCCTGAGTTCGAATACGAGAGTCAGGGCGTTGAAGACCCCCGGATCGTAAAGATCGGCGATATCTATTATATGACTTATACAGCCTATAACGGGATTAATGCAATAGGGGCGTTAGCGATATCTTCCGATCTGAAACATTTTACAAAAAAGGGGATAATAACTTCCGGGTTCACCTATACCCAATTCAAGGACTTGCTGGGCTCGGAAGTTGAGCATACGAGTAAGTATTTCAGGAGTTATAATAAAAGGGAATCCCTGACAGAATCGGGAAAACCGGTTTACCTGACGGATAAAAACCTTATATTTTTCCCGCGCAGGATAAACGGGAAACTATGTTTTATGCACCGGATTAAACCGGATATCCAGCTTGTGAGGATCAATAACCTTGAAGAACTGACGTATGACTTCTGGATAAACTATTTTCTGGACTTTACCAGCCATATTATGTTTGAACCGCGGTACGACCATGAGTCGAGTTATATCGGCGGCGGATGCCCCCCGGTAGAAGTACCCGAAGGCTGGCTGATGATATACCACAGTGTGTGCGATACACCGGAAGGGTATATTTATACGGCATCGGCGGCACTATTGGATCTGGAAGACCCCCAAACAGAAATAGCAAGGCTTCCCTATCCTTTATTCAGCCCCGAAACCGATTATGAATTGAACGGTGTTGTAAATAGAGTATGTTTTCCCACGGGTACGGCTGTATTCAACGGCAGGCTGTACATCTATTACGGGGCCGCGGATAGGTGCATAGCCTGTGTCTCGGTTCAGCTACGTGAGTTGGTAGACGAATTAATGTCATATAAAAAATGAAACGAGCAGGAGAAATGCTCCATATACTTCCACACACAATTGATGTAGACAAATAAAACAATCGTATGAAAGAAATAATATGCGTAACAACATATCCGCCCCGGGAATGTGGCATCGCCACTTTCTCGGATGATCTGATACGTGCCATTGAAGTGAAATTCGGCTCTTCTTTTACCGTAAAAGTTTGTGCTTTAGCATCGCAAAGCGAACAGCATACGTATGGTGATAAAGTGAAGTATGTATTAAACACCTCGGAAGCTGCCGATTTCCCGGACATGGCTCGGAGAATAAATGAAGATCCGGATACGGAGATGGTACTTATCCAGCACGAATTCGGCTTGTTTGCCGAACACGAAACAGCATTTTTGAAGTTCGCAGGCTTGATTAGAAAACCGCTTATTATTGTTTTTCATACCGTACTGCCCAATCCGTCGCCGGAGCAAAAAAAATACCTCAGACAACTTGCCCGCCGCTGTTCTGCGGTAATCGCAATGACACAGACATCGGCTGAGATACTTGAAAAAGATTATGATATAGAACCCAATAAAATAAATATCATTCCACACGGGACCCATTTAGTATCGCACAAAGACAAAAAGAAACTGAAAGAAAAATATAAAGTTACCGGACGCCGCATTCTTACTACTTTTGGATTGTTAAGTCCGGGCAAAAGCCTTGAAACTACCCTCGAAGCATTGCCGGACATTATAAAGGAAAACCCGACTGTGTTGTTCCTGATTATAGGAAAGACACATCCTACCATACTCAAAACAGTCGGGGAAGCTTATCGGGACATGCTGAAAGCGCGGGTCGTTGAGTTGGGACTGACGGATTATGTAAGATTTGTCAATCTCTATTTAGACCTTCCTGTTTTGTTGGAATATTTACAACTGACCGATGTTTACTTATTTACTTCGGCCGACCCGAACCAGGCCGTAAGCGGCACTTTCGTGTATGCTTTAAGCTGCGGGTGTCCTATTATCGCTACGCCTATACCGCATGCGCTGGAACTGCTGAAAGATAATTCGGGGTTGATTTTTGATTTTAAAAATTCTGGTCAACTGGCTAAAGCGACCAATAGATTACTGAAAAGTAAAAAATTGCGATCCGGGATGAGGATCGCCGGATTGCAGAAGACAGCCGAAACAGCATGGGAAAATACGGCTATTGCTTATACGCGGTTGTTTAATAAGGAACTCAAAAATGAGGAGACACTTATTTATTCGTTGCCTCCCGTCAACCCCGACCATATTAAAAGAATGAGCAGTTCTTTTGCAATGATCCAGTTCTCAAAGGGAAACCGTCCGGATATCCGTTCGGGTTATACCCTGGATGATAACGCACGTGCATTGGTAGCCTTGTGCCGGTTATATGTTGAAACGAAAGACGTGTCGTGCGAAAAATACATTAAGAAATACCTTGATTTCATCCGGTTTTGCCAGCAAGCGGATGGTACTTTTTTGAATTATGTAGATAAAGACCTTGCATTTACTGCTCAAAATGATGAAGATAAATTGGAAGACAGTAATGCCCGCGCCATTTATGCATTGGGTTATTTTATTTCACAGAGGGGGAAATTCCCGGATAGATGGACTGAAGATGCGATAGAGACCTTCGAACAAACATTTGATATGATTATGGGGATGAGATCCCCCAGAAGTATAGGGTTCGCTATAAAAGGTTTGTTTTATTTCCAGCGTACCTTTCCCGGTAGTGAAGTCATCAAACTTATTACTGTATTAGCTGAAAGGCTGACCAGCTGTTACCGGCAGAACCGTGAAGATAAATGGAAATGGTTTGAAGCTTACCTGACGTATGATAACAGCATCCTTCCGGAGAGCCTGCTCTACGCATACCAGATAACCAAAAATAACATATACAGGAAAATAGCCGAGGAGTCTTTCCATTTTTTATTGGATAATATACTTATTACACAGCAGATAAAAGTTGTCTCCAATCAGGGATGGCTTCAAAAAGCGGTCAAAGGTAAAAGATATGGCGAACAGCCTATCGATATAGCCGGTACCGTGATTGCACTGTCCGCATTTTATTCCGTATCCGGCCAGGAAGAATACCGGGAAAAGCAAAAAGTCGCTTTCAGCTGGTTTCTGGGAAATAATCACCTTCACCAGATTATTTACAATCCGGTGACCGGAGGATGTTATGACGGACTGGAAGAACATAATGTTAATTTAAACCAGGGCGCGGAGTCGGCCGTATCTTATCTGATGGCAAGGCTTTGCATGAACGATAATCCGATCAATGAGACTGTAAAAAACACGCCTGGAATACGATCGCTATAAAACAATAGTCTACTTCTGCAAAATAAAATATTATAATACAGCAAATAAGTCAAATTCTTTCCGTACCTTTGTATCTTAAGCAATTAAGTTCGTTATTGTATCTTTCTTTTCAATGTTTTGCTCCGCCCCGGTTTGCGGATCTTTCCATCGTCAAAATCGACAACAAAATCAAATTTCTTGTTTATAACATTCACCTGTCGCGAGGGTGTACAGTGTATAGAGACTTACAAACGCTCGACGGTGATATTTCCTAAAGGAACAAAATAATAAATATGACATTTAAAGAATTAACTAATTAACAAAGAAAAGAATGAACATTTACGTATCAAATTTAAATTTCAGCACAACAAGCGAGAGTCTACAGGAACTATTTGCGGCGTACGGTGAAGTAACCTCCGCTAAAATTATCACAGACAGAGATACAGACAGATCGCGAGGTTTCGGTTTTGTTGAAATGTCTAACGACACAGAAGGTCAAAAAGCCATTGCCGAATTGAATGACACCGATTTTGAAGGAAAGACAATTACCGTAAACGTGGCACGCCCCAAGACCGAAAGAAACCAGGGTGGCTATAACAATCGTGGAGGTGGCGGTGGTTATAATAGAAATCGCTATTAATCAAAATGATAAAGATCTCAAACGGGCAGTATAAAAGATTATATTGCTCGTTTTTTTCAGAACTCGCATATCTGATCTAACACGGTTTGTTAACCGTATAAATTCAGGTGTCACCCAGGTTTCCTATTAAAAAAAGGTTTTCTCCGTTTTAATTACTGATATCTGATGTTTGAACGAACAGGTACTACCGGCTTTTCACAAATTTCAGTTCTGGGAGAATTATCTTCACCTCCGTATCCATATCCTGGTTTTTCCAATATACAATAAAGTTAACGTTAGCGGATTGGAGATTATATCCTTTTTGTAACAAAGGTTCCAATCGACTAGAACAAAAATGTTGTGAAAACTTTAATACCGGTCGATTCTGGAGGTTAAAGCAAGTATCCCCTTCAACCCTCAATTCATCCCCACTGACCAACTTCTCCAGACTCCACTGCCTATTCATAAAATACCCCAGCCATACATCTTTGTGACTTAAATGGAGGCGCAGTTCATCAGGTTGCCCATACATATCAAAATCCACCATTCTCTCTATCGATTCCATATTTATATTATTGAGATACGAACCGTTGAGATGAAGATAAAGATTTTGCTTTGCCCGGGTCATTGCCACATACAGTAATCGTTTTTCTTCATCGCCAGAAAGAACGAAATTTTCCAAAAGTAAAAAGATATTGTCAAATTCCTGTCCTTTCGCCTTATGCATGGTCGATATAAATATCGTTTCACCATCTTGCGGAAGGAAATCTTCGAGCTTCGATTCTTTTATAAACAGAGCTAAATCAGATTTGTATTTTCCATATTTATTGGTCTCCTCAAATTCTTTTATAAGTCTATTTACAATTTCAATCTTTGTACTATTACCAAACTTTTTTTGTAACTCCTGTTTGGATTTTTCCCAGATATGATCACCTATTTTTGGTGAAGAAATATCTGAATTTATCTGCTCAACAAAATATCGCATTTCGAGCAAATCATATAAATTAAAGCTGTCATTAGATTGTATAAGACTGGCTTTCAATCCTCTTTTCAATAAAAGTCCGGCCACCAAGGAAGCCTCATCATTAGTCCTTGTAAGCACACAGGTAGTTCCTCTCAGTCCTGTTTCACAGATATTATTCACCAATGGAACAATAAGGTTATCCGTATTATTATAATATACAATCCTTACTTTTCCATTATTGTTATCAACAGCGATGATCGGGCCTTTTTTAAGCCTGTGAGTGAGTTTTCGTGCAAATTTATTCGAGAATTGCACGAGATTATTTTTACTTCTGTAGTTCTCTATCAGCTCGTATTTCACCGACTCTTTTTCATCTATCAACGATTTCATATACTTTGAATCGGATCCCCTGAAGGCATAGATATTTTGATCGTCGTCACCAACAGCTATCACACGCATATCTTCATTGAATTCCATCAAGGCTCTTATCAAAGAAAATTCATCAGCGCTCATATCTTGCGCTTCATCGATCACTAAAACCGTTTTCGTTATCTTGCTTAATTCTATATCACGGCTTTTTATTTTTTCGGTTGCTATGCGGACTATATCCTCTGATTTCTCCACATTTCCGACAAATCCCAATAAATCAAAGCAAAAAGAATGAAAAGTTTTTATTTCCACAAAATATGCGGCATTACCGATCAGTTTTATCAGTCGTTTCTTAAACTCGGTGGCGGCCGCCCGTGAGAACGTAAGCATCAACAACTGCTCATGTTTCACATCTTCCATCAACAGCAACGAGGCAAGTTTATGCACCAACACTTTTGTCTTCCCGCTTCCCGGGCCCGCAGCAACAACGATATATTTCGACTTGCTGTCTTTTATGATTTTTAATTGCTCCGTGGATAATTCACCGAAAATCTGTCTGAACTTAGTAGGAGTAATATTTCTTTTCAACTCATTTTGCCTGCTGTTACTGAAATATTTATTCAGAAAAGAGGCATGGTTCAGTTGGAAGTAATCCTCCACAAATAATAGCGCTTCCTTATACCCCCTTATCATCTTCTTGGCATACTCGCCAACAATATGTATCTGCTCTATTTTATTTTTGTAGAATCGATCGAGTTTCTCATAATCGTCAGTCGTATAACGCTTGGAATTATTTTTCTCTAACCTTTCAACCGTAAGCTTGTTATAGACGACAAGAAAACCACCTTCAATTTTGATAGATTCAATACGGGAAAGATAAAAGAGGGCATCCTCTATATCATCAAAGGTAATTTCCAGTTTAAAAAGCATCTGCGCTTTTTCGTATTCGCTTTTCAATTCCAGCACCGAAAACTCGACCAACATTTCATCTCCTGCAGTATCCTGAATTGCCTTTTTATTTTTCTCAAAAATATATTCCAGAATGAATTTCGAGAGTTCCTGTCTTTTTTCAAGCAGTTCCTTTATTTTATCCTTCGGCTCCTTAAAAGCTATCGAGACATGGTTTGGGGAATTATTGTAATTCTCGTACCGTTCCCGTTTGATCCATTTCTTTATATCCCAAAAGTTGATGATCGTTTTTATCTTATCGGTAGAGACATTCCTACATCCCTCCTGTCCCGCACCCTCGTTCAGTACCTTCAGATTGTACGTTGCCCCCTGTTCATCCAATGCCGACAACAAAAAATTCTCTATCTTGCTGTATGTTTCCAGTATGAAAAGTGATTGGTTCTGTTTTTCATTTTTCCGGATAAAAGCGGTGAGATCTTTTGCATCCGCCAATATCTCTTCTTCACGCATCAAGTTTATGATGCGTATGACATCCTCCCGGACAATACCCAAATGATCGGAAATATAATCGACACGCGACTCGGCCACTTCATCTGAAGCATGTCTATGACTTTTATTTGAAAACAGTTTTTTGATTATCCTTGTCGCCTGTACCTCCTGCTTGTCGTCGAAATGTGGAGAATTCCGGATCTTTATAATCGCATCCTCCGCATTTTTCGTGAGAATACTGTTGGCAAAAATCCGGGGCATATTTTGACCTCGTTTTAAATATCCTACATCTTCGAGTGCTGCTATTGCCGACTTGACCCGTGTTTCTATCTCGGCCAGGTTATCATCCCATCCTGCTTTCCGGGCAATCTCCAAAGCTGAATTGGATATTGTCGATCTGAAACCGGTAAGTTCTTTGATCGCTTTCCAGATTTGTTGCACCTCTTTAATGTTGAGTTTTGTCTGGTTGAGCAAGGTGAAATGTTTGTCCAGATCCTGCTCGTTGAATAAGACGTAACAATCGGCGGTAATATTCTCATCTCGACCCGCGCGGCCGGCTTCCTGCACATAATTCTCCAGAGAATCAGAAATCTCATAATGGATCACCATCCCCACATCTTTCTTGTCGACTCCCATCCCAAAAGCAGAGGTAGCCACAATTACCCTGACTTCCCCCGACATAAAAGCATCCTGATTCTCCTTTTTCTGCTTCACATCCATTTTTCCATGGTAAACCCTTGCGCTGAAACCATCGTCGCATAATCTTTCGGCTAATTTAGTGGCTCGATAGGTTCTGGAAGTATATACAATAATCGAACAATCTTTCGAGTCGATAAGATTTCGTAGAGTATTGTATTTTTCATCGTCATTTTCATTATTGAATACCATATAATGAAGATTCGACCTTGAAGTACCGGAGACAAAAAGATCAAGATCAAGCGAAAGTTTTTTGCTGAAATAATCCCTTATGTCTTCTATTACTTTTTGCTTTGCAGTAGCTGTAAAACAGGAGACAGGTATCGGTTCATCGAGTTGTTTATTATCCTGGATCAAGTGTATAAAATCAGCGATATACATGTAATCCGGCCTGAAATCCTGTCCCCAGATAGAGAAACAATGTGCTTCATCAATCACGAAGCGGGCGATTTTCCTGCCCAGTAATAAGCGTTCTATCGTTCTTGACCGCAATGATTCGGGTGAGAGATACAAAATCGATGCAGAGCCATCTTCCACTCTTTCTATCGATTTCGCCCTTTGAATCGGATCCAGCAACCCGTTAATGGTAACAGCATCAATGATACCGTTCTTCTCGAGATTATCCACTTGGTCCTTCATTAAGGATTGTAATGGAGAGATCACAACAGTCAGCGCTTTTGCACTTTCACCCGCCATAAGTGCCGGAACCTGGAAGGCCAGCGATTTCCCTCCTCCCGTTGGGAATATTGCAAGCAGAGATTTACTGGCAACTGCCGCCTTTACGGCATTTTCCTGCAAAGCCTCGCCATCATATTCACGATAAGAGTCGAAACCGAAATATTTTTTCAACGCCTTATGAACGTCTAAAAAACTGTTGCAATAAGCACAACCTGTAATGCAGGGACTATTCCGTAGCAGAAACATCACATTTTCTGCTACAGGATAATTTTTAAGAACCCATGGAGGTGTGATCGAATAACGGTTTCTCGCATTGATAAGTGCAAGGCAATAAGCAAGTTCTACCGGATATGCGTTAACAAGATATTCAATATCTGCATTACTACATATCTCCGCTTCAAATTTTCTTCGTATCTCTATTGCTACATTTATTTGATTGGAAGAGAAATCGATATACTGAAAAAAGCCGGCAAATTCTTTCACATTGGCTAAGAGCAAATAATAAATTCGCTTCAGTTCCTCGTCCAATTTTGCAAATTCGTTTATCTCATCATACAATAGATTTTTGGCTTTTATTGAATCATTAAGCGGATTATTATAGTTTTCAGGATCGAGCTTATCGTCTTTTACCAGGTTATGGTATGGTTGTGCAGGAAATAATAAAGGTGAAAGGTAAAGTGTATCTATTATATTCAGGTTATTCAAACCCGGTATCTCTTTTGCGATGTATTTTAAATCGTGTGTAAGTATATTATGTCCGCATATATACGCCGTTCCGGCTATAAAATCAGCAAACTCCTTAACCGAAGCAATATGGAGTCTTTCTCCATTGCCCTTTATACTCCCAATGTCTAGTATTCTATGATTATTAGGATCAATTTCGGTATCAAAAAAAGTAATGATTTTACTTTGTTCCATTTTTTACGAATCGCATTATCCCACAATACATTTACAGGTTCGACTGCAAATATAAAGAAAAATTCAATTAAAAATTGCTGACATAGGGTTCTCACAAACTCTTGCTATCTTTGCAGATATAAAGTTATTTACCGAACGTATGATTCGAAATGCAGAAATAAACCAACAGTTTCAGCTATTGGCGGAAACCGATTACAAGGTTTTCAATGAAAAACTGATCCCGACGAATTATGAAATACGGGGAATCCGTATGCCGGCACTGAAAAAACTGGCAAAGGAACTATCCAGAGAACCTGAGATTGAGACCTATCTGGAAAATGCGGAGTTCACCACCTACGAACATGTGCTGCTTTACGGTTTAGTATTAGGCAATTTGAACAAATTTCGGCTGGAAACCGTGTTCAGGTATATGGATCCGTTGATCCTTCGATTCGACAATTGGGCACATGTAGATACGCTCACCTCGGCCTTCAGGGTCTTCAAAAAATATCCGGAAGAAGTATTGGAACATTTCCTGCCACTGAAAAACGACGAAGGGGAATTCACCAAGCGTTTTTTCGTGATCCTGCTGATGTGTCACTATATGGATGAGAAATATATAGACAGGACATTGCAACAGCTGTCGGAAGTTCCGCAAGGACAGTATTATGTGGATATGGCTATTGCCTGGACACTCAGCGTGGGACTGGTCAAGTTTTATGATAAAACCCTGTCCTATCTCGAACAAAAGACTTTCTCCAAATTTGTGCATAACAAGGCCATCCGGAAAGCACGTGAAAGCTATCGGATAACTCCTGAAATCAAAGAGTTGTTGAATGGGATGAAGATAAAGTGAGTATTGGGATTTTGTTCAGTTCAGGTATGTTCAGGTATACTGAAATCTTTATCGGAAAATAATGCTGCCAAACCCGAGATTTGCTTGAAACGAAGTAATTCGTCTTTGTCCATCCCTATATTTTTCATGATCCATGCATCACTCATTCCTGCTTTCTTGAGTTCCGCCACAATATTGGTCATCAGTTCAATGCTATGGGTGCCGCGGGCACGGTTGTGCCTGATCGTCGACGCCATACGGTTGGAAAGGTCTTTATCTATCACCGTTACCGGCAAACATCCCTTTTCCCGCTCATAGATACGTTTTGATGTTTTCATCACCAGATACCGGTGGAACCCGTCCACCAGTTCATATTTGTCCTCTTCCGGAAGATAGTAACATACGCATGGCATGGTATAACCATCTTCCCATATCGATAATTCGAGGAGCTCCATTTCAGGCGGGGCAACAACATTGGGATTGTATGCATTCGCTTCTACCTTCTCTACCGGCACAGCCTTTACGGCATACACCGGGCTTGTATATTTCTGTTTGTCATTCATGTATTATAAATACCTTGATAAAAATCCATTACTTTATTACGGAGTGCAAGTTCTTTCTTCGTCATGGCAAATCCCATGTATTTACACAAGTGGTCGTTCCGGAGGATACATATACACATCCGCTTGAAGGTGGGAAGATATTTGAATCCGGGCACATCGAGATCATCCTGATACTCCATCCTGACCGGACACTTCTCCGTCTTATAATTGGTATGGTCCACCACCTCTATGTCGATCCCCATCTCCTGCAGTTGTTGTATCGACTTTTCCGGAAGACAGCCACCCCGTTTGCGCCAGAAATTGATACTCACCGAGAGCTTCCGCAAATAGTTCTGACGAATTTCTTCCGGCAAAGTGGACAAAAGGAAGTGCATATAACTCTCCCATGTATGCCCTGCCGGCAGAGTGATCTTTTTCTGTGCCACCACGCTTGTGTGGCCATAGAGGGATGTGAAATTGATGCCGTTCACACGGCATATCATTTTCCCCCACATATCGGGGTCGATAGCCCGGTAAAGATGCAGGCTTTCCTGTGCCGCCAAAAGGAAAGGACTGGCTACACGTTGTTTTTCCAGCGGAACGCCCGCCTGATAATAGAGATCGTACAGCCGGTTGTAGTCCCAACCGAAACGGCCGTTAGCCGTCCACACATCCGTCGTCAGCCAGTCATGTATCACATAGGCATTGTAAATATCTTTCGACAACTGTTTTGTCCACTTCAGGTTACGAAACATATGATGTTTCCTTTTGCCATGGATCGTTCTCCACCGATGCGAACTTTCCTGGGTGCGTATTCCGACCAGGCAGCAGGTTTTCTTTGCATTCTTCTGCAAATGATACCATTGGGCAAAAAGAATATAGAATTCGGAATCCCATATACCGGGATGGTAGAACGGGAAATCTTCTTTCCGATAGCTTCCGGCGGGCATATCCCTTACCCAGAAATCTTTGCAATCCTCATCCCATGGACGCCAATAAGTCTGATGCATCGACGTACAAGTGGTCACCTTGAAAGGTACACATACGCGGTATACTTCCAGAATATCGGCATTTGCCTCCAGCACCCTGTCGACATACGCTATCGTCTCGCTGTACTGTATTTCATAGTCCATAAAAAACACACCGATCTTTCTGTCCGGATTGTTCTCCCTTATATATTGTATACAAAGGTTCAACATCACACCGCTGTCCTTACCGCCGGAAAAAGAGACATAGATATTATCGAATTCATTGAATAATAACTTTATCCGCAGCATGGCCAGTTCATACACGTTCTTTTTCATTCCTTGAATACCTTCATTTTTACATACCTTTTCCAATTAAGAACAATCGCAAACCCATTTTTTTCAAATTCGGGGATATGCCGCAGTTGCGTAACCGACTCAATCTCAAATTCAGACGAAAGCACCTTGACAATTTCTTTCAGCAAAGCAGAAAAAACGGTACTATCATCATCCGCCACATAATAATTATTTATTTTGGCCTTGCCCTCTTCCAGTTTGACAGGGATAAAACCAAGGGTAACACCATTCTCCACGGCCACGAACTATACATAATCGGACGATGTCTTATAGGGATAGTTCAGATTGTAACCGATCACCTCCTCATCCATTACAAGGTGTGCCACCAAAGAATAAAGCTGCTTGTCTTTCCCTTTTAATTGAACAATATCCATATTAAATATGATTGCTGTATACAAATTTACTAAAAATCAGCAAATAGTATTTTCCACTGCAATTGTTTCGAAGATGAAAAAATATATATGCCGGGAGAAACTTAAACAAGAACAATAAAAATTACATTTTGATTGAACAGACATTATATTGACTAAGGCAAAAACAGGTAATCAACAACGGATAGTTTATAATCGTAATCCAATCAAATCCAGAGGATGGCTCAATATGGCTTCAGCCCCGGCAGAGACCAGTTCCTCTTTTGTCCTGAACCCCCAAAGCACCCCTATTCCATACATTTCCGCATTGCGAGCTGTCTGCATATCGATCCCGGTATCTCCCAGATAAACGATGTTTTCAGGGCGCACTCCGAAATGTTCGCTTATTTCCAACGCACATGCAGGATTTGGTTTTTTGAGATCTTCTGTCGTCATTCCGACTACGATATCGAAGTAACCGGGCATCAACGTCTGCACGATCTTTTTGGTGAATTTATCCGCTTTGTTCGAAAAAACAGCGAGTTTCAGTTCACGCGATTTCAGTTCATCCAGCAATGGTATGATCCCCTCGTAGGGTTTTGTCTTTTCAGTACAATAATCATTATATACTTCCAGCATCCGGTTATAACACGCTACGACTGTTTTTTCGTCTTGTGCAGTCTCAGGCAGTGATACACGGGTAAGATTCAAGAGCCCCCTTCCCACAAAAGTTTTATATGCAGCCAACGAATGCACGGGAAAATGGTTTTCGGACAATACCCTGTTCATCGACTCAGCGATATCTTCGATAGAATCCACCAATGTACCGTCAAGATCAAAAATTACAGCTTCAAAATTCATTTTCATCAGTTATCAGTGAGTATAATTGTTCCGTTTTGTTTTATTTTTTTTGCAGCCTCCCATCCGACGATGGCCGTTTTCCGGGTAAATCCCCAAGGGTAACCGCCCAATTCTTTAAAACATTTTTTGCAGCGCTATCCTGTCTTTGATAAGGATATCCCTCCGGTCCACTTCAATAATACCATCCGCAGCCATCTCCATCATCACTTTTACCAATGCGGGACGTGAAACACTGAAAAGGCGGGCAATCTCCTCCTTGGAGGCTTTCAACCGGAACAATGGTTTGCCGGCCGACTCTTTCAACAGGTAATAGGCCAGCTTTGCACGGATGGTACGCAATGAGACAAGCCTCAATTTTTCGGAAAGGGATGAAACCCTGTTGGAAATATAGGATAGAAAAGCCAGCATAAACGATTCATACTTCCTCATCAGGAAATAGACATTCTCTTTGGGAATGACTACTGCCGTGCAAGGCATTTTACATATTGCGGAGACGGGCGACCGGTTATTGGTAGCAAACAGGAAACCCGTAGCCAACGGATTGGGTGCGCTGATATGCGCCACCTTCATGAAATCGCCCTTTTCATCAGCCATCTCCGTCACGATCTCTCCCCTGATCAGGATATAGAGCGACTCATAAAGGGTCCCTTGAGTAACGATCACATCGCCTTTCTGATAGTTTTTTACAGAAAAGCGTACGTCCCGCATAAAATCTTCACGCTGATCTTCCGGCACAGAATTGCACAACGGGCATTGAAAGATCATTCCGGTATGATGGTTATCAAAGTGTCGTCCTTCCATATTGTATAAATAGTCTAATGTAATTGAACTATTTCGTTAAGCGAGAGCAGAGGTAAAACTTGTTTTATCTATGCCGAGTATAGAAATAGTCTAATGTAATTGAATCCCGAATATAGCTTTTTTTCTTCAATTGTCATAATTATTACACTTTTTTGGGAATATTATCTCTTTCTTTGTTAGTGAATATCTTTAATAAGTGCGACCATGGGCAAACTTAGAAACTTCTGGAACGAAATTCGGCCGCGCGGAGGATGGAGATATCCGGCCTTCATCATTAGTGGTGCCTTCGTGGGTCTGTTTATCTATACCTTCTTCACGTCACGGGCATACAGCTATCTTTCCGATGACCCCGCCACCTGCGTGAACTGCCATATCATGGGTCCCTACTACGCCACCTGGATGCACAGTTCTCACGGACGAAACGCTACTTGCAACGATTGCCACGTACCGCAGGACAACAAGCTGAAAGGATACTATTTCAAGGCGGTCGACGGATTACGCCATTCAGCCATTTTCACAATACGTGGTGAGGACCAGGCTATCCAGGCCATCGAGGCAAGTTCTCAGGTAATCATGGATAACTGCATCCGTTGCCACACGCAACTCAATACCGAGTTTATAAAAACAGGGCGTATGGGTTTCAAGGACACCAAGGAAATGGGTGGGAGTACCTGCTGGGACTGCCACAGGGATGTCCCCCACACACGCAGCCGATCGCTCTCATCAACACCCAATGCACGGGTACCGATGCCGAAAAGCAATGTCCCGGATTGGCTGCACAATATGATGAAGAAGGATTGACGATGTGTTGATTTATTGATGTGATGATGTGCCAATGTGAATAGTTAAAAGTGAAGAAGTCAAGAATAATGAATCTTGAATTTCTATAAAATTGGTAATTAGTAATTGATAATTGGTAATTTCATATAAGTATGAAGAGCAAAAACGATAACAAGATGAAACCGTGGGTAGGGTGGTTACTATTTTTCTCTACCCTGGGAGTGGTATTCCTGCTGGGAATGCTGGCGGCTTCCATCACACAGCGAAGAGCCGAGATAGCAAGCGTGATGAACAACAGAAAAGTGGAGATCACAGGCATTGAGTCGAGAAGTGAAATATTCGCGGTGAATTATCCGCGTCAATATGAAACCTGGGCTGAAACTGCCGATACCACTTTCCAAAGTGAGTTTAACGGAAGCAGTGCGGTGGATGTACTTGCAGAACGCCCTGAAATGGTGATCCTTTGGGCCGGTTATGCTTTTGCAAAAGACTATAGTACACCGAGAGGCCACAAGCACGCAGTCGCGGATGTGCATCACACACTGCGCACCGGCGCACCTATGACACCCGACGAAGGTCCGCAACCGGCTACTTGCTGGACCTGTAAAAGTCCCGATGTACCCCGACTGATGGATTCGGTGGGAATTGCCGAATTCTACAAAGAGAGTTGGGCACACTGGGGACACGAGGTGGTCAATCCTATAGGTTGTGCCGATTGCCATGATGCGGAAACCATGGATCTGAAAATCAGCCGCCCTGCACTGATAGAAGGTTTCGAGAACATGGGTATGGATATCAGGGAAGCCACCCATCAGGATATGCGCTCACTGGCTTGTGCACAATGCCATGTGGAATATTATTTCACTCCCGAAGGCAAATACCTCATCTTCCCTTGGCACAATGGCACCAGCATGGAAGGAGCAGAACAGTATTATGACAGTATAGGGTTCGCCGATTACACGCACGCGCTGAGTAAAGCCCCCATCATCAAGGCACAACATCCCGATTACGAAATCTATAAGACAGGAATACACGCCCAGCGCGGCGTATCATGTGCCGATTGCCATATGCCCTATATTTCCGAGGGCGGCATAAAATACAGCGACCACCATGTAATCAGCCCCCTTGCCAATATCAGCAATACCTGCCAGGTGTGCCACAGGGAGTCGGAAGAAGATCTCAGGAATGCCGTCTATGAAAGGCAGCGTAGCGCAAACCAGATCCGGAACTTAGTGGAGGAGGAACTCTCAAAAGCACACTTGGAAGCCCAATTCGCATGGGAGAAAGGTGCTTCTGAAACACAAATGCATAATGCCCTTCAACTGATCCGTCAGGCGCAATGGCGCTGGGATTACGCAGTTGCTTCTCACGGCGGATCATTCCACTCCCCGGTGGAATTCCAGCGTATCCTCTCCATGGGGTTGGACCGTGCACACAAAGCCCGGTTCGAAATCTCCAAAGTACTGGCTGAACTCGGCTTCACGGGTAATGTACCCCTGCCTGACATCTCCACGAAAGAGAAGGCACAAGCCTATATAGGACTCGATATGGACAAGGAAAGAGCCAACAAGCAGAAATTCCAGGAGACTATCGTTCCCCAATGGCTTGAGACGGCAAGAGCAAACAACCGCCTGGTGAGTTTGAACTGAGGCTCTTTTGCAACTAAAGCAGAGGCCTATAGATGTTTTGTGGGGACCCATATCTCGCGATGAGCATAAAAAGAGTAGTTAGCGAAGCGACTTCTACTCTTTTAGCTCATAAGTGATGAAATGGGTCACAAAATATCGTCAGCCAATTGATTTAGTTGCAATTAATACGACTTATAAATATAATGAATAAAAATACTTCCCGTAAGATTTGGGACCACCCATGGGGGTATGCGGAAGGTTTTATCGTGGCGGCAGGTGTCCTGTTATCAGGAATACTCCTGCAATTTGCCGCCGGAAATATCGAGACCGCCCTTTTTGCTTCCCCCGTTAACACTATTGTCGGAGCCCTGTTCGTTGCAGGGCTTCTCGCTGTTCATTTCCTGTCCGGGAAAAGCCGGGTGGTCAGATGGCTGTCAAGTGTATATGCCACCATCCCGGCATTAGTCATCCTACTCATACTTGCCATGATCTTGGGGATTCTCCCCCAGTTTGCTGCCGGTACGGAAAAAGGACAATTACCTCCCCACCCTTTCACTTCTCTCGGTTGGTACCAGATGACGACTTCATGGCCGTTCGTATTGCTCTGTTTTTACAATCTGAGCATCCTCGGACTTACCACATTAAGGAGAACAACCCGGAAACATACCTGGCGTGAAATCGGCTTTTACCTGAACCATCTCGGACTGTTTATCGCCCTTTTAGGTGGAATATTGGGCAGTGCAGATATGGAACGGCTCACCATGACCATCCAGGAAGGACAGGTAGAATGGCGCGGGAACCTGAAAACGGGTGAAATAAAGGAACTGCCTTTAGCCATCCAGTTAGATACTTTTATGATAGAGGAGTATGAACCGAAACTGGTCATCATCGAAAACGGAACGGGAAAGATGTTGCCCGCCTCCCGCCCCGAAAGTTATATGTTTGAAGGGATAGGTAAAGCTACCCAATTGGCAGGTGTCACCCTCGAAATAACGGACTACCTGCCGCACGCGGCCATCTTCAGGGATTCCACTTTTATGAATGTGGTTCCTATGATGATGGAAGGAGCCACCACCGCCATCAAGGTAAAAGCGGACAAACCCGGCCTGGCACAGCCCATAGAGGGATGGGTCAGTAACGGCAGCTACCTCTTTCCCCACATCTTTTTACAAATCGATGAAGAAACAAGTGTGGCTATGCCGGTGCAGGAGGTAAAAAAATACAGTTCGCATGTGACCGCCTTTACCGAAAGCGGAATTACAAAAGAAGCGGTGATCGAAGTCAACAAACCGTTACAGGTTGAAGACTGGATGATCTACCAGTACAGCTATGACGACACGAAAGGTAAATATTCCGACACATCCGTCTTTGAACTGGTACGTGACCCCTGGTTGAAAGCGGTCTACACAGGCATTTTCATGCTTTTGGCCGGAGCGCTCTTCCTGTTTATTGCCGGACCTAAAAAAAGGACTATATGACAGGGAGGGGAGGAGAAAACAGAACGACTGTCTGAAATTAGTGATACAAATTATGACCTGGGATTCATTTATATATTTCGCAATAAGTGCCGTGGTGCTTTGGGGCAGCGGTGCAGCCCTTGCCTATGGAAGTAAGCGTAAGTTGTGGCCGGCATTGCTAACCACATTGGGCTTGATTGTATTCTCAATCTTCATCGCCGGATTGTGGATGTCGCTTGAACGTCCGCCCCTACGCACCATGGGTGAAACACGCCTCTGGTATTCCTTTTTCCTGCCCGTAGCCGGATTGCTCACCTATCTTCGGTGGAACTACAAATGGATACTCTCTTTCACCACTGTACTCTCCACGGTCTTTATCATTGTGAATATCGTAAAGCCCGATATCCATAACAAAGTACTTATGCCGGCGCTGCAAAGCCCCTGGTTCGCACCACACGTTATTATCTATATGTTCTCTTATGCCATCCTGGGCGCCGCAACACTGGTCGCCATCTACTATCTGGTCAGGGAAAAGAAGATCAACAACAAAGCTCACCTGATGGAAATGACCGACAGTCTGGTCTACGCCGGTATCGCCTGTATTACGCTGGGCATGCTGATAGGGGCCATCTGGGCGAAAATAGCCTGGGGGCATTACTGGAGCTGGGATCCGAAAGAGACTTGGGCAGCCGCCACCTGGATAGGATACCTGCTTTATATCCATTACCGTTTGAAGAAAAGTTCATCGGATAAAACCTCGATGATCTTACTGATCATTGCATTTATCCTGTTGCAGGTTTGCTGGTACGGTGTCAACTACCTCCCGTCAGCACAGCAAAGTATTCACACCTATTCATCATAAAACAGGCGGCTTAAGAACCTATTACAATACCCGTTTCCGTCGTTAAATCCTCGGAAAACGGGTATTTTTGTTGGAATATTTTATTTTCATTGTTCCTATAAGAGAATTTCCTTAAAAACAGCTATTTCATTTTCAAAATGGTTACTTTTGCAATGAATTTCTGTCATTCAATATGAAAGTGGAATTCAGGACTGTATCATTTGTGTATTTTTGATACAGAAATATCAACAAAACAATCATAAAGTTAATTTTTATCGAAAAATATAACTTTTTTATCGTTTTTATTTGGATTGTCAAACAAATTGATTATTTTTGCAGCAGATTGTTTACTCAAATATAAAATTACGGGCGTAAAAGCCTCCATTTATCAAATTTAGTTCTATTATGTCAACATTACGTTTTAAAGCAGTAGAAGAAGCATCGAAGAGAACGCCTATAGAAGTGACGCCCCCGACACAACTTCCTTCCGAGTATTATGGCAAATATGTGTTCAACAGGACACAGATGTCCAAATATCTCTCCAAAGAGACAATGAACATCGTACTGGAAGCGATCGACCGGGGCACCACGTTACACCGGGGGATTGCCGATCACGTGGCGGCCGGCATGAAAATGTGGGCCATGGAGATGGGTGCCACCCATTATACTCACTGGTTCCAGCCGCTTACCGAAGGTACTGCCGAGAAACATGACTCTTTTATTGACTATATAAACGGCCCTGACGGAGGCATTATCGAGAGATTTTCCGGCAAACTGCTGGCACAACAGGAACCCGATGCGTCGAGTTTCCCCAGCGGCGGTATCCGCAATACTTTCGAGGCAAGGGGATATACCGCATGGGATCCTTCTTCGCCCGCTTTTATTATTGACGACACGTTGTGTATTCCGACCGTTTTTATCTCCTATACGGGAGAGGCGCTGGACTACAAGACACCGCTATTAAAATCGCTTTCGGCGGTCGACAAGGCAGCAGTGGAGGTCTGTAAACTGTTCCACCCGGATGTAAAAAAGGTCTACTCATACCTCGGATGGGAACAGGAGTATTTCCTGGTGGACCAGGCACTATATGCCGCCCGGCCCGACCTCAGCCTCACCGAACGTACACTTATGGGGCATGAGAGCGCCAAAAACCAGCAGTTGGAAGACCACTACTTCGGAGCAATCCCTCCGCGTGTAGCTGCTTTCATGCGTGAGGTGGAACTGGAGGCCTACAAGTACGGCATTCCGTTAAAGACCCGCCACAATGAGGTAGCACCCAACCAGTTCGAGCTGGCGCCTATCTATGGTGAAACCAATCTGGCAGTTGACCAGAACCTGCTGGTCATGACGCTGATGCACAGGATTGCCGCCAAACATCACTTTAAACTGCTGTTGCACGAAAAGCCGTTTGCCGGCGTAAACGGGTCGGGCAAGCACAATAACTGGTCATTAGGCACAGATACCGGTATCGGCCTTTTCACCCCCGGAAAGACTGCCAATGAGAACCTGCTGTTCGTCACTTTCCTGGTGAACACGCTGATGGCAGTATATAAACACAATGGCTTGCTGAAAGCCTCCATCATGTCGGCCAGCAATGCGCACCGACTGGGAGCCAACGAAGCGCCGCCCGCCATCATCTCCATCTTCCTCGGGACAGAGATTTCATCCGTGCTCGATAAACTGGAACAGAGTTCCGAAGATGACGACATCACCGTGGACGAACTTAAACAGATGAAATTAGGGATTGCCCACATACCCGAAGTGCTGATCGACAATACCGACAGGAACCGTACGTCACCGTTTGCCTTTACGGGCAACCGGTTCGAATACAGGGCTGTCGGCTCATTGGCCAACTGCTCATCGGCAATGACTGCGCTGAACGCAGTGATGGCTGCCCAGTTGATCGACTTCAAGAAAGAGATCGACGTGAAGATGAAAAAAGGAATGAAAAAAGAACAGGCTATCTTCGATACACTCCGCCTTTACATCAAGGAGTCGAAACCCATCCGTTTCAACGGTAACAACTACAGCGACGAATGGAAAGAAGAGGCCAAAAAGCGCGGACTCGACTGCGAAACCAGCGTTCCCGTGATCTTTGACAGATATACTTCAAAAGAATCAGTAGAGATGTTCGAAAGCATCGGCGTGTTGAATGAAAAAGAGCTCCATGCACGCAACGAGGTGAAATGGGAGACTTACACAAAAAAGATACAGATAGAAGCACGTGTGTTGGGTGACCTCTGCATGAACCATATCATCCCGGTCGCCACCGAATACCAGTCGATGCTGCTCGACAATATATATAAAATGCATGCCGTCTTCGACAAGGAGAAAGCCAATAGGCTGTCGAAAGAAGATGCGGCGCTTATCGAAGCGATCGCAGACCATATTTCGGCGATAAAAACGAATGTAGACGATATGGTGGAAGCCCGGAAAGCGGCCAATAAACTGGAGGATGCCCGCGAGAAAGCCGTAGCTTACCACGACAAGGTGGAGGTCTATTTCAATGTGATCCGCTATCATGTAGACAAACTGGAACTGATCGTGGATAATCAGATGTGGACACTGCCGAAATATAGAGAACTGTTATTCATAAGTTAAGCCTCACAACTTCAAATGTAATTTTCACATTTATTTGAATAGCAGGTAAGTGATTATCTGCTATTTTTTTGGCTCAAAATTAAAAAAGACGCAAAATGGGACAGCAAAATATATTCAAAAATCTCCGGCAATTCGAAAAAGAGTCGCTCTACTCGTTTCAGAACGAACATGATGCCTGCGGCGTCGGCCTCGCGATGACATTGACGGGAGAGAAATCTCACGACATTGTGGAGAAAGGGCTGCAAGTGCTGGAAAATATGGTGCACCGGGGTGCCGAAAGCGCCGACAACATCACCGGTGACGGTGCAGGAATACTGGTACAGATCCCGCATGAGTTCATCCTTCTGCAGGGAATTGCAGTTCCGACGGAAGGGCGGTACGGTACAGGACTCGTCTTCCTGCCACGGGAAAACGAAAAGAGAGAATATTGCCTCTCCGTTATTAAAGAGAAAGCCTATGAAGAAGATCTTTCGCTTTTCTTTATCCGTGATGTACCTGTCAACAGCGGTTGCCTGGGAGAGATCGCCCTTGCCAATGAACCGGTGATCAAACAGCTGTTCGTTTCCGGCCATTTTTCGCCCGATGAACTGGAGAGAAAACTCTATATCCTGCGAAAAAGAGTGGAGAAAAGTATCTACAGCACTGAGATTGCAGAAGAGCGAAGCTTTTACATAGTAAGCCTTTCCACCCGGCAGATGATCTATAAAGGGATGTTGTCGTCGATACAGCTTCGTCAGTACTTCCCGGATCTCACCAACCCCAATTTCACCAGCCGGATCGCACTGGTACATTCCCGGTTCAGCACCAACACATTCCCCACTTGGGATCTGGCGCAACCGTTCCGGATGCTGGCGCATAACGGCGAGATCAATACTATCCGCGGTAACCGCCAATGGATGCAGAGCCGTGAAAGTGTACTGCAATCGGATCTCTTCCCTGATATGGAAGAGCTCTATCCCGTAGTGCAACCCAATATGAGCGACAGCGCCTCTGTCGACAACGTGCTGGAGTTCCTGGTGATGTCCGGAAAATCGCTTCCGCACGCTATGGCAATGCTGGTTCCGGAAAGTTTTAACGAGAAGAATCCTATCCCCGACGGGGTGAAAGCGTTCTATGAATACCACAGCATGCTGATGGAGCCGTGGGACGGACCGGCCACGCTTATTTTCAGCGACGGGCGTTACGCAGGCGGAATGCTTGATCGCAACGGATTACGACCGGCACGATATACCATTACCCACAGCGGTATCATGATCATGGCATCCGAGACAGGTACCCTCGCTTTCGAGCCATCCGATATCAAACAGATGGGACGGTTGAAGCCGGGAAAGATGATGATGATCGATACGCTGACCGGTACCATCTATTCCGATGCAGAATTGAAAGAGACATTGGCAAACGCATTTCCCTACCGTGAATGGTTGAGCAGGAACTGCCTCAAGCTGGATGATATCTCTTCGGGACGAAGCGTGAACAACAATGTCGGGAACTACGAAACCCTGCTGAAAGCATTTGGCTATTCGGTGGAGGATCTCGAAGTACTGATCAAACCCATGGCATTGGAAGGGAAGGAACCCGTTTCATCCATGGGCAACGATGTGACGCTGGCGGCACTGTCCGATAAGCCGCAACGGCTGTTCAACTATTTCCGACAGCAGTTCGCACAAGTGACCAATCCCCCCATTGACCCGATCCGGGAGGAACTGGTGATGTCGCTGACCGGCTACCTGGGTGCCGTACACCAAAATCTCCTCAAAGATATACCCGCACTATCGGGCATCGTGAAGGTAAAAAGCCCGATCCTGACCAATACCCAGTTTGACATCCTGTTGAACCTGCGGTACAAGGGATTCTCCTCTGCCATTATCCCTATGCTGTTCGATCCGAAAAGTGGTGCAGAAGGCATGCGCAGAGCACTGGAACAGATGTGTCTCTCCGTCGAAAAAGCGATCGATGAAGGTAAAAATTATATCGTATTGAGCGACAGAGGTGTGGATGCGGAACATGCACCTATCCCTTCCCTGCTCGCCACATCAGCCGTACACCACTATCTGGTGGAGAAACGCAAACGGATGCAGATCGACATTGTAGTGGAGAGCGCCGAACCACGCGAAGTAATGCATTTCGCCCTGTTATTCGGATTTGGCGCCAATGCCATCAATCCTTACCTGATTTTTGCTATCCTTTCGGAGAAGATAAAATCGGGAGAGATTGCGCTCGATCTCGCTACGGCAAAGAAAAACTATATCAAATCGGTCAATAAGGGATTACTGAAAGTACTTTCCAAAATGGGTAATTCTACCCTGCGGAGTTATCGCGGCGCGCATATCTTCGAAGCGATTGGTATCTCATCCTTCCTGTTGGACAGCTATTTTAAAGGTACCTCATCAAAAATTGAAGGGATCGACATGGAGGATGTCGCCCATGAGGTGCTGCAACCGTTCCTCGAAGCATTTTACAACGACGACAGTGAACCGTTTCATCTTCAAAATCTCGGGAATTATGCCTACAGGAACGATGGAGTGTACCACGCCTGGAATCCGGAAACTATCGCCAGGTTACAGATAGCCACCCGGACGAACAATTACGCTGTATTCAAGGAGTATACCGCGCTGGCAGACAATAAAGAGAAGCCGGCTTTTATCCGCGACCTGCTTGATTATACACGCAATCCTATCGATATTTCCGAAGTAGAACCTGCAGAGAACATTATGAAGCGATTCTGTACCGGCGCTATGTCGTATGGCTCCATCAGTAAGGAAGCGCATGAAGCGATGGCGATCGCGATGAATATTATCGGCGGACGCAGCAATACCGGTGAGGGGGGTGAAGATCCCGAACGGTTCCACCCGCAGACCGACGGCCTGTCACGCCGGAGCGCCATCAAACAGATCGCTTCCGGCCGGTTTGGAGTCACCACGGAATATCTCGTCAATGCCGATGAACTGCAGATCAAGATCGCCCAGGGGGCAAAACCGGGTGAAGGGGGACAGTTACCCGGATTCAAGGTGGACGAGATCATCGCCCGGACACGACACTCCATTCCCGGCATCACCCTGATCTCTCCCCCGCCCCATCACGATATTTACTCCATTGAAGACCTGGCGCAACTTATCTTCGACCTCAAGAACGTGAACCCGAACGCGAAGATCAGTGTGAAGCTGGTGTCGGAAAGCGGTGTCGGCACGATTGCTGCCGGCGTGGCGAAAGCCAAAGCCGACCTGATTGTGATCAGCGGCGCGGAAGGAGGCACCGGCGCGAGTCCCGCCAGTTCCATCAAACACGCGGGATTACCGTTAGAGATCGGCCTGGCGGAAACGCAACAGACATTGGTAGCGAATAATTTACGGGGAGTGGTCACATTGCAGACCGACGGGCAACTGAAAACCGGACGCGACATTATAATGGCTGCACTGCTCGGTGCCGAAGAGTTCGGTTTTGCCACCAGCGCGCTGATCGTACTGGGATGCGTAATGATGCGCAAATGCCATCTCAATACCTGTCCGGTGGGTGTTGCCACCCAAAACGAAGAACTACGGAGAAGGTTCGTGGGACGACATGAGTACCTCGTCAACTTCTTCCGCTTCCTGGCAGAGGATACCCGGGAACAACTGGCAGAAATGGGATTCAGGTCACTCGATGAAGTGATCGGCCGGTCCGACCTGCTCCAACGCAAACATTATCCGGAGCTGCCCAAGACCGAAAAGATCGATCTGGCAAAGATCATCTACTTCCCGAAAGAAGCAAACCTTCTGCCTATCAGGAGGACGACTACCCAGCATCACAAGATCGATGATGTATTGGATCGCATGCTGATCTCCGAAGCCCTTCCGGCCATCGAACATCAACAGTCGGTCGGCATCAAGGCAGCCATAAAAAATACCGACAGGGCGGTGGGCGCCATGCTGTCGGGCACTATTGCAGCGCGGTACGGACAAAAAGGGTTGCCGGAACACACTATTTCAGCCTATTTTGAAGGATCAGCCGGCCAGAGCTTCGGCGCATTCCTGGCAGGCGGGGTTACTTTCTACCTTCATGGCGACTGTAACGATTACCTGGGTAAAGGTTTGTCGGGAGGACGTATTATCGTAGCACCGGCCAAAGGCAGCAACTTCAAATCGGAGGAGAACATCATCTGTGGTAACACATCACTCTATGGAGCTACTTCAGGTGAAGTATTCATCAGCGGTATCGCCGGTGAGCGTTTCTGTGTAAGGAACTCAGGGGCCACCGCTGTGGTGGAGGGAGCCGGTGACCATTGCTGCGAATACATGACCGGCGGATGTACGGTCGTGCTCGGCAGCACCGGGAGGAATTTCGCGGCCGGCATGAGCGGCGGTATTGCCTATGTCCTGGACGAAAAAGGTGATTTCGACTTTTACTGCAATATGGAAATGGTGGAACTGACGCTATTGGAAGAGATGTCGGACGTTAGGGAATTGAAAAACCTCATATCCAAACACAGCCAGTATACTAACAGCGAAATAGCCAAACGTATTCTCGATAACTGGGATTTTTATGCGACTAAATTCATCAAAGTAGTACCTATTGAGTACAAGAAAGTACTCCAGGAAAAGAAGATGGCGGCATTGAACCAAAAAATCGCCGTAGTCGAAAGAGACTATTAACAGGATATTCGACAAAATGTATGCAATTAAACCGGAGACCTTTAGATGTTGTGCGGGGCACCCATAACTCGCATGGAGCGTTAAAAGAGGAGCTGTTTGAAGCGAAGCGAGTTCTACTCTTTTAGCTCATGTGAGTTAAAATGGGTCACACAACATCGGTAGTCGGATGATTTAATTGCATTATCAAACAAAAAAAGAACATGGGAAATCCAAAAGCATTTATGACGATACCCAGGAAAGATGCCGGTTATCGTCCCGTAAGCGACAGAATATATGACTACAGCGAGGTAGAACAGACCCTCAACAGGGAAGACCGTAAGTTGCAGGCAGCACGCTGTATGGACTGCGGTATCCCGTTCTGCCACTGGGCTTGTCCTCTTGGCAACAAAATGCCCGAATGGCAGGATCATATTTATAAAGGCGAATGGAAAAAGGGGGTGGACGTGTTACAGGAGACCAATAACTTCCCCGAATTTACCGGCCGGGTTTGTCCCGCCCCCTGCGAAAAATCATGCGTACTGGCGCTGCACGAGGCGCCGGTCACCATCCGTGAGAATGAAGCTTCTGTCACCGAAGTAGCGTTCAGGGAAGGGATGATCAAAGCCCATCCGCCGAAGCGGAGGACTGGCAAGAAAGTAGCTGTTATCGGCTCCGGTCCGGCTGGACTGGCTGCTGCCCAGCAACTGAACCGGAAAGGACATTCTGTCACCGTCTTCGAGAAGGATCACAGCCCGGGCGGACTGCTCAGATATGGCATTCCTAACTTCAAACTGGCCAAACAGGTGATCGACCGCCGACTGGCACTGCTGATTGAAGAAGGTATTGAATTCAGAACCAATACAGAGGTAGGGAAAGATATCTCCGGGGCAGAGATCATGAAGGAGTACGATGCCATTTGTCTGGCTGTCGGTGCCGGACAACCAAGAAATATCACACCTGAAGGACGTGACCTGAAAGGGATCCACTTTGCCATGGATTTCCTTTCACAACAGATCCGTATCCTGCAGAAAGAAGAGCCCGATACTGCCGAACAAATATCGGCCAAAGGGAAGCATGTGCTGGTGATCGGTGGGGGCGATACCGGCTCCGACTGCGTGGGTACATCGATACGACAGGATGCTTTAAGCGTGACGCAGATCGAGATTATGCCCAAACCACCCGTGGGACATAATCCGGCGACTCCGTGGCCAAGTCCCTATCCACAGGTGTTAAAGACCTCGTCATCGCATGAGGAGGGTTGTGAGCGGCGTTGGCAATTGAACACATTGAAGTTCAGCGGAGAAAACGGACAAGTAAAAGAGGCATTGGTAGAAGAGGTGAGTTGGGAAAAAGACAGCAACGGCCGTTTCAGTATGGTACCGACCGGTAAAAAGGAGGTATTGAAAGCCGATCTGGTATTGCTGGCACTCGGCTTTGTCCACCCGGTACAGGAAGGTTTACTGAATGAATTAGGCGTCAATTACGATGTCCGGGGGAATGTGGCAGTCGACAAGCAACACCTTAGCTCTGTTGATAAAGTTTTCGCCACCGGTGATGCCGTGATGGGCGCCAGCCTTGTAGTGAAAGCCATCGCATCGGGCAGAAAAACGGCGGAGAATATTCATAAAATGCTTATGCCGCAAGAGAACAGTCTGTTTTCCATATCACCGGCAGCCTCCCTTTTATCGCGATAATATCCATTATTCAATCACCAAAAACAAGAAATAACATGTGTGGAATAGTTTGCACATTTAATATAAAAAAATCCGAAGAAGAGTTACGTCCGCAATTACTGAAAATGTCACGGAAATTACGCCACCGCGGGCCTGACTGGTCGGGTATCTTCTCCTCCGACAAAGCGGTCATGGCGCACGAACGCCTCTCGATCATCGATCCCGCATCAGGCAATCAGCCTCTTTACAGCAAAGACGGTAAATTAGTGCTGGCTGTAAACGGTGAGATATACAACCACCGTGAGATCCGGAAGCAATATGAGGGCAAGTATGATTTCCTTACCCAATCCGATTGTGAAGTGATCCTTGCGCTGTACCGGGACAAGGGAACCGGTTTTCTGGATGACCTGAACGGCATCTTTGCCTTTGCCTTGTACGACATCGAAAAGGATGCTTTCCTTATTGGAAGGGATCACATCGGTATCATCCCTCTTTATCAGGGATGGGATCAGGATGGAGCCTATTATGTGGCATCAGAACTAAAAGCACTGGAAGGGTACTGCAATAGTATTGAAGAATTTCCTCCCGGACATTACTTTTACAGTAGTGATAACCAGTTCCGGCAGTGGTACTCCCGTGAGTGGACGGAATATGATAATGTGAAAGAGAATGTTTCCGATGTACAACTTCTTAAACAGGCGTTGGAAGATGCCGTTCAACGCCAGATGATGAGCGATGTGCCTTACGGGGTATTGCTTTCAGGAGGACTGGACTCCTCCATCATCTCCGCCATCGCTAAAAAATTCTCTGCTAAACGGGTGGAAACTGACAACAGCGAGGATGCCTGGTGGCCGCAACTACACTCTTTTGCCATCGGACTGGAAGGATCACCCGACCTGGCGGCCGCCAGAAAAGTGGCAAACCATATCGGGTCGGTCCATCATGAAATAAATTACACTATTCAGGAAGGGATTGATGCTATTCGCGATGTGATCTACCATATCGAGACCTATGACGTGACGACAGTCCGCGCGAGTACGCCGATGTACCTCATTGCACGTTTTATTAAATCGATGGGAGTAAAGATGGTGCTTTCCGGCGAGGGTGCCGACGAGATCTTCGGAGGATATCTTTATTTCCACAAAGCCCCCAATGCTGAAGAATTCCATAAGGAGACTGTCCGGAAATTGAGTAAACTGCACCAGTACGACTGCCTGCGGGCCAATAAATCGCTGGCATCGTGGGGAGTGGAAGGGCGTGTACCCTTCCTCGACAAAGAATTTATAGATATAGCCATGCGCCTCAATCCGAAAGACAAAATGGCAGGGAACGGTAAGATTGAAAAACATATCCTTCGTCAGGCATTTCAGAATTATCTGCCTGAAGAAGTGACCTGGCGGCAGAAAGAGCAGTTCTCCGATGGTGTTGGATATGGCTGGATCGATACTTTAAAAGAGATAGCAGCACATGAGGTAACGGACGAACAGATGGCCAATGTACATCATCGCTTTCCCATCAATCCGCCATTAACAAAAGAAGAATATATGTACCGCTGCATCTACTCCGAACTGTTCCCGTCGGACAGCGCCGCCCGGTGCGTTCCGTCCGTCCCGTCGGTAGCATGCAGCACACCGGTCGCTCTGGAATGGGACGAACAATTCAAGAAAAATGCCGACCCCTCAGGAAGAGCGGTCGGCCAGGTACATGAGCATGGGTATCAGCAGACGTATATTGATCAGTAAGAGTACGCCCCCTTACGGGATACCCGGCTTGATGTCTTCTCCCAAGGATTAAACATATTCATCTCCATAACGGAATTTCACATCCGTCACGAAGTGTTTGATCCGCTGTTCCTCACTTTTCTTACAAATCATCAGGACATTGTCCGACTCGGCGACGATATAACCGTCAAGACCCTGTAAGACGACCAGTTTGTCTTCACTCATCGCGACGACATTATCGTTACTCTCTACAAACAGGGACTTGCAGTGCAGGCTGGCATTGCTTTCCCCATCCTTATCCGAGATTTCATGCAGGGCGCCCCAGGTTCCCAGGTCGCTCCACCCGAAGTTGGAGATGTTCACATATACGTTATCCGCTTTCTCCAGGATACCATAATCGATGGATATATTAGGACAAAACGGGAAACTCGCATCGACAAACTTTTTCTCGTCGGGCGTGTTAAACACCTCTTTTCCCTCGCTGAACTTCTGGTTGATATCCGGAAGGTACTTTTTAAAAGCATCCAGGATGGTGTTTACATTCCACAGGAAAATACCCGAGTTCCATACAAACTCACCGCTGTCGACAAATTTCTTGGCCAGTTCCAAATTAGGTTTTTCGGTAAACGCCTTCACCTTATGTATTCCACCCGTCTCCTCCTCATTCACCTGAATATAGCCATAGCCTGTTTCGGGACGACTGGGTTTAATTCCGAGCGTAAGTAAGACCGGATTACTGTTTACAAAATCCAGCCCCTTTTGAATATCAGCCACGAACTCGTCAGTATTCATGATCAGGTGATCCGACGGAGCGACGACTATATTCGCGTTGGGATCGATCGCGTTTATCCTGAAAGAAGCGTAAGCAATGGCAGGAGCGGTATTTCGTCTGATCGGCTCCAGCAAGAGCTGGTTATCTTTCAGTTCGGGCAACTGCTTTTTCGTCATTTCAGCGTATGCATCGTTCGTCACAATGTATATGTTCTCTGCCGGAACTATTTGTTTGAACCGGTCAAAAGTACTTTGCAGCAACGACCGTCCTGTTCCGAAGAAATCAAGAAACTGTTTGGGTTTTCCCTCTTTACTGAAGGGCCAGAAGCGGCTTCCCACACCGCCGCTCATGATTACACAATAATTATGATTGTTTCTCATTCCTAAGATTATATATGTTTTTAAAAATGAAATTCACGTTTATCTACTTTTTTCTTTGTACGGGTTCCTATTTAGTTAAATAACATCCTTCCGCAACAATTTGTTTATGGTCTCCTCAAATTTGCCTTTAAAGATACAAAACAAAACGGAAACAGCATCGGGAAGCAGCCGGAAACATAACATAAAAATGATAAGAAGTGATCCAAAAAATACATCCGTAAAAGATTGTAATTAGCAAATTTACAATGTACAAAAAATGGCAATGTTGAGTGTACAACTTTTGGCAATATCCAATGTACAGGTTTAACATTACATTAACTATCTCTTTTTTATTGTATTCAACTGTTTTTTTATTCTTTCTCAAGGAAAGTTTTCCGGTTGTCCATACGGTAACCGTTTCCCTCGAACCTGATCACCTCGCAACGATATAGCAGTCGATCCAGGATGGCTGTGGCTAACACTTCATCATCCAGTGTCTCCGCCCACTGGCTGGGTGACTTGTTAGTGGTGATGATGATCGAGCACTGCTCATGCAGGTGATTGATCAGATTGAACAGAGCCACCGCTTCACTCTTTTGCACCGGGAACATCATGATGTCATCTATGGCAATCAGGTGTGCCTTGGTGTATCGCTTGTAGGTGCTCATTGCCGATGAGATGATTTCTTTCCTGTTGAGCACGCCTATCAGGTCAGCCATGGTGGTAAAATAGGCCCTATAACCTTTCTTGATGGCATCATTGACCAGTCCCCCGGCCAGGTATGTTTTGCCCGTACCGCTTGGCCCCATCAGCACCAGGTTGTATAGCTGATCGACCCAGAGCAGCTCCCTGAGCTGTGTCATCTGCCTTATGCCGATGCTGCTCGAGGCCTTGTAATCGTACTCGTCAAGCTCGTGTGCACGTGGCAGACGGGCCAGTTTAGTCCTGCGCCGGTAATCATTCAGCTGTCGCTGCTCTAGCTCTTTTATAAGCATGTTCTCCAGGAAGTCCGCGTATCCCGGTGTATCTATGCTCGCCTGGTGAAGCATCGGCTGCAAGTTTTTGCTCAGGTATCCCAAACGAAGTATGCCGGCATATTGCTTCATGTTTTCTATCTGCTTCATAGCTCCATGATTTGATCGTACCGGTTTATCTTGCTTCTCTCGGGGATGTATGCATCCGTGTCATACTGACTTGTTTGAACACCGTCATGCAACACGCTTACAACAGGCAAGGGCTTCTTCTCCCGGCGTTTTAACTCCCGGTAATGTGATGCGGCTTCTTTCAGGTAAAGGGCGTTGTAGAGCCCATTGTCGAGGCAGTAATCAAGTGCACTGCCAACGATCTCCTCACCATATTCGCCCATCACCTCCCTTATCATTTTCAGATTGTCTCTCAGATAACGGGGCTTATACTTGTGTATCTCCTCTTACCTTGCCTTTTTCAAGACTGACGGGGTGCTCGGCCAGAAGGATGCCTTGCCGGTTGGAAAGCGAAAGGGTGCCATCCTTGACCTTGAGTAATACCTCCGGTCCCTTCCCGTTATAGGTGCCATATGGGACCCTGTAGAAGTTCCCCTTGTAACTGATTGTGTTATCTTTTCTCACCGTGTAGGTGGGAATCTCATCCCGGGGGATTGCCGGTGAGGGGCGAAAAAAGGAGAGATGCTCCTTTTCAATCAACCACACGTCATGGGGCAGGCGCTTCGTCGTGGCATGTTTGGTGCCGTTCGCCTTGCGCTCCAACCAGCTCAGGACTTCCTCGTTGAGGCGATCTATATCGTGAAAGGTACGCGCGCGAAGAAAGTTGTTTTTCACGTATCCTACCACGTTCTCGACCCGGCCTTTGCTCTGGGGATCGGCCTTGCGGCAGAACTCAACGCTGATACCGCGTTCATCCCTGTAGCGACGAAAATCATCAGCCAGGAGATAATCGCCAAGGTTCTCACTTTTCAGAAACACCGAGTCCTGATCATAGAGAAGCTTCCCGGGGATACCCTCTATATACTTGAAGGCCTGCTCGTGAGCCTGGACGGCTGTTTTCCCGGTGAAGGGAGTTGTTTGGAAAAACACATATTTGTAGCGACTGCGTGACAGGACAAGGGCAAAAAAATAAACCCTGCGCCTACTGCCGTCCAAACGTCGCATCTGTGCTGTACCGAAGTCAACCTGCGCCTGGCTGCCATATGCAAACTCTTCCAGGGCTTCCGTCTGGCGGATCTTCTCCGGTACAGGGATCTTCTCCTGACGCCGCACGTGCTGGACAAAGTTGTATACAGTCTTGCTGTTCACCTTCGGCAAGTCGGCGTATTTCTCCTTCAGCCGGTCTTCTATCACTGCCGCCGGCAAACCATTGTCTATACTCAATAAGGAAAGAACGTCCGGGTAATATGGCGACAGAACAAGTTCGTATACACGTTGTTTCATTGAAAACTCATGAAACTCTTCTTCACTCATCTTCTTGTACCTGGAAACAGTTCTGCGATCAACACCCAACTTTTTTGCAATTTTACTGTCCGAATTGCCCGGATTACTGGAAAGTTCTTTAACTTCGTACCACATACGTACCTTTCTAAGGTCATGTATCTGAGTCTTCATAGTGTTTGTATTTTCGTGAATTACAAATATATGAAGACTCTTCTTTAACCCTTTTTATGTACATTGCATATTGCCAATTTCTGTACATTCAATCTTGCCGAAAATTGTACATGCGAAGTTACTGATTACAAAGATATCAGAACATAAAACAGGCGATCAAAACTTCAATTAAAAACACGAATTGATCGAATATCTGCAAAAAAGAAGGGGAACTTATTTCAAAATACCAAAAATATGCGTATTTTTGCATCCACTTTTTGGCAATGCCCAGATGGCGGAATTGGTAGACGCGCTGGTCTCAAACACCAGTGGATTCACTTCCATGCCGGTTCGATCCCGGCTCTGGGTACGATTTTAAAACGCTAAATATTTAATAATAAAATATTTAGCGTTTTTGTTTCACCTCCCGTGTCCGCAATTTGTCCGCATTTTTTGGGAAGTTGGAAAAAATTATAGTCTTTTAGCAATATTTTATACTGCCTAAATACCAGAATTGGCTTAGTAAATCATTATTACTTTCTATCTATACGTCAAAACAAGCATCTTTGTTCCCGTCAAGTAAAAAGGAAACGACCTGCTGGGAAGCAACCCACCAGCGATAACCTGACTGACTGAAATATCAAGGGCTAAAATCCCTATCAATATACCATGCTATTCTAGGGAATTATTCCTTAGAAAAATCATCTTATTGAATCTAACAAAACCGCCTTACAATCAGAGCAAGTCCATACTTTCACCTTAATCAGCTGAATACTCAATATCAATTTGAGTTATTTCATCTATTGCATCAAACAAATCTATAAAATACATAAATACCTTCCTATCATGTACCCCTCTAACCAGTTTTGAGAATCCAGCCTTCTTTGATTCTTTAATCTTATATACATCTGGGATATCTGTTTTTTCGACTACACCGCTGTCTATAAGGAACTGATGCCCAAAATAATGTTCAACCTCAAAAAAATTGAAAGATTGATCCTTCTTCAAGTAAACATCCATTTCTCCCGGCACTGGTAAAAGTAGGGCATAAATATTACTATCTCTATGTTTTCGAACTGTATCCTTCTTATTTTTAATAAAAACTGATTCTTTTAAGCCTCTAAATTCTTGTAACCCTTTTGAATCATGGTCAAAAATCCCAATTACTATATCATCTTCTTCTATTAGTGGCTTACAATTTGATATAGACTTTGCAACTTCTGAAGCTCCTCCTCCGGATACATTACCACTCGATTTAATACTCCAATACGGGCTACTACCATTTGTCAAAACATAGTATGCGTGTTCGATAATTTCAGCATCGGTTTTTCCCTCAACTACTAGCTGTACCTTTTTGTCTGACAATACAGTATCAAGTTTAGTAAACCGAACTCTACTGGCAGGTAATTTTATTAATTCTTTTACGGGCTCTGATATTTTTGGGAAATAATTTTCTCGAATTTCTTTTTTTAGTTTATCATACTTCTCTCCCCCTAGCGTTGAGAAAGAAAAATCAAGAATTGAGTATAAGGTTGGTTCTTTCATTATTGAATCATCATCAATAATTGTTTCCAAAGCCTTACTGTAAGATATTCTTCTTGAGTCTAATATTAAGGCAATGGTTACTGATTTTAATGCAAAAATAACCTTTTTGGTTTTCTTATATTCTTCATACAAACGACAGAAAGCCATTTTTAGGGGTTCTTTAACTGTAATCGAATTAAAGTTCTCATAAAAATATAAGAGATTCATTATTTGAAGAATGGGAATAGAATAATTTTTGAAAAGAACCATATCGTCCGCAGCTAGTTTAATTAGGACTTCTGTAGACTTGGTATTTAAATCAATAGCCTCATGTATAGCCTCTTCTCTTAGCTTATTGTCAGTTTGATATAGAGCTTGTAATAAATACCCAGAACCCAATACACCAGAAATATACTGGTTTAACTGATTCGCATTTCTAAGTTTCTTTATAATCTTCTCCAAGAAAACGGGCATATCCTTAGACTTACCTGCGTAGAATATCCCAGAATTCTGCCATTTAAAATCAAAGAAATTTTCAACTAATAAATCCTCTTTATCACGTCTATGTTTAAAGATTTCAACAGCAGCATAATATTCCATATAAGAATCATGACTAAACTGAACCCATTTATTATCCTTTACAATCAATACGCCAGTATTATCTATCAAATATTCCAAAACTTCCTCTAATGAGCCTTTTCTAATAGGTAGTGTTTTCCCATTGAAGTATTTATTAAAGTAATGAAAAAACTCATCTTTAGTCAATGGCGTATGTTTATCATTCTCCAACAAGTATAGTGCATATAAAGACAGAATCCTTTCTTTAAATGATATATCGACAAACTCAATTCTACTAGACACGGTCAATCGCCCTATTATTAATGAATTGAAATTATCATAAATATCAGCAATTGTTGCAGGTATTTCTAAATTATTTTCCTCATATAGAATTGAAATCAGCGATAGTGTTAAGGGTGTAATCGGGAGCCTTTCAATTATTCTATTTTCCTTCAGAGCCTCCAACAGAGATTCTGTTTTAGCGTTTTCACCCAAGAAAAACTTTGAAATAAATTTCTTTACTTGCTCTGTATTAAATTTTTCTATATGATACGAATCAAATAAGCTATCTGATAACGATTCCATTTTATCGGAATTTCTCGAAGATATGACATACCTAAAATTATATCTTTCTGAGAGGTTCTTCAATTCTATCAATATTCCTTTTTGTTCATCCTCACTAAACTCATCAATGCTGTCAATCAACAAGCGGACATGATAACTACGAGAAATATCCAATAAGCTTTCAAGAGCAAAAAAGGTTGACAGTTTTTTTATGACCAATTTTTCTATCTCACAGTTGGTTTCATAAATTTCTATCGTTGATATATATATCGGTATATTTCGAATAGTAGTATTCTCATCAAGATTCAAGGAAATGAGTTGTTCTCCGATTTTTTTAAGAAAAGTAGATTTCCCTGCACCTGCATCACCCGAGAGAATTGTTGGCTTAGTAGATTTAATAATATCATCTATTGTTACTCTTTTTCGAACAGGCGTTTGGGTTGTTTTATCTTCATAGAAATGTATGATTCTAGGTTCAATATAGATATCTAATAACTTTTGGTATTTATCATTGAATATTTTCAGTTTCTTCAGTTCTGTATCCTTTGATAGACTGTCACAAAAATGTTTTTCATATTCAATCAAATTCAAATCTTTGTGCTTCCAAAAGTCATTGTAATTTTCATTTATAAGGTCGATTAACCGGTCACGCCCGATGAAATTCAGTTTAAAATGAGTAATTTTCTGAGAAATTGTCTTTTCAAACCCACTTGATATATTTTTTTCAGAAACAAGATATACAACATTGGCCATATGAGTATCTTGATACTTTACGATAGTATCATAAATGCTGCCTATATCAACATTTCCACTAAGACGCTGTTCTAAAAGTATGAATAAAAACTTCTCTGAACTAAGAGGACTTTTATTAATAGCAACTATTGCATTACTATCCACCACCACCTCATTGTATCCCAGATATTTGATTAAATTAACCATTAAGCCTTTCAAGTCGGCTATACTCAATTCCTCAATTTTTTTTATTTTACTTTTTCCTATCATAACCTATAGTATTAATAATTCTGGTCTTTATTGTTGGCTGTTTTTATTTGTACCCTACTAATTTTAGGTCTATCCCCTTTACAATTATTACCTCTACTCACCTGTTAGGCAACATTTCTTGAAATTCCGTTAGCGTCTTACAATAATCAGCTTCTTCTATTTCTTCAAGATTCATAAGTTGATATAACTTAATCCCCATATCTGACAATGCACAGTTACCGATTGTACCACCAAGGGTGACAGGTCCCCGACGTTGAAAAACGGACAGTTGGAGTTACTAACTTTGCTGGGACAAAAAGTTAAGCATAAAAAACTTACATTTGTCAAAGTATGAGAAAACAAAGAACACATTATGACAAGGCATTTAAAGATAATGCCGTCAAATTAAGTTTCGAGCGGAAGAATGTTTCCGAACTCGCACACGAATTGGGCATATCACCTGCACTATTGTATCGCTGGTGCAAAGAGTACCGGGAACGTGGGGAAAGCAGTTTCCCGGGCAACGGAGTCCGTTCTCGTGAAAGAGAAGCCGGAAGGGTTGCAGAACTGGAAAAACGCCTTAAAGAGGCTGAAACAGAGCGTGACATATTAAAAAAAGCCTTAGGCATCATCTCCACGAGCGATCGTTGATTTATCAATTTATAAAGGATTACAACTCGAGGGAGTGGACGATTGGGATGATGTGCAGAGTATTGAGTGTATCTCGCAGCAGTTATTACCGTTGGATTAAGAACCCTATAAATAAACGAGAACAAAAGCATATGGAACTTAGCCGAGAGATTAAAGATGCATACTTCGATGCCAAGGGGCGCAACGGCAGTCCCAGGTTGGCTAAAGATTTGCAAGCATCCGGAGTCAATGTTTCCAGAACAACTGTTGCCCGTCATATGAGAAATATGGGATTGCGCAGCAAGCTTTCTAAGAAGTTTAGGGTAACCACTGATGCATCCCACAATTACAATGTAGCGCCTAATTTGCTTAACCGTGAGTTCAATCAAAAAGAACCAATGAGGGCTTGTGTGTCCGACATTACTTACATCTGCTGTAAGGATGGATTCCTTTACCTTACGTGCGTGATTGATCTTTTTGATCGAAAACTCATTGGGTGGTCTATCAGCGATAATTTGACTGCTTCCGGCACTGTCATACCGGCTATCAGGATGGCCAACCGAAACAGACCGTTTAAAGAAGGGATGATCTTTCACTCTGACAGGGGCATTCAATATGCCTGCAAACAGACCGTTAATTTGTTGCAGTACCATAGGGTAGAGCAAAGCATGAGCGGGAAAGGCAACTGTTGGGATAATGCGGTGGCTGAAAGTTTCTTTAAATCTTTCAAAACCGAGTTGATTTATGGTACCAAGCTTAAAACAAAAGAGCAGATGTGCTTGGATGTATTTGAATATATTGAATCCTGGTATAATCATAAAAGAAGATTCTCAGCATTGGGTAATTTGACTATTGATGAATTTTGGAAACAGTACAATATTAAAAAACAATTAATTAAAAATGTTGCTTAACTTATTGTCTCAAATAAGTTGGCAATTCCAATTCTCCTCTTGCATATAATTCGATGCAACTATCGAGACGATATAATTCATCATCCGTAACATAAGGAGCCATCGCTAAATGCGAATATTCAATGAATAGGTTGATTTTCTCATTTTGCTTTTCGATATGGCGTTTTTCGGCATCTTTCCTTATATCTTCTATGGATGGTTTTTGTATTCTTTTTTCTTCATTGAGAACATTATCATCTGTGATGATTATTGCAGTTCTCTTTTTATTCGGCAGTTTTTTCATAATCCACGGGACAATAACATGAGACAATGTTGCCAGAATAATCAGATACGCGATAACGCACACGCCAAGGATAATCACAAAGGTCAAATTTGCCGTACCTGTATCAATTTCTTTTTCAAGGACAATCAATCTGCCTACCATCGCTATTGTCAAACCGACAATAGAAACTATCAGTAGTAGAATGATATGGCTATTGATTTTACGATAATCCATGTTGATGTCGTTTTCCTAATTAAGCAAGATCATACCAAAAAGACATGATAATTACTTTATTTTCCAGTAACCACCTCTATCTCCGCCAATTCGTTCTATAATGCCTTTATTTTTAAGCGAATCAATATCCCGAGCAACTGTAGCTGTACTTATTCCTAAATTTTGAGCTATTGTTTTCCGTGATACAGAATTATCTTTCTTTATTAATAAAAGAATTTTAGTTTCTCGGGAGGTTAAGTTTTCTGTATCATTTTCTGTATCACGACCTGTATCATCTGTATCATTTTCTGTATCAGAGCCGATCTTTTCTGCTTCATTTATTGCTTCACCCATACTCTTTTCTGCTTCATTGTCTTCTCCGACATTTCTCCGACGCTTCTCCGACACATCTCCGACACGTTCATGCCTATTATCTGTAGCACTTTCTATACCATCTGCACCATTTTCTGCACCACTTTTTGCTTTATCTGCACCACTTACTTCTCCTTCCGGTTTAGGGTCGGCACTCATCACCGTTACCTTGAATGTGGTAATATCTTTAAAATCAAATAGAGCCAAGCCGTTTTTGTTTGCTTCAAGCTGTTCCTGTACCATACTTATTCCCCGGTTGAAACGGTTTACATACCCGAGCACTTTCATCGCTTCAGCAATAACAGGATTACGGTAATCATTTACATGTGGAAAATTTTCCGGTTGTACTTTACCATAAAGTCCACCGGGGTTATCCATCACAATCCGGTCGGAATATTCATAAAACCGAGCCGGAGCATTCGTCTCATATGTACGGTGCATGATGAGATTCATAGCCAGCTCTCTTATTGCTTCATACGGGTAGTTGATTTTCATTTCTTCCCGTAAAACCGTAACAAATACCGGTCGTTGCTTCTGAATGGTATATTTGATGAAGTAATCTATTTCTTTCAACATTGTGATAAGGTTCCCTGTAAATTGCCTTTCGTTCAGCACTTTGGATGTTATGCTTTTTCCGGCAAATTCAACATACTGTATATACGCACCAAAAAGAATATGCGAAGGATCTTTTCCTATAAGTAAGATGCCGGCAACTGTCGGGCAGTCTTGCGCCGGATCAAACAATTTTAAGGATGCCAATTGTTCCTTAATCTGCCGTTTATCTCCTTTTAAAATGTTGGCATTTACCATTTTTGGGAGATATTCAGATTTGAATAGATCCAGATCCAAATCATCAATGGTGGTATGCAAACATGGAGAGGTATCGAATGTTTGTGATTTTACTTCGCTTTTCTCACGAAGAATTCTTAATTCTTCGTCATTTGCTTCCCCTCGTCTCGGCCCGATACGGATATACACCGTTCCTTTATATTTCACGGGAGTATTCTTGCTCGGTTTTACTTCGACAACGGCGATATCGCCATCAGGAAATGAAAACTTTTCGACCATCAATGCCGGTTGAGGCGTTATATTTCCATCAGAACGTAATCCTGCCAAATTCCTCAGTAACTCATCCGTCACCTTTAACCCACTCAACGAACCATCATCATAAGCCCCGATAAAGAGATAACCCGGAAGTTTTTTATTAGGTAGATCATTTGCAAAGGCACAAACAGCCCTTGCAAATTTATCGGTATCCTTTGTCGATATTGTTCTTTCTACACGTTCGTTTTCAATATCTTTTAACAGGTCTCTTATTTCATCTTTTGTAATCATGTTACGTTCTGAAGTTTAAAACAAATATAGTGAAAGCCGAGAGGAAAGGCAAGCTCGCTTGAACTTGCCCGAGGCGTATCCTATATTCTACAAATGTACTGATTTATTCCAACATCCCGATTAATTCTTTTTTCATATCGTCATCAATCGTCCGGTATCGTGCAAAAACTTTACTACCCTCTTTATGGCCACTTAAAGCTCCGACCAGATTCGGGTCTTTGACTTTTTTATAGATATTCCCAATGAAACTACGTCTCGCCATGTGAGAGGAAGCCACCTCGTATAAAGGTTTTTGAATTTCCTCACGGGTTTGTTGGTCAAGAACCGTAACCATCCGTCCAAGTCCGGCTCTTTTAAAGGCCTCTTTTATCTTTCGATTATAGTCCTGCTCTGTATTGAATGGAAAAAGACTTCCTCTTTCATAATCCTGATACTTGGTTATTAGTCGTTTGGCTGTATCATTTAACGGTACACGAACTGTTATCGCCCTGTCTTCTTTTGTTTTTCTCGGTATATATTCGATAGCATCACCAATAATGCTCCTATAGGTCATTTTGTATAAATCACTCACGCGACAGCCTATTAGACATTGAAAAACAAAAATATCCCGTTGCGTTTCCAATTCTTTATTATCGGACAAATCAGTTTCTAAAAGCCTGTTCCGTTCACTATTAGTAATATATATGGGTGTCCCGTAAACGATTTCTCCTATAGTAAAATGTTTGAACGGATTATTTATGGTATACCCGTTATCGTTCGCCCAAATAATGAAACTGCGGAAGCGGAGCATCATGTCTGCAACAGAATTTTGTCCACGAGGCTTAGGCATACCTTTGGGAATCTCATTACCATTCTCATCCAGCCGAGGTGGACGTTTCCTTTTTGGTGTTTTAACCGCTACTTTAGTCGAATATGGAATCTCTTCGTAAATATCAGGGTATTTCAGGAACGCATCTTTTTCGTTACCAAGAAAGTCCTCAATCTGGTGTAACATATCTACTGATAAGTTGGCGAATGACATCTTAAATCCTCTATGTCCTTCTTTTTTCTTGAATAACTCAAAACGGCGTAAACTCCGCATTATTACTTTGAAATTCTTTTGGCGTGCTACGGATAATTTGTGAGTGGAAAGATATTTTCCCATCACATCAAAGAAGGATTCTTCAGTTGGGGCAACAGATTTGCGAGTAGGCTTATGAAACTTCTTTATTTGTTTTTCAATGAAAGGTCTGTCTATTGTACTCTTGTCCTCGCTTGTGTTTATTATATTTTCGAGATAATCGGTCAGAGCTTTGAGTTTAGAGCGTTTTTCAAGTAATAGCTCTCTTTCTTCTCCCTGTATTAAAGGAATATTGATGTCATTTTTCTTTCCCCAACGCTTGCGGTCAACCCAAATGCCGGAAGCTGCCCGAATACGAATATCCCGAGACACGTATAGTCGCAAGTTTATTTCCGATTCTCCTGCACTATTAACCGCTTTACCTAAATAATAATTCGTCTGAGCCATAGCAAAAAACATTTCTTCAAAGGTAAGATTATTCCTCGAAAAAACAGGATATCCGTGTCCGCAATTTGTCCGCATTTTTGTAAAAGTACTCAAATAGCATCCAAACACAATCAATCAGATTAAATCGTTAATCACTAAATATCAAATGATTATAGTTATTTTTCAATCTTATATGTTTTCCTTATTTTGGGCTTGTCAAAACCGGCTCTGGGTACTCATAAACCCTGATCGTCAGTTGATAATCAGGGTTTTATCTTTTCATAAAGTGTACTATTTAACCTATTTCCTGAAAATAACGGAAATGTATTCCTTTGCTTTCCCATATTATATAAATTATCCACTTCTACTCAAGTTTAATCATATCTGCTATTTGTAAGAAATAGTCATTCGACCAAATATCTAATTCATCAGGATATTTTATAAACCGCAGCACATCTCTTTTTACAGCATCAATATCCGTATTGGCGAGCCGTTCTTTTAATTTTTCAATAAATTGTTCTTTATTCATTTCAAATCCGTCAAACTGCCGTATCCGCTCTTGCAAGTGCTCGAAATTGAGTTTCGTTCCATTTCTCACATACCACTCAAAGTCATACCAATCCCGCCCTTTTACCCTCGATTTCCAATTACGGAACACAAGAGCATGCATCTTTCCCGCAAATAAATCAGGCAATACAAAACAACGTGTCATAAACGAAAAAGGAAGCAGCAGCAACTTTTGTTCGGTATCGAAATTCATAGGTGGGTCAATATCCACTTCAATTTTTATTTTGATGGATTTTTCAGTTTGAAATTTCAAATCATAAATTGCCGTATTTTCTTTCAAAAACGCCGACTCGACCAGTCCTAATGTCCTTTTTTCTTTCTTCGAGATCGTAACATCTTTTCCGGCGGCACTAAATTCATGAATGATTGCCGGAAAATACTCTTCGAGATCAAAATCGACATCGGGAGCTATTAAGGAAAAATCCAGATCTTCGGAAAATCGCTTCAAACCATAAAAAATGCGTAAACAGGTTCCGCCATAGAATGCAGCTTTATTGAAAAAACCACCCCTGTAAAGTCCAGCAAGAGCGATTTCCTGCATGACTTCATAAGTGGCATTTCTCAGGTCGCTTTCTTTTTTTATCTCATAACGAGCCAACATTTGGTCGAATATGTTCATTTCTTCAATAGTTTTAAAATGTTTTGAATGTCTGTTTTCTTTTTACTTACGGCCAAACATTGCTCAAATATATCCGGATCCATTTTATAAAATTCAACCATGTCGAACCGTATATCTTCTTCTAAATAGGTTTGCATGGACTTGACAAACCGTAGCCGGAGTTTGGGGGTATAAGCAATCAAATCGCACAACGCTTTTTCGGGAGATGCAATCAAATAAGCATAATCTTCTTCTACAACTTGACGAATGCCGATAGAATAGTAATCGGCCGGGCAATGAATGTATTCAAAACGTCCAATGTTATTTTCGTAATTTTTTGTCAGTTTTAATGTCATAGAAACCATAGCGTGCACACTCTCAGGTATCAACCCATAATAACGAAGCGCGGTTTCCATTGATACGTAAGATGGCCCATAGAGGTGATTGGCAATCAACTCCTCTGACAATGGTTTACCTGATACAGACGGGGAAACAACATACATTCCCCGTTTTAAGCGAATAATAGTTCCCTGCTTTTCGAGTTCCAGTACCTTTTGACGTGGTGACTTATAATCTTTTAAGTTGGATGCCAGAACACTAAAGTCAAAAGGAATAATGCCCAATTGAGAAATAAACTTCATAACTATTCAATGTATTTCGAACAAAAATAGTCATTTATTTTATAGTTAAGCTGTTTTTTTCTTGTTTTCTATTAAAAAAATGACGTTTATTCGTTTAATCAGGAAACTTAACCGGTTCCCTTTCATGTCTTCAACTGTTTGTCTATATCTATTGGATACTTTATTAAACACTCTTTTCCACTGTTTCTGCCTATATTTTCCCTTTTATCCTTATTTTTTGCAATACATCACTTCAGGAATTATGATATGGAATCAATCTTCACCCGCTTGCAACGTTTCATCAATGAATTTACTTCATCACGGTTGAAAAAATCAACCGACCTTTTTGAGTTGAAATCCGAATATTGGGATGATGAGATCCTACACACGCATATCCGTGAAGAAATTTATAAGGCATCATGTGAACTGGTAGCGTTACATGAAAAAGCCCCCATGCTTCACGTCATTACCAATTTCCCCGACTTGAAGAATGTCCTCTGGGAAAGCACCTTTATCGAATCCATTTCTCCCGATGAAAGGAAAAAGTACCACAATTCCGAAAATATCAGTTTAAGCCATGACAGGCTGAATGACGATCCCGAAATATATGACAGGCAGTTACCCTATTTCTCCGGTATCATCTCATCCATCTATCTTACTGAATATATCGCATTCCTTCAATCCAAGTTACCCGAAGAAATAACGGCAGACGTTCCAAAGGAAGAAAAATCCACTTTTGAACACCAACTCAATCCGGCACAAATCGAATTATTGGCCGAATGCCTTAACGATGTACGTATGTTTCCCGAGAATATCACAAGCCAGACACTTGAAAATATATTTGCCTGTAACCTTTCACAACCATTAAAGGCACGCAATAACCGCCTGCTGGCCTATTTCTTCTCGGCATTGGACGACCGCAGCCTGATCACACGCAACTGGCAATCGGTTATAGATAAAAACAGCCTTTTCCTTTCATCGGGAAAGAGCAGACCACTCAAACAGTCCGATCTATCCACGGCAAATTCCGAAATCAAGATCACACCGCCCATCGGTTCGGAAACCATTGACAAATACCTAAAACAACTGAAAGAACATTGAGAATAGGTTGATATGTTAGTCGGGTGTTTCGTTTTAACCAACTTAAAAATAGTTGTTGAAAAAATCAGTTGATTGATTCAGGTTAGTATACATATCTTTGTACCTCCTGTTGTGCTGGTATCTAATCAGCCCGACACATTCCGGCCGAACGTTTAGCTTGCGAAGAATATCAATGGCAGCATTCAAGGCGACACGGTACATCCATGTGGAAAAAGCCGATTGCCCTTTAAAATTAGGAAAGGCTTTCCATAACCGGATGAGTATTTCCTGATAATAATCTTCTTTGTAGGAACTACCGTAAAAATAGACATTACAGATTTTCCATAATATTCCATGATGTGTATTAATCAATTCGATAAACTCTTTTTCCATGTCCTGACTCTTTTTAAATGGTTAGTCGGATAACTTGGCCAAAATATTACAAGGCACTTCTGAAATTTATAGATTATGTAATTACAATATACATCTATACCATATTCTTGCGTGTTTAGATTGATGTTTATTTCCGGTATACGCCATTTTGCATCATTTCTAATTCGTCACCAGTTTGGTGATGAATCATAGAGTCCTGATTTCATGATATTTGTGAATTTCCACCGGCTTGGTGGAAATTTCGCCATAGAAAATAATGTTTTTTTATTAAATCAGTCCGGCTCCCAAAGCCAATGATACAATGATCAGCATGATCGCAATAGTTACCTGCAAAAACTTCAATGTGATTTTTTTCAAAAGCTTGTTTCCGATATATGCCCCGGCGATTCCCGCAAGTGTGGCGCTAATAACCAAAGGCAGATTGTCAACCAATCCCGATTGGGTAAATCGTGTAGCATATACACTCAGGCGGGTAAAATCGACAAAAGTCGACACAACAACGGCAGTCGCAACAAATGCTTCTTTGGAGAGGCCCGCTTTAATAAGGAAAGCGCTGCGCAAAGCTCCTTGATTCCCCGATAGTCCGCCAAAGAATCCGCTCAAAGCCCCGCCGATGGGAAGTTTGTCTTTCCCAAACTGTAATTTTCCGAAATAAGGTATTAAATCAAGACTTGCAAAAATAATAAGCAAAACGGAAATGATGAATTTTACAGGATAGACCTCGATTATCTTTCCAAAAGCCTCGTAAATGAAAAGAGGTTTCAGGTCGGAAATATTCAACAGCAACCAGGCTCCGATAAAAGCACCTATTATGGCGGGAATACCGAAACGGAGCAATACTTCCTTATTGGCATGCTTGCCGACAAGTAACAACTTAAAGATATTATTGAAGAAATGGACTATTCCTGTAAGGGCTATAGCCAGATCGACAGGGAAAAAAACCATAAAAACGGGTGTAAGGATTGTTCCAAGCCCGAAACCCGAAAAGAAAGTAAGGATGGCGACAAGAAATGCGCATAATGAGATAATAATAATTTCCATGATTTTAATGGGAAGTTGTCATATTCTCTTTTTCAAACTCCAATAACTTCTTTTTTCTCCACATTCCGCCGCCATATCCCGTGAGTGTACCATCAGCACCGATAACCCTATGGCAAGGCAGAATGATAGAGATTTTATTTTTACCGTTGGCATTGGCAACAGCCCTTACGGCAGAAGGTTTCCCTAAAGCTTCTGCTTGTTTTCCATAGGTGGTCGTACAACCATACGGTATCTGTAACAAGCTAAGCCACACTTTCTTTTGAAATTCCGTACCTGCCAAGTCCAGCGGGATATTGAAATCTTTTCGCTCTCCCCTGAAATACTCATTTAATTGCTCTCGAAGCGTGTCAAAATGAGGATTGTCGCCCTGTATAAGCGGAGCATTGAATTCCTCTCCCAATTGTCTTAATTCCAAATCTATCAATTTATAGTCGGCAAACTCAAACATGCAGATACCTTTCTCAGTCGCGGCGGCAATCATCAGTCCCAAATCGGTTTCAACATGTGTTACGTTGATTACACGCTTGTCTTTACTTTTTTGCGGAGAAGTACCGATAATATTTTTGAACATACTGTTGAACCCGCTCAAAGAATCATAACCCGAATCAAAGGCAACGTCCGTTACATTCTGGTCGGATTGGATACGTTGGAAGGCACTGTTCGCCCGGTACATTCTTTGGTAGGCATGGAATGTCTGCTTGTAGTTTTTCAAAAACCACCGGCGTACCTGATTTGGCTCTAATCCCATTTCCTGCAAATCGGCATCCTTTATTTTAACCGTAGGATTTTCTTCCATGTATTTCAATAATTGTTTAATGCCGTCAGGCGGATTTCCCAATTTTTCCAACGGTTTACAGACTTTACAAGGTCTGTAACCGCTAAGCATGGCTTCTTTTGCAGAAGGGAAGAACTCTACGTTTTCTATTTTAGGCCTGGCAGGACAAGTGGGTCGGCAGAATATACCTGTTGTTTTTACTCCGACAATGAATACGCCCTCAAAAGAACTATCCCTTTCAAGGAATGCTTTATAGAACACTTCTTTTTCCATTTCCATCTTTTTATATCAGATTAATCGTTTGAATCGCGGGAAACTCCCTGTCTATTCTTAAATGTACAATTTCTTTTTCCCCATACTGGAAATAAGCAGCCATATTTTGTTTGATTGCAAATTCGAACTGTAAAGTTACGATTCTGCCATTCCAAATACAACCGAAAAATTGACAACCTCGTTTATTTAGCTTTTTTTGGAGGGGGGCAATTGTCCGACAGTAAATAAAAAAAGATTGCCCGGTTAGGGACAATCTATATAACTTCATCGAACTTGATCAACCTTACTTGGCAGCTTCGATCGATGCTTTACGGAAAGCTTTCAGTTGTTTTTCCAATTCTAACGAAGCTTTACGTGCACGGGCACCAGCAGCTTTGTTGTTGTTCTCCGTTTGAAGTTTTGCATTTTCCTGGAACAACGCAATTTGTTCGTTGATGCTTGTCAATAATGTTTGCATAATTCTTTATTTATTTTTTATAAAATTCCCCGCAAAGGTAATTGATCAAAGCTTTTCTCAAAAATTATCAGGACTTTTATTTGATTTTCTTGTGAAAATTTCCTCCTTTATCTCGTTTCAACGCTTAAAGTTCGGCTGTAAACATGCCATAAGGAGATTATATAGATCGTTATTTTTCCAAAAAATCTCTGTTTTTTATATATTTTTGCAGGGCATAAAGATACGCATCGAAAAAGTTCAACGAGTAGGCTTCTCTTTCGGCTTCCTTTTTATTTGCTATTCTGTTTCGAACTACATTCACTCTATTGTTTTTTATTTTATGCTCAAATTGCAAGTTTCTACAGCTGCGTTTGCCGATACAAAACCGTATTTTCATATTTTTGACGGATTACGTGGAGTAACCGCAATTATGGTTGTATGTTTCCATATATTTGAAGCTTTTGCTACTAGTCATATCGACCAGAGGATCAATCATGGCTGTCAATTTTTTCTTTATCCTCGCGGGATTTGTGGCAGGCTATGCTTATGACGACCGCTGGGGAAAAATGACAACAAAAGAGTTCCTCAAAACGTAGATTTATACGTCTCCATCCAATGGTTGTGATGGGGGGGCAATCATAGGCGCCATTATGGTTGCTTTATATGGGATGTATCCACGGTCACTATCGGAGCCCTATTGATTGCCAAACTCTTAAACGCATTATTAATTCCGGCAACACCTGGGATTGAAGTTCGAGGAATAGGTGAAATGTTCCCCTTGAATGGCCCGAGTTGGTCTTTGTTCTTCGAATATATTGGTAATATTCTCTATGCCCTATTCATCCGTAAGTTCTCTACTACAGTTCTTACAGTGTTAGTTCTCCTGGCCGGAGACGGACTGGCAGCATTATCCTGGCTTATATCACTCTAAAGTTTTTTGATATACCTGTAAGAAGATATATCACAAACAAGTTCCTAAAATTGAAAGGCTAATATTCAAAGAAATAATGACTCCCATGTTTGATTGATTAGCGGAATAAATAATTATGTTCATTCCTTTTAAATCGATATCGACGTCTCGGGACTGGAATGGGATCTTGTACAGATATCTCCCATCTCAGTAAGTTCTCTACCATTTCATCTTTAATACTCTTATAAGACTGACTCCCGAAGAGATTATCCAGTAGTTCGGATGGATCATCTTTCAGGTTATAAAGCTGACCATTTCCATCCATATCATATACCAATTTCCAATCACCTTTGCGAAGCATACGTATGGTACCACTTTGTGTCCATGTGTTCAGTTCGTCAAAAAATAATCCTTTTTTACCGACAGCACCTTCTTCCTGATAGTCGGTAGTGTCATCCCGGGTATAATACATTCCACCAAATCCATCCTGAACCATCACGCTCTCAAACTCTTTTTCGGGGTAGTCTTTTCCCTGCAACAGTGGCCATAAGCTACGTCCTTGTACGCCCATCGGAATATCGGCACCCATCACTTCACAAATCGTGGGAAAAATATCGATGATACTCACATGTCCGTCATGTGGCACTGCCGAGGCCTTTATTCCCGGACCAACCCATTGCATGGGGATACGGGCAATAGCATCATCCAGCCCTACCCCTTTCTTCATCAGACCATACTCTCCCACATAATCGCCGTGGTCGGCAAGAAACAGGATAATCGTATTATCATACACCCCTTTCTCTTTCAACTCGCCTATAAAACGGGCCAGTTGGTCGTCTATCATCCGCAACATCCCATGGTAGATGGAACGCAGCCGCTGCAAGTTCTCCTGATAACCGACATGCCCTTGCGCCATCATCTCCGAAAGCAGGAGATATTCTTCCCCTTTTATCTTCATATCGTCCGCACTGCTCCGCATCAGAGGCAATGATTCAGGTGGAAACATGGAATAATAGGGTTCACACGTCTGATATGGATTATGCGGCTCCGCAATGGAAAACCATATTAAAAAAGGTTTATCCGACAGTGAACCGATCCATTGGGTAGCATCGTCGACCATCCGATAAGGCAACTGTCCCTCTATTCCATAGGGAGCAGGTTTCATATCAGCATACATATCAAGTGTTTTCAAATATTCATCGAATGCTTTGCCGATCTCGCTCTTATTTTCCGAATCCTGCCCATCATGATTATAAGGACTCCAATAGTCTACACGGTCGGGAGAAAGATGAGAATGATTCTTCCCGATCAGTGCTGTCACATAACCTTGTTCCCTGGCCACATCAAAGAGATCTTTCGTATAAAAGGCATCTCTAAGATTGTGGTTGGATCGCACGTGTGTCGCACTGGGGAATCTTCCCGTCAACATAGAGACTCGGGCGGGACCACTTGCAGGAGCAGCTGTATATGCTCGGTTAAACCAAGTTCCTTGTCCAGCCAGACTATCGACGAAAGGCATCGTATTTAACGGATATCCTTCACGTCGCATTAAATCGACTCGCAGCTGATCTGCCATAATGATAATGACGTTGGGATTTTGGAGAATCTCTTGCCCAATTACAGGGAATAATACAAAGATCGAAACTGATATTCCTGCAAATGTTTTCCTATCGAATTTGTCTGTCATAATATGTTTCTTTCTGATCCAGATTTAAAAATTATGCACCAACATCGTTGTATTAATTAATTAATTAATTTATCCACGCCATTGATTGGAACAAAGATATAAAATAATTTAAACAGGTCTATGACCCATTGCTACGTTAACTCTAAAAAAACCAGCCAATAAACATCTAAATTATCCTTTCTTATATTGAATAAGAATGAACCCACATGGGGATATAATGATTTTCGAATTCAAATGTTTTCTGGACAGATTTATCATTTGTGGAGATATATGTTCCCTCATATCTTCCGAATTCCCAGCATTAATATCATCATTCTCGATTTTCCACATTGTAACAGGCACATAACCTCCAGGCATCTCTATTTTGATTTCCTGTTTCTTGAGATGTGAACGGTTTATCAATACAAGATTAATAACATTATCATCAGTTCTCACAGCTACGCCATCAATGTAAGCCACATCAACATCCTCAGTTAAGAGTTCATTATCGAAATTACCTCCAATAGCTAATTCTTGAACTGGCAAAGTTACTTTAGGTCCGTCTATGTAGATATTCATTTTTTCTCCGGACATATGCTTCCGGTAAAGATCGAAAACATGATAAATCGTACTTTTATAAGCATCTTCATCTCCAACAGATCGAACTAATCCATGCCCATTTACAGGAAATATATAATTGGCCATTCCTACATATGGACTCTGTCGAATAAAAACATTTAACATCCCGGCTGTTGTCACTACATCAAACAATCGCCTAGTATCATTTCTGGTGAAAGAATATTTCTCATTCTCAAAAACAGAGTGCCTACAATTCCATTCATCAATGCTTAATCGTATGGGATTATCTATTCGATCGAACAGCCTGTTCACCTTATCGAAAAGAATCGCATTCTTTGAGATTTGCATTTCGGCTTTTACCGGGGAAAAAATAGTGTAAAGTGGGTCTTGCAGCTTCCCTTCTTTTATTTTTGCCCCCATATAAAAATGCATAGTTAAAAAATCAATTAGATTACCATTCTTTTCAAGTACTTTTTTATTCCAATCATAAACATGCCCTACCGCCAAAAGGCTCAAGTCGGGATATAATGATTTGAAACAAGAAGCCCATTGGTTTAACTTATGCGAATAGAATTCTGCCGTTTCTGCTTTGTGAATACCATAAGAACCATAGTTTTCATTACCTATACACCAATACTTTACATTATAGGGATCGGCATGTCCATTGGCGATCCGCTTCATGCCAAATGCAGTTTCGGAAGAACCATTTACATATTCAATCCAATTTAACGCGTCACCCAACGATGCGGCATAATCAGGATGATTACTCATATTAAAATTGATATAAGGTTCAGTCCCTATTCTTTGACACCATTGAAGGAATTCATCCGTTCCAAAAAGATTTGTATCAACTCCTCCCCAACGGATACAATTAATTACTGGTCGTTTTTCTTTCGGTCCAATACCATTTTCCCAGTCATATTCATGAATATATGTACCAGCAGGCCATCGGACCACTGGCATCTGAAGTGATTTCAATAATTCAAAAACTGCCGGATTTTCTTCATTTTTCTCATTAAGTAACCCTCCATATATTATTTTATCATTACAATCTTCCAACATTTGCCCATAAATCATCGGATCAACAGTCTCCGGGTTGTCAGGGATTTCAACTGATACCTTTGTCACATGTACTACTGTTTTCTTATTAGTTGCAAAACTCGGGGAAAAACATGCGACACATATAAAGATAATTACAATCTTTTCTATTGTCATATTATTTATGCCTTTATTTAATGCTTTCATATTTAACCATAATAAATCCACAGGGGGATATTGTAATAGTCGAATTCAATTTTTTTCCCGAAAGACTTACTACTTGTGGAGAAATATTGTCCCTCTCATTTTCCGAGTTCACTGCATTGATATCGCTACCCTGAATTTTCCACATTGTAACAGGGACATAACCATCAGGGGCCTTTATTTTAACTTCTTGTTCACGAAGATGGGAGCGATTAATCAATGCAATATGCATAACACCATCCTCTGACATTACAGCTGTCCCATCTATATAATTCAATATTATACTACCTGTATTAAGATCTTTACTTATATCTCCGGCAACAGACAATTTATTAACAGGCATAGAAATTTCTGTACCCTTTATATTTAAATCCAACTTTTTCCCAGTCATATATTTCCGGTATAATTCGAAAATATAATAGATCGGGGTCTTATATGCATCCTCGTTCCCAACAGTTTTAATCATACCGTGACCATTTACCGGAAATATATAATTTGCCATTCCTACATACGGACTCTGTCGAATAAAAACATTTAACATCCCAGCTATTGTTACGATATCGAATAATCTTCTGGGATCATTTCTCGTAAAGACATATTTTTCTCCATCAAATACAGAATGACGACAATTCCACTCGTCAATACTGAATCGTATAGGGCTGTCTGTGCGCCCGTATTGATTATTGATTGCATTTAACAATTCTGCATTCTTTTGAAGATGAATTTCTACCTTAGCCGGTGAAAATAATGTATGCTCCGGATCTTGAAGTCTTTCATCTCTAACCTTTGCACCCATATAAAAATGTTTCGTAAGAAAATCAATTAGTTTTCCATTTCTCTGTAAAACAGTATCGTTCCAATGGTAAGTATGACCCACTCCTAGTAACTGTAGTTCCGGGTATTGATAACGAATAGCACTAGCCCATCTGTGAAGCCTATCTGCGTATTGTTTGGCGGTTTCTTCTGTATGTCTTCCCCACGGACCATAATTTTCATTTCCTATTCCCCAATATTTTACTCCGTAAGGTTCTTCATGTCCGTAGAGTGCTCTTTTCTTTCCAAAAGTGGTTTCAGTCGAACCGTTTACATATTCGATCCAACTCAAAGCATCTCCCAACGATGCCCCATATACGGGATCATTTCCCATATTGAAGTTTATATAGGGTTCTGTCCCAATTTTTTTGCACCATTGTAAAAATTCATCTGTGCCAAATTGGTGGGTTTCTATCCCTTTCCATGCAAATTCATCCACGACAGGTCTCTCTTCTTTCGGGCCAATCCCCTTCTTCCAATCATATTCATGAACGTAGGTACCACCCGGCCACCTCATCACCGGCATATCGAGTGGTTTCAATAGTTCATTTACTTTACTGTTTTCTGTACCATCCTCATTTATAAGCCCTCCATAAATAATTTTATCATTACAATCTTCCAGCATTTGTCCATAAATCATGGGATCTATGGACACCGGATTATCCGGAATTACTATTGATACTGTCGTAGGGTGTTTGTCTGTTTTTTGTGCGTATATAACCGACAGAGGAATACAAAATAACAAACAGAGAAACAAAGATTTATTTTTTACTAAATTCATTTTACAAATTGTTTTAATTATTAAAATTTCTGATGACTCCCAGTTTGCCTACCAGTAATTGTACACAAAAGAAACTAATAAGATAGGCACCTCCGATATACATAAATATGGGCATGTAGGAATGTGAGGTTATCGTACTCCCTATCACTTGCTGGGAGATAACACCTGTTATACCACCCAGTGTACCGCCTATACCCGTCAGGGTTGCCTGTACTTGTTTGGGATAAATTTCCGAAGGTATAGTGATGTTTGCCCAGAGTCCATGTGACAACATAATCCCTGATATAAGTAATACAGCGACGATGGGATTTGCTCCCGAAAACAAGAAGAAACACAACAGAGGAATGAGAACAGAAGCTGTGACCATAACTGTTTTTCTTGATTTGTTCAATGTCCATCCCCGCCTTTCAATTAACAATTTAGGAATATAGCCTCCAAGTATTGTCCCTAGTCCCATTGCCGTATAGGGTAACCAGGCGGCGAAACCCAACTCTTTCAAAGATAGACCTTGTACGTCTTGCAGATATTTCGGTATCCAAAAAAGCAGAAAATAGGTAACCGGGTCAATAAAAATTCTCGCAGAAAAACATCCCCAGGTTTCTTTCTTTTTAAGCAAGTCCTTTAGTTTTATTTTTTCCTCTCCCTCTCTTTCGGTTTTAGGAGTATCATCCTGGAGGATATATTCCTTTTCCTCCTGTGTAATATTAGGATGATCTTGCGGCCTATGATAATTCCTTAACCAAAAAAACAGCCAAACAAAACCCAGTATCCCAGTTGCTAAAAAGGCAATCCTCCATCCAAAAGCTAACGCAAGGAAAGAGACTAACGGTACAGCTACAGCAGCACCGATGGCTGTACCTGCATTAAATATGCCTATTGCCAACGCCCTTTCCTTTAAAGGAAACCATTCGGTTGAAGCTTTTACTCCTGCAGGGAAATTTGCGGATTCGGTAATTCCCAGAAAGAATCGGACTATTGAGAATTGTGCCAAAGAATGTACCACGGCATGCATCGCTGCAACAAATGACCAGCTTCCCACAGCTATACCAAAACCTTTTCTTGTACCTATCCTGTCTATAATCTTACCGCTGAGGGCATACATCAATGTATAACTAAATACAAAAACCGAAGTAAGATTGGCATAATCAATATCCGACCAGTTAAACTCCCCTTGAATCGTTGATGCCAAGATCGCAAAAGCATTCCTGTCCAAAGCATTTAGACCTGAAGCCAAACATAGCAAAAGTGCAATTTTCCATCTCAGATTTCCATTGTCAAAATAAACTCTCTTCATTTTTTCGTCCTAAAAGGGTTATAATGTTCTGCTTGCCGTCCATCACTATTTTCTGAATCTAATATCAAATCGGGATCGACCATCTCCCCTATATTTTCATTCAGCAGATATTGTCCTTGTTCTACCAGTTCTTTTCTTAATTGTTTAATATTAATTTCACGCGTGCCACATTTATTATGGCATGCCATTGCAACGGCGACACCGGCAGCTTGCCCCATCGCCGTACAGGTAGCCATTACACGAATGGAGCCATGCGCAATATGTGTTGCGGAGATGGGTCGTCCTGCAACCAACAGGTTCTTCAGATTTTTGGGGATCAGGCAACGGTAAGGAATCTCATATACCGATTTCCCGGAACCTGTGAAGATTTGCTTTTTTCCATGCGGAGGATGGATATCTATGGCAAAAGTTCCACAGGCTATACCGTCTTCAAACGAAGCACTGTTCAAAACCTCCTGTTCAGTCAATACATAATCACCGGCTATTCTCCTGGTTTCACGGATTCCGACTTGGATACCGCTATCAAGAATGTATGAGCTCTCGAAACCTCCAATATACTTTTGAAGAAATGCATGTACTTCTAATACTTGTTTTCGCAAAGCAACTTCAGCCCGGGTTATATCCGCAGTCTTTGTCCCATCGATATTCTGTATACGGGTAGTATTAACGCAGAATACCCCCGGGATGGGTAGTTCGTACATAAGGATACGAGGGGCTACCTCCGAATGTAACATCCCGGAATCTTTAGCTTCCTGCACCATCTGGTTCATCCCGAGGAAAGCAATTGCCTTTTGCTTATCAATTTGCTCATCACTTGGAGAATCTTTCAGTATGTTCCTGTTCTTTTTCATCCAATTACGCAGTTGCTCCACATCAGCTCCGCCCACCCTGAAATAGAGGGTTGCCGGCTGCATAGAACCATCTTCGTCTTTTCCCTTTGCAAAAGGCACACCCGAAAAGGCTGCGACATCGGCGTCGCCTGTACAATCTACAATATATTTGGGGCAAATAGCCTGACGTCCCGATTTATTTTCAATGATCACCGATCCTACAACCCCATTGGCAACATTCGCATCGACTATCCATGTATGAAAAAGCAGTTCTACACCCGCTTCTTCCAACATTTCGATAAGAATGATCTTTGCCCTTTCCGCATCGAAAGGTGTCATAGACGCATTATCAAAAGTCAAGTCAGCTACATGCCCTAAGGAAGCACCCCCCTGTTTCATACGGTCTACAAATTCTTCGGCAATTCCACGGATTACCTGATTGCCATTTTCATCATGGAATGTAAAAAACGGGTTTACCATTGCCGTAGTCAAGTTACCGCCGGGAAATCCATATCTTTCGATAAGCATTGTTTTAACACCCGACCGTGCAGCAGCAATTGCTGCACCTATTCCTGCAGGACCTCCTCCAGCAACTAAAACGTCCGGTCTTGCGATTATCGGAATTTCTCTTTGTTTTTCTATAATATGTTCCATTATAGCAGTGTTTTATAAGGCTGTAATAGAAGATAGCAATTCCTCTATTACAGCTCATTTGTTTATAAATATGGAAAAGTGATCAATATCCCTGATTTTGTGTCAGATTCGGATTTGCCTGACGTTCCGACGCAGGGATAGGAGAAAGATAATCACGATTGGGATCAAAGTAGCGAGCACCCAGTTTTGTGCCAAATTTATTCTTTTCTGTAAAATTTGTATAATCTGGATTACCATATTCATCGATATAAGGAGCTGCTGTGGGGTATCCTGTAGGGAATCGCCCATAACACATACCATTCATCAGCCTATCGGCTATTTTCCATCGACGAATATCAAATAATCTAAGTCCTTCTCCAGCCAATTCATATTTACGTTCTTTTCTAATTACAGAACGAAGTTCTTGTTGATTTTTACCTTTGGTTATTTCTGGCATATTGACTCTTCCACGGACTTTATTAATCGACTCGTACACGGAATCATCCAGTTGGTTTGCCTCTATTTTCGCTTCTGCATACATTAAAAGAATGTCTGCATAACGAAATGCGATAGCATTAATAGAAGAAGCTCCGTCAGTCCGTGATTCAAGCGGATCGCAATACTTTCTCCAACAATATCCTGAAAAACTTGCATAGGCGTGTGTTGCATCCAGATTGGCAATCCGCACTGCCGGGGATTGATTATAGTCCCAACATTGAATACTGTCTTTGTCAGTCTCAAATTGATAACCGAAGTATCTACTACCGGGTAAAGCAACAGTATGGTCAAGCCGTGGATCCCTATTTTTCCAAGGGTTTTTCGGATCATATAATGGAGATTTATCAATGGATAGTCCGTCGATACATTCATAAGAATCCACCAAAGCCTGTACCGGCATTTTATTTGAAAATCCACCCGCCAATCTGGATTTCATACGACTAGGCATTCCCTGACTTTTATCGTCCTGATTAAATTGAATTGCCCATATAATTTCTTTGGATGTTTTTCCTTTTAACATGGTAATATCACCATAATTAGGTTCCAGAATATATTCAATACCTTCAAGTTGCATTATTTTTTCACAAGCGTCAATGGCATCCTGCCAACGTTCATTGTACAAAGCTGTACGTGCTTTTACAGCCCATGCAAATCCCTTTGTTATCGCCATAGTATTAGGCTGATTTTCCTGTTGTAAATACTGAGCAGCTTCATCGCATTGGGAAAGGATAAAATCTACAACTTTTTCTATCGGATCTCTGCTGACATATGCTTCTTCTAATGATAACGTACGGTCAATCAATGGCACATCTCCAAATATAGAAGTAAGAGTGAGGTAACAGTAAGCCCTCAATACTTTGGCTTCTGCCTTATACCTATCTATCTTATCCGCTGAGACATTACCACTTGCCCTATCAATATTTTCCAATATAAAATTACATCGACTAATACTTTTGTACATATTTACCCAAATATCTCTTAATTGCCAAGCCGTAGTATTTTGATATATTTGCTCGGGTTTGACATCTCTGTCTGATGAGATATCAGATCCTGTATCATAGTAAATCATAAAAGGAATCTGATCATTATACAAATGGAAAGGTGAATGTATTCCTACGATAGCCATCTGAATCTCAATTTCAGTTCGAAGAAATGTTTCCGTTGAAGGATAATTCAATGGATATTTTTCCAAGGTGTTCTCGCAAGAGACAAACAACAAGGAACACAATATGAATATGCTTAATATTTTTCTATTTGTTTTCATAATATTATCTGTCTGTAATAATTAAAACCTGATATCTACACCTACACTTATGGTCTTTACCTGTGGATAATATGCTCCACCTGAAGCGGGGGAAACTTCCGGATCCCATCCTTTCCAAAAATTAGTAAAAGTGAATAAATTTTCTCCGGAAACATAAAATCGCAAATGCTCCATTAATGCACGTCCAGAAATTGATGTAGGTACTTTATAACCTAATTGGATATTCTTTACTCTTAAATAGGCTGCACTTTTCATATAGAAATCCGAATCAAGGTAATTGTTTGCAGAATCATAAAAATATAAACGCGGGAAAGCTGCGTGAACATTCTGATTCTCTTCAGTCCAACGATCTTTGTGTATCGTAAAAGCAGTTCCACCCGACCAGAACGGATACATAGCTATCGCAGACAAATATCCGTCAACTTTACCTACTCCTTGAAGTAATAGATTCAAATCAAACCCTTTATAACGTCCACTAAAATTGAGCCCATAGGTATAACGAGGAATTGTAGAGCCTAAAACTTCTCTATCGTCAGCATTTACAATATCATCATCATTCAAATTGGCATATCTTAAATCACCCGGGGCTAAAGAACGTCCCTGGCGCTCCCATTTATACGAACCATCACTATTAAAATCTTCTCCCGTCAAGATTCCTAAGCTTTTTCTCATATATAAAGAGTTGATAGCATATCCTTCTCGGTTGGTTACAAGACCTGTTCCGTTAATTCCTTTCAAATCCGTAATTTTGTTCCTCACATCAGAAATATTGAATGATATATCAAAATCAAAATCTCCAATTTTGTCCATATAAATAATATTCAAATCGTATCCTTTATTTTCAACAACTCCGGCATTTTGAAAAGTAGGCTCCAATCCCATTGTACGGGGAATATCCAAACGCATCAATATATCGTTTGTTTTTTTATGAAACCAATCGAAAGTTATATGCAGCTTGCTCCAAAAACTCAAATCCAATCCTATATTTGTCATTGTGGTTGTTTCCCACGTAATATCGGGATTATTCATAGTTAAAAGAGCTGCCCCATCTATCAGTTTATCACCTGAAATATATTTTGTACCCATATCAATATTAGAAGAAAAGGGATAATCATTTCCTATGTTTTGATTTCCCAAGGTACCCCATGAGCCTCTTACTTTAACATTGGATACATTTTCCCTAAAATTATCCCAAAATGTTTCTTCCGATAGCCTCCAACCGGCAGAGAAAGATGGGAAAGCCCCCCATTTTTTACCTTTTGCAAATTTGGAAGAGCCATCATATCGTATGTTTGCTTCCAGCAAATATTTACTCTTATAATCATAATTAACTCGTCCAAACCAGGAAACAAGGACATTCTCCCCTGCCCATCCATCATTTCTCATATTTTCAACGGAACCGGATTGTAATACGGAATACTCAGGGAATGGGAAATCATCTCTAAAGGCATTAAAACCTGAATAGTAATTAGACTCATATTGAAACCCCGCTAAAGCTGAGATTGTATGATGATTAATTGACTTATGATAATTGGCTGTAGTTCTGGATTGAAGATATCTGTTATAAGTCGACTCTTCTGTCAAATTCGATTTACTCGGGAGTTGTGAAAAAATACTCCCATCTGGATTATATGTTGTCACCTGTCTGACAAAACTTCTGGACAAAGGATATGAGATTGAAGGTGAAAAAGCTGTCTGCATCCAGAAATCCTTATAAGGTTCCCACTTGAATGAAAAATTCCCTGTAACCGGAGTGGATTTTTCATTCGTAAATCCCCCCTCATATATACTGGCAACAGGATTCTCTCCATTTTGTCCTTCTGCATAATTACCATTTGAGTATTTCATGGCCTGAACAGCAGGTAACTTATTCATTAAGAAGAAAATATATCCTATTCCCGATGAATTTCCTGAATTACTATTATACCTAGCGACAGAATTCCGATTAGAATTATAAAGAAACAAATCTAATGAAGAGGAAAAATTTTTAGTAAAAATAAAGTCCGTATTTAATCGGATGGAAATTCGTTCAAAATTAACTTTATCAATTATACCATCCTGTTTCAAATACCCTAAAGATGCTAGCACTTTCAATTTGTCCGTTCCCCCGGTTAGTGTCAAACTGTGATTCTGTTGTAATCCATTTCCTCTTAAGATCTCTTTTTGCCAATCTGTATCCGGGTAATTATCTCTGTCATTGGGTCCCTTTTCTCTCCAATTTTTAATTTGCTCTTCTGTATACACTACTCCCGCACCGGCATTAATCTTAGACTCATTTAAAAGGAGTATATGATCAAGTGCGTTTACCTTATCAGGAAGATTTGTCGGAGTTTGTTGAGCAACGTACCCACTATATGAAATATTAAACTTCCCCTCTGACGCACGTTTAGTGGTAATCAAAATAACTCCATTAGCGGCTTTAGATCCATAGATGGAAGAAGAGGCTGCATCTTTCAAAACCGAGATTGATTCAATTGTTGAAACATCAATATTATTTATCCCCATTTCAAGTCCATCTACCAAAATTAAAGGATTAGAGTTATTTAATGTTCCAATTCCCCTGATCTTTATATCTCCAGCATCCAACCCGGGTTGTCCGGACCGTTGCATAATGGTAACCCCGGGTGCAACACCTTGTAGAGCCAAAGAAGTCTGCCCCACCTGACGTTTAGTCAACACTTCACTACTCACAGAAGCGACAGAACCCGTAAGATTCACTCGTTTTTGCGTACCATATCCTACTACTACAACCTCTTCCAAAGTTTTGAGATCCTCTATCAAGACAATTGAAACCGAATTTTGGGTTCCTACTGTTATCTCTTGTGTCAGATATCCAATATAGGATACTTGCAGAACAGCATCATTACCAACTGAAATAATAAACTGTCCATCTATGTCTGTTATAACCCCATTATTCATCCCCTTTTCGATGATATTTGCACCTATAATCGCTTCCCCTCGCTCATCTTTAACCGTGCCGGTTATTTGTCGCTTGGCTTGTTGTTGAGTTTGTGAAAACGGTCTATTGTCAGTATTCAATATGATCGCCTTATTATTCACCTGATAAGTTATATCAGTATTATTCAATACGAGATCCAAAATTTCGAATATTGTCTTGTCTACTACACTTATCGATACTTTCAGATGTTTATTAATCTGATCATTGCTATAGAAAAAGTAAAAATCGGTCTGTTTCTCAATTTTACTGAAAAGTTCTCCCAATTCAATTTCATTTTCATGGATTGTCAGTTGCGTTTTCTGAGCGTAAGAGTCAATCGCATAGATTTGAAAAACACCAATCACAAATAATAAGAAGGTTACTCTCATAATAAACAATAAAAATTTAGGAATAGGTATTCCAGGTCTACAATTTTTCATACATTTGTTTGTTTTTAATTTGTAGCCTCTAACCGGATCTGACAGGATTTTATGGTTATTGGCTGGATTAATAAATTGAAAACTTAACGAGTCGGATGATAGGCCCATATCTTCCGGCTCTTTTTAAATTACTTCAAATAAGGCTAATTTCACTTTTCCCCATAGGCATTACTTTTTTATTGAATTAAACATAAAATATTATCATTCATCGATATAGATATTTCCTTCCGAAATCCGGTATTTGATCGGATAACTTTTCCCGATTGAATTCAAAACATCCTCTATATTCTCTCCCGGTATGACCCTACCGGTAAATCTTTTATTTTTCAAAGATGGAGCGATATGGATATCCAGATCAAAATGCTTAGCCAATAAGGGTACGATTCTCCCCAAAGGTTCATCCGTAAACCTATAAGTTCCGTCTTTCCAGGCAATATAATAACTGGTATCGATATTTTCAATTTCCACACTGCCATTTAATCGGTTTATACGAGCTTGCTCCCCGGGAACAAGAGGAGTCGACAAGTTTTTTCCTTCTTTATCTTTATAATTTAGATTAATCCCTCCTGAAATCAGGGTTATGTATGATGGTTCTTCCAGACCGGATTCTACAAAAAATTCTGTTCCGGTAACCTCTATTTCCACATTTCCGATGCGCACAGTAAATGGTCTCTCCGGATCTTTACGAATATCAAAATAAGCTTTTCCTTCCAAAGATACCGACCGCTTTTCTTCCGTAAACTTTTCCGGATAGGTTAACCGGGTATCCTCATTCATCCACACTTCAGAATGATCGGGCAAAACAATGGATTGTACACCGGCCTTATTATAAACCACATTTTGTACAAGGATGTGTTGCTGTGGTTCTTTCAAGGTGTCGGACAGAGTCATCCAAACGGCTGAGGCAATCAGCACGCCTATAAATACAGCAGCGGAGTAACGAAACCAACCAATCTTTCGTTTTTTAAGCGGGGCAATAAGCGGCTGACATCTCTGTGAACGTGCGTCAATCTCTCCGGCAAGTATCTGCCAACCACTATGAACAGCTTCTTCGGATAAACTTTTCCCTGAGTTCCATATCTCTTCGAGTTGGCAGTAATATGCTATATGTCCTTCCTCCTCCTTCAACCATTTGTTGAGAATGACCATTTCTTCCGGAGTAGCAATTTTCTGGATGGATCGGACAATTATTTCTTCAGTTATCGGCAACATCTTTTTAGTAGTATGATTGTCTTCTATATAGATAAGACAAGATGCCGTGCATATTTACTTAAACGAAAAATAAAAAAAATAAACCTTTTTTACCATTGCCTGTAAATCGAACTCGTAATGTCTTTAATCCCAGATACAATTGGTGTTCCACAGTACGGATGGAAATATCAAGAATCTCTGCAATCTCTGCATTTTTCTTTTCTTCAAAATAGGCCATTTTAAAAATAATCCGGCATTTTTCAGGTAATTTCTCAATCTCGTCATAGATATACTGCATATCTTCTTTATCTATGATCTGTTTTTCAAAAGAGTCGTAATAACCAAGGCCTAAAATGCGGTTATCCAATTCGGTTGATTCTATATAGTTTTTTTTCACCTGCTCCCTTATGAGGATATTCAGGCATTTATTCCTGACAGCCATAAATAAATAAGAACGGGAAGGTAACTTTTCATTCATTTCGGAATGATCCCATATATCGAGGAAAATATCCTGTATGATATCTTCAGCCATTTCCACAGAAACAAAACGCCGGGCAAACAATATCAGTGGCGATACGTTTGCCTCGTAATAAATTCTGAAAGATGCGAGACTATTTTCTTTGTTCCTGTCTTTCATCTATGGACTTATTTTCGGTAGTATAAATTAAACTGAACCAGCCCTTTCTTCAATGAATGCAAATTCTTTCTCAGGAAAAATCTCTGTGGCAAGGGATGTGAAATTTGTTCCGACGGACGCAAAGTTATAATATTTTGAACCGCTGTCCAAATTTAATGATTAGTCTCAAAATGTAGTTTTTGGAAAAACCTGTAACTACAACTTTCACAGGATAAAAAACGATAGTACAGATATAAAAAAGCCATCCCGAAGGATGGCTCATATTGTAGTATGTATCAAGAAAATTATTATCTGATCTTCTTGTATCCGTAAACAGCACGGTCGCCCAGTTCCTCTTCAATACGGAGTAATTGGTTGTACTTGGCCATACGGTCTGAACGGCTCAAAGAACCGGTCTTGATCTGTCCGGCGTTGGTAGCCACAGAGATATCGGCGATGGTAGCATCTTCGGTTTCACCTGAACGGTGTGAAGTTACACTGGTATATCCGTTCCTGTGTGCCATTTCGATAGCATTCAGCGTTTCTGTAAGCGTTCCGATCTGGTTCACCTTGATCAGGATAGAGTTTCCGCAACCCTCTTTGATACCTCTCTCAAGGAACTCAACATTGGTCACGAACAGGTCGTCACCCACCAACTGGCATCTGCTGCCAATCTTATCGGTAAGCAATTTCCATCCTTCCCAGTCGTTTTCACTCATACCATCTTCAATAGAGTCGATAGGATATTTGGTGATCAGTTCTTCCAGGTAAGCAACCTGCTCTTCGCGAGTACGTTTTTTACCGTTCGGGCCTTCAAATTTGGAATAGTCATATACGCCGTCTTTATAGAATTCAGAAGAAGCACAGTCAAGCCCTATCATCACATCTTTACCCGGTTCGTAACCGGCATTCCTGATGGCGGTCAGAATCGATTCGAGGGCTTCTTCGGTTCCTCCGCTCAAGTTGGGAGCGAAACCACCCTCATCACCAACAGCAGTGCTGAGGCCTTTGTCGTGAAGCACTTTCTTCAATGCGTGGAATACTTCGGCACCCATACGCAATCCTTCTTTGAAAGAGCTGGCACCAACAGGGCGGATCATAAATTCCTGGAATGCGATGGGAGCATCGGAATGAGAACCTCCGTTGATGATATTCATCATGGGAACAGGCAATACATAGGTGTTGGTACCACCAATGTAACGATAAAGCGGCAGACCGAGATAGTTAGCCGCAGCCTTTGCTACTGCGAGAGATACACCCAGAAGAGCGTTTGCACCAAGGTTGGATTTTGTTTTTGTACCGTCCAGTTCGAGTAATCTGGCATCAATCTGGGTCTGTTCCAATACATTCATACCCAACAGTGCCGGAGCAATAGTATCATTGATGTTTGCTACTGCTTTCAACACACCTTTTCCCAGGTAACGGCTTTTGTCTCCGTCACGGAGTTCCAATGCTTCGTTCTCTCCTGTAGAAGCTCCTGATGGAACAGCGGCACGTCCAAACGCACCCGATTCTGTCAACACGTCTACTTCAACGGTTGGATTACCTCTTGAATCCAAAACTTCCCGTCCTAAAACACTTACAATTCTCATGTTGTTGAATTTTATAAATAGATTAATTTGAAAATCCTAATTGATGGAAAATAACCTGATTTCCGTAATGGGGTGTCAGAATTTCTGACCTGCAAATATAGCTATATTTTTGCTACTTTGGGCTGTATCGAAGTAGAAAGTTCAATTAAAATGCTGATAATACCAATTATGCGGCCACACCGTTTACAGTTGAGATAAGTGCAGACAGGTTGGAAGTAAGTAATTTCACTGATATAGCCATGAGGATGACTCCAAAAAATTTGCGGAGGATATAAGCACCACTCTCTCCCAACAGCTTCTTTACCAGATCGAGATATCGCAATACCAAATAGACGATGGCCAGATTCAGTATCACCGCTATAATGATATTCACAATATGGAATTCAGCACGCATGGAAAGTAGGGTGGTAAAGCTTCCCGGTCCGGCAATCAGAGGAAAGACAACCGGGAACAACGTAGAGGAATTATCGGTAGAGGTACTATCATTCTTAAATATCTCTACGCCAAAAATCATCTCTATGGAAAGAATTAATAGCACAACAGCACCGGCAACGGCAAAAGCTGAAATATCAAGTTGGAAAAGTTTTAATATCCATTCTCCGACAAATAAAAAACCTACTAAAATCAGAAGTGAATAGAAAGCTGCTTTTTCGGGATGGATCGTTCTGTCCTGACTCCTTAGATTCAGAAAGATAGGGACTGCTCCTGTTACATCGATAATTGCAAACAGAACCAAAAAAGCACTAATAATTTCAACTCCGTTAAGCATTGTCATAAAATCCGATTTAGAATTATGAAAGAGATATCTTACCTTTTGCTCGCAAAAATACAAAATATCAGCCAATCAGCAAAATGATGCCTAATATTTGTCAACCAACGTAGCAAAACTTTCATAAGGAAAAGGTTCGGGATGTACCTGATTCAGGTATTTGATAGTCCTGAACGCATTGAAATGATGAAAAAAACGTTTCCGGAATGTAGCAAGGGAAGCACTGTTCTCATTACAATCCCTGACAAGCGTAAGGAAATCGATTTCCCGCAAGAATTGCAGCAATGACGGGTGCAGACCAGCTATCATTATTTCTACCGTTTGCGTATCTTTCCCAAAGAAGCCATCTTTCATATCGAAGAGTCGTTTCAATTCTTCGAACGCCCTCTTCGAATAGGCTCTCACATTACCATCCGGTTCATTTACAATTTTTTGTAATGAGGGTCCTGTTCCAAATGGAACCCGATCGGAAAGTCGTGCCATTGGAAAAACCGTTGTATCTTTCAGTTCGCGAATATTCCCAAGAGCAAATACCTTTTGCAGGAAATAAAAATCTTCCCCTCCCTGTTGTCGCCCCATACCTCCCACACGCACATAGGCGTCTGCCGACACTGCAAATGCGGATCCAATCGTGTGCCAATAATAAGGGAAGCCTGTATATTCCAACATCGACCGAAAATAACGGATATAGGCTTCATACTGCCTTGCTGCGCCTTCCGTCAGAGGGCTACCTGCTTCTACCCGGTGACGAAAATCATGAATGGTGCCATTCAGTGACTTATCACGGGAGAAAGCCTCCCATATAGTTATCAGGAAATTGGACGAGACCGTACAATCAGCATCCAGGGAAACAATTATACCTCGCGGCTTCTCATTACGTAGAAAATGCTCCACTGCCAGATCCATCCCTATTTTTCGTGCCAGACCCACACCGGCATGTTTTCGCGGTAAATCTTCGAACAGCAACGGCAAAAAGACGAAACTATCTTCATTATAACGCTCTGCAAACAGGTTGGTCTTTTCATAAGAAATCCTATTCTGCGCCACAACCTCCTCACCAGCAAGCACACCCGAATTGAGTATAACCACCGTCAACACGTTTGCATCAGGGCGATCGGCAGCACAGAGATTTTCCAATGTTTCAAACAGGGCGGGTTCGTTGTAGCAGGGAATTACCACGACTATTTCCGCTGCTGTCTCAGGCGGAATGATGGTGTGTAGGTATTCCGTTTTCTGCCTTTCGATATATGTTTTCCAATGCTTCATTTTTTGGAATAAAGACCTCTACCAAGAAAAAAAGGGCAAAATCACATAGTGACATCCCCTTTTACCCTGTCCTAAAAACTGTGAAACAGGATTATTTTCCCGAAGTAGCAGCTGCTGTGGCTGGACCGTACTTACTATTCAAAAATTCAACCACTTCGTTGGTAATGTCATATTTGTCTTCGGCAAGCAGGATCGTACTGGTGGTCCTGTTGCTGAATATAATTTCATAATGCTTGTCGCGGTTGAATTCCCTCATTCTTGCCCTGATGGTATCTTCCATCTGGATATTCAGTTTTTCCTGCTCTATCATAAATTCCTGTGTCAACCGTTCGGCCAACTGCTGGTATTCCTGATCCATCTGCATTATCCGGTTTTGTTCCTGCTGTGCCCTTTCCGTGCTTAAGAATGCATTATTACGTAGTTTGCGCTCAAAATCGGCAGCAGCATTACGAATCTGCCCCTCCCTCTGATTCAACGTTGCCCGGGTACTCTCCTGCTTTCTCAACAGCGATTCGTTGAGATCCTTGGCAAAATTATAATTCATCAACAATGAATCCACATTCACATAACCGATTGGCAATGTAATGGAAGAGTCGTTAAGCAAAGTAGTAAGATCTTTTTGTGCGGATCTGCCGGTGGATGGTTTGGATGTAAAATGTAAAACGTAAAGAATAATGATTGCGACCGCCAACACTCCGCTGACGATGTAAGGAGTAGAATTCTTCATTTTTGAGAGATTTAAATATTTTCTGATTTCAACATTTTTTCTATCGGACTTTCTCTTCTGCTTATCTCCGAGTCCTGGGATGTGGCACAATGGATTCCTTTATCCTGTAAAGGCTTGCTATCACCAATATGGAGGCTGGGAAACTCTCCTTTTTTGGTAAAGAAAACACGTATCCCCATCAATAGAATAGCAATAAACAGAATAGCAAAGCCTAAAATGAGTATTTTTATCATAATGATGTTTTTTGATGCCGCAAAGATACTCTAATTAGCCAATTAAACCATATTTTTTGGAATTAAAGATATTAAATTTTTGTCTATCCACCATTTTTCTTGTACTTTTACCCACTCTATAAGCCATCTAAAATAAAATAATATGACGATAACAGATTTACAACCTTCCGCCATCTGGAATTATTTTTACCAGATCACACAAATTCCAAGACCATCTAAAAAAGAGGAGAAAATCCTCGCCTATCTGCTCGATTTTGCCCGTGAACATGGTTTAGAAGCAAAGCAGGACAAAGTCGGCAATATAGTAATAACCAAGCCCGCCACTCCGGGTAAAGAGAATATTCCTACGGTGATCCTGCAATCGCATGTGGATATGGTTTGCGAGAAAAATTCAGATGTGACGCATGATTTCGATAATAATCCCATAGAGACAATTATCGACGGTGATTGGATAAAAGCAAACGGCACTACGCTGGGAGCTGACAATGGTATAGGTGTGGCTGCCCAGTTAGCTGTGTTGGCTGCCGATGATATTAGTCACGGTAAAATCGAAGCGCTCTTCACTGTGGATGAAGAGACAGGACTGACAGGCGCTAATTCGCTCGACAAAGATCTTCTCACAGGTAGTATTCTGCTCAATCTCGATACGGAAGAGGAAGGTGAAATATATATAGGATGTGCGGGGGGAAAAGGCACGAAAGCCTATTTCAAATACAAGGAAAAAGATGTACCAAAGAAATATTTCTGGTTCAAGGTGCAAGTAAAAGGGCTGCGTGGTGGTCACTCGGGTAGTGATATCGACAAAAAACTGGGCAATGCCAATAAAATACTCACCCGCTTTCTGCACTCCATTACAAGAAAAAAATATGGCATGGCCCTCTCCGAAATTGGTGGGGGAAATCTACATAACGCCATTCCCAGGGAAGCATACGCACTTCTGGGAGTAAAAGAGAAATACAAAGAAGACATAAGGGTGAAACTAAATACTTTTCTGGCTCAGGTACAAGAAGAATACAAACATACCGATCCCGGTCTCGACATTCAACTTGAGTCTGTACAGATCCCTTCAAAAGTGATCAACAAGAAGACTACCGAGAAACTGATTAGCGCGTTGTATGCCTGTCCCCATGGTGTTATCGGCATGAGTTACGATATCCCCGGACTGGTAGAGACATCGACCAACCTGGCATCTGTAAAGATGATTGACAATCACCTGGTTGAAGTCGGTTCCAGCCAGCGCAGTTCCGTCGAGTCCCAGAAAGAGTATGTGGTGAATATGGTATCCTCTGTATTTGAACTGGCCGGTGCAAAAATAACCCATAATGACGGATATCCGGGATGGCAACCCAATCCCGATTCCAATATTCTGAAACATGCGCAAAAAGAGTATGAAGCACTGTTCGGGAAAAGCCCTAAAGTAAAGGCTATCCATGCAGGTCTTGAATGCGGGTTATTCCTCGAAAAATATCCTCATCTCGACATGATCTCCATAGGGCCGGATATGACCGATGTACATTCACCCGACGAAAAAATGAAGATCTCTTCCGTGGGTAAATTCTGGGATTTCCTGGTAAAGATCCTGGAAAATATGCCGGCGGAGAAATAAACCCTAAAACAATGCGCCATTTCTTCATTCTCAGTCTTCTACTGATTATCCATACTACGGGGGTCGTTGCACAAAACGACTTCCGTATTATGTTTTACAACGTAGAAAACCTGTTCGACACACATGATGACCCGTTGAAGGAGGACGACGATTTCTTACCGGATGGTTTTATGCGGTGGACACCATGGAAGTATTGGGAGAAACTGCGGAATATTACCCGTGTGATTACAGCTGTCGGCGGTATGCAATCTCCTGCATTAATCGGGCTGTGCGAGATAGAAAACGACTCAGTGCTTTTCGACCTCACAAAACGATCACCCTTGCGGGCACAGGAATATGATTATATTATTACCGATTCGCCTGATGATCGGGGGATCAATGTGGCACTGCTCTATCAGCGTGATCAATTCAAACCTTTACAGACCAGCGAATACGAAATAAAGTTCAGAAGCAAAAAAATCAGGCCGACACGCAATATTCTTCACGTCACCGGAGAGGTACTCAATGGAAACCTCCTCGACATTTTCGTCTGCCATTTCCCCTCACGCAGCGGTGGACAGCGGGAAAGCGAGCCCGCACGCATAGAGGCGGCAGCTCTTCTGAAAGACAAGGCAGACAGCCTGTTTACTCTCCGGGAAAATCCCCATATCATTATTATGGGTGACTTCAATGACCATCCCGAAGACAAAAGTCTTTCTCAAATATTGAAAGCTAAAAGCATAATGCCACCACTCCAGAAGAATCAGTTGTATAACCTTTTCTATCACCGCTCAAAAGAACCCGAATTCGGCTCTTATAAATATCAGGGAAAATGGGAGATCCTCGATCAATTTATCGTCAGCGGAAATCTTTTAATGGAAGAGAACCATATTTACGTAAAGAACAATGAAGCGCATCTCTTCAAAGCCGATTTCCTGTTGGAAGATGATGAAAGGTATTACGGTAAAAAACCTTACAGGACAAGTGCAGGGCCACGCTATATAGGTGGATTCAGTGATCACCTGCCCATTTATATGGATCTGATTCTTATTTTAGAAGATCATTAAACAGGCCTTGCATATTTTTTCAAACTTTATCATAATATTTTTCTTTATATCCATAAATAAGTTCTATATTTGTATTTCGTAGCAATTTGAACGTATAAACAAATTAAACATAACGCACTTATGAATCCATTACTTATCAACTTAAACGGATGGGAAATACCTATTATAGTTTTGGTTATTCTGATTCTTTTCGGAGGGAAAAAAATACCTGAATTCATGAAAGGTCTTGGAAAAGGCATCAATAGCTTTAAAAAAGGACTAAAGGATATTGAAGAAGATATTAAGGCCGAACCGACAGAAAATAATTCATCATCTAATAATTAAATAGCACCCGAAAGAAACCTGCCAGATTATCACATCAGGGGAGGTCTTTCATGCTATTATCAGTACCATAAGAGTTATAATTTCGGAGGCAAAACCGGTTAAACCCGTTTGTCTCCGGCTGTTTATATATTTATTATATAGCGCAGATAGAAATGTCAGAGAAGGAAATGTCTTTTTGGGATCATCTGGAAGAGTTCCGATGGACCATTATTCGTGTTATTATTGCCGTGATCGCTTTCTCTGTTGTCGGATTCATCGTTATACCCCATATTTTCGACTCAGTTATACTTGCTGCCCGTTCGTCCGATTTTGTCACCTATCGTTTTTTTGAGAAAGTAAGTGAATATATTCCTTTTTTGCCTGATTTCTCAGCCGACTCCTTCTCCGTAGAGATGCTAAATATAAACATGACTACTCAGTTTATGACTTATATCTCTACGTCGTTGATGTTTGGCGTACTCTGCACCATCCCCTATATACTATATGAGTTATGGAAATTTATCAGCCCTGCACTTTATGAGAATGAAGCGAAAGGAGTAAAAACTGTCTTTGGATTTGGGGGATTCATGTTTATAATAGGCTGCTTAGTGGGTTATTTCGTGGTATTTCCTTTAATATTCCGCTTCCTTATCACATTTGAATTAAGCGAATCCATAGAGAATATGATCTCGCTCGACTCTTATATGAACAATTTCTATACCCTTATCCTGATTATGGGGTTGGTATTCGAAATGCCATTGGTATTCTGGCTGTTATCCAAACTTGGACTGATTTACCGTTCTTTTTTCCGGAAATTCCGTCGCCATGCCGTGGTCGGCTCACTCTTGGCTGCTGCGTTGATCACTCCTTCAGGTGATCCTTTTTCCCTTTTCGTGGTGACCGTACCTATTTATATGCTTTGGGAGATCAGTGCCTTTATGGTAAAGAAAGATCCACCTGAAGAAGAAGAAAATCTCCCGGCTGTATTCGAGTAGAAGTCTCTGATGTTGGCCCTATAGAAACCTTAGCACACTTGTTCAGGTAAAACAAGAACTGTCCGATCTACTTGTTTACGATCGTTCTTCCGAAAGGAGTGAGTGCCAGGTTCATCAGTTTGAAATGCTGATTGCCAAAAGGAATACCGATAATGGTAATATAAAACAGCAGACCGAACAGCAGGTGAGTGAGTACGATAGGGACTCCGCCTACAAAAAACCAGATTACATTCATCAGAAAAGAGAGGCATCCTGAAGATGGTTCTTTTTGCACCACCTTCTTACCGAAAGGCCATAGTGCCACCTCGGCAAGTTTCAACGATTGGAGTCCAAAAGGGATGCCGATAATAGTGACCATCAGCGCCACACTGCCCAACAGGTATTCAATGGCGATAAAAACGCCACCGAATACTACCCAGATAATATTTCCCAAAGTCTTCATTTTACGGCAATCACTTCTATTTCTACCAGTGCATTTTTCGGGAGAGCTTTTACTGCAAAGGCCGAACGAGCCGGAAAAGTACCGGTGAAACGGGTAGCATACACTTCGTTCATCTCCGCGAACAGCGACATATCATCCAGAAATACCGTCGTTTTCACAATATTATCCATCGTAACGCCGGCTGCTGTCAGCACTGCTTCTATATTCCTGAATATTTGAGTGGTCTGCTCTTTCACACCACCAGGAACAATATTTCCGTTCGATGGATCAATAGGTAACATACCCGACAGGAACAGCATCCCGTTGGCTTCAATAGCCTGGCTGTAGGGGCCTATAGCCGCAGGCGCATTGTCAGTTGAAATTATTTTTTTCATCTTTTTATTATTCAAGTTAGTCCCATTATTCACGACTTGTCCCGATTCATCGGGATTGGCATATTAGTAACATTGCCACACTAGATATTCCTCTGCCTTACCACCTCATAGATCAACACTCCAGCCGCAACGGATACGTTGAGTGACTGGATTGTCCCGGATTGAGGGATCCTCACCAGTTCGTCACAAATACGGAGGTGCTCGGGAGCCACGCCGGCATCTTCCGATCCCATTACAATGGCGGCCGGCACAGAAAAATCTGTCCCAGTGTAAAAGGAGGTAGCCTTTTCAGTGGCAGCCACCACTTTTATTCCACTGTTTCTAAGAAAGACGATGGCCTCTTTCAGGCTTTTTTCACGGCAGACAGGAATAGAATGCAATGCACCGGCCGAGGTCTTTATCGCATCGGCATTCACCGACACGCTTCCTCTCTCGGGTATTACGATAGCATCCACGCCCGCCACCTCGCAGGTACGTGCGATAGCACCGAAATTACGCACATCGGTCACTCCATCCAATACCAATATAAACGGTATTTTTCCCTCTTCATAGAGCAACGGCACTACATTTTCCAGTTTCTGGTAGGTAACAGCCGAAGTGAATGCGATCACCCCCTGATGGTTCTTCCGGGTGATACGGTCTATCCGCTCCACCGGCACCTTCTGCATCGGTATCTCATAACGGCGGAGCAGTTCCTGCAATTCCAAGAATAACTCACCCGACAATTCCCGCTTTACCAGCACCTTGTCCATATCTTTTCCGGCTTCCACCGCCTCAATAACGGCACGAATGCCGAAGATCATCTCTTTTTCCTTCATACTTTAGTTTCTATTCAGCATCACTTTGGCATTTTCGATCGCCTGTTCCGTAATTTCTGCACCGCTCAGCATGCGTGCAATTTCCTGTATCCGCTCTTCGGGTGTCAGTTCTTTTATTTTTGTCGTTACGATATTGCCCAAATCCTCCTTATACACCAGGAAATGGGCTGTTCCTTTGGATGCGATCTGCGGAAGATGTGTGATACCGATTACCTGCATCCGTGTGCCCATCTCTTCCATGATAGCTCCTACCCTGTCAGCCACTTCGCCCGAGGTTCCGGTGTCGATCTCATCGAAAATGATGGTCGGCAATGACGTGGCTCCCGCAATCATCGATTTGATACACAGCATCAAACGAGACATTTCACCACCTGAAGCAATTTGAGAAACAGGTTGGGGAGCCACATTCTTATTGGCAGAGAAAAGAAACTGCACCGTATCAGCTCCTGTCGCGTCAGGCATCTCTTTGGTTTTGAACTCACATTGAAACTTCACATTGGGCATCCTCAGGTAGGCAAGTCGTTCTACCAACTCTTTCTCAATACGGGGTATCGCTTTCTTCCTTTTTACACTTAACATTTCAGCTCTCGCCATCATGGTCTCCCGTTTCTCTCCGGTCTCCTTCTCCAACGCTTGCAACCGCTCGTCAAGCGAATCAATATTCTCCAATTTCCGCCCCATCTCGTCACGCAAAGTAATCAGCTCTTCCACTGTAGTGGCAGAATGTTTCTTTTGCAGGTCATAGATCGCACTTAGGCGTTCTTCCAACAACTCTCTTCGACCGGGGTCAAATTCCACCTCTTCGAAATAACCGGCGATTTCCTCACGCACATCTTTCAATTCTATAAAAGCAGAATCTACCCTTGAAACCAATTCGGATAATTTCGGATAAAACCGTTGCACATTGTGCAATGTATCTGCCACTGTGCGCAGCATCGACTCCACGCTCCGCTCTTCTTCCGACAGGAGTGCAGTAGCTGCGTAAAGCCCTGTCTTTATCTCTTCGGCATGAGAAACTGCCTCCAGTTCTTCTTCGAGTTGTGCCTGTTCACCGGGTTGAAGATTCATCTCCTCAAGTGCACTATATTGAAACCTGAGATAGTCTTCCTCTTCCCGGTTTTTACGGGATTGCTCCCGGAGATCACCCAATGCCCTTTCAGAAGCACGATAAACAGCATAAGCCTCTCCATAATCCGCACGCTCTTTCCTTGTATCGGCCAGCAGATCCACCACATTCAACTGGAAAAAGTTATCGTTCAGCGACAGGTTCTGGTGTTGGGAATGGATGTCGATCAACCTGTCTCCCAACCCTTTCAGATCATTCAGGTAGACAGGGGAGTCATTCACAAAAGCACGCGATTTCCCATTACTCCATATTTCCCGGCGAAGAATACACTCTTCACCATCATATACCCAATCCATCTCTTCGAAAAAAGAGGCAAGATGATATGCCGAAACATCGAAAACACCTTCTATGACACACCTTTCAGCATCCTGTTTGATCTGCTTCACATCGGCACGCTGCCCGAGGATCAGCGAAAGGGCTCCAAGAATAATCGATTTACCGGCTCCCGTCTCACCTGAGATTACCGAGAAGCCGGGATCAAACCCGATCCTGAGAGAATCGATCAATGCAAAATTCTGTATGTATAGCGACTTTAACATATACTTTTATCTTATCTCAACCGTCCCAATTCAGTATTGCGGGCGGGATATAATTTCATAAGAGCCTCATAGGCCTGTTTCTTTTCCGGGGCATCTGCTTTGAAAAGAAGGTTTACCATCTCTTCGAGTTTGGTATCGCCAAATAGTTTTATCAATACGCTGGTCGGGCGTTCCGCCTGCAAAGCCGACAAAGTCAATATAGAAGGAACTACTTCTTTTGATCCCGGCCTGCCATGTCCGGCCGGCACATCCAACCCTTTCCGGTGATAATCAAACCACATCTGCCGATACTCTTCCAAAGCTCCATCATTAAAAGCGGCAGCGATAGCCGAGCGATTGCGATTGTTGCGGCGATCCCACCCTTTCCATCCGTAAGATTGTACATTGGTTGCAACCAATTCCATATTACGGAAACAAGAGGTACCCTCCAGTAAAGACCGGGAGTCAAGGTCGAGCCCCAAAATCAGATAGGCATAATAGGCGATGGTAGCCGTCAGGTTCTCCCGGATAAAACTGAGATCAAACTGCAGGGATTGGTGTTCGGTATAATCGAACTCCATCTCGGTATCACGTATATTCAACAAGGGAGTGATATAAGTACTGTTCTCTACCGGCCGGTACGACTGCACATACAACTCGCTTTTAAAAGAACCGGAAGAGAGCGTCTCGGTAATAACCAATGTAAAAGAACAATTTATCCGTTCATCCGTCCGAAGATGGCTATCCGTCCACTTACGCCCGTTGATAAAATTCCGCAACGACTCTTCAAGGGTACTAAACACCTGCCTGTTTGCACCCTGAACCCTGGAACTGTTCACCTTTACAATAGCATTCAATTCCTGTCCGGAAAGAGGAAATATTCCTGCAACCACAAGAAACAGAAGTATCAAACAGCTATATCTTTCTCGTCGACTCATCTTCACTAATACTCAGGCATCTTACTCGTAACCACCTTCCCGGGCTATTGCAACTCCGGTTCTATCCCCGGACAAAACTTATCCGTGAACAATATATCCCGAAGATGGCCATATTCATGCTGGAAGATCACGTCCGAAAAAGTCTCACTCCCGCTATATCCTTCCAGATATTCACGATGAAAATTCCCCTTTTCATCCCAATATTCCACAAAAATCATGCTCCAAAGGTAGCAAATCCTTTCGAACAAATTAAGTTCTTCAAGCTATTAATGAAATCCAAATTCAAGATCAATCACCTCGAATGATGTTCTCCGGTTGATCTGATCGGCAATTTCCTGCTGATCAAGCGTAAGAGTCTCAATAAATTCTTCGGTCAACAAATCACCCTCTTTCAAGAAATCAAACTGTTCTGCCATTTTTTTCGACACTTTCACCGGCCGGGTTTTACCAAAACCTTGGGCAGACAAACGTTGGGGATTGATGCCATGAGCGGAGAGATAGTTCACTACCGATTGTGCACGACGCAGGGAGAGATCGGAATTGTATTCGTCTGAACCTTTCCGGTCAGTATGGGCAGCGAGTTCAATGGCAACCGAAGGATGTTCGTTTAGCAGGTCTATCAGTAGACCCAGTTCGTCTTTTGATTCCGGTCGCAATGTAGCACTGTCGAAATCATAGAATATATTATCCAGTATTACCGGCTTATTATAAGGTATCATCTCAAAATCCACATAGTATAGAGTATCCTTTTCCTCAGAAGAGGGGGATAATCTCTGCTTTTGATTGAGGAAGCCATCGGCTGAAGCCATCAGCAGGTAATCCGTATCCCTATTGGCCTTAAAGCGATACTCACCCTCTTTCCCAGTCACAAAACGGAGTTGTGATCCCTCACTTCCCACCACAGACACAACAGCACCCGGAATAAATTCATCGTCAGGATCCACCACAAAACCTTCTATCCAGGCAGTTACTTCGGGATAGACAAAAGAGTATATATGATCATATCCTCTTACATCATTCCGGTTAGAACTGAAAAATCCCTTCTCCCCTTTTGGCTCAAACGTGATGCCAAAATCATCGGCCGACGAATTGAGAGGCGCTCCCAGGTTATTCACACGCCACCTCCCTTTCACCTCGCTACCTCGTTTCCAAGTCTCTCCGTCAACCCGTTCCCCCGTCACCTGGCCCTTCTGCCCTCCAGTCTTCCTCTCTACAAGCCTCTCCAGTCCATCACCTTCCCACCTTCCCACTTTCCCTCTTTCCCACTCTAAATCAACCGCCACAAACATATCCAATCCTCCCATCCCGGGATGTCCATCGGAAGAGAAATAGAGTGTGATATCATTACGCAGATAGGGAAAAAGCTCGTCACCGGCCGTATTGATATCCGGCCCCAAGTTCTCTACTAAAAGGATTTCGTGATTATTCGTGACCGATGCCCGCCAGATATCTTTACCCCCATGGCCTCCCGGCATATCAGAGACAAAGTAGAGCCAACGTCCCGACGGGGAGATCGCCGGATGGGCAAAAACGGATAATGAATCGTCTTTCACAATTTCAAGAGGCCGGCCTTCACTCCACCGACCGTTAACCCACCGTGAAAGATAGATTTTTGCTGTAGTCCCCCTATTGGGATTAATATCACTAAAAGTATAATACATCCACTCCCCATCCGGTGAGAAAGAAGGAGTTCCCTCGTCATATCCGGTATTGACACCCGAACTTATTCGTTCAGGCCTTTGCCACTCTCCATGTACATTTTTGACTGAACGAAAAAGGTCGTTGTATTTCATACCGGTAATAGCACTCTTCTCCTCACCAAGCACCTCTTCTCTCGACGAGGTAAAATAGAGCCGGCCCCCATCCGCAGAAAGCATCGGGCTAAACTCTCCACGGTTAGAATTGAACAATTCCATCCGCCCTACGACATAGCGAGTAGGATTTTCACTCCACTCTACAGCCAATTCCACTCCTTGTAATCCGGTAAGAGCCAACCGATCTTCCGGTCTGAATGTCAGAAATCGGCGATATGCTTCTGCCGCACCCGCATAGTTCCCTTCCCTATGTAACATCCGGGCATAGTGAAAGTACATGATGGTGTCGGGATAGCCGTAGCGGATAGCATTGCTGTATGCAGCTAATGCACGGGAGGACTGATTGAGTTTGCGATAGTTCTCCGCCATCTCAAAAGCAATGATTCCCCGTTGTGCACGTTCCTCACGGGATATATTACGGTACAGCTTCCTGTAGGTTTCACTGGCGGCATAGTATTCTCCACGCAGATACTGCTCCCGTGCGACACTCAGTTTTGCCTGATCACACGAAAGCAGCAGCCATATTACAGCCAATAGCATATATAAAATACGAAGTTTCAAGCCTGTCGTTTTGGCTGTAAAACGTTTTTTTGAGAAAAATATTGTATGAAATCCGGTATTACGATATCCCACTCATTCTTTTTCCTTATAAAAGCGGATAGCTATTCCCTGCGAAAAACATACGCATTCGAGAAATGTCCCATCGTTAAAAACAGAAGGTTTCCCCTCAGTTCAAACGAAGCGGCCTCCTCTTTATCCAAAATAAAAACGCCTTGTCTTACCGAGAGGTGTCATACCGGTAAATATATCTGGTTTCTTCTTCTCCTGACGTGATCTCGAATTGAGTCCTTTCTTCAAATTCATGCAGAGAAATCACCGTCTCCTCATCTCGGAAATGAAGGCGTATAGTATAGATATAACCGGTACCATCCTCCCTTGCTTCAGACTCGACATATTTCCATCTTGTACCCTGTAACGAAGGCAGATCTTGTGCCAACGGTTCATAGTCGCATGAAAAGAAAGCAACTAATAAAAGAAAAAGAATGAAACCAGGCTTATGCATACAGCGGGATTGATTATCGTAAAACGAATCCTATTGGTGTTCCGGCCGCAACAGGTCATTCACGGTCTTCACCGGATTGAAAGTGGAAACGGGTACCTCTACAAAAATGGTGTTCCAGTCACTCATAGCTCCATTCCATAATCCGGGCAGTTCCAGCGCTTTCAACTCTTGTCCGTTTTTCGATTTATAGGAGATAAATCCGGTATTCCGATCGATAAATTTTGTCAGATTGTATTTGTTTCCATGATTACACTTCACACCGCACACCACATCCACAGGATTAAAATGGGAACCGTTCCTGAATGCCTCCATGGCAACAGGATCATCCTTGTCAATCTGGGAACTCTCCAATATCTGGAGTGAAACCGTTCCGTCGGGATTGACGGCAATAAAAGGCCCTCCACCCGGTTCGCCCTGGTTTTTCACCATTCCACAAACACGGAATGGCCGGTCGAGTTTTCTCCTCAGATATTGCTTCATCTCATTTTCAGAAGCAAACGCCCCTGGATGGGAGATCAGGAGTTCATCCTCGGTAAAAGCCAGCATCTCTACCAACTCTTTTGCAGTGGCTTCTCCTGATTCCAGCCGGTTCAGATAAGCATGTGTACGTTGTTGCATGGTGACAAGAACACCTGCCAACAACCTTTTATAACGTGCTTCATTCTCTTTCAGCCTGTCAGGAACCACATTGTCGATATTCTTGATAAAAATCACATCAGAGTCGATATCGTTCAGGTTTTCAATCAGCGCACCATGGCCACCGGGACGAAATAGCAATGAGCCGTCTTCATTCCTGAAAGGTTGATTACTCATATCCGCGGCGATAGTATCAGTACTCGGTTTCTGGATACTATACGACACCGAGAAGGTAGCACCCAGTTTGAATTCGTAATTCAATTTCCTGGCTGCCACCAGCAGTTCAAACATCTCTTTATGTTCTGCCGACACGGTAAAATGCACGTTCACCTCTCCCGTTTTATTCTTGGCATAGTATGTCCCTTCGGTAAGATGTTCTCCCACCGGGGTACGGTTCCCCTCAGGATATTTATGGAAAAGAAGCAGTCCCTTGGGCAAGCTCCCATATTCCATTCCTCCAGCATCGAGCAATGCAGAAACTACATCTTTATATCGTCCTTCTTGACACAATGTCGCGATATCTTTGGCAAATAAATCTTTACATGTCTCATCAAGCGAACCGAAAAATGCAAACTGCTGTATCTTATCAAAGAATTCCTTCTCAAACGGTGTGGTCGGCACATCATAATCAGCATCCCAAAAGGCAAACAAATCCTTAAACATACGGCTGGCAGCCCCGGAAGCCGGTACAAATTTTGTCACTCTCTTTCCACTATTCAGGAAATCCTGCCAGGCATCCAGGTAGACTTTTTCATCTTCTTCTCCTACTTTCATGATCCCCTTCCCTACGGAAGCTGCAGAAACGATAGAAAGATAAGGAAATCCGGTAGCGAAATAATTCAGTTGCGTATCGATTTGATCCTGAGTGATCCCTTTTTCACGCAGTAATTCCAGGTCTTGTTGTGTATACATAGTGCTTGGGTTTAGAATTGTAATATTTACGACCAGCCCCTTTGCAAGGGCTATCTTTTAAACTTTATTCACCAAAGGTAGATATTATTTCTCAAAAAGAAGATTACTTAAACTATAAAATTAAACCGTCATATTGGCAGAAATATCCCAGCCTCGAAAATTTGGCATAACATTTGAGAAAGAAATAATGAGTCAAAAAAGAACCGGTGATGGACGGCGGATTTTTGAACAACAGATTAAAACAGAAAGAAAAAAGAAAACAAATATAATAACAACAAATTATGGGAAAAATAATAGGAATAGACTTAGGGACAACCAATTCGTGTGTTTCCGTTATGGAAGGCAGCGAACCCGTTGTAATCCCAAATAATGAAGGAAAACGGACTACACCATCGGTGGTGGCCTTTATGGATAACGGTGAACGTAAGGTAGGTGATCCTGCCAAACGTCAGGCCATTACCAATCCCCACAATACAATTTCTTCCATCAAGACATTCATGGGAGAGACTTTCGACCAGGTACAGAAAGAGATCGGGCGTGTACCTTATAAAGTAGTAAGAGGTGACAACAATACCCCGCGTGTGGATATCAACGGACATCTTTACACGCCACAGGAAATTTCCGCCATCATTTTGCAGAAGATGAAAAAGACCGCCGAAGACTATCTCGGACAGGAAGTAAAAGAAGCAGTAATCACCGTTCCTGCCTACTTTAGCGATGCACAACGCCAGGCTACCAAAGAAGCCGGTGAAATTGCAGGACTCACTGTTCGTCGTATCGTTAACGAGCCGACAGCCGCCGCATTGGCTTACGGACTCGACAAACAGAACAAAGACTCCAAAGTGGCCGTATTCGACCTCGGTGGTGGTACTTTCGATATCTCCATCCTGGAACTGGGTGACGGTGTTTTCGAGGTGAAATCGACCAATGGTGATACCCATCTTGGTGGTGACGACTTCGACCATCGTATCATCGACTGGCTGGCAGACGAGTTTATGAAAGATGAAGGCGTGGATCTCCGCAAAGACCCGATGGCGTTACAACGTCTGAAAGAAGCTGCAGAAAAGGCGAAGATTGAACTCTCAAGTGCGACCAGTACAGAAATCAACCTGCCTTACATCATGCCGGTGAATGGTATTCCAAAACACTTGGTAAAAACCCTTTCACGTGCTAAATTCGAACAGCTGATCGACGACCTGTTGCAGAAATGTAAACAGCCCTGCTTGACAGCGATGAAGGATGCAGGAATGAGCAATTCCGATATCGATGAAGTAATCCTTGTGGGTGGTTCAACCCGTATCCCGGCCGTACAGGATATGGTAGAAAAACTGTTCGGCAAGAAACCGCATAAGGGAGTAAACCCTGATGAAGTGGTTGCTATTGGTGCAGCTATTCAGGGAGCCGTGTTGACAGGAGAAGTAAAAGATGTACTTCTGCTCGACGTAACCCCGCTTTCACTTGGTATTGAAACGCTGGGTGGCGTGATGACAAAGCTGATCGACGCTAACACCACAATCCCGACGAAGAAGAGCGAGACATTCTCGACTGCGGCTGACAACCAACCCTCCGTACAGATCAATGTATTGCAGGGTGAACGCTCCATGGCACGCGACAACAAACAGATCGGCGTATTCAACCTTGACGGTATACCGCCTGCACCGCGTGGAGTACCTCAGATCGAAGTGACCTTCGATATCGATGCCAACGGTATTCTGAGCGTTTCCGCCAAGGACAAGGCTACCGGTAAAGAGCAGAAGATCCGTATCGAAGCCTCTTCAGGACTGAGTGAAGATGAGATCAAACGGATGAAAGAGGAAGCTGCTGCCAATGCCGAAGCCGACAGGAAAGAGAAGGAACGCATCGACAAGCTGAACCATGCGGACTCACTGATCTTCCAGACTGAAAAACAGTTAACGGACTTGGGCGACAAGATACCTGCCGACAAGAAAGCGCCGATTGAAGCAGCCCTCACCAAACTGAAGGAAGCCCACAAAGCGCAGAACCTCGAAGGTATCGACGCTGCCACCACCGAATTGAACACAGCTTTCCAGGCAGCATCACAGGATATGTACAATGCTACCAACGCCCAGGCCGGCCCGCAACCAGGCGCCAACGCAGGATCACAGTCGCAAGATAACAACCAACCGAACGACGACAACGTCACCGACGTAGATTTTGAAGAGGTCAAGTAAGACCCATCAAGATAGATAATCAAATATTTTCAAACCGCAGTAAACGTATGATTTACTGCGGTTTTTGTTTTCAGACTTAATACTTAAATACTCCAGTTGTTTTATAATACAGATAAAACAAAAAAATACTGTATCTCCCTTGCTGGTATATGCTGACTTAATGGGGAGTGGAGACAGCAGAAATATAGAAACCGCTGAAATAATACTGAACAATAAGTTACAATCTCACCCTTTTTACCGAATAATTGCCGGAAACTTATTAACTTTACGGGATACAATACATACACTATAAAACAGAAAATATGAAGTTCAAAAGATTATTACCAGTAATATGTTTGGCTGCCAGCAGTTGTATGATTGCCGTTTCCGGTTATGCACAGGTGACCCCGGCGGAAGCCGGTAGTGTGGATGGCGGAACATTGGTGGGCAGATGGGATATCACCGTCGATCAAGGTGGAAAACAGAGACCTTCGTGGTTGGAAGTAGAAATATCGGGTTTTGAAACCCTGGTCGGACGATTTGTCGCGACGGGTGGAAGCGCACGTCCGATTTCCAAAATCCATTTCGACAATGGGAAATTCAATTTCGCCATTCCGCCACAATGGGAGCGAAGCAATAACGATTTACGTGTAGAAGGTACCGTAACGAAAGACCGGATTGAAGGTATCATCCACGAAGTCAATGGGAAGAAACATCCCTTTACGGGTGTTCCGGCACCTCGGCTGACCGGAAAGAAAGATGTGGAATGGGGTGAGCCAATACAATTGTTCAACGGTAAGGATCTGGATGGCTGGAAGACTTCCGGAAAGAAAAATCAGTGGATAATAAAGGATGGAGTGCTGATAAGTCCGGAATCTGGCTCCAACCTGATTTCCAAACAGGAGTTTACCGATTTCAAGTTGCATGTCGAGTTCAAGTACGACAAGAATAGTAATAGCGGGGTTTACCTGCGCGGTCGTTACGAAGTGCAGATCCTCGACAATGCCCCTACTGATCATCCCAACAGCCATTCATTCGGTGGCGTGTACGGATTCCTTACACCAAGTGAAATGGCAGCCAAAGGCCCCGGCGAATGGCAAACATACGACATTACACTGATCGGGCGAATGGTGACGATTGTAGCCAATGGAATCACCATTATCAGTAATCAGGAAATTCCCGGCATAACGGGTGGGGCCATCGACAGTAACGAGGCTGAGCCGGGACCGATTTATTTTCAGGGAGACCATGGCCCCATACAGTTCCGCAATATAGTGATCACACCCGCCAAATAATCCCGTTTCTCGTTTATGGCCCGGGAGCTATTACCCTCCTTCACTAAACAGAAAAGATTAGAACCGGAGAACAGATAAAGTATGACTTTTTCATGTTCTTCGGCTTTTTTGTTTTTCACAAACTGTGCACATCGTATAGTTTGGTCTTATTCTGAAAATCATAAAGACAAAAGAAAAATAACCCATTTCTATCCTCGTATAATTACCTACGGCTTACCTTTTGAGAAATGCGATAGTCTTGTAAAAAAACTATCACGTAGATCATTGATATTTATATTTTTATTATTACCTTTGCAGCCCGAAACAGAGAGGAGGTTATTGTACAACCGGAAACAGAGCAAAGAAGAAATAAAAATTTGCAGTGCTGGGGACTGAAGTTTGAACAGGAAGCAAGTATACGGGCGGTGATGAGAATTAAGGGTCCAGTCCGGTATGCAGGAAATACTGACCGCTGAAGCCGCAGTTATTTCGTTAAGCTAAATGAGCAGAGTCAAGCCTGCTTGAATGTTTTCGATAAGCGAGTACAGAGTAAACTCTTTCGAGCGTAGAAAACAACTAAGTATACTTGGACTATGCCATAGCGAGAATTGAAAACCAAGGAACTTGTGACTCAAATAGTCCAATTTTATTGAAATAATTAAACAAACAACAAATATGATAGTAGTACAATTAAAAGAGGGCGAAAATATTGAAAGGGCCCTGAAGAAATTCAAACGTAAATACGAGAAAACCGGAGTTGTAAAAGAACTGCGTAGCCGTCAGGCATTCATCAAACCTTCGGTACAGAAACGCAAACGTAAACAACACGCCGTTTATGTGCAGCAAATGCAACAAAACGAAGAATAAATTTTCGGATTTCAAAAAATTTTCTTTACTTTCGTAGTTCATCGACGGACTAACGAAATGTGGAAAGAAAAATTCATACAATATCTCCGTGTTGAGAAGAACTACTCTTCCCACACGGAGATTTCTTATTTGGATGACCTCACTCAGTTTGAGGATTTTATCACTGAGGGAAACAGCACATTCGATCCAACGCGCATCGATAGCGACGATATCCGTGTATGGATGAGCCATCTCATGGAACAAGGGATAAAACCGCGCTCTGTAAACAGAAAACTCAGTGCGGTAAAATCTTTTTTCCGGTACCTGAAAAAAAAAGGTGTAATCATACAAAATCCTGCCGAAGCGGTCACAGGGCCAAAGGTAGCTAAAAAGCTCCCCTCATTTGTGAATGATCCGGAGATGACAAAAGTGATCGATGATCCACTGGGATATTCCGATGATTTCCGGGGACACCGCGACCGCTTCCTGGTCGAGCTACTCTACCTGACCGGCATGCGCCGGGCGGAACTGATAGCCCTGAAGGATACCGACATAGATTTCGGAGCATGCACATTAAGGGTAACAGGAAAACGCAATAAACAACGTATCATTCCTTTTTCCAATTCCACAAAGGAAAAACTGAAAGAATATATCGCTGCCAGGGATGCAGATATAGAGAACAAATCCCCTTTTCTGTTTGTTAAGGAAGATGGAGACCCCCTATATCCTAAACTTGTATACAATGTCATTCACAATCACCTCAACAGCATCCCGACCTTGGCTAAAAAAAGCCCGCACGTATTGCGCCATTCTTTTGCCACTGAAATGCTGAACAATGGTGCCGAAATCAATGCTGTAAAGGAATTACTGGGGCATTCCAGCCTCGCATCTACAGAAGTCTATACACATGTTACTTTTGAAGAATTGAAAAAAGCATATCAATACGCTCATCCAAGAGCAAAAAAATGAAGGAGGAAAAGTATGGAACTGACAATTCAATCTGTAAATTTTGACGCTACCGATCAACTCAAAGCGTTTGTGGAGAAAAAAATCAAAAAGCTGGAACGATTCTCCGATGATATCATCCTGGCAGAAGTGATCCTGAAAGTAGTAAAACCGGAGACTGCAAAGAACAAAGATGCAGCCGTAAAATTGAAACTCAGACATAGTGAGGCATTTGCCAACAAAATAGCCGACACCTTCGAAGAAGCTATAGACTTATGCGTTGTGGCAATCGAAAAACAGATTTTCAAAACCAAAGAAAAAAAGGAGAGATAAGGCCAAAAATTTCAGACAAAAGTTTTGGCATCAAAAAAAATATCACTACCTTTGCGACCGTTTCTCTCTTAAAATATGGAGAGAAGCGGTTAAATTCAAGAATATAAGCCTCTTTAGCTCAGTTGGCCAGAGCACGTGATTTGTAATCTCGGGGTCGTTGGTTCGAATCCGACAAGAGGCTCGAAAAGATAAAAAAAGAAATGTTGGGCAGTTACCAGAGTGGCCAAATGGGGCTGACTGTAACTCAGCTGGCTTACGCCTTCGGTGGTTCGAATCCATCACTGCCCACCCGATTTGATGTGATAATTTGATGATGAGTTGATTTAATCAACAAATCTGCATTACCTGTTCCGATTTATCGGAATCTACAAATCATCAATATTTGTCCCGGTTCATCGGGATCAATATTGCGGAAGTAGCTCAGTTGATAGAGCATTAGCCTTCCAAGCTGAGGGTCGCGGGTTTGAGTCCCGTCTTCCGCTCTTAATGAAAGAGAGCACAATCTGGTTCGTGGCAAATTATCCCGGTATCACCGGAAAGTCCCGTCCTCTGGCTCTGAAGCGTGCAAGAACCTCCAATCGGGAGGGAATCCCGATACTTATCGGGGAATTACGCTCTTTCCGCCTATGTAGCTCAGTGGTAGAGCACTTCCTTGGTAAGGAAGAGGTCGCGGGTTCAATTCCCGCCATCGGCTCAAAACAGATAGATCAACGAATTTCAAGAAAAGGCTTATTGTCCTGTCTCTTGCGTTTTACTGTTTATTACAATGCATATATAATTTATTTAAACTAATTAATAGTATATTTTATGGCAAAAGAACATTTTTCCCGGACGAAACCGCATGTGAACATCGGTACAATCGGCCACGTTGACCACGGTAAAACCACTTTGACGGCTGCTATCACAACCGTTTTAGCAAAAAAAGGTTTCTCTGAAGTACGTTCGTTCGATTCCATCGACAACGCTCCCGAAGAAAAGGAAAGAGGTATCACCATTAATACTTCTCACGTTGAATATGAAACTGCAAACCGTCACTATGCACACGTTGACTGCCCCGGCCACGCTGACTATGTGAAGAACATGGTTACCGGTGCTGCCCAGATGGACGGTGCTATCATCGTAGTTGCTGCAACCGACGGCCCGATGCCCCAGACACGTGAACACATTCTTTTGGCACGTCAGGTAAACGTTCCCAAGCTGGTTGTCTTCATGAACAAAGTGGACTTGGTAGACGACGAAGAAATGTTGGAACTGGTTGAAATGGAAGTAAGGGAACTTCTTTCATTCTATAATTTCGATGGGGACAATACGCCCGTTATCCAGGGATCTGCTCTCGGTGGATTGAATGGAGACCCCAAATGGGAAGAAAAAATTATGGAGCTGATGGATGCCGTTGACGCATGGATCCCGCTGCCTCCGCGCGATGTGGATAAACCGTTCCTTATGCCGGTAGAAGACGTATTCTCGATCACTGGTCGTGGTACAGTTGCTACAGGCCGTATCGAAACAGGTATCATCAAAACAGGAGAAGAAGTACAGATCATTGGTCTCGGTGCAGAAGGCAAGAAGTCGGTTGTCACCGGAGTGGAAATGTTCCGTAAGATCCTTGACGAAGGACAGGCTGGTGATAACGTAGGTCTGTTGCTCCGTGGTATCGACAAAGACGAAATCAAACGCGGTATGGTGATCTCTCACCCCGGAAAAGTGAAACCTCACTCTAAATTCAAAGCCGAGGTGTATATCCTGAAGAAAGAAGAAGGCGGTCGCCACACTCCTTTCCATAATAAATACCGTCCCCAGTTCTACATCCGTACACTCGACGTAACCGGAGAGATCCAGTTGCCCGAAGGAGTAGAGATGGTAATGCCCGGTGATAACGTAACTATTGAGGTAGACCTGATCTATCCGGTAGCATGTCACGTAGGTCTCCGTTTCGCTATCCGTGAAGGTGGCCGCACAGTAGGTGCCGGACAGATTACTGAGTTAATCGACTAAAGTAACCCTCTCCTATCCTTTTCGCAGGAAAAGATGGAGAAGTAACATAAAAAACCCTGCCTGCAATGTACCTTCCTATATGGATGGGAATAGGCGGGGTTTATACACGGGTCTAGCTCAGTTGGTAGAGCACTGGTCTCCAAAACCAGGTGTCGGGAGTTCGAGTCTCTCGACCCGTGCAAAAAAACTATCCGAATTAAATGAAAAAAATAGTTGCATATCTCAGTGATTCCTACAATGAATTGGTTCATAAGGTATCCTGGCCATCCAGAGAAGAACTCTCCGGCAGCACGGTAATTGTATTGATTGCTTCCCTTATAATTGCCCTGATAGTGTTCGGAATGGATTCTCTGTTTGAGTGGATATTAAAGCTTCTCTACGGTATTTTATAAAATCTGAAAGAAAGAGACTAACTATGACTGATGAGAGAAAAAAATGGTACGTACTGCGTTCCGTTAGTGGAAAAGAAAATAAAGTCAAAGAGTATCTTGAATCAGAGATGAAGAAGACCGATCTGGGGAAGTATATTTCTCAGGTTCTCATCCCCACAGAAAAGACTTACTCAATACGCAACGGAAAGAAAGTGATGAAAGAACGCGCTTATCTTCCCGGCTATGTGCTTATTGAAGCAGAGCTGACGGGTGAGGTAATTCACGAACTAAAGAATATCAATTATGTTGCCGGCTTTCTACCCAACACAACTGATCCCCAACCTTTGCGGGAGTCGGAAGTAAAACGGATCCTCGGAACGATGGACGAGTTGGAAGAGGCAGGCGACGAAATGGATACCAAATACTACGTAGGCGAAAGCGTGAAAGTGATCGGAGGTCCTTTCAGCAGTTTCTCCGGTGTGGTAGAAGAGGTGAATGAAGAGAGGAAGAAACTCAAGGTGATGGTGAAAATTTTCGGAAGAAAACAACTCCTCGAGTTGGGTTATATGCAAGTAGAGAAAGAATAATCAGATATTTGGTTACGCAGATTCTGTAAATTCTTTAAAGTGTTTCGAAAACCCCAATTTATTAAAATCAAAAAAATGGCTAAAGAAGTTGCCGGACAACTAAAATTACAAATCAAAGGAGGAGCTGCAAACCCATCTCCCCCGGTAGGACCCGCATTGGGTTCCAAAGGGATCAACATTATGGAGTTTTGCAAGCAATTCAATGCCAGAACTCAGGACAAAGCCGGAAAAGTGTTGCCAGTGGTAATCACTTATTATACCGACAAGTCTTTTGATTTTATTGTTAAAACTCCACCGGTTGCGATTCAGCTTTTAGAAGTCAGCAAACAAAAGGGCGGTTCAGCAGAACCTAACCGTAAGAAAATTGCGGAAGTTACCTGGGAACAGGTAAAGGCAATTGCTGAGGAAAAAATGCCCGATTTAAACTGCTTCACACTTGAATCAGCGATGCGGATGGTAGCCGGAACGGCTCGGAGCATGGGTATCGCAGTCAAAGGGGATTTCCCGGAAAATATCACCAATTAAAACTTCAATTGAGACATGGGTAAACTGACAAAAAATCAAAAGTTGGCTTTAAGCAAGATTGAAGAGGGAAAGACCTATTCACTAAAAGAAGCTGCAGCACTGGTGAAGGAAATTACCACCACCAAGTTCGATGCTTCTGTAGATATCGATGTACGCCTCGGCGTAGATCCGCGTAAAGCTAACCAGATGGTGAGAGGGGTTGTATCCCTTCCTCACGGAACAGGTAAACAAGTAAGAGTTCTTGTATTGTGCTCTCCAGAAGCTGAAGCCGCTGCCAAAGAGGCCGGCGCAGACTATGTGGGACTCGATGAATATATCGAAAAGATTAAAGGTGGTTGGACCGATGTGGATGTAATCATCACACAACCGCAGATCATGGGTAAGATTGGTGCCCTCGGCCGTATTTTAGGGCCACGGGGACTGATGCCAAATCCCAAGAGCGGTACTGTTACCCCCGACGTGGCGAAAGCCGTGAACGAGGTAAAACAAGGGAAAATCGACTTTAAGGTAGACAAAGCCGGTATTATTCACACCTCTATTGGAAAAGTATCTTTCACGCCCGAACAGATTCGAGACAACGCAAAAGAATTTATCCAAACGTTGATCAAATTAAAACCGACCGCGGCAAAAGGTACCTATATCAAGAGTATTTATCTTTCCAGTACGATGAGTCCGGGTATTAAAGTGGACACCAAATCGGCAGATGAATCCAACTAAAAAAGTGAGAAAATCAGATGAAACGAGCAGATAAATTATTCTCTCAGAGATAGATGATTTAAGCGAGTTCCATATGATACCTCTGAAAAAAATAGTTCAATCATATGAAAAAGGAAGATAAAAAACAGATAATAGAGCAGATAGCCGCTAATCTCCAGGAGTATGAAAACTTCTACCTTACTGACATCGCTACACTCAATGCAGCGAAGACAAGTAACTTAAGAAGGGAGTGTTCCAAACAGGGGATCAAGCTGGTAGTGGTGAAGAATACCCTTTTGCAGAAAGCATTCGAATCGCTCGACAGGGATTATAGTGAACTGTATCCTATTTTGAAGGGAAATACAGCCATTATGTTCTCCAACGTGGCGAATTCTCCGGCCAAGCTTATTGATAAATACAAAGCCGATAAAATTCCGGCTTTGAAAGGTGCTTACGTGCAAGAAAGCTTCTTCGTTGGAGCAGATACCTTGCAAAATTTGGTGAACATCAAGAGCAAGACGGAGTTGATCGGAGATGTGATCGCACTGTTGCAATCACCTGCAAAGAACGTTATTTCCGCACTTCAATCCGGTGGCAACACTATCCACGGAGTATTGAAAACATTGTCGGAAAGATAACTGTCCAGTCAGGCTATTTATGCCCGACGAAGATGGTTGAATTTAATTTTACAACAAACAGAATTAGTAATCAATTAAACAAATACAACAATGGCAGACTTAAAAAAATTTGCTGAAGACTTGGTTAACCTGACTGTAAAAGAGGTTAATGAACTGGCTGAAATTTTAAAAACCGAATACGGTATTGAACCGGCAGCCGCAGCTGTTGCCGTTGCTGCAGGCCCCGCCGCAGCTGGTGAAGCCGCTGTAGAGGAAAAAACAGAATTCGATGTAATCCTCAAGAGCGCAGGTGCAGCAAAATTAGCTGTAGTTAAAGCAGTTAAAGAACTCACCGGACTTGGTTTGAAAGAAGCCAAAGACTTGGTAGACGGAGCTCCCAGCGAATTGAAAAAAGGTGTAACAAAAGACGAAGCAGACGCTTTGAAAAAACAACTTGAAGAGGCTGGAGCAGAAGTTGAACTTAAATAACATTTACCTAATTTAGGTTAATATGGTTAGGAATCTTCTATCGGAAGATTCTTAACCTTTTGTGTCAATATATAGTAGGTTCAAAAACTCACATCCATGTCTTCAAATAACGCCAATCAAAGAATCAATTTCGCGTCGATTAAAAATCCGCTTGATTTTCCCGATTTTCTGGAGGTACAGTTAAAATCGTTTCAGGATTTCCTTCAACTCGACGCCCCCCCCGAAAGTAGAAAGAATGAAGGATTGTATAAGGTTTTCACGGAGAATTTCCCCATTGCAGATACCCGAAACAACTTCGTCCTTGAATTTTTAGATTACTATGTTGATCCTCCGCGCTATACCATCGACGAGTGTATAGACAGAGGGCTCACCTACAGTGTCCCGCTGAAGGCAAAGTTGTATCTATATTGTACCGATCCCGACCACGAAGATTTTACTCCTGTCATCCAGGATGTATATCTCGGTACTATTCCCTATATGACCGAAAAAGGTACGTTCGTCATCAACGGCGCCGAGCGCGTAATTGTTTCACAATTGCACCGCTCTCCCGGCGTATTCTTCGGCCAGAGCCTCCACGCGAACGGTACAGTGCTTTATTCTGCCCGTATCATTCCGTTCAAGGGATCATGGATTGAATTCGCCACGGACATCAATAATGTGATGTATGCCTATATCGACCGGAAAAAGAAATTACCGGTCACCACACTGCTACGTGCCATAGGCTTCGAAAGCGACAAGGATATCCTTGAGATCTTTGACCTGGCTGAAGAGGTAAAAGTGAATAAAGCAAACCTCAAAAAAGTGCTGGGGCGCAAGTTAGCCGCCCGCGTACTGAAATCATGGATGGAAGATTTTGTCGATGAAGATACGGGTGAGGTAACCTCCATCGAAAGGAACGAGGTGATCATTGAGCGTGAAACTGTGCTGGAACAGGAGCATATCGACGATATCCTTGAATCGGGTGTCGCCTCTATCCTTTTGCACAAAGAAACGGCCAACACCTCCGACTATTCCATTATTTACAATACATTACAGAAAGACCCGAGTAATACGGAGATCGATGCCATCCGTCACATCTACCGTCAGCTGAGAAGTGCGGAACCGGCCGATGACGCCAGTGCACGGGAGGTAATCAACAATCTCTTTTTCTCGGAGAAAAGATATGACCTGGGCGACGTAGGCCGCTACAGGATCAACAAAAAACTGAATCTCGATATCGATGTCGATACACGTGTCCTCACCAAAGAAGACATGATTGAGATCATCAAATACCTTATCGAGCTTGTCAACTCCAAAGCCGTGGTGGACGATATCGACCACCTCAGTAACCGGCGTGTACGCACGGTAGGGGAACAGTTGTATACCCAGTTTGGAGTAGGTCTGAACCGTATGGCACGTATCATCCGTGAAAGAATGAATGTGCGTGACAACGAAGTTTTCACCCCGATCGACCTGATCAACGCGAAAACCATTTCGTCGGTCATCAATACATTTTTTGGGACCAATGCATTGTCGCAGTTCATGGACCAGACCAACCCGCTGGCTGAGATCACCCATAAACGCCGTCTCTCGGCGCTCGGACCGGGTGGACTTTCGCGTGAGCGTGCCGGATTTGAGGTACGCGACGTGCACTTCACCCACTACGGCCGTCTTTGTCCGATAGAAACACCTGAAGGACCGAATATCGGGCTTATCTCCTCGCTCTGTGTCTACGCAAAGATCAACGATCTTGGATTTATAGAAACGCCTTACCGCAAGGTAGAGAACGCAGTGGTGAATATCAACAACGACGAAGTCATCTATCTTGCCGCCGAAGAGGAGGAAGACAAGCTGATCGCGCAGGGAAATGCACCACTCGACGACAAGGGCCACTTCATCAACCCGCGTGTGAAAGCAAGACAGGATGCCGACTATCCCGTGATCGCCCCGGAAGAGGTGGAACTGATGGATGTATCGCCTATGCAGATTGCTTCTATTGCCGCATCGTTGATTCCGTTCCTTGAGCATGACGATGCCAACCGTGCATTGATGGGATCGAACATGATGCGCCAGGCCGTTCCGTTGATGAGAACCGAATCGCCTATCGTAGGTACAGGTATCGAAGGACAGGTTATCAAAGACTCGCGTACCCAGATCATGGCCGAGGGAAGCGGAGAGATCCTCTATGTAGATGCCAACACCATTAAAATAAAATATGACCGGACTGAGGAAGAGGAATTCACCAGTTTCGAGGATGCCGTAAAGATTTACAACATCCCAAAATTCCGGAAGACCAACCAGAATACCACTGTCGACCTTCGTCCTATATGTAAAGTGGGACAAAAGGTGAGAGCAGGCGAAATCCTTACCGAAGGATACGCCACGCAAAACGGAGAACTGGCACTGGGCCGCAACCTGAAAGTGGCATTCATGCCGTGGAAAGGTTACAACTTCGAGGATGCCATTGTATTGAACGAACGGCTGGTAAGTGAAGATATTTTCACCTCTATCCATGTGGAAGAATTCTCGCTTGAGGTACGTGAAACCAAGCGTGGGATGGAAGAACTTACTTCCGACATTCCCAACGTAAGTGAAGAGGCTACCAAAGACCTTGATGAAAGGGGGATTGTCCGTGTGGGAGCACGCATCAAACCGGGAGATATCCTGATCGGTAAGATTACCCCGAAAGGTGAATCCGATCCCTCACCCGAAGAAAAATTGCTCCGCGCTATCTTTGGTGACAAGGCGGGTGATGTGAAAGATGCCTCACTGAAAGCATCTCCTTCGCTCAAAGGTGTAGTTATTCATACCAACCTCTTCTCGAAAGCATCCAAGAAAGGAAAAACCAAACTTTCCAGCAAAGCGCTTCTTCCCAAACTCGACGAAGAGTATGAACTCAAAATGGAAGAGTTGAAGAAAGTGCTTATCAATAAGTTACTTGCACTCACCGAAGGCAGAACCTCTGTGGGAGTGAAAGACTATACCAATATGGATATTGTTCCCAAAGGGGCAAAATTCACACACAAGGTGCTCGCCGAGATCGATTACCAATCGATCCAATTGAACAAATGGACGGCTGATGCTCAAAAGAATGAGCAGATCCGTACTACGGTAATCAACTACCTGCACCGTTACAAGGAACTGGATGCAGAATTGAAACGGAAACGTTTCGACTTTACCATTGGTGATGAGCTTCCTTCGGGAATCATGCAGATCGCCAAAGTATATGTAGCGAAAAAGCGGAAGATACAGGTAGGAGACAAAATGGCAGGACGTCACGGTAACAAGGGTATCGTTTCCAGGATCGTACGTCAGGAAGACATGCCTTTCCTTGCCGACGGAACACCCGTAGATATCGTGCTGAACCCGCTGGGTGTGCCTTCACGTATGAACCTCGGACAGATATTCGAGACCGTACTTGGATGGGCCGGACAGGAACTGGGAGTGAAATTTGCTACTCCTATCTTCGACGGAGCATCGCTCGACGACCTGAACACCTGGACAGATAAGGCCAAGGTACCGGCATACGGTAAGAGCTATCTCTACGACGGTGGTACCGGTGAGCGTTTCGACCAACCCGCAACCGTGGGTATCATCTATATGCTCAAACTCGGCCACATGGTGGAAGACAAGATGCATGCCCGTTCTATTGGTCCCTACTCGCTTATCACACAACAGCCGTTGGGCGGTAAAGCACAGTTTGGGGGTCAACGTTTCGGAGAGATGGAGGTTTGGGCGCTCGAAGCATTCGGTGCGGCACATATCCTTCAGGAAATACTCACCGTCAAATCAGACGATGTGGTAGGCCGCTCCAAAGCGTATGAAGCCATCGTGAAAGGTGAGCCGATGCCACAGACCGGAATCCCCGAATCGTTGAACGTATTGCTCCACGAGTTGCGAGGACTGGGTCTTAACGTCAGTCTCGACTAATCGACAATAATTCAATGCCGATAAATCGGGATTGAATTATTAGCAAATTAAACAAAATAATTCTTTATACTGATTAGTATATGGCATTTAGAAAAGAGAACAAAATAAAGAGTAACTTCTCAAAAATTACTATTGGGCTGGCGTCGCCTGAACAGGTTCTGGAGAATTCTTTCGGCGAAGTGTTAAAACCCGAGACCATCAACTACCGCACCTATAAACCCGAACGCGACGGTCTGTTCTGTGAGCGGATTTTCGGGCCTGTAAAAGACTATGAATGTCACTGCGGAAAGTACAAACGTATCCGCTATAAAGGTATTGTCTGCGACCGATGCGGCGTGGAAGTTACCGAGAAAAAAGTACGTCGCGAACGTACAGGACATATCCATCTGGTGGTTCCGGTGGCTCACATATGGTATTTCAGGTCATTACCCAATAAAATAGGGTATCTCCTGGGAATCCCGACCAAGAAACTAGACTCCATTATCTATTATGAAAGATATGTGGTGATTCAACCCGGTGCATTGGGAGACCAGGTAGCAGAGAGGGATCTCCTTACCGAAGATGAATACCTCCAGTTGCTGGATACGCTGCCCAAAGAAAACCAATTGCTTGAGGATAGCGATCCTAACAAATTCATCGCAAAGATGGGGGCAGAAGCCATTCTCGAGTTGTTGGAGAGGATCAACCTCGATAAGCTGGCCTACCAACTCCGTCACCGTGCAAGCACTGATACCTCACAACAGCGCAAGAATGAAGCGTTGAAACAGTTGCAGGTGGTAGAAGCTTTTCGTGGATCGAAGAATATCAACAAGCCGGAATGGATGATCATGAAAGTGATCCCCGTCATTCCGCCCGACCTGCGTCCGTTGGTGCCGCTGGACGGCGGCCGTTTCGCCACTTCCGACCTCAACGACCTCTATCGTCGCGTGATTATCCGTAACAACCGACTGAAACGTCTTATCGACATCAAAGCGCCGGATGTGATCCTGCGTAACGAAAAACGTATGTTGCAGGAAGCGGTAGACTCGCTGTTCGACAACTCACGTAAGTCGAGTGCCATCAAGACCGAATCGAACCGTCCGTTGAAATCACTCTCCGACAGTCTGAAAGGGAAACAGGGGCGTTTCCGCCAGAACCTGCTCGGTAAGCGTGTGGATTACTCGGCCCGTTCGGTAATCGTCGTAGGGCCCGAACTCAAAATGCATGAATGCGGACTGCCAAAAGATATGGCGGCCGAACTCTATAAACCGTTTATCATCCGTAAGCTCATCGAGAGAGGTATCGTCAAGACCGTGAAATCTGCCAAGAAGATCGTGGACAGGAAAGAACCGGTAGTATATGATATCTTAGAGTATGTGATGAAAGGCCACCCGGTACTGCTGAACCGCGCCCCTACCCTCCACCGTCTGGGTATTCAGGCGTTCCAGCCCAAGCTGATCGAAGGTAAGGCTATTCAGTTGCACCCGCTCGCATGTACGGCATTCAACGCCGACTTCGACGGTGACCAGATGGCTGTCCACCTGCCGCTCGGCAACGAGGCAATCCTCGAAGCGCAATTGCTGATGCTCGCATCGCACAATATCCTCAACCCTGCTAATGGAGCGCCTATCACCGTGCCTTCACAGGACATGGTACTGGGATTGTATTACATTACCAAGATCCGTCCCGGCGCAAAAGGAGAAGGCATGACCTTCTACGGCGAAGAAGAAGCCATTATCGCCTATAACGAAGGTGCAGTAGATGTACATGCTTTGGTGAAAGTGGTCGTGGATGATATCGACGAAGAAGGCAATCCCATCCGGAAGATGCACGAAACCAGTGTGGGACGTGTAATCACTAACGAGGCTATTCCAAAAGAGGTAGGATATATCAACGAACTGCTTTCCAAGAAATCGCTCCGCGATATCATCGGGAAGGTGATCAAAACCTGTGGAGTAGCCCGCACGGCACAGTATCTCGACGATATCAAAGACCTCGGTTATTACATGGCATTCAAGGGGGGACTCTCGTTCAACCTTGAAGATGTGATCATCCCGGCAGAGAAAGAGAAGCTCATTGCAGAAGGATATGCCGAAGTGGAGCAGATCATGGAGAACTACAATATGGGATTCATCACCTATAACGAACGTTACAACCAGATCATCGACACCTGGACGCATATCAACTCCAAGCTTTCAAATATCCTGATGAAACAACTTGCCGAAGACGATCAGGGATTCAACTCGGTATATATGATGCTCGACTCGGGCGCCCGTGGTTCGCGCGAACAGATCCGCCAGCTGTCGGGTATGCGTGGATTGATGGCGAAACCGCAAAAGAGCGGTGCCGAAGGAGCACAGATCATCGAAAACCCCATCCTTGCGAACTTTAAAGAGGGATTGTCGGTATTGGAGTACTTTATCTCTACTCACGGTGCCCGTAAGGGTCTTGCCGATACGGCACTCAAGACTGCTGATGCCGGGTATCTCACCCGTCGTCTGGTAGACGTATCTCAGGATGTGATCATCACCGAAGAAGATTGTGGTACGTTGCGTGGCCTGGTTGCTACCGCTATCAAGAATAATGACGAGGTGATCGCCTCACTCTACGAGCGTATTTTAGGACGCGTATCGGTGCACGATGTGCAGCACCCCAACACTGGGGAGATCATTGTGAACGCAGGGGAAGAGATCACCGAAGATATAGCGAAGAAAATCGAAGAATCGCCTATTGAACGGGTAGAGATCCGTTCGGTACTCACCTGCGAATCATCGCACGGTGTCTGCGCGAAGTGTTACGGAAGAAACCTTGCTACAGGTAGAATGGTACAAAGAGGCGAAGCGGTAGGAGTTATCGCTGCCCAGTCCATCGGTGAACCGGGAACACAGCTTACGCTGCGTACGTTCCACGTGGGAGGTATCGCTTCTAACATCGCTACAGAAAACAGTGTCGTAACCAAGTACGACGGTACCCTCGAGTTCGACGAACTCCGTTACGTGGAGACCACTGATGCCGAAGGCAAGCCCTACAAAGTGGTGGTTAGCCGATTGGTGGAAATGCGTATTATAGACCTCAACACCAAAATCGTGCTGCTGGCCCACAACGTCCCCTACGGTTCGAAACTCTATTTCAACCAGGGTGACAAAGTGACGAAAGGTGATCTGATCTGCGAATGGGATCCGTTCAATGCAGTCATCGTTTCCGAAGCGTCCGGAAAGATCCGGTTCGAAAGTTTCACCGAAAATATCACCTATAAGGTTGAGTCTGATGAACAGACCGGTTTGAAGGAGAAAGTAATTATCGAATCGCGAGATAAGACCAGGGCACCATCGGCACATATCGTGGATGAAAACGACGATATCCTGCGTACCTACACCTTGCCGCTTGGATCCCACATCGTGAAGAACGAGGGAGACCAGATCAAAGCAGGTGATGTGCTGGTGAAGATCCCGCGCGCCGTAGGTAAAGCAGGTGACATTACGGGAGGTCTTCCACGTGTGACCGAGCTGTTTGAAGCCCGTAACCCGTCGAATCCTGCGGTAGTTGCCGAGATCGACGGTGAAGTATCTTTCGGCAAGATCAAACGTGGTAACCAGGAGATTTCCGTCACCTCCAAGACAGGAGAAGTGAAGAAATACATGGTACCGCTCTCCAAACAGATATTGGTACAGGAAAACGACTATGTACGTGCAGGGATGCCGCTCTCCGACGGAGCCATCACCCCGTCAGACATTCTGGCTATCAAGGGGCCGACTGCGGTACAGGAATATATCGTGAACGAAGTTCAGGATGTTTACCGTCTGCAAGGTGTGAAGATCAACGACAAGCACTTTGAAGTGATTGTACGCCAGATGATGCGTAAGGTAGAAGTAGTGGATCCGGGAGATACCCGCTTCCTCGAACAGCAACTTGTCGACAAGAACGAGATGATGGAAGAGAATGACCGCATCTGGGGCAAGAAGGTGATTGTCAGCGCCGGTGACTCGCAACTGTTCGAACCGGGACAGATTGTAACAGCTCGCAAGCTGCGTGACGAAAACAGCTCGCTGAAACGTCGCGACCTGAAACCTGTGGAAGCACGCGATGCCGTTCCCGCTACCGCCAACCAGGTGTTGCAGGGAATTACCCGCGCCGCACTCCAGACGACCAGCTTCATGTCGGCCGCATCCTTCCAGGAAACTACCAAGGTATTGAACGACGCCGCCATCAACGGCAAGACCGATACACTCGATGGTTTGAAGGAAAACGTGATCTGCGGGCATCTTATCCCTGCCGGAACCGGCCAGAGGGAATTCGACAAATTGGTAGTCGGCTCACGCGAAGACTTCGAGAAACTGAGTGCCAACAAACGTGTAAATCTGTTCCAGGAGGCTACTGAATAAACACCTCTTCGGAAACAATCATATTAAAACCCGTACCGGGATTCCGGCACGGGTTTTTATTTGAATCATCTGTTTATTACGTAATAAATAATTATATTTGCACGTAATAAATAGTATAAAATATGACTACTAAACTAACATTAAACATTGATAAGGATATCATTGAATATGCGAAATCATACGCCAAAGAAAATAATGTGAGTTTATCCAAACTCATAGAAAACTATTTGAATTCTCTGACACAGAAAGATAATAAACAATCTAAAAAGGTTAGCCCACTGGTTGAAAGCCTGACGGGTGTGATTCCTTCAGAGGAACTCGACGAGCGTAAAAGTTATAGGGATTATCTGGCAGAAAAATACACCTAATGGAGAATCTTCTAATTGATACCAATATCGTAGTCGACTTGCTAAGCAGGCGTGAGAACTTTTATCAGGAAGCACAGGAACTATTTACTCTGGCTGATGAAAATGATGTGAAGTTATTTATATCTGCACTGACTTTTGCGAACACACATTATTTGCTTTTGAGACATTTAAGTGAAAATGAAGCCCGGAAAGTGATGATAAAGTTCAAACTCCTCGTAAAAATATTACCACTTGAGGATAAAATTTTAGAACTTGCATTAGCATCCGATTTTCGCGATTTTGAAGATGCCATTCAATACCATACAGCCTTAGAGAATAAACTGAATATTATTATCACTCGGAATAAAAAAAATTTCAAAACATCCCGAATTCCAGTATTGACTGCGAAAGAGTTTTTGAACAGGTAATATACATCAATTGTCGATATAGGGCTATCAGTTCAAATCCTTTATCCTTCCGCTTCTTATAAATTTTATACCTTACTGTCCGGTAGATTTCTTCAGATACTCATAGATTGCCTGCTGGGCACGTACGGGAGGTTGATCGTTGTGTTTGAACACGTTTTGCAGGTTTTCGTCGATCCATGCCGCACTCTGATTGTCGGCAAGTTGTATTTTCAGTATGTCGATGATCTGCCGCTTCAGTGATTCCGTATAGATTGGGAAAGCCACCTCGATGCGGCGGTGCAGGTTACGCTGCATCCAGTCGGCCGACGTCAGGTAAATATCCTCTTCACCACCATTAAAGAAATACCAGACCCGGGCATGCTCCAGATAGGCATCTACAATACGCGTCACCGTGATATTTTTGCTGAACGGCTGGCCGGGCACCAGACAACAGATACCGCGTATAATCAGGTCGATCTTCACCCCCGCCTCGCTGGCACGGTAAAGCGCATTGATCATCCCTTTATCCTCCAGACTGTTCATCTTTAAGATGATATGCCCTATGCCACCGCTTTTCACATGTTCGATCTCCCGCTCAATCATCTTATGGGTCTCGGGAAGCATATTAAACTGCGTCACTAACAAATGCTTGAAGTTACGCATATAGGGTTTTCCCTCCAACACACGGAATACTTCGTCGATATCTTTGATAAATTCTTTATTCGAAGTAAGTAACCCCTTGTCGGAATAGATACGGGCCGTTTTTTCATTGAAATTGCCTGTCCCCAGATAAGCATAACCTTTGATAGGATCATCCGGGTCGTTGCTACGCTTCCGTACATAAGCCAGTTTGGCATGTACTTTCAATCCCGGAAGGCTGTAAATGATCTTCACCCCTGCCTGCTGCATCAGTTCGGAAGTGAGATAGTTATTCATCTCATCGAAGCGGGCTTTTAGTTCGACAAAGACAGTCACCTTTTTACCATTCTTCGCAGCACTGATCAAACTGTTGATTACGGCCGAATTCTCTGCCACACGATACTGGGTCACCTTTATTTCCAGCACCTTCGGATCGAAGGCTGCCTGCAGAAGGAACCGCAGCAGATAATCAAATGACTGGTAGGGGAAGTGTAGCAATACATCCTGTTTCCGTAGTACCCGCAAAATAGAGCTGTTGGTTTCCAGTTCCGGGATCCTGAGCGGTTGAGGGAGTTGCTGTTTCAAAGAATTACCCACCGGATTGGGTAGGCTCGACAGATCAGCCCTGTTCAGATAACGGCCTGAAGGAAGTAGCTCCTCCTCTTCAATCTCATAGGCTTCACAAAGGTATTGAAGAAAATAATCCGGCATATTCTTATCATACTGAAACCGCGTAACAGCCCCTATCTTCCGCTTGCGCACCTTGCGAAGTATCTCCTCGGCAATATCTTTCTGATCTTCATCCTCTAACGAGAAATCTGCATCACGTGAAATCTTGATGCTGAAACAATCCACAATTTGGTATCCCGGGAATACACTCTGCATATTCGCTTTGATCACATCATCGATAAACATGATATAATGATTGCCTTCATACGACGGAAGTTGAATAAACCGGGGTATTTTGGTATAAGGGATCTTCATTATGGCATAGGTATATCCTAGCTTGTCAGACTTTTTCTTCTTTTTCAGGAGACTGATCACCTGATAGATGCGGGCATCCTGAATAAACGAATGAATATCATCCTTCTGAATGATCATTGGCTGCAAATAGGGAAATACCTCTTCGTTAAAATACTTTTTCACATATTCCTGATGAAACGGCTCCACCTTGTCGGTCTGATATAATATGATACCATTGCGTTTCAATTCAGGTAATATCATATTGTTGAAGATATCATCATACTCCTTTTCCTGAGCAGTGACTTCCCTGTTGATCTGCACGAGAGTTTTCTTCGCCTCCTCTACAGATTCATCCCGGTCTATGCTTTCCAGCAGGGAACTATGGTATCCCGAAACACGTATTTTATAAAATTCCTCGAGATTGGAAGAATAGATGGAGAGAAATTTGATGCGCTCATACACCGGCAACCGTTCGTCTTTCGCTTCCAGCAGTACACGATAGTTGAATGACAACCAGCTGATATCACGTTTGAAGTATTTATATGTGGGATGGTTCATATTTTGAATTCGATACCTTTTGAATTATGGTATAAAAATAATAACTTTGACCGAATAAAAAAAATGAAGAAAATAGGACTACTTTCAGATACCCATGGCCATTGGGATGAAAAATTCGAAACATATTTCGCTTCGTGCGATGAGATATGGCATGCCGGTGATATCGGCTCACTCGCCCTGGCCCGGCAATTCGAAGTCCTAAAACCCTTCAGGGCCGTTTATGGCAATATCGATGATACTGCCGTTCGCAGTGCCTATCCCCACACATTGCGTTTCATGCTCGAGAAGGTAGATGTAATGATCACCCATATAGGCGGTTATCCGGGCCGTTATAACCCTGCCGTCCTGCCTCAATTAAAAGCCAATCCTCCAAAGCTGTTCATAACCGGACACTCCCATATATTAAAAGTAATGTATGATAAGAAACTGGAATGCCTCTATATGAACCCCGGTGCTGCCGGTAAATATGGCTTTCATCAAGTACGTACCCTTCTCCGTTTTATACTGGACGAAGGTAATATAAGGGACCTTGAAGTGATAGAGATAGGAAAACAGGGATGAATTAAAAGTGGAAAGGAGGGAAAGTGGGATGGTAAAAAGCGCCTATGTGCCTGAGTGGGGGAAGAAGAGGCCGGAGAAAGTGAAAAACTAAAGTGAATTTTCTTTGAAATAAAAAATTAAAAGAAGCCGGGGAACAGCAACAGGATGATTCCTCCCAATCCCAGCAACATCAACAGGGTTCCTACGCTTCTGTTAAGCAATACCAGGCCTCTGCGGTTAAAATGTTTACGCAATCGTGCCACCAAAGAGGTGAGAAGAAACCACCAAACAAATATAGCAATGATAAAAGCAATCAATCCGGCAGCAAAGAAATTTCTACCATCTGCCAAAGGATTAAATGAAAAACGGGCATAAAATCCCATGAATATTAAGATAATCGCTACATTGGAGAAGGTGAGCAGAAATGATGAAACAAAATCTCTTATATACCGTGTTTCTTGAGGTAATTTATCGGGAGTCCAGTCCCTTAAAGGATTTGAATTGAACACCCTAAGACCGAAAAAGAAAAGGATAACGCTTCCCAGTATCTGTATAATCTGCTCATATTCATCAAAAAAATCTGAGACAAAACTCAAACCGACTAAAGTGATCACAGCATATGACAGATCAGACAATAAAGCTCCAAGGCCTGTCACGAAACCATGCCACCATCCCCGGTTGAGTGTTCGCTGAATAACCAGCATATTGATGGGACCCATAGGTGCAGAAACCAACAATCCAATAAGGAATCCCTTGGTAATTGTTTCAAACATGTACCGCCGTTTACAGAAATGACTCTAAATTTTTCCGGTGCAAAGGTACATCCATTATACAAAACAGACAAAACAAGTTTTGCCTCTGTATTCACTTATCGAAAAAGTTCACTAACTTTGTGCCTTAATTCAGATTGATTAAAGTCTCTTTCAATCTATATCAATCTGTTCCAATCCCAATCTAAAAAAAGAGATATGATTACATTTTTCAAGACTCCTTCCCAGAGTGTGATTGCCGTACAAACCAATAGAGAATTCTCACAGGAAGAGATCCAGAAACTGATATGGTTGTTCGGTGAAGCAGAAGTACTACCCACTGAGAGCATCGATCAATCCTTTATAGGTCCGCGCCGTGAGATGATCACCCCATGGAGTACTTGTGCCGTAGAGATCACCCAGAACATGGGTATAGAGGGTATCACACGTATCGAAGAATATACATCATATAACAATAACGATACGACAGAATTCGATCCTATGTTGCAACGCAAATATAACAAACTGGATCAATCTGTTTTCACTATCGACAAACAACCTGAACCGATCATATATATCGACGATATTACCGCTTATAATCAGGCGGAAGGGCTTGCCCTGAGCAATGAGGAGATCGATTATCTCAACGCTGTCAGCAACAAGATGGGGCGTAAGCTGACTGACAGTGAAGTGTTCGGATTCTCACAAGTGAATTCTGAACATTGCCGACACAAGATATTTAACGGCAAATTCGTTATCGATGGTGAGGAGAAAGAACTGACTTTATTCCAATTGATCAAGAAGACCTCTACCGTTAACCCCAATAGCCTCATATCGGCTTACAAGGATAATGTGGCTTTCGTACAGGGACCCATCATACAACAGTTTGCACCGGCAAGTGGTGATAAGCCTGATTTCTTCCGGATTAAAGAAGTAGAAAGCGTACTTTCGCTCAAAGCCGAAACCCATAACTTTCCCACTACCGTAGAACCATTCAACGGTGCTTCTACGGGCACGGGTGGTGAAATCCGCGACCGGTTGGCAGGAGGAAAGGGATCGCTTCCGGTAGCGGGGACAGCCATCTACATGACCTCCTACCCTCGTCTCGAAGAGGGCCGTGCCTGGGAGCAAACACTGCCCCCTCGCCCATGGCTTTACCAGACACCCGAACAGATCCTTATCAAAGCCTCTAACGGAGCATCAGACTTCGGGAATAAATTCGGTCAACCGCTGATCTGCGGATCAGTACTTACTTTAGAGCATGCCGAAAACGACAAAAAATTCGGATATGACAAGGTGATTATGCTTGCCGGAGGGATTGGATATGCCAACAAGCGCGATGCAAAAAAAGGAGAACCGCAGAGCGGTGAAAAAGTAGTGGTACTGGGTGGCGATAACTACCGCATCGGTATGGGTGGTGGCGCCGTCTCGTCGGTCAACACCGGCGAATACTCCGCGGGGATCGAACTGAATGCTGTACAGCGTGCTAATCCGGAGATGCAGAAACGTGTTGCCAACGTGATCCGTGCACTGGCCGAATCGGACGAAAACCCTATTGTATCTATCCACGACCACGGTGCAGGCGGTCATCTTAACTGTCTTTCGGAATTGGTGGAAAAAACAGGCGGTGTCATTGAAATGGACAAACTGCCTGTTGGTGACGAAACGCTTTCTGCCAGGGAAATCATAGGCAACGAAAGCCAGGAACGGATGGGATTGCTCGTAGAACAAAAGGATATAGGACGGATAGAGCGTATTGCTTCCCGCGAACGGTCACCCATGTACATAGTAGGCGAAACCACTGGTGATATGAAATTCACCTTCCGCCAGCCGGATGGTTCCTGTCCCATCGATATGGAACTGGAGGATTTCTTCGGAAAACCACCCGTCACTATCATGGAGGATACTACTATCACGGAAGAGTATGGTGCTCCGGAATATGATCAGGAATTGCTGGAAACTTATATAGAAAATGTTCTCAAATTAGAAGCTGTCGCCTGTAAAGATTGGCTTACCAATAAGGTAGACCGTTCAGTTACCGGGAAAATCGCCCGTCAGCAGTGCCAGGGTGAAATCCAGCTACCTCTGAGCGACTGTGGCGCCATCGCACTCGACTATAACGGTTATGCCGGGATGGCAACCTCGTTGGGACATGCCCCGCAGGCAGCTATGATAGATCCCGTTGCCGGATCAGTGATGGCGGTTGCCGAAGCGCTTACCAACCTCGTATTTGCACCGCTTTCCGAGGGATTACAATCCGTCTCACTGAGTGCTAACTGGATGTGGCCCTGCCGCAACCCGGGGGAAGATGCCCGCCTTTATAAAGCGGTAGAAGCCTGTTCCGACTTTGCTTGCGACCTGGGGATCAATATTCCCACGGGAAAAGACTCACTCTCGATGACGCAGAAATATGGTGACGACAAAGTCTACTCACCGGGAACGGTCATCATCTCCGCTGCCGCCGAAGTGAAAAATATCCGTAAGATCGTATCCCCAGTGCTGGCTTATATAAGAGGCACTTACCTTTACTATATCGATTTCTCATTCGACACCTTCAAATTGGGGGGATCGGCATTTGCACAGACAATGGGCAAAATTGGAGACGAGGCTCCCACTGTGACCGATGCCGAATACTTCAAGAACACATTCGCCGCTGTACAGGAATTGGTAAACCGCGGATTGATCCTCGCCGGACACGACATCTCCGCCGGAGGGATGATCACTACCATGCTCGAGATGTGCTTTGCCAATCCGCAAGGAGGACTGGAAGCACGATTCGACAAAATCCGCCATACAGACCTGATAAAAATTCTCTTCTCCGAAAATCCGGGAGTGATCATCCAGGTGAAACATCACCACTTAGTAGAAAAGATCCTGCAGGACTACGGGGTGGGAGCCGCTATTGTGGCACGGCCAATAGAAGAGCGGAAGCTGGTGATCTCTAAAGATACTTTCTGCAAAGAGTTTGACATCGACCAATTGCGTGATGTATGGTATAAGACCTCTTATCTCCTTGACCGGAAACAGAGTGGTGAAACCTGTGCTGTACAACGATTCGGGAACTATAAGAACCAACCGCTCCGGTTCGGGTTCAATCCCTCCTTTACAGGTAAAATGGAAGACCTGGGATTGAATCCCCAAAGGAAGGAAAGGTCGGGAATCACTGCCGCCATAATCCGCGAAAAAGGAACCAACGGCGAACGTGAGATGGCCTATGCACTTTGGCTTGCAGGATTCGATGTAAAAGATGTACATATGACCGATCTTACTTCCGGTCGCGAGACTCTGGAAGATGTACGGTTTGCGGTCTTCTGCGGGGGATTCTCCAATTCTGATGTACTGGGTTCATCCAAAGGATGGGCCGGCGGCTTCCGCTACAATGAAAAAGCAAAGGCGGCACTCAATAATTTCTTTGCCCGCGAAGATACATTAAGCCTCGGCATCTGTAATGGCTGCCAGTTGTTGATGGAATTAGGATTGATCTATCCTGAAATGGGAGATAACCATCCTAAAATGCATCATAATCTGTCTCATAAGTTCGAATCTACTTTCGTAAGTTTGGAAATACCCAAGAATGAGTCGGTAATGCTCAAATCGCTCGAAGGCACAAAACTCGGCGTATGGGTGGCGCATGGCGAAGGCCGTTTCCTATTGCCGGAATCGGAATCAGCATATCATATTGCAGCAAAATATTTCCACAACGAATATCCCGGCAATCCTAACGGTTCCGATTATGCCACTGCGGCTGTCTGTTCGCACGATGGACGTCACCTGGCGATGATGCCGCACCCCGAACGCTCTGTCTTCCCATGGCAAAACGCTTGGTACCCGCACGCTTACCGCAAACATGAGGTAACACCCTGGATGGAAGCATTTGCCAATGCAAGGGAATGGTTGAAAGAGAAAAATCAGACAAAATAAAAACGGATACATCATATCAGAAAAGGAGAAAAATAACCAATGGATCCGATTTTTGCATACAAAATGAAAGTGCGTGATTATGAATGTGATACCCAAGGACATGTAAATAACGCTAACTATCAACACTATTTTGAAGTAACCAGGCATGAGTTTCTGGAAAAAGCAGGACTCAACTTTCACCAATTGCATTTACAGGGGATAGATGCGGTAGTCTCACAGGTTGAGATACGCTACAAGGTGCCCCTTGTCGGTATGGATGAGTTCAATTGTACGGTACAACGTATCGAAAGGACGGGAGTAAAATATATCTTTCATCAGAAAATTATTCGCCTGTCCGATAATACAGTATGCGCCAAAGCAAAAATAGAGGTGGTGAATTTGGTGAATGGTAAGTTGTCGCAACCAGAAGTATTCGATGAAGCGTTCGCACCATATTTGGGGTTTGGGATGTAGGATTTGGGATTTGAAAATTTGACTACGTCGATTTACAATTCATGATTCCGGATTTCATGATTTGGAATACGAATAAATTGAATCATTGATAATTAGTCTTATAGCCACTCCTTCCCGACAAGCCGGGACAAGTTGTCCCGATTTATCGGAATTGGCACATTAGATTTCTATGGAAACAGATAAATCTCTATACCGGATAGCGCTCACACAGATCAACGGCGTAGGGGTGATGCATGCCCGTACCCTGATGCAGGTGATTGGCGACGAAGAGGCGATCTTCAAAGAGGATGTCCGTAAGCTGGAAGCTATTCCCCGCATTTCGAGAAGGTTGATTGAAGAGATCCGTAATCCCGAAGTACTAAAAAAAGCGGAAAAAGAACTGGAATTTGTGGCAGATAATAAGCTCCGGCTCATTTTCTTTACCGATGAAGATTACCCCCAACGCCTTACCCAATGTATTGATGCTCCCTTACTGCTTTATGCCAAAGGCAACGCCTATTTCAATCATCAGAAAACTATCAGTGTCATTGGCACACGCAACTCCACCAGATATGGAGAGGATTTCTGCAAAGAGTTCATGGAAGAATTATCGCGCAGAATCCCTGAAGCACAGATTATCAGTGGCCTGGCATATGGTATCGATATCTGCGCTCACCGGGCCGCGTTGAAGCACAATCTTTCCACTGTAGCCGTATTGGCACACGGATTAGATCGTATCTATCCACAGATACACAGGCAGACAGCCGTCGAAATGTTACAAAACGGGGCTCTTCTCACCGAATTTCCCAGTGGCACCAATCCGGACAAACACAATTTCGTGAAGCGCAACCGTATCGTCGCAGGTATGGCCGATGCGGTAGTAGTGATTGAATCGGGCAAAAAAGGAGGATCACTTACCACTGCCGATATCGCCAACTCTTATTATCGTGAAGTTTTTGCCTTGCCGGGGCGTATCAGCGATAAAATGTCAGCTGGCTGTAACAGGTTGATATCGGACAACAAAGCGCTACTTTTTCAAAGTATCGACAGCTTTATCTCTCACATGGGATGGGAACCGGAAGAAAAACAACCTCTTCCGGTACAGCAGGAACTTTTCCCCGATCTATCAGAAGAAGAGTCGATAATATTCGAAAAGCTCAGTAAAACAGGATCCATGCATGTAAACACATTGGCCGTTGAACTCAACATTCCGGTATCAGAATTGTTTATGACATTACTGGAGTTGGAAGTAAAAAACATTGTGACATCACTTCCGGGTGGAATGTATCAATTAGTGTGAAATTTGACCTGTTTATCCCCCTCGCTTCTCTTTATTTTTTATATCTTTGAAAAAATAATCACACTTAACAAAAGATCAATGGCTTTACAGATAAGCGATAAAATACCCGAAACATTGGGCACAGATCAAAATGGAGAACCGATAAAAGCGGAGCAATTCAGAGGTAAGAAACTGGCTCTCTACTTTTATCCGAAAGACAACACACCGGGATGTACGGCTCAGGCCTGCAGCCTGCGCGACGGTTACAACGATCTCCGGAAAGCAGGATATGAAATCGTAGGTGTAAGTGTCGACAGTGAAAAGTCACACCAAAAATTTATCGACAAGTTCTCTCTACCATTTCCCCTGATCGCCGATACCGGAAAAAGACTGGTTGAAGCATTTGGGGTATGGCAGGAAAAATCGATGATGGGGAAAAAATTCATGGGTACTGTCCGCACTACATTCCTTGTAGATGAAAACGGGATCATCCGGGATAAAATAGAAGGAAGAGGCGTGGATACGAAAAACCATGCCGTGCAGATATTAGAGAAAATGAAAACCGGCCGGGACTGATGAGCCGGCAGTGAAAACAAGCAACGTTTTCGTTAAGCTAAATGAGCAGAAGACAAACTTCTTTGTATTATGCCATAGCAAGAAAACGACTAATTTTAATGAACAAAAAATTAAACATAACTAAAAATGGCAGAAGAAAAAGATAACAAGAACAGTGAAAAGCTGAAAGCGCTGCGTGCGGCGATGGACAAAATTGAGAAGACCTACGGCAAAGGCTCTATCATGAAGATGGGTGACGAGAAGGTGGAAGAAGTACCCGTTATCTCCTCCGGTTCTATTGCCCTGAATGTGGCCTTGGGTGTGGGTGGCTATCCGCGCGGACGTGTCATCGAGATCTACGGGCCGGAGTCATCGGGAAAGACCACTCTCGCCATTCATGCCATTGCCGAAGCCCAAAAAGCGGGCGGCGTGGCTGCCTTTATAGATGCTGAACACGCTTTCGACCGTTTTTATGCCGAGAAACTGGGCGTAAATACCGATGAGTTGCTTATTTCACAACCAAGCAGCGGTGAAGAAGCATTGGAGATCGCCGAACAGTTGATTCGTTCTTCTGCGGTAGATATTATTGTTATCGACTCGGTGGCAGCACTCACTCCCAAGAAAGAGATAGAAGGCGAGATGGGGGACTCCAACGTGGGACTGCAGGCACGATTGATGTCTCAGGCACTCAGGAAACTCACCTCAGCCATCAGCAAAACCAACACCACTTGCATATTTATCAATCAGTTACGTGAGAAGATCGGGGTAATGTTTGGTAATCCGGAAACAACTACCGGAGGGAATGCTTTGAAGTTCTACGCATCGGTACGTTTGGATATCCGTGGGAGCGGCACAGCCATCAAAGATGGTGAAGAGCAGATTGGGAAACCCACCCGCGTAAGGGTTGTCAAAAACAAACTGGCACCTCCCTTCCGTAAGGCGGAATTCGATATCATGTATGGAGAAGGCATTTCACGTACGGGTGAGATTATCGATCTGGGATCTGATCTGGGGATTATCAAAAAAAGCGGTTCATGGTACAGCTATAACGATACCAAACTGGGTCAGGGGCGCGATGCGGCAAAGGCGGCTATCAAAGACAACCCCGAATTGGCCGAAGAGCTCGAAAAACTTATTTTCGACGCACTCAAGGAGAACAGCAAATGACATGGAAAACGAGACATCCCTTCCGGGGTCTCGTTTTTTCATTTAGCACATTTAACTACACTTCGTCCCGTTGAACGTTGTTTGTCACATTAAATTATGCAAGATCACAGAAATTTAACGCAGTCCGAAATCGATCAGTTGGAGAAAAACGGATGCAGTTGTACTGACTGGGGGTTGGTGACAGTAAAAGAAGGCTTCAACCCACGTTATGTACGTGAAAGCCACTTCTCCGGCAAGGTTGAAATTGGCATCTTTGAGAAAATTTTCTCTTTGCCCGGCGGACTACAGAAACATGCCGGCATCAATCGCGCCGTGATCCATAACTGCACCATCGGCAATAATGTAATGATCGAGAATGTGCAAAATTATATCGCCAACTATACTATTGGCGATAATTGTTTCATTCAGAATATAGACGTGATCCTGGTCGACGGGATGACGACCTTCGGAAACGGAGTGCAGGTCAACGTACTGAACGAAACCGGAGGACGGGAAGTACATATCAACGACAAGCTCTCAGCCCATTTTGCCTATATCTACTCACTTTATCGCCATCGCCCGAAACTGGTTGAACGGATGAAGGCGATCATCGATTATTATTGCGATAAGCACTCATCCGACAGGGGGATTATAGAACATGATTGCAAGATCGTGAATGTAGGCTATATCAAAAATGTGCGGATAGGCTCTTTCTGTAAGATCACCGGTGCGATGAAACTCAAGAACGGCAGCATCAACAGCAATGAATATGATCCGGTTTATATCGGGCGGAATGTGATTGCCGAAGATTTTATTATCTGCTCCGGCTCCACGATCGACGGAGGTTCTATTATCTCCCGTTGTTTCATCGGACAGGCTTGCCATATTGATCACGGATATTCCGCTTCCGATTCTCTCTTTTTCAGTAATTGCCAGGGTGAGAACGGTGAAGCGTGTGCGCTTTTTGCCGGGCCTTATACCGTCACACACCATAAGTCCACACTCCTTATTGCAGGGATGTTTTCCTTTATGAATGCCGGATCGGGCTCTAACCAGAGCAACCACATGTATAAATTGGGACCTATCCATCAGGGAATCATTGAGCGGGGAGCAAAGACGACCAGTAACTCTTACGTATTGTGGCCTGCCAAGGTGGGACCCTTCTCACTGATCCTGGGACGCCATTCCCAACATGCCGACACATCGAATCTTCCTTTTTCCTACCTCGTAGAAAAAGACAACGGTACCTATATTGCGCCGGGTGTGAATTTACGCAGCGTGGGCACCATCCGTGATGCCAAGAAATGGCCCGAAAGAGACCGCCGGAAAGATCCCGACCGGCTCGACTGCATCAATTTCAACCTACTCAGTCCCTATACGATCCAGAAAGTGTTTGCCGGTGTAGGGATTCTCAAAAACCTCCAGGCTGTGGCCGGGGAAACATCGGAATTTTATACCTTCCAGAGTTGCGTCATCACCAATTCATCACTACTGAGAGGATTGAAACTTTATGAGATCATTATCCACAAATTTCTTGGGAACTCGCTTATCAAGCGTTTAGAGAAAACCCGTTTCAAAAGCAATGAAGAGATCAGGCAGCGGCTCGACCCGCAAGGTGCACCCGGACTGGGAGAATGGGTAGATGTTTCGGGGTTGATCGCCCCCAAATCGGAAATCGACGACCTGCTCTGCAAAATCGAATCGGGAGAGATCACCAAACTGAAGGAGATCAACCATATATTCCAACAACTGCATCAAGACTATTACGATAACGAGTGGACATGGGCCTGGGATAAGATCCAGTCGTTTTACGGTATCAAAGCCGATGAGATTACAGCATCTGATGTGATCTCCATTGTTGAAAAGTGGAAAGCGGCTGTGATCGGCCTCGATGAGATGATTTACAGTGACGCTAAAAAAGAGTTCTCCCTCTCATTCAAAACCGGTTTTGGTGCTGACGGCAATATCCAGGACCGGGCTATGGATTTCGAATACGTACGGGGCGCTTTCGATAAGAACCCATTCGTTATAGCCACATTAAAGCACATCGAAGAAAAAAGAGCACTGGGAGACGAATTGATAGAAAGAATAAAAAATATACAATAAACATCCTATTTTCATGACAGACAAGATTGAGGAACTCATTCAGCAGTTCAACCCGCAACCTATACGCATTCCTATTAACAAGTGTGATCTGGAAGAGGTGATCGAAACGCTTATTTCACAGATGTTCCCTATTTGCGACTGTCCGGAACCGGTAGATGTCCATGAAAAGCTAAAGGAAGCGGCTGTAACACTTCACGCCAATATATCCTCACTTACCGGTGAGCAGAAAGCTGATGAGATCACTGAATCTTTTTTCGGCCAATTCCCTTCGCTTCGCGAACGGCTCTATAAAGATGCGGCCTGCTATCTGAAAGCCGATCCTGCGGCCAAAAGCCTGGAAGAGGTAATCCTCACCTACCCCGGATTTTATGCTCTCTGTGTGCATCGTGTAGCACATGAACTCCATCGACTGGGAGTCCCCCTGATCGCCAGGCTTTTTTCCGAATACGCTCATTCAAAGGTCGGTATCGACATTCATCCCGCCGCCAGGATAGGCAAAAATCTCTTTATGGACCATGGAACGGGGATCGTGATCGGTGAAACGGCCGAGATTGGTAACAACGTAAAGATATACCAGGGTGTAACGCTCGGTGCATTATATGTAGAGAAGAAATTGTCTGACGTAAAACGACATCCGACCGTGGAGGACAACGTGGTGATATACGCCAATGCCACTATTCTGGGAGGAAAGACGGTGGTCGGCCATGACTCGGTAATTGGCGGCGGAGCATGGCTCACGCGGAGTGTAGTCCCCTACTCTCTCGTCTCTAACTCGATAGATGTAAAGATACGGATGGTGAGGGATTTTTCCAGTCCCTATGATTTTGTCATTTGATCGGGCTTCACAGCATCTAAACCGGCATCGTTTCTTCTTTTCCGATCCCTTCCAACAAAGCGACAGATGTCTCCACCGTTTCAACATGGCTGATCGCCACCGACCGCTTATTGCCTTTTTCCTGTAAACGGCAACGGCGTGGGTGTTTCTGTACGAAATCCAACAACTGGTCGAATACCGGCGAACTGTAATAGGGCGATTCGGGATTAGAGATCAGGAAGAGGGTCATCTGTCCGTTTTTCAGCACCACCTTCTCTATACCCAATGACTTGGCAATACGGCGAAGCCGGACAATACGTATAAGCTCCCTGCCCTGTGCCGGAATTCTTCCGAAGCGGTCTTCGAGTCGTTTCATAAAGTCCATGATCTCCGTTTCGGACTCGATATTATCCATTTCACGATAGATGCCCACACGTTCCGCATCGTTCGGAATATAGTCCACCGGGAACATCAACTCCAGATCGCTCTCCACCAACACGTCATCCACGAAATCATACGCCTCTGCCCTCTCATGCTGTGTATCGTACAGTTCTGCAAATTCGTCTTTTCGCAATTCTTGTACAGCTTCTGCCAGTATTTTCTGGTATGTTTCATATCCCAGGTCGGCAATAAATCCGCTCTGCTCGGCTCCCAAAAGGTTCCCGGCACCACGGATATCCAAATCCTGCATGGCGATATGGAGACCACTGCCCAATTCCGCAAAATTTTCAATTGCCTGCAAACGTCTCCGCGAATCACTGCTTAACATATAAAACGGCGGCGCCAGCAGATAACAGAATGCCTTACGGTTACTTCGTCCCACCCTGCCACGCAACTGGTGCAGGTCACTCAGTCCAAAATTTTGGGCATCCATCACTATAATTGTATTCACGTTGGGCATATCGATACCCGATTCTATGATAGTGGTAGCGATCAGCACATCCTGTTCATGGTTGATGAAATCGGCAATAACACTTTCCAGTTTCTTCGGATCCATCTGTCCATGGCCCACTGCTACACGGACGCCCGGCATCTCCCTTTTGATCAGGGCCTCCAGTTCATAAATATTTTTGATGCGGTTATTCACGATAAACAGCTGTCCATTCCGGTTCAACTCAAAATTGACAGCATCACGGACAAGTTCCATATCGAACGTATGTACCTCCGTCTGTATGGGGTAACGGTTAGGAGGGGGTGTTCCGATGGTAGAGAGGTCGCGTGATCCCATCAGTGAGAATTGCAGCGTACGGGGGATGGGCGTAGCCGTCATGGTGAGCGTATCTACATTCACCTTCAATTGCTTGAGCTTTTCTTTGACGGATACTCCGAATTTCTGTTCCTCGTCGATGATCAGCAACCCCAGGTCTTTAAATTCCACATCTTTTCCTACCAAGCGGTGCGTACCGATAAGGATATCGATCTTTCCCTCCTTTAACCGGAGGAGGATTTCTTTTTGCTCTTTCGCCGAACGGGCGCGGCTCAGGTAATCCACCTTCACCGGGAAATCGGCTAGCCGTTCGCTGAAAGTATGGTAATGCTGGGTTGCCAACACCGTGGTTGGCACCAACACAGCCGTCTGTTTCCCGTCGGTTGCCGCTTTAAAGGCAGCACGGATAGCTATTTCGGTCTTACCGAAACCTACATCTCCACAGACCAGCCTGTCCATAGGTCGCCCGCTCTGCATATCGGCTTTCACGTCGCGGGTTGCTTTTACCTGGTCGGGCGTATCTTCATACATAAACGATGCTTCCAACTCTGTCTGCAGGTAAGTATCTTTCGAAAAAGCAAACCCCTTCTCCTGTTGACGTTGGGCATACAGTTTGATCAGGTCGCGGGCAATATCTTTGATCTTCTTTTTAGTCCTCTCTTTCACCCGCTCCCATGCTCCGGAGCCCAGTTTATTCAGTTGCGGCTCCTCTCCCTCCTTACCTTTGTACTTCGATATCTTATGCAGGGAATGAATGGAAACGAATACCGCGTCATTATTCTTATAGAGAAGTTTGATAACCTCTTGTACCTTGTCGCCGATGCGAAGGCGTACCAGCCCGGAAAACCGGCCGATACCATGGTCCATATGCACCACGTAATCACCCTGTTGAAGTTGGTTGATCTCCTTAAGAGTCAGGGCGATCTTGCCTGAACGAGCCTTGTCGGACTTGAGGTTATATTTATGAAAGCGGTCGAAAATCTGATGATCGGTAAAGCAACATATTTTTAATGTATCATCAGAAAATCCTTCATGCAACGTTTTGTTGACCGGTATAAAAGGGATGGGATCATTACGATCCTCGAAAATATGGAAAAGCCTCTTCTGTTGCTTCTCACTGTCGCTCAAAATATAAATTGTATATCCCTCATCCATAAAACGGTGCAACGATTCGCCCAGCAAATCGAAATTCTTGTGATAGGGAGGCTGCATTGATGTATTGAATTCGATACCGGCATCGGGGGTATCTAACATCTTGGTATCGAAACGTATCTGCCGGAACGGGCGGATACTCTCCAGAAAATCCTTTTTCAAGAGCAGTTCTGCTTTCACAAATTCCTCATCCTTGGGATCTATGTGCAGTTTATCTTCGTTGATCGATTCTACCCGGCTTGCAATCCAGCGCATATCTTCCGTGCCGATCACCGACCCGGCGGGAAGAAGGCTAAACAGCGACGCCCCTTTAGAATCAGCACGCCCGAATTCAGGAACAATACGAATCTCATTGAATTTCTCTTTCGAAAGCTGTGTTTCAACATCGAAGTTACGAATGGTCTCCACCTCATCCCCGAAGAAATCGATACGATAAGGGTATTCACTTGAAAAAGAGAAGACATCGAGGATACTACCCCGCACGGCATACTGTCCCGGCTCATACACGTAATCGGTGATCAGGAAACCCTGGCTATCCAGCACTTCACTCACGAAAGCACTGTCGACCCGGTCTCCTATCGACACTTTCAGCGTATTTTCCACCAGTTGTTTACGGGAAACGGTTTTCTCTGCCAATGCGTCAGGATAACTGACAATGATCAATGGGCCGGAACCATCCTGCAGGCGGCTTAAAACACCTGCACGAAGTACCTCGTTAGCACGGTCTATCTGCCCGTACTTAGCTGCCCGCTTGTAGGCCGAAGGGAAAAAGAGCACATCAACCGAACCCATCATTTGGGTCAGGTCATGATAGAAATAGCCTGCGGTCTCCGCGTCATTTAAAATATAAAGGTAAGTCTGTGGTTGTTTGTGGAATAATTCCCCTGCAAATAAAGCACGGGAAGAGCCGTGCAAACCCGTCACTGATAAGACTTGGATCTCTTTCAGCAGTGAGCCTGCAGCCGCCAGGTTGGGATGCTTTCCAATCACCTGTTGTAATTGGCCAATGTCAATTGTTTCAACCATTCAGAAGAAAGTTACAAAGATAAGCCATTTTTTTTATTATCTTTGCCCCCCGGAGACAAGAAAACAATCATATAATGGAGATAGATGCCAGGCACACACCTGACTACCTCTTCGAGGCCAGTTGGGAAGTGTGTAACAAAGTGGGCGGAATTTATACCGTCCTATCCACACGGGCCAATATTCTACAGAAAACTTATAAAGACCGCGTATTTTTCATTGGACCCGATGTGTGGGGAGAACAGGAAAGCCCCTGGTTCAAGGAAGATAAGAAGCTCTTTGGGTCATGGTGCGATTACGCATCACGCAACCAACATCTACCTATCCGTATTGGGCGGTGGAAGATACCCGGAGAACCTATTGTTTTTTTAATAAAGTTCGATGCATTCTTCGAAAAGCAGAATGACATCTACGCGGAAATGTGGATGGATTACGGCGTTGACTCGATAGCAGCTTATGGCGACTATCACGAAGCGACCATGTTTGCCTATGCTACAGGAGTGGTTATTGAAAGTTTTTACCGCTTTCATCACCTTGAGGCGGAGAATGTGATCGCCCATTTCAATGAGTGGATGACAGGCGCGGCAGCCCTTTATATCAAGAAACATGTTCCCAAGATTGCCACCCTCTTCACCACCCATGCTACCTCCATCGGTCGCTCCATTGCCGGCAACAACCTCCCACTGTACGATCATCTTGAAAGATACAACGGGGACCAGATGGCACGCCAGTTGAATATGGCTGCCAAGCATTCTATTGAGAAAAAGGCGGCACATAATGTCGATTGTTTCACTACAGTGAGTGATATTACCGCTGCGGAATGCGCACAACTGTTGCAACGGTTACCCGACATAGTCACACCCAACGGATTTGAAAAAGATTTTATACCCAAGGGGGTTAATCACAGCCGGGCAAGGAAGAAAGCACGAAAGGTGCTGCTCAATGTCGCCGAAAAGATGGTGGGGCATACCATCCATCCTGACGCATTGCTGATTGCCACCAGTGGCAGGTATGAATACAAAAACAAAGGTATCGATGTGTTTATCGATGCAATGAACCTGCTCCGGAAAATGCCGGAACTGACAAAGGATGTTATTGCCTTTATCATGGTACCCGGATGGGTAAAAGGGCCGCGTAAAAATCTTCAGGAACGCCTCTCCTCCGGGGAACCGTTATCAACCGGAAATTGCCCCTTTATCACCCATGAGCTGGTAGAACCACAGCACGACATGGTAATGAACCAGATCAGGCGTTTGGGATTCTGTAATGACGAGAGGGAGAGAGTAAAGATCATCTTCGTGCCTTCTTATCTGAATGGTGATGACGGGATTTTCAATCTTCCCTATTACGACCTGTTGATCGGGCTCGATATGACCGTCTTTCCATCCTATTACGAGCCATGGGGTTACACACCGCATGAAAGTGTCGCCTTTTCTGTCCCTACCATCACCACAACCTTGGCAGGATTCGGTGTCTGGGCTAAAAAAGAGGGTGACAGGAAAGAGGGAATAAATGATGGTATTGAAGTAATTTACCGCAATGATGGGAATTATACGGAGGTGGCAGAGGAGATTGCCGCACTTGTACACGAGTTGTCACTAAAGAGCAACGAGCAGGTGAAAATATTAAAGCAAAGTGCGGCTGCACTGGCTGATATGGCAGACTGGGGACACTTCATTCGTTATTATAAGGAAGCTTATAGCAAAGCATTGCATAACTCATTTGTCAGATTATCGTATCCTTATAAACTTAAAACAGAATAAAAGTGTTATACTTGCCACTAATTGTCTATCTATTAGTCAAAATAATAAAGTAAAATAAAAATAACAGCAATGATTATCCAATCAAGTCATTCAAACACACCGGTTTGGAAAGATATCCACGTACATGCAGAATTGCCTGAGCAATTGCGTCCTCTGGAAGAGATCGCCCATAATTTGTGGTGGGTATGGAATGAAGAGGCGAAAGCCATATTTGAGATATTAGACCCGCAGGAGTGGGAAAAGAGCGGAAAAAATCCGGTGGTATTATTACAGAATCTGCGTTCTGAAGCCACTGAAAAAGCATTGAACAACAATGAACTTTTAGGACGTATTCAACGTGCCTATAGGTCATTCAAAAATTATATGAGTGTCCCTCATGACAATGAGCGACCAAGCGTGGCCTACTTCAGCATGGAATATGGCCTGTCACATGTATTGAAAATCTATTCCGGCGGTTTGGGTATCCTGGCCGGTGATTATCTAAAGGAGGCGAGCGACAGTAATGTAAATATGACTGCGGTAGGATTTCTCTATCGCTACGGATATTTTACGCAAACCCTCTCTATAGACGGTCAGCAGATTGCCAATTACGAAGCCCAAAACTTCGGAAATCTCCCCATCACCCAGGTGATGAATGAAGATGGATCACCCATGATCCTCGAAGTACCCTTCCATGACCGCCCTATTTATTCACATGTATGGAAGGTGGCGGTAGGACGCATCAATCTCTACCTGATGGATACCGATTTGGAATATAACAGTGAGTACGACCGGCCTATCACCCATCAGTTATATGGAGGCGACTGGGAGAACCGTATGAAACAGGAGTTCTTACTCGGTGTCGGCGGTATATTGTTATTAAAGAAATTGGGGATCCGTAAGGATGTATACCACATGAACGAAGGCCATGCAGCTTTCATCAACATCCAGCGTCTGCATGATTATGTGATTGAAGAAGGCCTTTCCTTCCAGGAAGCACTGGAGGTGGTACGTGCATCTTCACTCTACACAGTACATACGCCGGTACCGGCAGGGCACGACTATTTCGACGAGCCGCTGATTTCCAAGTATATGTCGCCAATGATTCAAAGCATCGGTATCCCCTGGCGGCAATTCATGGATATGGGACGCGACAATCCCGGATCACATGAAAAATTCTCCATGAGCGTATTTGCATTGAATACCGCACAAGAAGCCAACGGAGTAAGCAAACTCCATGGAAGCGTTTCACAAAAGATGTTCCAGCCGGTATGGAAAGGTTATTTCCCTGAGGAATTGCATGTAGGTTATGTGACCAACGGCGTCCATCTGCCCAGTTGGGCCACTTCCTCGGTAAAAGCGCTTTACGAAAAGTATTTCGGCGAATCGTTTTACAAAGACCAGTCAAATACCGACATCTGGAAAAATATTTATAATGTGAGCGACGACGAACTGTGGAAGCTCCGCATGCATCTAAAAAAGAAACTGGTTGATTATATCCAGGTAGAGTTCAAAGAGGGATGGCTCAAAAACCAGGCTGCTCCTTCAAGGATTATGAATATGCTGGAAGAGGTCAATCCCAATGCACTATTGATCGGGTTCTCCAGACGTTTTGCCACTTATAAGCGGGCACATCTATTGTTTACCGATCTTGACCGCTTGTCGAAAATCGTAAATAACCCCAAATACCCGGTACAGTTCATTTTTGCCGGTAAAGCGCATCCGGCCGATGGAGGCGGGCAAGGGTTAATCAAACAGATCGTGGAGATATCACGTCGTCCCGAGTTCCTGGGTAAGATCATCTTCCTTGAGAATTATGATATGCGTTTGGCCAAACGTCTTGTCTCCGGTGTGGATATCTGGCTGAATACCCCTACCCGTGCACAGGAAGCATCCGGAACATCCGGCGAGAAAGCGGAAATGAACGGTGTGTTGAACCTGTCGGTACTCGACGGATGGTGGTATGAAGGTTACAAAGAGGGTGCCGGCTGGGCGTTGACCGACGAAAGGACTTACGACAACCAACATTACCAGGATGAACTGGATGCCTCTACCATCTACTCTCTACTTGAAAACGAAATCGTTCCGCTCTATTATGCGCATAACAGCAATGGCTACTCGCACGAGTGGATACAATACATCAAGAAGTCGATGGCAGAAATAGCGCCCCACTTCACTACCAAACGCATGATGGATGATTATTTCGACCGTTTCTACAACAAATTGGCTAAACGTTCGCACCTGCTTCAGGAGAACGGCTACGCGAAAGCCAAAGAGATCGTGAAATGGAAAATAGATACAGTATCGAAGTGGGATCACCTTGAGGTAGTCAAATTAGAATTCAATCCCAATCAGAAGGCCAATTTCAACAATGGGCACAACGAAGTCTACGGACAGGTTGTAATCGACAGAAAAGATATGAAATGCGATCTGGGTGTTGAATGTGTAGTGGTAGACCACGATACGATGAATAATGAACCTCAGTTTGTACAGTCATATGAGCTCGATCTTGTCAAGACCGAAGGATCACTGCTTTATTTCGAAGCACGCAAAGCGTTGAACGATCCGGGTACGCACCAGTATGGCTTGCGGGTATATCCCAAGAATGCCGATTTACCCCACAGAATGGATTTCGCATATATGCGTTGGATATAACCAACCCGTATCACAAAAAGAAAAAGCGCCCTCTCACGAGTGGCGCTTTTTTGATTTCACCGACACACAAAGAAATAGTAATCAAAACCTATTCGAAGATTGTGCCTGTACTATTAAAGGATAAAGTCAGATAGCATTCGAGAACCGGCTTCTATACGGTGAAATACCAAATCTCTTACTATATGCATTCACTAAATGCGACACGCTTCTGAAGTCATACATCCTGGATATCTCGGTAATACTGATATCTGAATTGAGTACCAGGGATTGTATCTCCTCCATTTTCCGATCGAGCATCCATTGATAGGGTGTCTGTCCGAAACATTTCTTGAAATGGCGTGCAAAAGTCCTTATGCAATCATATTTACACAGCTTGGCAAGTTGATTCATGTTCCTGGCCTTCGAGTAGTTATTCAGCACACTATCCTCAAACCGTTTTGATTTTGATGCACGCGGAATAAACTTCACCAGCACAATCTCACTCTCGGGCGATGGATTTACCCGGCTCTTCAATCCATCGGAGAAAGTAAATGTACATGATGCCACATCGGTCAGCAAATATTTGCGGACGTCTTCTTTGTTTATTGTGTTAACGTCCATAAGCTCCTTTTCTAAACGTTCCTGTATATACTTCCGAACCGAGTGTGATACGTATAGTATATTGTCCTGCGCGAAGATTGGAGAGATTCACAACTCCAAAACCCATGTCATACACTTCAATATAACTCTGTCTTGCTTCCCTCGGGCCAATAATTTCAACCCATGCTCCACCACGGTAGTTCTGTACTGATATAGAGATCACATCCTGGGCGTTGACAGCTTCCACTACCGGGCTTGTCGATAGCTTACCATAAGAATTGTTATCTGCGGAAGCTAAACGGGTAGTACCTCCCAGTCTGCTCAATTCGATCTTATCAGCTGTTTGACTTTGTGCTGAAAGCGAAAATGAAATTACACTACACACTGTCATTAAAAGAAATACCCACATTGTCTTTTTCATATCCAATCTTTTTTATAAATTAATAATGATTTTTTTGAAGTTAATTATGAATTATAGACACAAAGTAACGGAGTAATGACAGCAAAAACAATACCCCCTCGTTTTTTTAACGGTAAAAAAATAAGTATAATGCTATTTATCAGAATATTAGATAGGACTAGTTTAACGGGGGCAAATGTCTTTTATTTATAAAAAAAGCGCCCTCTCACGAGTGGCGCTTTTTCAATTTCACCGACACACAAAGAAATAGTAATCGAAACCGATTCGAAGATTGTGTCTATCTTATTATCAAAGGGTAGAGTCAGATAGCATTCGATAATCTGCTTCTATGCGGTGAAATACCAAATCTCTTACTATATGCATTCACTAAATGCGATACGCTTTTAAAGTCATACATCCTGGATATCTCGGTAATACTGATATCTGAATTGAGTACCAGGGATTGTATCTCCTCCATTTTCCGGTCGAGCATCCATTGATAGGGTGTCTGTCCGAAACATTTCTTGAAATGGCGCGTAAATGTCCTTAAACAATCATATTTACACAATTTTGCAAGTTCATTCATATTCCTGGCGTTCGAATAGTTACTCAATACGCTATCCTCAAACCGTTTTGACCTTGATGCACGCGGAATAAACTTCACCAGCACAATTTCACTCTCGGGCGATGGATTTACCCGGCTCTTCAAACCGTCTGAAAAAGTAAATGTACATGATGCCACATCGGTCAGCAAATATTTGCGGACGTCTTCTTTGTTTATTGTAGTAGTAGTATCCATATGATCCTTTATTAAAATGTTACTATAACTGCTAAATCAAATGTAACTCAAACGATGATTTTTGCTTACAATCAATTATGAATTACTGACACAAAGTAACAGAGGAATGACAGAGAAAACAACACCTTCTCTGTTTTTTAACGGATGTATAACATACACAATACTAAATATCAAATAATTACAAAAATAAAATTTAACGGTAGCCTACCCCTTTTTATTCATGAAAAAGAGACATATCCATGTTTTTTTCCTGCATTTTTCTTTTAAGTTGTGATTTTCTTGCCCGGATACTTTTCAGGCTGGTATTCATAAAAGTGGCCAATTGCCGGTTATCTGCGTTACAAGCCAATAACATGAGCAGCATCTTTTCAGTGGCATTAAATACACCCTCTTCATCTCTCAAACGGGTATAGGCATAAAAAGTCTCGTCGTCAGTGGCAATGGTTTTAGTGATATCGCGCAAATCAGTGTCGGTATTTTTCAATATCTTCTCCATCTCCTGGTATACTTTCGGATTTGAAGAGATATATCGCTGGGTAAGTGTCTCAAATTCCCCTTGTAGGAAGGCAAGCCTACCCGATATATGGCTATAGAGTTGCAGCAACCATTTGCGCTTGCTTGCCTCTTCTCTCAAAATTCTAGCCTGTAATTCCTGCTGCTCCATCTTATATTCAGCCTGCATCAGCTTCAATTTAGTAGTTCTTCTTACTTTCCATGCGTACATCAGGATAAACACAAGCACAATCAGCAGGGTCAGTGCTCCGATAACTATAAGCAGGTTCTGTTGGCGAGCCTTAAGGACCTCATTTTCTGCTTCAGTCAGATCGTACTTTTTTTCCAGTTCCACTATACGGGTATCTAAACGGTCACTAATCGATTGATTATGTAAATCGAAAGCTTTTCTCAAGTATTCGTTAGACAATGCATAATTACCCTGTTTTTCGGCAATATTGGCCACATTTTGATAATAAAGGTAGTTCTGCCTGTATGTCGTATCATCTATAAATTCAATCGCCATCTGGGCATACAACATGGCACTATCCAACTGTTCAAGTCCTACATATCGATCTGAAATAATATAATATAACCTTGATAATTCGATATTTTCTTTTTGATTGTATGTAATTTGGAGTAATTTCTTCTCTCTCTCCAGTGCTTTCTCCGGTTCGTTTATCACATCAAAATAGACAGATTGTGCATTGATGATAAAGTAATCTTTTCCGGGTAACCGGTTGTAAAAAGTGGAGAGAGTATCCAGATATAGTTTACCCTCATCCAGTTTCTCCTGTACCATTTTGTTCCAGTAGAGCGCCAGGTAGGTATCGAACAGGTGGATGGAATCCCCCTCTAACCGGGCATAGTTGAGTGCCTGGCGGAAATATTCATCTGTTGATGTATAACTTCGATTATTATAGTGAATATCTCCAAGAAAATAGTTTATAAGATAACCCAATGAGGGATTAGGAGTAGGCATTAAGGAGAAGAGCCTGCCTGCCTCCCTAAGAGGCTCATACACGGTACTATCCCTCACTCCCAATCGGGTACGGACAATACCCTGATAAGCCAGGGCACGGATATAGTTACTATTTTTAGGATCATAAATACGATAATAGTCTGTGACAGAATTGATCAGGGAATCACTGGTAAAATTGACATAGGTTTTATCATCAGAGATCACCTTTAACAGGCCATAATACTCCCTGTTGGGACGATCCAGATCGTCAGGATCCAACTGCTGAAGGCTATCCGACACAAGTTGCGGCATAGCGTCGATCATACTATCCCATTGCGATAAGCGTTGATATACATGCTCATCAGCCTTGTCGTTACATGAATTATATATAACAAGACAAACCAGTGACAGTAAAAAAAAGAATAAGCGCCGCATTTGTTATAATCTCAAATGAAAAAGAGTACAAATATAGTATTTTTTTTCTGCGATGTCCGAATTTTACAATTTTATATTAGCCCTCAAAAAAACCGAGCAGTAAAAAATAAAAGTTATTTTTACAACTGCTATGGAAAAGAGGAAGAATTTTACATCGAAAATCAAGGCTGAAATAGTTTTATCCTTGTTGCGTGGAGAGGATCCGGAGCTGCTTAGCCGTGAATACGGAGTTACTCTGGCTGATATCAACCTTTGGCGGGATCAATTTATCGAGAGTGGTACCGACGGGTTCAAGCGTAAACCCGACGATTCGAGGCTGGGTGCTGCCGAGCGTAAGATCGGGCAACTGCAGATGGAGCTCGAACTCACAAAAAAAAAGAACGAATTGGCAGCAAAACTAAAAAGGAAATAATCTCCATGCTGATAGAGGAACATTATCCATTAACCGGGAAACCATATCCGAAGCGTTTGATATTCAAGGTAGTCGGCTACAGCAGCAGCACCTGGTATGAAAACCCTACTCCCAAAACAGGGAAACGGGGCAGAAAACCCAAGCATAGCGATGAAGAGGTTTTACAGGAGATTAAGGAAGAAATTAAGAAGAGTACATTCAACGCTGAAGGTTATCTGAAAGTGAAAAACCGCATGGGTAAAAGGAAGATAAACGCTCTGGTAGCCGGCAAGGCACGTGTGAACCGCATCATGCGGGAAAACAACCTGCTGAGCCCCTACAGAAGGCCCGGGGAGACGAATAAGCGCGAACATGATGGTACTATAATCACGGATGCACCCAATGTCATGTGGGCCACTGATGGGAAGAAGTTCTGGATTGATGGGTCAGGTTGGCATTGGTTCTTTGGTGTGATCGATCACTTTAACGATGAGATTATCTCATGGCATATTGCAAGGAAAGGCAACCGTTTTGCCGCCATGGAGCCTGTTAGGGCCGCTGTACGGAAGACTTTCGGTTCGGTAGGTAAGGATGTGTGTAAAGGAATGAAGTTGCAATTAAGAAGCGACCATGGCTCGCAGTATGACTCTGCTGATTTTATGAATGAAATGAAATTCCTGGGATTGGAGATGTCCAAAGCGTTTGTACGGTCACCGCAATGCAACGGGATAATAGAGCGGTTTCACCGCACCCTGGAAGAACAGGTGTTGCAAACAGAAACATTTTCTTCTTTTGAGGAAGCTTATAACAGTATTAATCAATTTATTAATGATTACAACACGGATTGGATACTTCATAGACTGGAATACTGTTCACCTGTAGAATACAGGGAAAAGTACGCTGAAAACCAGCGAAAAGAAAATGATGACATACCATCGGGCAATAAGGATCCTGAGGTTCAGCTTGTCCTCATTTCAAGTGGCTCAATGCCACGAAGAAATGAAATAGCTCTTCAGGCAATGGTAAAAGGGGCAATTACTTACAGTAACACCCCTTCTATAAATCCTTCGGTATAATATATCACCATCGGATCAGCTTGTCCGATACAAAAGTAATAAAAAAGATTAAATACAATTAATGTGCTCGGTTATTACGGGCTAATACAGAATTTTACAATTTTGAGTACGCCCATTAACCGATATTATTATCCTAAATTCTGTCAATCAGTAAACTGTTATTACTTTTGTGCCGTTATAGCACTACCGTTTATTATATCAACGGTCTTTTAGCATTAAACAGGATGAATAATAATTGGAAGAGAACCTTTGCAATAATCTGGGGTGGACAATTCTTCTCCATCTTGACCAGCAGCCTTGTTAATTTCGCCATCATTATATGGCTCAGCCTTGAAACAGGTTCAGCCGAAATGCTGGCATGGGCAGCTATTGCCGGCATATTACCTCAAACGTTGATTGGCCCTTTTACCGGAGCATTGATAGACCGTTGGGATCGTAAACGGATCATGATGTTTGCCGACTCCTTTATCGCGTTGTGCACCTTGATACTGGCAATTCTTTTTTGGCACGATATAGCACAGGTATGGCACATATTCGGTTTATTGGGATTGCGCTCGATAGGTTCGGCATTCCATATGCCGGCCATGCAGGCTTCAGTTCCATTACTTGCTCCGACAGACCAGCTAACCCGCATTGCGGGAGTGAACCAGATTATCGCCTCGGTCAGCCAGATTGCCGGGCCTGCTCTTGGGGCTATGCTGATAACGATATGGGATATAGAATATGTGCTTCTGTTTGACGTAATCGGAGCGCTGCTGGCGGTCACATCACTTTTTTTCGTACATATACCCAATCCGGAAAAGGAAGAAGGTGTAGAAAGGGACATTCTCAAGGAGATGAAAGAGGGAGCCATGATCATACTCAGGAACCGGGGCTTAAGCCTTGTTTTTCTATATTCCATATTGGTAGTATTCTTTCTGGTTCCTATTAGCGTACTGTTTCCCCTGATGACGCTGGAATATTTCAAAGGGACAGAGTTCCAGGCCGGGATCATAGAAGCGATATGGAGTGTGGGCGCACTGGCGGGAGGCGCGATCATGGGAGCAAAGGTCTATAAGGTCAATCGCGTAGCTTTGGTCAACTGGATGTACCTTTTGTGCGGGCTCACCTTTTTCTTGTCCGGAATCCTATCTCCCGACGGTTTTGTATGGTTTGCCGTACTGACTGCTGTCGGAGGTGTTTCGGGCGCCGTTTACAACTCGGCCTTCACAGGTTTGGTACAGACCAAAATAGATCCGACAGCCCTTGGCAGGGTTTTCTCCATGTTTTTTACTATCAGCCTTATACCGGCAATGTTGGGGTTGATAGGGATCGGCTTCCTTGCCGACGGGTTAGGCCTCACCACATCTTTTATCCTGTCCGGCGCCATAATCATTGTTATAGGGGTCGCCGCTTTCCTCACTCCTCCCGCCATGCGGCTCGACCGGCAGGGATAAAAACGAGCATGGGTATCATTATACCCAAGAAGATTATAATCAATAAGTTTACCCCGGACTACCGGAGGTTCCATACAATCTTAATGCTAAAAATGAATACTATTGAAAGACCTTAAATATTGCGGATTCCTGTTTGAATCGCCTGTGTATCACGACTTAAAAGTGTATGCAAGGGCCAATGACGCCGAAGTATATCATCACAGAGACTCTGCGGGGTTAGAAATAGACGCGATAGTCCAGCAAAGTGGTGATGCTTGGGCTGCTTTTGAAGTAAAACAGGGCATTGGGATGCATGATGCGCCGGCTAAGCGATCAACGGGGTCCTTGTCGTCTCAATAACATACATGTGGACTTTCGTTATCATATCGTGTAATTCAATTCTGGAAATAGCTTCGTTCGATACGAAGGGATGATGCCATATCATCTTAGGGGATCGGGTCATTCGATCTTAGTGGAACAAAATTCACAACAGAGACGTATGGCAGGTTGACGTTATTATGTTTTAACCCCTGAAATATTCCTTACAATTTTGGAATTGAATTCCAAAATTGTAAATTTGCAGCATGATAGAAAGAATAGCATCAAAAGAATTAACTCTATTAGCCTCACAATATAAAGCAGTCGCTGTGGTAGGGCCTCGCCAATCAGGGAAAACCACCCTTGTTCGACATGTATTTAAGGACAAACCCTATGTGAGCCTGGAAAATCCTGATATCCGCAGATTTGCCCTTGAAGATCCGCGCGGGTTCCTTTCCGGTTATCCCGAAGGAGCCATATTGGATGAAGTGCAACGAACTCCTGAGATTTTTTCCTATTTACAACAGTTGTTGGATGAAGCCGGTCAAACCGGATTATTTATTCTTACGGGATCCAATAATTTCCTGCTTCAGGAGAATATTTCGCAAAGCCTTGCCGGACGTGTGGCTTATCTTTTCCTGTTGCCTCTTTCTATTGAAGAGATCCCGAACAGCCATTTGTCCGCAGATGAACTGATGTTTAGAGGTGGTTATCCTGCTCTATATAAAGAATCGACAGATTGCGCCCGATATTATGCCAACTACATCAGGACTTATATCGAACGGGATGTACGCCTGCTAAAGAACATTGTCGATTTGAATGCATTTGAACGTTTTCTTCGTCTTTGCGCGGGGAGAGTCGGCCAACTATTGAACATGAGCAGCCTATCGGTGGAGGTGGGGGTCGACAACAAGACAATTTCCTCTTGGCTTAGTGTGCTGGAGGCAAGTTTTATTTTGTTTCGTTTACAGCCTTTCCATCAAAATTATAATAAACGGATTGTAAAGATGCCCAAACTATACTTTTACGATACAGGGTTGGCCCTTTCCCTGATGGGAGTGGAAACGGCGGAGCAGTTACGTTATCACCCGTTCCGGGGAAACTTGTTTGAAAATCTGATTGTGGTGGAATTTCTGAAGAGACGATATAATTCAGGGAAAGGGAATAATCTCTTTTTTTGGCGGGATAATACGGGGAATGAAATTGATTTGATAATTGACGGAATGACACCCATTCCCATAGAAATTAAATCGGGGCAAACTGTTACCAGTGACTTTTTTAAAGGCCTGCACTTTTGGGAGCGTATGACCCGCAAAAAAGGAGGATATATAGTCTATGGCGGAGACATGCACCAAAAGCGAAGCGACGGTATCAGCATAATTCCTTTTCATGAATTATCACGCATTTCGACTTCATTATGGCCAAGGTAATACAATAAGGAACCACCTTCCTTTTTCCTTTACCCTGACCGCTGATCAGGGATTAAATGGGTTCCACATCCGGGTAGCGAATGCGGGGTTGTTTACAAAGAAACACGGAATGCCCCTAATTTCTGTGATAGATCAGAAAATGCTTTGTTGAGCGTATCTATTTCTTCGGGAGTAAATCGAGCTGGCCTACCATTCACATCATTACCATTTATGCGTTGGCTAAGCCAACTTTTTGTTTTGTTAAAATAATTCTTGGCAATATACGACATGGATACGAATTGTGTAATCTCCCTCATTTGCTCTTTTATTCTCAAACGTTTAGCGTCTTCAAGCGTTTGCTTTGCACTTGCTATAAAAGCAGCTTCAAAACCTTCCGGATCGTTATTTGCAAGCTGTTCTAATTCTTTATCAATAGTTATCCGTTCCCGGTCTGACTTGGCAGCTATGTCTTTCTTTTTCAGCTCTTCAAATTTTTCGCCTGTTGTCATACTTTTTTCGTTTTTGTGTCTTACTCCTTATCAGGTAAGACCTTCTGTTAAACATCACTTTTCAACTCCTCTACGATTTGCGATATAATCCAACCCAGATCATTTTTATGTGTAAACCGGGATTGAAAGAACCGGTATTTACGAAGATAGAACAGGAGCTCCTTTTCCAGTTTCCTCCGTTCTTTTGACACGTACTGTTTCATGGTGCTTCTTTGTTATTCTCTCTTCTATAATAAAACAAAAATAATAAACTTTTGTTTATTGCGCAATTAGTTGACTTCAAAGGAGAAGGATTGCCTATGTTTTTGTCATATTCTCCCGCATAGGTGCCTATCAGGGTCAACGCATAAAAAAATCAGAAAAGACAGTGTTATCAACAATTTATCCGTCTGGTTGTTAATAACTTGTGTTGTTTTGAGGCAATGTAAATGCGTATCTTTGCCTCAAAAAAGACATGACAAGTCCAGCCACTTCTTTGCACCGGTATTTTGAGTGCATTCCCGACCACCGAATCAACAGGAACAAGAAACACCTGCTATCCGACATCATAATCCTGTCGATACTCGCCGTTATTTGTGGGGCGGAATCGTGGGATTCAATTGAACTTTTCGGCAAGACAAAACTTTCATTCCTGAAAACGTTCCTCAAACTGCCCAACGGTATCCCCTCACACGATACGATTAACAGGGTGTTTTCCAGTTTACGTCCACGTCTTTTTGAAGAAGCTTTCATCAAATGGGTTGATTCTTTAAAGGATGAGCATATCACAAAAGAGGTTATCAGCTTGGACGGCAAGTGTATAAAAGGGTCCAAAGACAGCTTTCATGAAAAGAACCCCATCTACATGGTCAGCGCCTGGGCATCAGAAAACCAATTGGTCCTGGGCCAACTCAAGGTGGATGAGAAAAGCAATGAGATCACGGCCATCCCGTTATTGCTGGACCTGCTTGACATAGAAGGAAGCATTATTACCATAGATGCCATTGGTACCCAAACGAAGATTGCTGAAAAAATCATAGAAAATAAAGCGGATTATATCCTTTCGGTCAAGGGTAACCAGAAAGAGCTTTTGTCCCAGGTGGAGGACAGTTTCAACCGGCATAATCCGGACTCGGTCGATCAGGTGACGGAAAAAGGGCACGGACGGATTGAAACACGTACCTGTGAAATTATCTCGAACCTGGGTTTCATCGACAACAGGGAACACTGGAAAGGACTCAAGACGATTGTCAGGATTACTGCCCACAGGGACACGGGTAAAAAACAGGAGACCGAAACCCGTTTCTACATTAGCAGTGTCATTGACCAAGCAGCAAACTTCAACACTTTTATACGTCAGCACTGGGGCATTGAAAACAAACTCCACTGGACATTGGACATGGTTTTTGACGAAGACCGGCAAAGGAAAAGGGCGAAGAACTCCGCCCAAAACTTTTCCTTCATCAGAAAAATAGCACTCAACCTTCTAAAACAAGACACATCGAAGGGTTCTTTGGTTTCAAAACGTCTCAAGGCCGGGTGGGATGACAACTTTTTGCTACAGTTGTTGAAAATTTAAATGCGTTGACCCTGGGTGCCTATGCTTTTAGTATGTTTTCTCAGAAAAATGCCTATGCTTTTAAATAAATATATTATCTCAGCACTGTAAATCAGCACCATCAATATGTTTTACAGAAATATATATCAAAGATTGAAAGAATGGGCGTCGAATCCGCACCGCAAGCCGCTTATCCTACGTGGAGCCAGGCAAGTAGGGAAAACAACCGTCGTAGAAGAGTTTAGCCGGGAGTTCGACAATTACATCCATCTAAACCTTGAAAGGCCGGGAGATGCGCGATTGTTTACCGAATCAGATACGGTTTCGGAAATAATGCAGGTTGTTAGTTTTCGTCAAAATATATCTATAGAAAAAGGCAGGATCCTGCTGTTTATCGATGAAATACAAACCGAACCGAAAGCGGTGGCGCTATTGCGTTAATTTTGGGGGCTCCGGTTATCTTTCCAAGGATGTCAGGGAGGCATTTACAATAATGGAGAGGGCTTTTCTGTTGGAATTGGTATATCCCGCTACCAGCGTGCAGGTTCCTATTGAAGTGTCTTTTCGCCGAGCGCCAAAATTGTGTTGGGTAGATACCGGGCTTGTTAATTTTGCGGCTAATCTTCAAGTCGAATTACTGGGAAAGGCAGATATTCTTGACTCTTGGAAAGGGACTATTGCCGAACAGATTGTAGCACAAGAATTGCGCGTACTATTAAACAATGCACATATTGAGCATCTCAACTTCTGGATACGCAACAAAAAGGGATCCAATGCCGAAGTCGATTTCATTTGGCAACAGGGCACCCATATTATTCCCATAGAGGTAAAATCGGGGACTAATGCCCATTTACGCTCCATACAATCTTTTATGGATTTGTCAGCAGGGAATACAGCCGTTCGTATATGGAGTGAAAAGTATTCTGTGGACACGGTACGCACTCCAAAAGGGAAATCGTTCAAATTGCTCAATATCCCTTTTTATTATGCAGGAGCATTACCCATGCTGTTAGGACGTGAGATGTAAGACTTAGCCCCTTACAGAACCAACCCCATCACCCTGTAATTCAGCAGCTTTACTTCTGAAGAATTATTCTCAAACTCCCCGGTATAAATAATAGTTTTGTCAATTATCCTATCCCCAAGGGAAGAGGTAATAGCACGAATCCCTTTCTCGAAATCGGGATGATACGTTTGAGAAGATTTTATTTCAATAGCTTTATAGTCTTTTCCTTGTTTCAAAAGCAAATCCACTTCATTGCCGTTACTGTCCCTATAAAAGAATAAATTACTTTCTTTTCCCCGATTATATCGGGTTTTAAGTGCTTCGTTGATAATAAGGTTCTCAAATAAATGACCCCGCATTCTATCTCTTTCCAATTGTTGTTCTGTTTCAATTCCCAACAGATAGCAAGCAAGTCCCGTATCACAAAAATAGAGCTTCGGGGTCTTGGTTAGCCGTTTACGTATATTTTCAAAGAAAGGAGGCAATAAGAGAATTACATAAGATGCCTGCAAAACGGACAGCCATGATTTGATAGTATTAGCCGAGACCCCGACTTCGTTTGAAAGTTCCGAGGCGTTAAACAAACAGCCGATACGTCCGGCACAAAGCCTTAAAAAAGTTTGAAATTGCATCATATCTTTTATTTGTAACAAATCCCGCACATCCCGTTCTAAATAAGTTTTTACATACGATGGATAAAATAGGGAAGGTATGTTCTTTCCTGCATATATAACCGGATAAAAACCATCCAGTATCAATCTGTCTACTGTTTTGTTTTGCGCTTCATTTTTCACTTCGGCAAATGAAAGCGGGAGTAGTTCCAGTACAGCGGTACGCCCCGCTAACGATTGAGTTATTTTCTCAAGGATGGAAAATTGAGAACTACCCGAAAGAATAAATCGTTTTTCAGGATCTTTATCGACCATACCTTGTATAAAAGACATCAGGACGGGAGCATTCTGCACTTCGTCCAAAATCATTCCTTCGGGATGCTGGGTAAGAAAACCCATAGGGTCATTTATGGCAAATTGTCTGACATCAAGATTCTCCAATGAATAGTATGGCAGGTTGGCAAAAACTTTTTTCAACAAAGTGGTTTTCCCTGACTGGCGCGGGCCGATTAATGTTATTACCGAAAAATAGTGGTAAACTTCATGCAAAACAGCGGTAATTTTTCTTTCAATAAACAATTTACTCATCTCTTAAATCAATTTATGTAATTTCGAAGTATAACTTCAAAATTACATATAATTACTGAAGATAGAAAATAATTCGCATCAGGATTGTACTATACCCTGTTTAAGTTTACTTATTCTTTATGCAGTAAACTCTTACGGTTTTCTAAGAAAAATCCATACATTTGTAAACTATGGCACGCATACTTAAATTATTGAATGATGAACAGATTCCTTTACCCTCACCGCTGATCAGGGATTAAGTGGTTTTTACATCCGGGTAGCGAATGCGGGGTTGTTTACAAAGAAATGCGGAATGCCCCTAATTTCTGTGATAGATCAGAAAATGCTTTGTTGAGCGTATCTATTTCTTCGGGTGTAAATTGAGCTTGTCTGCCGTTCACATCGTGCCCATTTATACGCTGGCTGAGCCAGCTTTTTGTTTTGTTGAAATAATTCTTCGCGATATACGACATGGATACGAATTGTGTAATCTCTCTCATTTGCTCTTTTATTCTCAAACGCTTGGCGTCTACAAGCGTTTGCTTTGCACTTGCTATAAAAGCAGTTTCAAAACCTTCCGGATCGTTATTTGCAAGCTGTTCTAATTCTTTATCATTAGTTATCCGTTCCCGGTCTGACTTGGCAGCTATGTCTTTCTTTTTCAGCTCTTCAAATTTTTCACCTGTTGTCATACTTTCTCGTTTTTGTGTCTTACCCCTTATCAGGTAGGCAGTTTTATTAAACATCTCTTTTCAATTCTTCTACGATTTGCGATATAATCCACCAGATCATTTTTATGTGTAAAAGAACCGGTATTTACGAAGATAAAACAGGAGTTCCTTTTCCAGTTTCCTCCGTTCTTTTGGCACGTACTGTTTCATGGCGCTCCTTTGTTAATTATCCTTCTTCGACTCGACAAAGGTAATAAACTTTTGTTTATTATGCAAACGATATCCTAACCCAACTTTCACTTACATTTCCACGCAATCCTGTCCAGAATGAGTCAGGACGATCCCCTTGGCGGTGACTGTGACCTACATATTTTTATTTTCTTGAACGGCGCCTGTTTCATCTTTAGGATGGAGTATATCCTCTCCGCTTGCTTTGTCGGCCGACTGCATTGTCTCAGTTCCACCTTCTCACCCAGGGCATTGACGGCTTCTGTAGTCACCAATTTCTGCGTAGACATGCGGCGAACAATCTCTGTCCAATAAGCGTTTTCTCCCGATTGCTTGAGTTGAAAGCGTATCGTATTGACAATCCAATAAGAAAGTAGTCCGAAGAATAAATGCGCATCACTGCGTTCATCCTTTTGATGATAGATGGGTCGTAGATTGAGATCCGTTTTTAGCTGCCGGTTGGTGCATTCTATCTCACGAATCAAATTATAATACTCCCAGGTCGTCTGTTCGCCAAAAGTCCGTACGTTGGTTCTCAGGAAATAGACTCCCGTGTTTTTGTCTATTGCGGTAATATCCTTGATCGTCCAGTTTACTTTTTGCATTTCAGCTGGTTTCCTCTCATTGCACAGGTACGTTATTTGATAATGTCGCGCGATGGAGGGATAACGCTCAATGGCTCTGCCGACTCGTTCAACTACTTTTTCGTAACGTTTGGTACCTCCTTTCCTTGTAATGGCCTCGTTGATTTTCTCCATCTCACCTTCAAAGCGTTCTTTCCATTGACGGTTCATGGAGGCTTCCGTCATTGCTTTTGAGGGAGAGGTGATCTCCAGATAATAATCCTCTTCAGGCCGGGTCTGCACTTCCCGCAAGGTAATCTCCTGTTTTCTGGTGTCATGTACGGTTACCGTCCGGTGATCCTTCGAGAGGCTGTAGTCTTTTAACCGTGTGCGGGATACGCAAAGATAATTGTATCCTTTTTCTTTTATGCCTTGCAGGTTCTCTTCGGTGGAGATGCCTGCATCGATTACAACCAAGGTCTTTTTACTGGTGACGGAGGTTTTGACAGCCAACTTGTCAATCATACCGGGAAGTGATTTGGGGTCTGAGGTATTGCCTGCAAGAATAGAGGAATAACGGATAAATCCCTCCCTGTTTATGCACAAGGCCAATACCAGTAATCGACAGTCGTTGCGCTTCTCCTTGCTGCGTCCGAAACGCGCTTTGCGACTTCCTGCTTTACGGCCTTCAAAATAGAAGTTGGTCAGGTCAAAAAGCACGATACGATTATCTATATTGAACAGGTTATCCGTCCTTTGGCAAAGATGTCGTTCCAATTTATCTTTGATCCCATAAAGACGATCCGGCATTTGGTAGAGTGCATTGATGCCCGGAGTCCAATCCGGAGTACCTGAATAAAGTTCGCAAGCAGCGGAATTCTCCTTCATGACACGGTGTGTAGCCCATTCCGATGGACTATAAACGGTTCGGACAATCAGATGGGAGAGAGCGGCATGAATGGCGTTTTCATTCCAGCCCTGGCCTCTTAGAAAATCTTCCAGCCCCAGGCGGTCAATGGTTTGTTTGCAAAGCCATTCCGCGCCGATGTTACGGGCATCGGTATGTTCTACTGTATCCAAATCTATATACCTTTCGGACTCTTCTTTGGATTGGTTCTCTTTTTGGTTGAACCGGTCGATCCCTCCTTCGGCAAGCATGCGTTGCCAGTATCGTTCGGCAAAGAGGCGCTCTTCGTGAGAAAGTCCATCCTTATTTTCCGGGAAAAGAGATCCATGATGCCGGTGTTGAAAACGCATAGTCAAGGCACGTGCAATACGTTTGACCTGGAGAGGCTTCAGGCATGGTTCAAAACCGATATTCAGTACAATCAGGGAATGCACATGTCCGCGCACATCTCGATAAGACTCCTGCAGTCGATAGTAAGGAGCTTCCTGTCCCGTGGCGGAATTGAAACGTAGTTGTACATTCACGTGCATGAGACAAAAATACAACAAGACTTGCATTCAAAAGTGTCCTACAATCCGGATTTGACATACTTCCGAAAAATACGATCGCTGAATATCAAATGGCTATCACATCAAAGGAGCATAAAACAGGCTCATTTTTTATCAAAAATAATTTTGAGGGTGAAAGTTGGGCTAAAAATGAATATTATTGAAAGACCTTAAATATTGCGGATTCCTGTTTGAATCGCCTGTGTATCACGACTTAAAAGTGTATGCAAGGGCCAATGACGCCGAAGTATATCATCACAGAGACTCTACAGGGTTAGAAATAGATGCGATAGTCCAGCAAAGTGGTGGTGCTTGGGCTGCTTTTGAAGTAAAACAGGGCATTGAGATGCATGATGCGCCGGCTAAGCGATCAACGGGGTCCTTGTCGTCTCAATAACATACATGTGGACTTTCGTTATCGTATCGTGTAATTCAATTCTGGAAATAGCTTCGTTCGATACGAAGGGATGATGCCAATCATCTTAGGGAATCGGGGCATTCGATCTTAGTGGAACAAAATTCACAACAGGGACGTATGGCAGGTTGACGTTATTATGTTTTAACCCCTGAAATATTCCTTACAATTTTGGAATTGAATTCCAAAATTGTAAATTTGCAGCATGATGGACAACAGCGAGTGCAGTTTACTTCTTTCGGACTCGTCACGAGCTTTTTTTCCTTTGCGCACAAAACTGGAATAAATAGGTGATAGGGAAAACATTCTACTGACAGTGAGGCAATATGGATATCCTCACCCTGAACTAACGATTGAATACTACCTTTCCCATAGAGAACTCGTACTATCAAGCTCACTAATCATACGCAACAGAAAAAACCGCCTCAGCAAAATAGCTAAAGCGGTCTTTTTAATTGACAAGTTTTTTATTAATTTCGTGTAAATATAAAATTAAAAGTTCCGAAGGATCCTTCATCTACTGTTATCCTAAACTGCATTTCGAATGCTCCTGTGCAAGACCTGTATATTCCTTGGGTAGGAGTATAATAATAGTTCGTATATGTTCCCCAAGGAGTTTCCGGCCCTAATTTTGAAGTTGGCCCGGTAACCTCGAATGAAGTCGGACTAATATTCAATTCCAACACATGATCATTAGGTTCTCCACCCTCCATCTCGTAAAGTCCTGAAACATATATTTTATACGGATTGTCTGGATCAGCTGTAAATGTCACATCTCCTTCCACTTCCCAACTGCTGGATACTACATGATAACTACCGACAGCCAATTCAGGATCAAATTCACAAGTTACCAACACTTTCACAGCGCCTGTTTTTGAACGGGTTGTAACTCCATTGGTTGTAGTCACTACATAAAAGCTAAACTCGTTATTATTTTCTACATCCACGTCATTGTCATTTAATCCTAATTTGTTCATAACATCCCTTGCCGGCAATTTTATAGTCGCGGGAAATGACGATATAGGTTGAATAGTTGCTGTTTTATCCTTAAAGGTTGCCTGAATTTCAGCAGCATCCACACTTTCACCTTCGGGTAGACTCACATTAAACTGAATGAACGTATTATCAAAATCGGTAGTAAAGAATGCCGGTTCTACATCAGAGATGGCAGGAACAACTGCAACACCTCGTTGTGCTACTAAGTTCTCATTCGTATCTTCGCATGCTCCTAAAAGAAAAACGAAGACCAAAACCAAACTACTATAAATATTTATTTTTTTCATTTTCATATTTTTTTAAATTTAGTTTATTATCTCGAGCCGCCTGCCCACCATACACTCTCTGTGTAAACATAAGAGCCATCTCCATAAGCGTTACGAATGTTTTCATTAGTCGTAACATCTGACGATCCATAAGTAAAGCGTAATGGAAATCTGTTTGTATTAAGAGGATTTTTCAACTGAACGAAATTATTCCCCATTGCTCTTAATCTGCGATAATCGTTATAAGCTTCTATCGCTTCTTCTTCATAGAGCGCTATGTATTTCTGAACCATAATTTCGGCTAATGTTGCCTCGGGGGTTGTTAATCTTCCCGACACACTGTCATCGAAATACTCTTCGGCGTCTTCGGCCGATAATCCAACATTACTTTTAGCGAAAGCAGCTGTAATAGCCTTTTTTAAGGCCTCTCTTGCCTGAGGTAAAGTTGCGGCCCCTTGTCTTGCATAAGCTTCAGCTTTTAAGAATTCCAACTCATGATAACTCATTAAAAATGTAGGAGCAGTTATTCCGGTTAGTCCGGAAAGTCCGTATCTGCCTTGCACCTGAGTGGGTGTTCCGTTAGGAGCAAACTCTATCTCGCTCTGACCTGTATTTGGCTTGAAGTAAACAGCATCGCGGGGGTCATTGCGTTCAGTAAGTTTTTCATGTAAACTCTGGCTGGCTCCGAAATAATTACGGTCAGTATAAAATTGATGAAATGGACTTTTTGAAGAAGTTCCGTTATATAAGAACTTTGCTTCCTCACTGCTGTTTGCGAATGACTGATTGGCAGACGAGATTACGCCTGCATAATCCGGTGATTTATGTGAAAGTCTCATTGTATATCTTGCTTTCAGTCCATGTCCGAATTTTATCCATTTAGCAATACTTGCAGCGTTCCCCCCATAAATGAAATCTTGGGTTCCCAACAGAGGAAATGTAGTTTCTTTGGACAAGTTAGCTATACCGTCGTCCAAAAATTTAAAAATATCAGCATAGATACTTTCCTGAGAATCTAATGTCGGAGTGAAAATAATTCCCGGTTGCAATGCTTCCGACCAAGGCACATCACCCATTAAATCGGTTAGAATAGCCAAATTGTAAGCTGAAAGAATTTGAGCTATACCCAAATTATGATAATTACCTTCTTCTTCTCCGCCTTCCGAACATTTTTCGATTACGGTTTTAAGATCGCGTAAGTTCCTATAAACAGCTCCCCACGAATTATTGTAGGTAGTGCTGCTGGTCGGTTCGTTAGATCTTATCTCAGCATTGTATAACTGATTAAAGATGCCTACGTTATGTTCAATATACACGGACGCATAGAAAGCTAAGTCGCTTCCCGTAACTGTAAATGCCGATGTTGTTATTAAATCCGTCAGCATCAGTCTGGAGCTCATATTTTCTGGATTGTTTACATTTTTGTTCAACTCGTCCATAATATTTTCGGAGCAAGACGAACCAAAAAATAAAATCCCCAATGATATGATTGCGATATATATTTTTTTCATATTTCTACTTTTTTATTTTTAAAACACAATATTTAAGCCAACACCATAGCTGGTAGCTTGTGGCAATGAGAACCGCTCAAAACCTCCCGCCATGTTATTATTTCCTTGAGATGATTCCGGATCCAAATTGTCTAACTCTGTCCACAATAGAATATTCCGAGCAAAAACATTGAGAGACAGATCAATATTCGGAATTACACCTTTAGGGAAATTGTAACCTAACGAAAGCTCCCTTAATTTAACAAACGAGTTACCGTGTATATAATATTCATCTATATTCGATAAAACGTCGGAGAATAATGTTTGATATGCTCCCGGATCATTGGGTCCGCCACGTGCAATATCATTCTTGGATCCATCGGCTTTGTAACCGTCAAAAATAAATGTCGATTCCCTGTCTGCAGTTCTTGACGATAAACCGTAGAGGTCTAACAATCCGTTTGAACCGGAATACATTTTTCCTCCATTCTTCCACTCCATCGTTGCTGCCAGTGTCAGATTTTTGTACGAAAAGATATTGGTTCCTCCCAGAATAAAATCAGGAGAAACTTCTCCTAACACACCCGGCTCTCCGGGCATAGGCATACCATAACTTGCGGAACTGGGATCTTCGTCTACCAAAATCTGACCTTTATCATTTTTCTTATATTGTGTTCCATAAATTACTGGATATGTATTGCCAATTCCGGCTCTCACCTGTGGAGTTACAAAACCTCCGAGGAAAATACTTTCCACACCCGGAGCCAATGCATCTACCATATTTGTGACTTTTGAATAGTTCAGGTTGATATCCCACGTGAAATCTGTGGTTTTAACTGGCGTTAAATTCAATACAAACTCATGTACATCAGTATGTACTGATCCGCCGTTCATTACTAAACTGCTGGCTCCTGTTGAGCCTGCTAATGGCACTGCAAAAATCTGGTCTTTTACGTTTTGTCGTGAATACGTGTAATCAACTCCTATCCTATTGTTTAAGAATTGCAACGTTGCTCCAAACTCGTAAGACTTGGTATTCTGCGGCTTCAAATTTGGATCATAGAGTGTGCTGTAAGAAACATAAGAGTTTACGCCACCCACAGGATAAATAATCGGTTCTGACTGCCAGAATCCACCACCATAAGTTGGTTTAACGAAGTAATTATTCAGATACGTTCCTGCTTGTCCTACTTCAGCATAAGATGTTCTTAATTTGGCAAAAGTGATCCACTCTATATCTCTTATAAATTCCAATTCGCTGGCGATGAATCCCAAAGAAACGGAAGGATAGAAGAATGACCGGTTACCTCTTGGCATAGTTGAAGCAATGTCATTTCGGCCTGTAACCCCAAAGTATATCATATCTCTCCAGGAAAGGTCTAAATTTGAGAAAAATCCGACAGTCCTCTCACGCGTTTTAGACTCGCTTGCGGTAACGGTATTGGCGTTGCTTATGTGATTCCATCCGCCAAAGTTAAAATCGGTACCGTATTCACTATAGCTTTTGCGGTCAATGTGGTTTACTTCATTACCCAATAATGCATTCAAACGGAAATCTTCACTGATACGCCAATCGAAGACTGCAGTTAATAATGAATTATAGGCATTACGTGTAACCCCGTAGTTGTCTAAATAGCCTTTTTGCCCTTTTGATCCGAAACCAAAAATATCCTGATAGTGCGTCGTATAAGAATCTACTCCGAACTGATATTTTACGTTCAAATTTAATGTTTCCGAAAAAGCGGTCGTGTATTGCAGATAAGTGTTTCCGAAAAAGCGATCGGTTTTTTCGTTAAATGTATTATTATTTGCCACCCAATAAGGATTATCAAATGTAAGGGATCTGTAATATATCTGCGTATACGGGTCTCCCGGAACATGATTAGGTATTCCTTTCAAATCATAACTTGGCGGAGCTCCCAGTACACCGGCTAACGAACCATCATTGGCTCCTGATAACTTGTCAATTCCGGTTTTTGCGTAATTTGCAGCAAAACCCACTGTGAAATGATCTGAGAGTAACGTTTCTGCTGCTGCCTTAGCATTCACCCGAGTCATCCCGGTATTTAAAGCGATACCTTTTTGGTCGGTATAACCAAGACCTACAGAGAAATTGCCCCTATCGGCAGCTTGACTTACATTTACACCTGTTGTGGAGGTATGTCCGGTTTGATAATATTCATCCCAGTTATTATAAATTTGAGGAGTTACCCACGGATCTAAACCGGCAGCAGCTCTTTGTGGAACATAATACATTCCTTTATATTTAGTAGCGTCATTTCCGTTACTTGAATTTGCTACATTCCCTCCATAATTCGGATCGTTCGGTAATTCCGAAATTTTTGGGCCCCATGCCATTGAACTATTTGGGCTATATAATCTGTCTACACCCTGTGCCCATGTCGTTTGATAATCAGGTGTTCTTGAAACTTGTTCAAAGCTTGTTGTCTGGTTAATAGAAATAACTGGTTTACCTTTAGCTACTCCTTTTCCACTTTTTGTAGTAATGATAACTACTCCGTTTGAAGCTCTCAAACCATACAAAGCTGCAGCAGCTTGACCTTTTAATACGTTAATGCTTTCTATGTCATTCGGGTTTATGTCTAAGGCTCGGTTAGAAATATCGGCCCCGGAAACACTGTTTCCCGTACTATATGCAGCAGTACTGGCGATAGGCATTCCGTCCACAACATATAACGGAGTGTTATCCCCGGTGAATGAACGCGCACCCCTGATCACAATCTGCGACGAAGCCCCGGGCATACCGCTTGTTGTTTTTATGTCTATACCGGCGACTTTTCCTTGTAATGACTTGGCTAAATCCGCCATTCCTGTTCGTTGCAGATCATCAGCACTTACGTCTTGAACAGCGTATCCTAAAGCTTTTCTCTCACGCCTGATACCTAATGCCGTGACAACAATTTCATCAAGTATTTCAGTATCGTCCCTTAACACCACTCTCACATTCGCACTCACGGGCACTTCCTGTGTTTGATATCCCACATAGGAAATTACAAGTGTGCCACCGGCAGGGGCAGACAGGGTGAAATTACCGTCGATATCGGAAACGGTTCCCTGCGATGTACCTTTGATTTGGATGGTAGCCCCGATCACCGGTTCGCCCGCTTCATCCACCACGGTACCCCGTACCTGGGTCTGAGCCACAGCAAGCCCTATCCCAATAAAGAACAGGGCTAAAAACATAGTTAGCTTTCTTTTCATAAACTCTACTTTTAAATTAAACACTATTATAATATTATATTCCTTATACTTCTCAATAGCCGGAAAGGGTTTTAACTAATAACAATAGATTAATTATCAAAATAATTAACATACTAACACCTTCCATTCAGCAGAGACTCTACAACTCTACTATACTCTACAGTGCCACACTCTACATTATTTTAACATTTTTGTGGTTATCTATACGTTGCGCAAATATAAATCATTTATTTTAATTACGTGGTTTTTTGTACTTTTTTTTTAAAAAAAACATCAGACTGAAATTTCTTTTCTCGTTTTTTATACATTTCATTAAAAATTCCACTGAAACCTAATTACAAAAACACTCGCAGAATTTTAACAAATACCAATACTATAACCCTACAATCTATAATAGTGCAAATATACACCTTTAAAAAACACTATGCAAGCAAAAACTAAAAATTACTTTACTTTTCATCTAATATTGAAGAAATCAATATAAAAAAGACAAAAACAATAGGTTTTTTAAAAAATGACAAAATAAAAAAAAGAGCAACCTTTATGGCCGCCCTTTCCTACTTATCCTGAAAAAAGTTTATTACTCTATTCCCAGTAATTCTACGTCGAAAATAAGATTAGAAAATGGTTTGATAGTACCGCGATCCTGCGCTCCGTAAGCCAGATCATAGGGAACATATAATCTCCATTTCGATCCCACGGGCATCAGTTTCAATGCTTCCGTCCAACCGGCAATTACCTGGGTCACGCCAAATGTAGAGGGTTCTCCTCTGTTTACACTACTGTCAAACACAGTACCATTGATCAATGTCCCATGATAATGTACCTTCACACGGTCGGTATCGGTAGGGATGGCGCCATTTCCTTCCTTCAGCACCTCATACTGCAACCCGCTGGGCAAGGTAACCACCCCTTCCCTCTTGGCATTCTCGGCCAGGTAAGCATCTCCGGCAGCAATACTATCGGCATACTGCACCTTAAGCTCTTCTTCCTGCCGGGCTTGTTCTGCAGCCTGCGCTTCTTCCATCTTTTTCTGCACTAACGCGCTGGCATCCATCGTGCTGATAGCCAACTGTTGATTTTTCAACACGGAGATCAATCCGGCCATAATCTGGTCGTTATCCACTTTTTGTGTGGAGTCGGATCCGAAAAGCATCGAGTTGAATTGAGGAAGCATCATCTGGGAAAACTGTACTCCAATACTTAACCCCTGGGCATAAGGAGATTTTTCCTCAAGATTCATTGCCGCTTTTAACCCTTTGATAAATTCATTAAGGCGGGGAGCATTGATCTTGTTCACTGAGTCGATCTTTGCGGCCATCTCTTTTTGTAATACTGCCTTTTGGGTAGAATCGGCAGCAGCAATCCTCATCTGATAATCGTATTCGATGTTGGATGCACTTTGCAATACTCCTTGCTGTTCGAGGTATTGCACCAATCCCTGCTCAGCCATACTCACGCCATAAGCGTAAGAAACACTGTCCACAGAATTTTTCAGGGATGTCTTCGGCGTAGAGGCTCCTCCACAGGAGACCATCAACACTGTAAGCATAGTCATGGCACAAAATGTGCCTAAAATTGTTTTCTTCATTTTCTTCTATATATTAAATAATGTATTTGTAATCTTTCTTACTCTATACCCAATAACTCGACATCAAAAATAAGAGTGGAATTGGGTTCAATGGAATTTCCCGCTCCCTGTGCACCGTAAGCAAGTCCGGACGGAATATAGAGTCTCCACTTGGAGCCTACTGACATCAACTGAAGCGCTTCCACCCATCCTTTGATTACCTGATCTACACCAAAAACAGCTGGCTGGCCTCTCTGCACTGAACTATCAAAAACCTGACCGTTTAATAATGTTCCATGGTAGTGACATTTTACCTTGTCGGTAGCTTTAGGCTTAGCTCCTTCTCCTTCCTGAAGCACCTCATACTGCAACCCGCTGGGAAGCGTAACGACACCCTCTTTTTTACTGTTCTCTTCTAAAAACGCCTGACCTTCCCTAAGGTTGTTCTCCAGCATCTCGTCCTGCATCTTGCTAAAATAGCCCTGAATAACCTGGTTTGCCTCCTGAGGGCTCATAGAGGGGGTAGCATTGGTCATAATCTCAGTGAAGGCTTTCACAAATGATTCCACATCAATTTGCTTTAACCCTGAATTCATCAGATTCGAAGCCATACTCATCCCTAACGCGTAACTTAATTTGTCCATTTAACTTTTTCTTTTGATTTAAACTCACAAAAGTACGATTTTAATATGAAACAACGCTGGTTTTAAGGTGAAAAAAGCTATATTTGAACCAAAAAGAAATCGTATGAAGAAAAAACTGGTCGTACTTACAGGAGCCGGTATGAGTGCGGAAAGCGGCATTGCCACTTTCCGCGACTCGGGAGGTTTATGGGAACAATACCCGGTAGAACAAGTGGCCACACCCGAAGGATTTGAAGCGAATCCCGAATTAGTCCTGAACTTCTACAATATGCGTCGTCGTGAACTAATGAAAGCCAAACCCAACGCAGGGCATTATGAACTGGCAGGGATGGAAAAGGATTTTGACCTGCACATCATCACCCAAAACATCGACAACCTTCATGAACAGGCCGGCAGCACAAAAGTATTGCATCTGCACGGCGAGCTGATGAAAGCTCGTTCCACCGGAGATGATTCGCTCATCTACGACATAGATCCGGAACATATAGACATCCATTTGGGAGACACTTGCGAGAAAGGGTTCCAGTTACGACCACATATCGTCTGGTTTGGCGAAGCGGTTCCCATGATCCCTGAAGCCGAAAAAATTTGTAACCGGGCCGATATCTTCGTCATCATCGGCACCTCCATGAACGTGTATCCGGCAGCGGGGCTACTCCATGACGTGAGAAAAAATGTGCCGGTATATTTAATTGATCCGAAGGATGTGTATACCAGTCGTTATGATATCCATCATATTCAAAAAGGAGCGTCGGAAGGAGTCAAAGAATTAAGACAACTGCTACGGTAATTTTGGGTAATCATGCTTTTTTTGTAATTTCGCTCCTTGGATTCACAATTTCAAATTCAAAACTCAAAATTCAAGATTCAACAATTTAATGTACTGTGATAATTAGTCATTAGTAATTGGTAATTGGTAATTGGTAATTATAAAAAAGATCTGTGGGAAAAAAGATAGCAGAAACACCGATGATGAAGCAGTACGTTGAGATAAAAACACAACATCCCGACGCTATATTGCTGTTTCGTGTAGGTGATTTTTATGAGACATTTTCGGATGATGCCGTCGTGGCTTCAGAAATACTGGGTATTACACTTACACGAAGGGCAAACGGTACGGCGCAGTTTGTGGAACTGGCAGGTTTTCCTCATCACGCTCTGGATACCTACCTGCCCAAACTAGTGCGTGCAGGCAAACGGGTGGCTATCTGCGACCAATTGGAAGATCCAAAGATGACCAAGAAACTGGTGAAGCGGGGAATTACGGAATTAGTCACTCCTGGGGTCTCTATCAACGATAACATATTGAACCACAAAGAAAACAATTTTCTTTGTGCAATGCATATGGAAAAAGGGAATCGGTTCGGGACTGCTTTTCTCGATATTTCTACCGGTGAATTCCTCACTGCTGAAGGGACAGTGGATGATATTGATAAGCTTCTTTCCAACTTTGCTCCGAAAGAGATACTAATTGAACGGGGCAATAAAAAGAAGTTTGAAGAAGCCTTCGGTTCTCAATGGTTCCTTTTTGAACTGGACGACTGGATTTTTACTGAAAGCAGTGCCCGTGACAGATTACTTTCCCATTTTCAGACAAAAAATCTGAAAGGCTTCGGAATAGAGCAGCTTACACAAGGAATTATCGCTTCGGGTGCCATACTCCACTATTTAGACATCACACAGCACAAGCACATTGGCCATATAACCTCCCTGTTACGTATTGAAGAGGAACGTTTTGTAAGACTCGACAGATTCACCATACGCAACCTGGAACTGATCAACCCTCTCAACGAAGGAGGAAAAAGCCTTCTCAACGTGCTCGACAAGACTATCTCTCCCATGGGGTCGCGACTATTACGACGGTGGGCGGTATTTCCCCTCAAGGAGGCTAAACCCATCGAGGACCGCCTGGAGGTAGTAGAACTCTTTTTCCGTAAGCCGGAGTTGAGAATATTGCTTGAACAGCAACTCTCACTCATAGGCGATTTGGAACGGATCATCTCTAAAGCTGCCACGGGAAGGGTCAATCCGAGGGAAGTAGCGCAATTGAGAGTAGCGCTCACTGCCATCGAGCCAATCAGGGAAGCTTTCCTCTCATCCGAGAACCAAAGTATTGTAGAGATGGGGGAGAAACTCGACCCCTGCCTCGCGATCCGGGATCGTATTGAAAAAGAGATTGTCCCTGACCCACCAACCTTGCTACATAAGGGTGGATATATAAGGAAGGGTGTGGACAAAGAGTTGGACGAACTGCGCCAGATCGCCTATTCAGGTAAAGATTACCTGATGCAAATCCAGCAACGAGAGAGTGAAAGGACCGGTATACCATCGCTAAAAGTAGCTTTTAACAATGTATTCGGCTATTATATAGAGGTACGCAACACACATAAAGACAAAGTCCCGGCTGACTGGATACGCAAACAGACACTAGTAAACGCCGAACGGTATATCACGGCAGAACTGAAAGAATATGAAGAGAAGATCCTGGGAGCCGAAGAGAAAATTATCTCACTTGAGAACCGTATTTACTCCTCATTGGTTGAAAGCCTGCTTGAATATATTCCCGCTATCCAGACCAATGCTAACATAATTGCCCGGGCCGATTGCCTTCTCTCCTTCGCCAACGCAGCACAAGAAAACAAGTATATCCGGCCGGAAATCAACGACTCCGAAATCATCGACATAAAAAGCGGGCGCCATCCGGTAATCGAGAAGCAACTCCCTGCCGGAGAACCGTTTATTGCAAACGACCTTTATTTGGATAGTGAAACCCAACAGATCATCATCATCACCGGGCCCAATATGGCGGGAAAATCGGCACTCCTCCGCCAGATTGCACTCATTACATTGATGGCACAGATAGGATCATTTGTACCGGCCGATTCCGCAAAGATCGGACTGGTAGATAAGATATTTACCAGGGTAGGCGCATCGGACAACATCTCACTAGGTGAATCCACTTTTATGGTAGAGATGAACGAAGCGGCGAATATCCTTAACAACTTGTCGGATCGCAGCTTGGTCCTTTTTGATGAACTGGGACGGGGTACAAGCACCTACGACGGTATCTCTATCGCCTGGGCGATAGTGGAATATATACACGAAAATCCGAAAGCACGTGCCAAGACACTCTTCGCTACGCATTATCACGAACTGAATGAGATGGAGAAATCGTTCAAACGCATTAAAAATTATAATGTGGCGGTAAAGGAGATCGATAACAAGGTGATCTTCCTGCGTAAATTGATGCCGGGCGGAAGTGAGCACAGCTTCGGTATCCATGTGGCAAAAATGGCCGGTGTTCCACAAAGTATTACCAACCGGGCGGATGCGATCCTTGCCCAGATGGAATCCTCCAACCGGAAAGAGATGATCAAAAAGCCCATTCAGGATTTTGTGGAAAAACGGGAAGGCTACCAGTTGAGTTTCTTCCAACTGGATGACCCAATCCTCAGCCAGGTGCGTGACGAGATCATCAACCTCGATATAAACAACCTAACCCCCATCGAGGCACTCAACAAACTAAACGAGATCAAGAAAATTGTCAAAGGAAAATAATCTCCCTTATATTGCCGTACCGGGTAAACCGTCACAGATAACATATCAGGAAAGAAACATCCGAACAGAAGATGTATAACGAAAACAAACTAAACGAAACAGCACGCACCGGACGTATCGAAGTTATTTGCGGATCGATGTTCTCCGGTAAAACCGAGGAATTACTGCGCAGATTACGCCGAGCCCAGTTTGCACGTCAAACGGTAGAAATCTTTAAACCCGCCATTGATACCCGCTATTCCGAAGAGGAGGTAGTATCGCACGATAAAAACGCCATTCTCTCCACCCCTGTGGAACACTCCAGCAATGTCTTACTTCTCTCCTCGGGAGCGGAAGTGATAGGGATCGATGAGGCACAGTTCTTCGACATGGGATTAGTGGATGTGTGCCAGAATCTGGCCGACCAGGGGATCAGGGTGATCATTGCCGGGCTCGACATGGATTTCAAACGTATTCCCTTCGGCCCGATGCCGGGATTGTGCGCCATTGCCGATGATGTAATAAAAGTACATGCCATTTGCGTGCGTTGCGGTAACCTGGCGAACTATTCGCACCGGTTGGTAAAAAACGATAAACAGGTGATGTTAGGCGAGACCGACGAATACCAACCTCTCTGCAGAAAATGCTATCTAGAAGTGAAAAGTGAAAAGTGAAAAACTAATAGTGAAACTGGGAAGAGGTTGGGATGATAATTCGATAATGTTTTTAAATGACAGCAAACAATATGCACGGTTATTTGTTATCTTCCTATATAAACCAATCGTATGAAACAAGTCTGAGAACTGTACTCACACGAGAAGATAATTAAAATGTCTTGTGTCTTGTGTCTTGATTCTCGGCTCTTGTGTCTAATTCTTAATCGTATG